>JBCDAX010000003.1:0-181762 GCA_039184805.1 Bacteroidota bacterium | reverse complement strand
TTACATTAATAAAATATCTTTATGAATTATACACTCAACCAACTTCGAATATTCCTTAAAATAGTTGAAAAACAGAGTATTACAAAGGCTTCAGAAGAACTTCATTTGACCCAGCCCGCAGTATCAATTCAATTAAAAAATTTTCAAAATCAGTTTCCAATTCCTTTGACAGAAGTTGTGGGAAGGCAATTATTTGTTACAGATTTTGGGAGTGAGATTGCCTCCGCAGCGAGAAGGATTTTAAAAGAAGTGGACAGTATCAATTATAAGCTTTTGGCTTATCAGGGAGAATTGGCAGGGCGTTTGAAAATATCAGTGGTTTCAACAGGTAAATACGTTATGCCGTATTTCTTATCCGAATTTGTAAGAGGAAATCCTGGAGTGGATTTGATGATGGACGTTACAAACAAATCCCGAGTAGTGGAAACCTTAGAAGAAAACCAAGTAGATTTTGCTTTAGTAAGCGTTTTGCCACAGCATTTAAATCTCAATAAGGTGAGTTTGATGAAAAATGTTCTTCAGTTGGTAGGGAATCCAAAATATTTTGAGAAAGTAAAATTGGGAAAAAGTGTCTTTTCAAAAAATACTCCGCTGATTTTCAGAGAAGAGGGTTCTGCCACTAGGGCGGCTATGGAGACCTATCTGACCAAGCGTAGTATCACAGTAGGTAAAAAAATTGAACTTACTTCCAATGAGGCCGTAAAACAAGCGGTGCTAGCGGGCTTAGGATGTTCCATAATGCCTTTGATAGGAGTGCATCGGGAACTAAAGAATGGGGAGTTGGGCATTATCCCTTCCAAAAACCTACCAATAATTACAACATGGAACCTTGTATGGTTAAAAAACAAAAAATTATCACCAGTGGCCAACGCACTTCTTAGTTTTTTGGAAACCCAGAAAGAAGAGATTATGCATGAGCACTTTAAATGGTTAGACGATTATTGAAAAGAATCCTCATTGGTTTTTGGAACAATGGTAATAGTGCTTTGAATATCCAAAACCAATCCTTTGTTACGAGCATTCACAACCAAATCGGTCACCTGTTTTTTAGCCGTTTTAAGTTCTTCAATACGTTTTTTGGATTTCTCAAGGTCCTTACTTTCATGCTCCTGTAAATTCAAAAGTTGAACCGTGTGAAACTTGATTTTGTAATTGAGCAAAGATAAGAGCACATCTGCGGATTCGGAAGGTTCAAAAATTCCTTCCACCAAACGAACTTGATACGTATTATCGCATGCTGGATTATCCTTTTTCGTTTTTAACCAATTGAGCACTTTGTTTTTCATTGGGTGGTTTATTTGATAATACAGCCTTTATTGTAGGGCGATATCCATAAAAATCACGTCCATCTTCCCTCCGAAGAATTACTTGTGTTCTACCGTCAAGGAGAACTTCCATTTGATCTACAATGACCATTGTACCGTTAAAGTTGAGACGTAAACCAAATCCAGAACGAGTATTAAGTGCATTTTCCGTAACAATCATTTGGGAATAGGGAATCTCAACAACAAGACCTGTTTCGGAATCACCTCGACTTTCTGTAAAATGTTCGAAGCTAATATGTCTAAAATTTTCCTGGGCATGGACCGCCATACCTAGAAAAAAAGTTAAAAAAGTATAATAAAGTACTATTCTGTTCATAAGCAACACTTTAAGAATCAAGCATAAAGATAGTTTTAATTGCAAATAAAGCAGCATTACTATTGTTAATAAGTAGTTAAACTATTATATATTAATAGTAATACTTTTATATTAGCGATCTAAATATTTGAAAAGTTTGTGGAATGGAAAGACTGTTGCATTCAATACGAATAGGAATTAACGATAAGATTTATGTGAAGGACCCAGAGTCATCCGATTTGGGAAAGCGAATCATTGAACAGAGTATTCTAATGATAGATGAAATGGGTTTTGAAAGTTTCACCTTTCGAAAACTAGGAGAACGCATAAAATCCAATGAAAGTTCTATTTACCGCTATTTTGAGAATAAACATAAGCTATTACTCTACTTGGCCTCTTGGTATTGGGGATGGTTGGAATATAGAATGGTTTTCGCCACCAACGGCATTGCAGATAGAAAGGAAAAACTAAGGAAGGCCATTGAAATACTTACGCAAACTGTTGAGGAGGATGTTTCATTCTCCCATATCAATGAGGTATTGCTCAATAAGATTGTAATTAACGAATATTCAAAATCCTATCTCACTAAAGAAGTAGATAGGGAGAATAAGGACGGGTATTTCATCATTTACAAGCGACTTGTCAATCGCTTACACGAAATGATTGTCGCTTTGGATGGCGCTTACCCCTATCCTTCAAGCTTGGCAAGCACTATTCTTGAAGGTTCCCTGCATCAATATTTCTTGCGCGAACACTTCCCCATGCTTACCGATTGTAACGATACGACCACACCAACCGAATATTTTATGGATTTGGCTTTCAGAGCCTTAAAACCGACAATTAATGGCTAAAAATATTTTAACCGCTTGGCAACGCCTAATGGGATTGCTGACACTGGATAAAAAAGATGTTTTACAGATTTTTTATTACGCGATATTTGCGGGTCTTTTAAACTTATCCTTGCCTTTGGGAATACAGGCAATCATCAACTTAATCCAAGGGGCGCAGGTAAGTACATCGTGGATTGTTCTGGTGATTTTGGTTACTCTCGGGGTTGCTTTTGTGGGTATCCTACAATTGATGCAGATACGTATTATTGAAAACGTCCAGCAGAAGATTTTCACAAGATCATCTTTTGAATTTGCATACCGTTTTCCTAAAATTAGAATGAGTCAACTGCGCAACTACTATCCGCCTGAGTTGGCCAATCGTTTTTTTGATACGCTTACGGTACAAAAGTCGTTGTCAAAAATCTTGATTGATTTTCCAGCGGCCTTGTTGCAAATTATATTCGGTTTACTTCTTCTTTCGTTTTACCATCCCTTCTTTATTATTTACGGGATACTCTTGATACTTTTGATTTATATCGTATTCAAGTTTACTGCTCAACGAGGTCTGGAGACCAGTTTGGATGAATCAAAAAACAAGTACAAAGTAGCCCATTGGATTCAAGAAGTTGCTAGGAGTTTGGTGAGTTTCAAGCTGTCAGGAAAGACTTCACATGCGATAGATAAGAACGATACTTTGGTGGCTGGATATTTGGACGCACGGGAACGCCACTTTAAGATTTTGATTCTCCAATTTATTCAGATGATTGGTTTTAAAGTTTTGGTTACTGCAGGGCTTTTGCTAATCGGAGGTCTTTTGGTCCTTAACCAAGAAATGAACATTGGTCAATTTGTCGCTGCGGAACTCATCATATTATTGGTCATAAGTTCCGTTGAAAAATTGATTTTGGGCTTGGAGACCTTTTATGACCTTTTGACCTCTTTAGAGAAATTAGGGCAGGTGGTAGATAAGCAATTGGAACCGCAGGAAGGGGAACGCCCTTTCAAAGAAGATGATGGTTTCACAGTTGAATTGAACGATCTATCCTATAATGTGCCTGAGCGCGACAAGAAAATTATTGATAGTCTTTCTATGACCATTACACCTTCTTGCACCATCTTATTACAAGGTTCAAGTGGTTCTGGAAAAACGACCTTACTTCGTTTGATTGCCGGTATAATAGAGCCGGACGAGGGTAAAATTTTTGTAAACAATGTGGCATTACAGGGAGTAAACCTGAACTACTATCGTTCGCATCTTGGCCAATCTTTGTCTGAAGAATCTCCCTTTGAAGGAACCTTGTTGGACAACATCACCTTTGGAAACGAAAACATTCCTAAAGAAGATGTGTACTGGGCCTTGGAAAAAACAGGTTTGACCCAATTTGTTAAGGAACAACCGCAAGGTTTGAACACCATTCTATACCCAGAAGGCAGGCAGATACCCTATACTGTATCAAAAAAGATTGTACTGGCTCGTAGTATTGTTAGACGCCCTAAACTGCTTATTCTAAAAGACCCTTTAGATCAATTCAATGAGGCAGAAGCGGAAAGTATCATGGATTTTCTAACTGATTCTGAGAATGGTTGGGCCTTAGTAATAGTTAGCGAAAATCCAAAATGGACCGAACGCTGTGGTAGGATTATTACCATGTCAAACGGACAAATTATTAATGAAATCAAGAAGTAATGCTGAATATTTCACATAATAAATTGAATCAAAAAGTTGACATTTCTGAGTATAAGGCCGGTCTTAAGGTCTTTCACAGAAAACACTATAAGCACTTCAATAGGTTTTTGGCAGTGTTTTTCATCGTGGCCTTTTTCATCATGTTCTTACCGTGGACACAGAATGTTAAGGGAAGAGGTTTTTTAACCACCTTGACTCCTGATCAGAGGCCTCAGACCATTCAATCGCCCATACCAGGTCGTATCGAGAAATGGTTTGTTCGTGAGGGGGATTTTGTTGAAAGAGGAGATACCATTTTACATATATCTGAGATTAAGAACGAATATTTTGACCCCAATTTGGTTGAGCGGACAGGTCAGCAAATAAAGGCAAAAGAAATGTCGGTTACGTCCTATCAAGAAAAGGTTAGGGCACTGGAAACACAAATAGGCGCGCTTACTACGGAACGATCATTGAAACTGGAACAGGCGCAGAATAAACTGTTACAGTCAAAATTAAAAGTGCAAAGTGATAGTATTGATCTTGAGGCGGCAAAAACGAACATATTAATTGCGCAAAGGCAATTTGATCGTACCACACAGTTGGAGTCTGAAGGTCTGAAAGCTGTAACCGATGTCGAGGAAAAAAGGCTTAAGCTTCAAGAAACCCAAGCAAAGCTGATTTCCCAAGAAAATAAGCTTTTAGCCAGTAAAAATGAAGTGTTGAATGCCCAAGTTGAGATTACTAGGGTACAAGCAGAATATACCGATAAAATTTCAAAGGCAAGAAGTGATAAATATACAGCGCAATCAAGTCAGTTCGACTCTGAGGCTCAGGTGACGAAACTGGAAAATGAATATACCAATTATTCGATTCGGAATGATCTCTATTATATAACAGCGCCCCAAAGCGGATTCATAAACCGTGCGATACAAGGAGGGATTGGGGAGACTTTCAAAGAGGGAGATAGACTTGTCGGTATAATGCCCGCGCAATATGATATGGCTGTGGAAACTTTTGTAGAACCTATTGATCTTCCCTTAGTACATCTGGGCGAAAAAGTTCGTATCGAGTTTGATGGGTGGCCTGCTATTTTCTTTAGTGGATGGCCCAACCTTTCCTTTGGAACATATGGAGGCGAGGTGGTAGCCATTGAAACCTTCATTAGCGATAATGGGAAGTACAGAATACTGTTGGCGCCTGATGGGGAAGATCAAGAATGGCCAAAAGACATTCGCGTTGGGTCTGGAGCAAATACGATCGCTCTTTTGGAAGACGTGCCCATTTGGTTCGAATTATGGCGTCAATTAAATGGTTTCCCGCCAAATTATTATCAACCTGAAAATGGTAAGTCCGATGTGGCAAAAAAATAGGCATTACTTTTTCATCCTGTTTTCCTTCCTGGCGATGACTTCGGGCCTTTATGGGCAACAAGACACAATCGTCCTCAGGTTTAAGGAGTTCTTGGGCTATGTGAAAAAATACCATCCCGTGGCCAAACAGGCACAACTGACCATTCCCATCGGTCAAGCCAACTTGATGAGGGCAAGGGGAGGATTCGACCCTAAAATTGAAGTAGACTATAATAGGAAGGAATTCAAGGGAACCGAATATTGGGATCGTTTGAATGCTACATTTAAAATACCTACTTGGTACGGAATAGAACTTAAAGGGAATTTCGAGCAGATTCAAGGGGAATTCACCAATCCAGATGAGTTTTTGCCAGATGATGGCTTGTATAGTCTAGGAATCTCATTTTCATTAGCAGATGGTTTTTGGATAAATGAGCGTATGGCAACCCTAAAAAGAGCAAAATTTTTTAGGGAGCAGAGCAAGGCTGATCAAGATTTGTTGGTGAACAAGATTCTTTATGAAGCCTCATTGGCTTATTTTGATTGGTTGCGGGCCCACCAGGACGCAGAGATTTTCAAGGATTTCTTACAAAATGCGGATACCCGCTTTCAAGGGGTCAAAAAAAGTGCTCTAGCTGGAGATATTGCCGTAATCGACACGGTTGAAGCGAAAATTGCTGTCCAAAACAGAGCATTGAGTTTGGAGCAAGCCCGGGTGAAACTCATAAAACGTTCTTTGGAGTTGTCCAATTTTCTCTGGCTAAACGATTTGCCGGTTGAACTTCAACCCAACGTGGTACCTGATAGTGCCGTCGAAGAAGATATAGATGGGACCTTAGAGATTATGGGCAGACCTTTGGATAGTTTTACCCTGGAGAACCATCCAAAAATTCGCTCCTTGGAATACAAGATTGATGGGCTTGTGGTAGACAAAAGACTGAAAGCCAACAAACTCTTACCCACCTTAGATGTTGAGTATAACTTTTTGACGGAAACTCCTGGAAACATAGGTTCTTTGGAAACCAATGAGTTTAAGGGAGGGGTAGTTTTCAGTGTGCCTATTTTCTTAAGAAAAGAAAGAGGAGACCTAAAACTCGCAAAGTTCAAACTAAGGGATGCCGAATTTGAACGAGACAATGCTTTGGTAGAAATACAGAACAAGGTTATTGCCATTTACCGAGAGTTGGATTCCTATACTACCCAAAATCAATTGATAGCCAACATCGTAAGGGACTACAGTACATTGCTATCTGCGGAAGAGCGAAAGTTCAGTTTTGGAGAAAGTTCATTGTTCTTGATTAACTCGCGCGAGAGCAGCCTTATTGATGCATTTCTAAAACAGAACGAGGTGCAGAATAAATTCTTTCTTACCAAAGCTATGTTGTTTAAGAGCTTAGCCATAAATCCGGTGGACTTATAAGGGATGTGGTATGGCTGAGAAGAAAACCTTATTTGAAGATAACAGAAGGCAAAAATCAAAATTCTCGATTTCTTCGGACCTAAAGGATTCCTTCTTTATTATAACAGGTATTTTTTCTGCGGCCTTTGGTCTTGAGAGTTTTCTTTTACCCAACCGATTTATCGATGGTGGTACCACAGGAATTTCGCTATTGATTTCTGAAGTGGCGGAAGTTCCCCTTTGGGCCCTGATTATTATGGTCAATTTCCCATTTCTAATTATGGCGTACAAGGTGATTGGAAAACAATTTACCATCAAGGCAATTATCGCCATTCTGGGATTGGCACTTACCCTTATGTTAATCACTTTTCCAGAAGTTACCCAAGACAGGTTGTTGGTGGCAGTTTTTGGAGGCTTCTTTTTGGGTGCGGGTATTGGACTTTCCATTAGAGGAGGAAGTGTGCTGGACGGCACCGAGGTTCTTGCTATTTTCTTGAGTAAAAAATGGGGAGCCAAAATAGGAGACATTATTATTCTCATTAATCTGGTTATTTTCTTGGCGGCGGCTTACCTACTATCCATAGAAGCAGCTTTATACTCGATGCTAACTTACTTGGCGGCATCCAAAACCTTGGATTTTATTGTCGAAGGTATCGAGGAATATACGGGAGTGACCATTATTTCCCAAAAAAGTGAAGAGATGCGGGAGATGATTATTGATAAAATGGGAAGAGGTTTGACCATTTACAATGCGCGTGGAGGTTATGGAAAGAAGGGGGATCAAATGGAGTATGACGTGATTTATACAGTAATTACCAGACTGGAGATTCGTAAACTTCACATTGAAATCGAAAAAATCGACAAAAAAGCTTTTGTGGTAATGAACAGTATTAACGATACCAAAGGTGGAATGGTTAAAAAAAGATTTCTAAATCATTAATTACCACCGGATACAGTTCTTTTTTGAATTTGACCAAAGTGTAAGTTTCTATAAAACATTCCCACAAATGATAAAAGTCAATTAAAGTGCTGTCCGTAAGGACTAACTTTGAGAAAATTAGCAAGGATGGAAGCAATTGTGGATACAAATAAGGATGAAGTTTTGGATTTAGTGGTTTCAGGAATTGAGAAAGGCATGACCTACGATGCCTACCGGGAATTAGTAAACAATTTGGCAAAGAATCGCGCCACTACTGGCTCGGAGCAATTGGAATCCCTAATCAATTATACCGAACTGAATGACCGAAGAATGGCGCGCTGGGATAAGACGCTAAAGATTTCTGACGAGAATAAAGAAGCCATAGCAAATCTGAATTCTAATTTGGTTTTTTTGGTTTTGACTGAAAGTTGGTGTGGGGATGCTTCTCCAAGTCTTCCTGTGATAAATAAGGTTGCCCAACTGAATGAAAATATTGACCTTAAAGTTATTCTCCGAGATGAAAATCTACCCTTAATGGATGAATTTTTGACCAACGGCTCGCGTTCCATTCCAAAACTGATTGTTTGGGATAAGGACAAAAGAGAAGTTGCTGGAGAATGGGGGCCAAGACCAAGCTCAGCTACCCAAATGGTTGAAGACTACAAAGAAGAACATGGAAAGCTAACTTCTGAGTTCAAACAAGACCTTCAAATGTGGTACAATAAGGACAAGGGTCAAAATACCCTCAGAGATTTAGTAGAACTACTTACTCTGAAATAGGTAGGTAATTGTTCCTATTTGGGAATTTTTGGAGCTCGGGTTGAATCGCGCTTTTAAGGCATATCGTATCGCGTTATCCACCAAACAACCATTGCTGGTACTTGAGCTCTGGTCATTATAATCCGCTTCGATGACATAACCACTCTGGTCCACTTTGATGTTGATAACTACTTTTCCTCCTTCAATACAGGTATAAATTGGTGGTGGTAGCGAATAGGCGTTTCGCTCTACAAGGGAGTAAGAAATTGAAGTTCTCCTGTCTTTGAGCGCATTGGTAAAGGTCTCTTTTTGTTCCTCACGTTCACTCAATTGTTGCTTTTTTTCCTGTCTTTTTTCAGCTAGTTTTTTAAGATACTCGGCATATTCTCCATCCGAAGCAGAGGACTCACCTGTCTCACCGTTCAACTCCCTTTCTTCCATTAGCTCCTCTAGGGTTTTTAAGGGTTCGGGATTACCAACGGAGGGTTTGGCTGTTTCATTCAGGGCCATATGGCTTTTAATGGGGTCATTGTTAGCCAGTTCTTCCAGTCTTTTTTCCTCTTCTTCCAGGAGTTTCTCAATGTCCTCATCAGCCAAACTCAACTCTATGACATATTCCTCCTCCTTCATTCCTCCCAAATGAATGTTATACAACAGCAGAATCACCAACGACATAGAGAAGAAGGTAATTAAAAACGACAACTGTTGACGGTTAAGATTCATGGTGCTATAATAACCACTTTTTTATTAAAATATTTCACTATTGGCTTTTCCCTAACTGCTTTTTCTAAGGATTTTAACCATTCTGCTCAAGTTTTTGCTTGAAAACCTCAGGGGTCACAGCATTAGATACGTTGAAATCCCCTATTCTGGTTCTTCTCAGTGCGCTCAAATAGGCTCCGGAATTCAAAGCTTTCCCGAAATCATGGGCCAAAGAACGTATATAGGTGCCTTTGCTGCAAACTACCCGGAAATCAACTTCTGGCAATTCAAATCGAGTAATTTCAAAAACATCAATTTCGATGGTTCTTGATTTTATCTCGACGTGTTTTCCCTCACGGGCGAATTCATAGAGTCTTTTTCCATCCTTTTTTAGTGCTGAGAATATAGGAGGAACTTGCTCTACTTTTCCAAGGAAATTAGGTAACGCTTTACGGGCCTCTTCTTCTGTAATATGTGAAATGGGATAGGTTTGATCCACTTCAGTTTCCAAATCATAAGAGGGTCTGGTGGCACCTAAGTTCATGGTTCCGGTATATTCTTTAATCTGTCCTTGAAGATCTGGGATTTTTTTGGTGAATTTACCGGTGCAAATGACCAATAAGCCCGTTGCCAAAGGATCGAGTGTACCTGCGTGTCCGATTTTGAACTTTTTATTGAGGTCAAACTTTTTACGAATGGTCCACTTCACTGCATTTAAAGCCTGAAAAGAACTCCATTCATAAGGTTTATCAATCAATAAGACTTTACCTTCTAAAAAAGACGTTTTGGATATCACCACTTAGAAATTAATGCCCCGACTTTTCGAATACATTTTCGGGATGCAAAGGTACACCTTGATTTTAATTTTATTGGACGCAATCTTCGACCCCATCCTCAATGCCCATTAGTTTTAGCATCTGACAAGAAATGGCTTGAGCTTCTTTTTCCATTTTTTCAATTTCCTCTTTACAGCGTTTTCTCTCCCTTTCCAATCCAGAACAACCACTTTTGCAATTATCCAATTCGAGTTTAATGCGTTCGCAATCTGCGCCTTGTTTGATTATATCCGCTGTAATTCGATTTAGCCGCCGTTCCAGTTGTCTCTTTTGAGTCGCAAAATCGGTCCCCTCATTTCCTAAAGCATTTGGGTCCGATGCATTGTCGGCTACCCGTCTCTGTATTCTGTCCTGAACTTCCAACATTTGCAATTCTATTCGTTCTTTGCAATCAATATCGTCTGAAGCACAATCCTTAAGTCTATCAAGAAGAACTTGAATTCGGTTGTAATCCCGCTCCATGGCCTCATCCATTTCATCACTGATTTCCTTACTGGAGAACGATTGTGCTCCCATGGTCACCCCTAAGGTTGCTTCTTTGTATGAAGTTCCATCAAAAGTTTGTGATGAAGGTGTCATTTTGTTAAGAGTAGCTTCAAAAACCCCTTCATCAGATTCCACTTTGGTGTATACGGCCAATCGATTGCACTTACCAATAGACTTATCTTTTACCACACCCACCAGTAAACCTACCAAAGGGACTCCAGTTTCTATTACACGTCCGTTCTGGTTTTCTCCAAAATGCATAGTGACTTTGGCTTTCTCACCATTTGGGGCATTCACCGTAGCAGCATATGCCTTTGTTTTTTGAGAAATTGAACTTGGTTTAGAGTCGGCAACCTCTCTCAGGTTGGCGGTATTGGAAAAAAACTCATTGAGAAAAACGAGGTCATTGAATATTTTATCCTCTCGTGTTCCATCCATAGCAACCGTAATGGCACGTTTCATATTAAATTGGGCATCATTGACGTAAATAACTGTCTTTCCACTAGGCATAATGATTACACCATCAACAGAGCCAAATTCACTGTCAATTTCACCAAAATTTACCATCATTGTCGTTCGGGATAAAAACTTTGAACCATCAGCAGTATTTACAAAATAATCAAGCTCATAGACTTCTTCAGAGCCTTCAGCATTTGACTTTAACTGTGAGGAAATCAGATAATCGAATTGAAACTGACCATTTAGATTATCTGGGTTTGCACTAATAGAGCTTTGGTTTTCAATGGGACCAATACAAAAGGAATCTTTTTCTGATTCGTTACAGGCTGAAATAAGATAAATCGAAAAAATGAAGATTAAGGTTTTTTTCATGGCGGACATTTAGGGTTATGCTTTTCGTTTAAAAGTTAGTAAATACAGAGTTTTACTGCCCCTTTTTTATAAAGCTACAACTATTATGCCGTCCTTGATGGTACCTATATCTGAAAGTTATTAGGTCATTAGGTTGGGGCCCTTGGAGTCGAATTTTACCCCCAAAGACTCCAGGCAATGGCGATAAGACCCACAATGACACAATAAATGGCAAAATAGGTGAGCTTGCTTTGTCTGACCAGTTTTATCATCCATGTGCATGCGGCGAGACCGGCAACAAACGCGGCGACAAAACCAGCAGTAATCGCTATGGTTTGATCTCCTGTAAAATGAATATCACCGCTCAAAAGGTCTTTGGCCATTTTTCCAAAAATTAAAGGGACAACCATCAAAAAGGAAAAACGAGCGGATTTTGTTTTGTCCACCCCCAATAAAACCGCTGCGGAAATTGTGGCGCCACTTCGCGAAATGCCCGGAAGAATAGCTACAGCTTGAGCAATCCCAATGGCAAAAGCACTGCGGTAGGACACTCCCTTTTCCGTAGTTTTAGCCATATCGGCCAAATACAAAAGAAAACCGGTAATTAGAAGCATAATGCCCACAATGATTATGGCTCCATCAAAAAAGACTTCCAAAAAATCTTCCAAAAAGAAACCGACCAAAGCAGCAGGAATCATTGAAATGATGATTTTCAAAGCGAATTGGGTTTCCTCATTCCATTTGAATTGAAACAGGCCTTTAAAAATTGCAATGACATCCTTTCGGAATACAATGATGGTACTCAAAGCGGTTGCAAAATGGAGAATGACTGTAAATAATAGGCTTTCCTCGGGAAGAGCGTCTGCTCCAAGAATGGCTTTGCCCAGTTCCAAGTGACCACTTGAAGATACGGGTAAGAACTCAGTTAAACCTTGGATGATACCAAGGATTATCGCGTCAATAACGTCCAAACTATTTTTTCTTTTTCTGAGGATTCAACAATATGGCATATACCTGAATACCCAATCCGATAAGAACTAGGGTGGGGGCCAAACGTATTCTTCTAAAATTGTAGATGTCCGGGTTGAATACATTGGGGTCATCACTTCCACCACCACTCATCAAAATAAAGCCCAATGCAATGAAGGCCAGTCCTATAAAAAGGAAAAGGTAGTTTCTTTTTTGAAAAACAAACTCTTTTGAAGGTTCTTTTTCCTTCTTATTTTTCTTACTCATATTGTAAAGTTAATAATAAAGATCGTCAGTCCTTAAATTTAAAAAACGTTGCGTAGCCACATGGGTGCTTAGCCATGAGATTAATACGCCAAGTGCAAATACGGAAACAAATAAGCCAATAAGGGCAATTAAATCTTGAACTACATTTAGTTCAGGGAAGTTATGGTCCACATAATATACAACCACTGCCAGAGCAATAAGAGCGATAAACGCACCCAACATTCCCAATTGAATGTTGGTCCAAATAAAAGGTCTTCGAATAAAGGTTTTAGTGGCACCTACCATCTGCATAGTCTTAATAATAAATCTTTTGGAATATATGGACAAACGTATGGAGCTGTTTATTAATAAAACGGATATAAAGGTAAAAACTCCACTAGCTATTAAAATCCATAGGCTAATTCGCTGTACATTCTCACTGAGCAAAGAGATTAAGGGTTGGTCATAACTTACTTCGTCCACATAGGTTTTCGAGGCAATATCTTCGGCTATTTCCGAAATTTGTGTAGGCGAGACAAAATCTGCTTTTAGATTAACGTCAATCGAGTTTTTTAAAGGGTTATAGCCTAAAAATTCAACAAAATTTTCCCCAATATCCTCACTGTATTGTTCTGCAGCGTCCTCTTTGGAAACGTAATTTGCGGATTTGGTATACTCTGCCAGTGCTAAACTTTTTTGTAGTTGTTCAATTTCAACAGGTTTAGCATTATCCTTTAAAAAGATGGAAACCGTAATCTGTTCCTTGAAATGGTCCGCCAATTTTTTGGTGTTCAAAACCAAAAGACCCAAAACCCCAAGCAAGAATAGAACAAGGGCAATGCTCAACACCACGGAAAAGTAAGATGATATCAAGCGTCGTCTTTGATAGCGTTCAATATATTGACTCATAGGGCTAAATCAGTACGTAAAAATAGAAAAGTAAATTGTAATTAAGCGATTAAACCTATTTTTACCCAACCATAGAAGAAATAATAAAATGAACTACAATTTCAGGGAAATTGAGGCCAAATGGCAAAAATATTGGGCTGAGAAAGAGACATTCAAGTCCACAAATACCTCGAATAAGCCAAAATTCTATGCTTTATCCATGTTTCCATATCCTTCCGGGGCAGGACTACATGTAGGTCATCCCTTGGGATATATCGCTGGAGATATCTATGCCAGATTTAAAAGGCATAAAGGGTTCAACGTGCTTCATCCCATGGGGTATGATTCATTTGGGCTTCCAGCAGAGCAGTATGCCATTCAAACAGGTCAGCATCCAGCTATTACCACTGAAACCAACATTAACAGATATCGGGAACAGTTAGATCAGTTGGGATTCTCCTTTGATTGGAGTCGAGAGGTACGAACGTCTGATCCGAAATATTATAAGTGGACCCAGTGGGTTTTTATCCAGTTATTCAACTCGTGGTATAATAAAACATCAGACAAAGCTGAAGACATCCGAACCTTGATTTCCATATTTGAAAAGGAAGGAAATGGAACGATAGAAGCATCTTGTGATGAGGATACTCCAATATTTAGTGCTGAAGATTGGATGGGTTTTTCAGAAAAGACCAAACAGGAAATTCTCCTAAAATATCGGTTGACCTATTTGGCTGATACCGAAGTAAACTGGTGCCCCGCATTGGGAACAGTTCTCGCCAATGATGAAATTGTAAATGGAGTTTCTGAACGAGGAGGACATCCTGTTGTTCGTAAAAAAATGACGCAATGGAGTATGCGAATTACGGCTTATGCGCAACGTCTTTTGGATGGTCTGGACACAATTGATTGGCCACAACCCTTGAAGGATTCGCAAACCAACTGGATTGGTCGTTCTGAAGGAGCTTCGGTTACCTTCAATGTGATTCCGACGGAGCCGAGCCACTCGGAATCTCATAAAATAGAAGTCTTCACTACCAGACCGGATACCATCTTTGGGGTAAGCTTTATGACCTTGGCTCCAGAGCATGAATTAGTGGCAAAAATTACCACTACCGGTCAAAAAGCTGAGGTAGGAACTTATGTGGAAGCTACAGCTAAGCGTTCGGAGCGGGATAGAATGGCCGACGTAAAGACGATTTCAGGAGTATTTACCGGAGCCTATGCCGAACATCCTTTCACCAAGGAGCCTGTGCCGATTTGGATTGGGGATTATGTCTTGGCCAGTTATGGTACTGGTGCTGTAATGGCTGTTCCATGTGGGGACCAACGCGATTACGATTTTGCCAAACATTATAATATTCCGATTCCCAACATTTTTGAGGGGGTTGATATTTCTGAAGAAGCATTTGCTGATAAGGCAAATACCATAATTGCAAACTCTGACTTCCTTAATAGGCTCTCTTATAAGGATGCCGTAAGTAAAGCGATTGCAGAACTGGAAAAGCTAGGGCAAGGGGAAGGTAAAGTAAACTACCGATTGCGAGATGCTGTTTTTAGCCGACAACGCTATTGGGGTGAGCCCTTTCCTGTGTACTATGTGGATAGAATGCCACAAATGATTGCTTTGGAACATTTACCGTTGGAACTGCCTGAGGTGGAAAAGTATCTTCCTACGGAAACTGGGGAACCCCCCTTAGGCAACGCAACCGATTGGGCTTGGGATACTGAACAATCTGCGGTAGTCAGCAATCAACTAATTAATCATACTACAGTGTTCCCTCTAGAACTCAATACCATGCCCGGTTGGGCAGGAAGTTCCCAATATTTTAATAGGTATATGGACCCACATAATGATGAGGCCATTTATTCTGAGGAAGCCATTGGGTATTGGCAGGATGTAGACCTATATATAGGTGGTAGTGAGCACGCTACAGGCCACTTGCTTTATTCCCGTTTTTGGCAAAAGTTTTTGTTTGATAGAGGGGTTGCCCCAAAAGATGAATTTGCAAGAAAGTTGATTAACCAGGGTATGATTACCGGGACTAGTGCTTTTGTTTACAAGGATTTAGACTCCAAGAACATTTTTTCAAAAGGACTTAAAAATGGAAAAAATGTGATTCCAATCCATGCTGATGTTTCTTTAGTCAATGCCTCCGATGAGTTGGATATTGAAGGGTTTAAGAAATGGCAACCTGAGTACAAGGACGCTGAGTTTATTCTTGAAGATGGAAAATATATTGTAGGTCGCGAGATTGAAAAAATGTCCAAATCTAAATACAATGTGGTCAATCCTGATGCCATTTGTGAGGAATATGGAGCGGATTCTCTTCGCTTGTATGAAATGTTCTTGGGTCCCTTGGAGCAATCCAAACCTTGGAACACAGCAGGTATTACCGGGGTGCATTCCTTTTTGAAAAAACTGTGGAAGCTGTATACTACTGTAAGTGATTCAGAACCCAATGCAGACAACCTAAAAACACTCCACAAGACCATAAAGAAAGTAGAAGAAGACATCGAGAATTTTTCATTCAATACATCAGTATCCACCTTTATGATCTGTGTAAATGAGTTAACATCACAGAAATGTACAAGTAAATCCATTTTGGCGCCACTTGCCATTTTGGTCTCACCTTACGCTCCCCATATTGCTGAAGAGCTTTGGGAGTGTTTAGGCCATTCAGAATCCATAGCGAACACACCGTTCCCTAAATTTGAGGAGAAGTATTTGGTAGAAAGTACCAAGGAATATCCTATTTCCTTTAATGGGAAGCTTCGATTTAAATTGGAATTACCCCTGGATATGGGTAAGGATGAAATAGAGACGGTGGTAATGGCCCATGACAAAACCAAGGAACAATTACAAGGTCGTGAGCCCAAAAAGGTAATTGTTGTTCCTGGAAAGATTGTCAATATTGTAGGATAAAAGGTTTAGTATAGTCAACATTTTTATAGCCCTGGTTCGCCTCATAACCAGTGTTTTTTACATCTATAAATCCCATTCAATGGAAAATATTGAAATCATTGGGTTGGTCGCGGCTACCCTAACCACATCTTCTTTTGTACCCCAAGTGTATAAGGCATTCAAAAATAGGTCAACTAAAGATGTTTCGTTAACCATGTATACCGTGATGCTGGTAGGAACGATACTCTGGCTTATATATGGTATCAATATCCAAAGTCTAGCAGTCATATTGGCCAATAGCATTACAGCATTGTTGGTATTCCTTATGCTGTTGTTGAAGTTTAGATACAAATAACCCTTTAATTAAAAGGGTAAAAATGTGAATAATATCTTTTATTTTTATTATACCCCCTAAAAATTAGGGGTATCATATTAAATTTAGTTGTTTTTAATCGGCACACCCCTACTTTTTATCGATAATTCCTTTTTTATTTGTTTTTTTTGATACACCTTTGAAGAGTAATCAGAAAAAAACAAAAAATGATTGTAGGCATACCTAAGGAAATCAAGAACAACGAAAGCCGTGTTGGAATGACTCCAGCTGGTGTTTTTGAATTGGTAAAGAACAACCATACCGTTTACGTGCAGACAGGAGCAGGGAAAGGCAGCGGTTTTTTTGATGAAGACTACCAACAGGTGGGAGCAACCATTTTGAATACTATCCAAGAAGTCTATGCTATCAGTGAGATGATAGTAAAGGTAAAAGAGCCTATTGCTGCGGAATATCCACTAGTGAAGAAAGGGCAAATTCTGTTTACCTATTTTCATTTTGCTTCAAGTGAGCCGTTAACGCGAGCCATGATGGACAGTGGTGCTACGTGCATCGCTTATGAAACAGTGGAAGATGAAGAGGGAACACTTCCTTTGTTGACCCCAATGTCAGAAGTTGCCGGAAGGATGGCCATACAACAAGGAGCGAAATATTTGGAAAAGCCCAAAAAAGGCCGAGGGGTTCTTTTAGGAGGTGTACCAGGGGTAGCTCCGGGTAAGGTTTTGGTCTTAGGAGCTGGCACTGTGGGTATCCAAGCTGCAAAAATGGCAGCTGGCTTAGGGGCCCATGTAACCATTTTAGATGTGAACATGAAACGACTTCGCTATGTAAATGACGTTATGCCAAGTCATGTGGTCACAGAATTTTCAAATGAATTCAATATTAGAAAACATATAAAAACCCATGACCTCATTATAGGGGGAGTATTGATTAAAGGAGCCAAGGCTCCGAAATTGATAAGCAAGGAAATGCTTGCTGATATGCGTCCAGGAACCGTCATAGTCGATGTGGCTGTTGACCAAGGCGGATGCATTGAAACCACTAAACCCACTACACATGAGGACCCCACCTACATCATAAATGATGTAGTACATTACTGTGTAGCCAATATGCCTGGGGCAGTCCCTTACACTTCTACCGTAGCCTTGACTAATGTAACACTGCCCTATGTGCTAAAATTGGCAAACATGGGATGGCGCAGCGCATGTAATTTGGATAAATCCCTATCGAAAGGATTGAATATTGTGGAAGGAGAGATAGTCTATAAGGAAATTACAGAGGCTTTCAATTTAGAACCCGTTTTAGTTTAGTTTTACAATTTGTCAGTAAAAAAGACCTCGTCATAAATTGGCGGGGTTTTTGCTTTTAAGTTGGTATCTTTAAAAGACGAAACAGTAAAATACATAAGCTATGATGACATATTATATATTGATTGGAGGAATAGCACTGGTCAGTTGGTTGGTGAGCAATCAATTGAAAAGTAAATTCAAGAAATACTCCAAGATACATTTACGCAATGGGATGAGTGGGGCTGAAATTGCACAAAAAATGTTGGACGACCATGGAATCCGAGATGTGAAGGTGATTTCCACTGCTGGGATGCTAACGGACCACTATAACCCAAGAAATAAAACGGTTAACCTGAGTGAAGCTGTATATAGCCAAAGAAATGCTGCATCTGCCGCAGTTGCTGCTCACGAAGTAGGACATGCGGTACAACATGCCCAGGCCTACGAATGGTTGACCATGCGCTCCAAATTGGTCCCAGTCGTGAGCGTAACTTCTGGGATGTCCACTTGGATTGTATTTGGAGGAATCGCTTTAATGGCCACTAATGCTTTAGGAGGTATTGGCTTTTATGTTGCCGTTGCTGGCTTGATTATGATGGGCTTCGCTACCCTATTCAGTTTTATCACCTTACCTGTGGAGTACGATGCCAGTAAGCGCGCACTAGTGTGGTTAAAACAGAAAAATATGGTAAGCCAACAGGAATACGCTGGTGCTGAAGATGCTTTGAAATGGGCAGCCCGCACCTATTTAGTTGCAGCCCTTGGAGCTTTGGCTTCCCTACTATACTGGGCGGTTCAAGTTTTTGGAGGAAGAGATTAAACCTATCGATATTAGAGTATAAACCTGCTTGAAGTAATTCGGGCAGGTTTTTTCATATCGAAATTTGACGATCAATTTGCTGATCTAAGGAGATAAAGGTCTCTGTTCGCGAAACTCCTTCAATCTGTTGTATTTTTTTGTTGAGAACCATCATCAAGTGTTCATTGTCTTTGCAAAGAACTTTGATTAATATAGACCAGTTTCCAGTGGTGTAGTGACATTCCAGAACTTCAGGAATTCGCTCTAGTTCTTTCACCGCCCTAGGATTTGCCATGGCTTTATCCAAAAAAATACCAATGTAGGCCATAGTGGTGTATCCTAATACTTTTGGGTTAATGATAAACTTAGAGCCTGCAAGTAGTTTTGCATTTTCTAGTTTACGAAGTCGTTGATGAATAGCTGCTCCAGAAATACCAATGTTTCTTGCAATTTCTAGGATGGGTCTTCTGGCGTCCTCCATAAGATACCTTAATATCTTTTTGTCAATACCATCAATTTTTATCGAACTGTTATTGGATTTCATATTCTTGATTATAAATTGAAGGTAAAGGTATCCAAAAAAGATTATTCATTAAATGGCAACCGAATCCGGATTGTACCCCAAATAGGGAACATCATACTCATTGAAGTGAATTTTGTAGGATTCCAATTGCTTTAAAATAGGCTCATAAACTTCTTTGTGAATTGGTATTTGTACACCTGTTGTGTTCACTTCGCCGTTCAAAATAAAAAGCGCAGCCATAGCAACTGGCAATCCAACCGTTTTTGCCATAGCCGTATGGCTTTTGTTTTCACCCAAAACCACC
The DNA here is from genome assembly GCA_039184805.1 of Bacteroidota bacterium. Classification (GTDB taxonomy): domain Bacteria; phylum Bacteroidota; class Bacteroidia; order Flavobacteriales; family Flavobacteriaceae; genus Flagellimonas. The sequence continues at coordinate 162,129 of JBCDAX010000003.1, read as the reverse complement.
ATATTGGCATCTATTTGTTTTTTGACACCATTAAGCTCGTAGCCAAACTTATGATACATCACGATCATATCGCGTTCATGGGCTTCAAGAGTCCAGCTGTCCTCAAGAATGTATTGCAGTATTCGCGCAGGAGAGGCATTGGGCAGGGGAATTTTTTTAGTATCATCAAAAAGATTCAACTCCAAGAGTTTGCCCCATCTAATATCATCCTGATCAATTTTAAGGTAGTGGCGTAATTTGAGCTCTACGGAATCGGTTGGAGAGTAAGGCAAAAAAAGATTGACAAATTCCCTATAGGACATGCCTTGAGAATTTTCTATGGTATAGCTGTCATCTGTCATACCTAACATGACGAACATTTGCCAAGCTTTGGAAAAGCCTACCCTCCGCATAGTGCCTCGATACAAGGTAAGTGCATTTTGGAGCCCATAGGCTTCCCGGTATTTCAAGGAATCCCTATTGGCATATACTTCAAAAGTTCCAAAATTTTCTACTTCAACGAACTCGGTTCTACGAAAAAGTTTTTGATAAGGGATGTATTTATAGGTGCCCTCTTGAATAAACTTAGCAGCGCCACCTTGTCCTGCCACCACAACATTTCTTGGGTTCCAGGTAAACTTATAGTTCCAAAGATTGGAATCATGCTCGGGGGCCACCAATCCACCTGTGAAAGATTCAAAGAGTAACATTTTGCCTCCCTTATCGCGGATTCGGTCAATAATTTGCATGGCACTCATATGATCAATCCCAGGATCCAAACCGATTTCGTTCATGAATATCAAACCCTTTTTCTTGACCTCTTCGTCCATTCCTTGTATCGCATCACTGACATAAGAGGCGGTAACTAAATTTTTGCTGTGTTTTAGGCAGTCGGCCGCAACTTTGATATGAAGTTTTGGAGGTAACATAGAGATAACCACAGAGGCATCTTTCACAACTTTTTCCCTTTTGGCATCCTCAAAAATGTCCAATTGAAGAACGGTACAATTTGGATGCGCCGTAACTTTGGGGTCTATAGCTTTTGGATTGATATCCGCAATGACCAGCTTTAGCGCTTCTTCTGCCGATTTTTCCAATATATGATCCAATAAGTAGGCGGTTGATTTTCCAGCTCCAAAGACTAAAACCGTGCGGGACATAGCTTTTAATTACTTTTGTTTTACCAAAGACTAAGGTATCAATTTGTTGTATTTATAAAATATTGTCTGCAAAAAGTTATGAAAAAAACATTTTTAATAACAGGTGTGCTATTGGGTTTGATTGGAATCCTTTTGGGAGCCTTTGGCGCCCATGGATTGGAACGAATAGCCGATTATGAAAGTTTGGATTCTTTTGAAACCGGAGTTCGCTATCAAATATACCATGCTTTTTTCTTCCTTTTTGTGGGACTCTGGGGAGGGTTGAAGGGAAAATCCGAAATCATATTATATAGGTTGACCTTAACTGGGGTTATTCTTTTTTCATTTTCTATTTACGTTTTGGTTATTGGAAAAGCGCTTTCATTTGATCTAAAATATATAGGTCCAGTTACCCCAGTTGGTGGTATTCTTCTAATTTTTAGCTGGATTTTTTTAGCATACTGCATTTCGACCCAAAAAAGAGCAAATAACTAGGTAAATACGGTATATAAAGTGTATAATTTTCTAGTTTTGTGCCAACATTAAAAGCAAAAAAATGACTTCGGACACCCAGTTTACGAAATCGATTTCGTTAAAGGAATATGGAATCCAACATGATAGGATACGCTATCAACTTTCACCTGATTCTTTGCATGCCATTACCATTGAAAAAGGAATGGGTAAACAGGCTTCTTCGGGAGCTTTGGCCGTAAACACGGGTGAATTTACTGGAAGGTCTCCCATGGACCGATTTATCGTTAAAGATGAAATAACAGAGGAAAAAATATGGTGGGGGGATATAAACATTCCGTTCGATGCTGAAAAATTTGATAGACTCTATGACAAAGTTGTGGACTATCTCAATGAGCGTGAACTTTTTGTTCGTGATTGTTACGCTTGTGCAGAGGATTCTTTTCGATTGAATATTCGGGTAATCAATGAGTATCCTTGGTCAAACATGTTCGCCTACAATATGTTCTTAAGGCCCACTGAGGAAGAACTAAAGCGTTTTGACCCGGAATGGGTAGTCTTGAACACTCCTGGTTTTACTGCAGATGCCGAAATTGATGGAACTCGCCAGCATAATTTCGCGATACTAAATTTTACCAGAAAGGTCGCCATAATTGGAGGTACTGGATACACAGGGGAAATTAAAAAAGGCATATTTTCTGCTTTGAACTTTATACTTCCTGTCTACAAGAAAACCTTACCTATGCACTGCTCCGCAAATGTTGGACCTGATGGGGATACGGCACTTTTCTTTGGACTGTCGGGCACCGGAAAAACAACCCTTTCCACTGACCCAAATAGAAAATTAATTGGTGATGATGAACATGGATGGACGCCTCAAAATACGGTTTTCAATTTTGAAGGGGGCTGCTATGCAAAGGTGATAGACTTATCCCAAGAAAATGAACCTGAGATTTACGGGGCTATAAAAAAGGGGGCCATTTTGGAGAATGTAATTATGGATAGCAATGGAGTGGTTGATTATTCAGATACTACCATCACTCAGAATACGCGAGTCAGTTATCCAATTCATCATATTGAAAACATCCAACAGCCGTCTATTGGGAAGAATGTAAAGAATATTTTCTTTTTAACTGCTGATGCTTTTGGAGTTATTCCGCCTATCTCAAAATTGACCCCAGCGCAAGCCGCCTATCATTTTATTTCTGGATATACCGCTAAAGTGGCTGGGACCGAAGCTGGAGTGGTTGAACCCCAACCTTCTTTTTCTGCATGTTTTGGTGCTCCTTTTATGCCTTTGCATCCTGCAAAATATGCAGAGATGTTAAGTAAGAAAATGGTAGAGTCCGGTGTTGATGTTTGGTTGATTAATACGGGTTGGACCGGAGGTCCTTATGGTGTGGGAACCCGAATGAAACTTAAGTACACCCGTGCGATGATTAGTGCGGCCTTGAGCGGTGAGCTTGGACTTTATTCGTATGACAAATACCATATTCATTCAGTCTTTGGTGTGGCGCAACCTAGAGAATGTCCAGGAGTGCCAACCCAGGTGTTGAGTCCAAGAGCTACTTGGAATAATGATGATGCATATTACAAAACGGCATTTAAGCTTACCAATGCCTTTCGAGAGAACTTTAAAAAGTTTGAGGCCTACGCCAACGAAGAAATTAGGCGCGGAGGCCCACAACGCTATGCATTTTAATAAAAAAGGCCGCTTTTAAAGCGGCCTTTTTTATTTGAAACTAAAGCTTCATTTATTTGTTTACGCTCGTAATATACTTTTGAAGCGCCATGGTCATAGACGGGGTCTCTGGTGTAGGTGCTTTAATATCTATGCGGAGTCCCGCATCTGTAGCAGCTTCTACAGTGCTATTGCCAAAAACAGCAATTCTTGTATCGTTCTGTTCGAAATCAGGAAAATTCTTCAGTAAGGACTCTATTCCAGAAGGACTAAAGAAAACCAATACATCATAGTATACGTTTCTTAAATCCGATAAATCACTGATAACAGTCTTATAGAATATGCCTCTTGTCCAGTCTACTTTTAGTTCATTCAAAGCTTCAGGAACCGTAGCTTTCAAGGTGTCAGAAGAAGGAAGTAAAAACTTCTCGTCTTTGTACTTCTTAATTAGTGGAACTAATTCATTAAAAGTGCGTTTGCCTACGTAAATCTTGCGCTTTCGGTATACAACATACTTTTGGAGATAATAAGCAACTGCTTCGGATTGGCAGAAATATTTCATGCTATCCGGCACTTTGAAGCGCATTTCTTCCGCAATTCTAAAGAAATGATCTACTGAATTTCTACTGGTAAGAACGATGGCAGTAAAATTATTGAGGTCAATTTTCTGCTGTCTTACATTTTTTGCCTGAACTCCTTCAACATGGATAAAGGGCCTAAAATCTACCTTTACTTTTTCTTTTTCTATTAAGCGAGAGTAAGGTGAATTTTCTATTTTGGGTTCTGGTTGGGAAACCAAAATTGTTTTTACTTTCATAAGATAATCAACCTTTTAGATAGCTTCCAATTACAACCAAGGGTGCAATTTCGAGTGCGCAAAGGTACAAAATAAAATAAAATAAATCGTGGATTATGACTTTTTGATAGTTCTTCACCAGCTTTAATAGTCCAATGGCATTAATGGAAAGAATAAAGCCAATCGCTATATAAATGACAGTTTTTGAATCTTTTAGCACATAAATCAGAAGTATATTGCTTAAGAACATAACCAAACTACTGTAGTTAAAGTACGTGCTTTTGTTGTATATCAAATCCCACACCAACTCCTGGGTGTTAAATGCAAACCCCTTGAACAATTGAAGGAGGGTTTTTAGGATGTGAAAAAGGATAACAAAACCAAATATGATTAAAAACAGCTGGAAGGTGTTTACATTTGATGGACCATCCCATATTCTTTTCACCAAAAAAATAAACAGGGCAAGGTTGATGTATTGGAAAATCGTCATAAAAATATGGAACCAACTCAACAGACGCCCTTTCTTATTGGATAGTACAATATATTTATTGTTGAATGGGAGAATAAGAAAGTTTAAAAACCTCATTTGGAACAAATACTTTCCCAATGACATAACTAAAAGGCTGATGATCAAAGTTATTGTCATCCAATCCAAAGATTCTATGGTTCTTGTAATAGGACTCATTCATTAATTTTAAAAGGCATGCCATTTAGGCCAGGGAGTAAACCGTTTTCAGAAATACCAATTCGAAAATACGTTGCATTTTCGAATTTGGATTTAGGTAAGTTGAATCTAAATTCCAGCGTATCTTTAGAAGCAATGGCCTGTTTATCCTTTTGTAAGACTCCTATCTCCACTGACTGTAAATCTTTAACTTGTTTGTAAGCATTGGAAAATGCAGCGGAGAATGAAAGTTTGGAGAGTGGGACATCAAAGTCATAAGGATTATATACTTTCAGAGAGTACGTATTCTTCTGTGAAGTGGTGTCCACAAGGCATTGTAGTTTTCGGAATGACTCAAAATCATTCATAAACGTTCCGAAATACGTTGTTTTTTTATCAGGATGCAAAAATTGGATATCACCACTCTTGGTATATTTTGTTACATAAATAATTTTTTGTCCTCTAACTTGTTCTTCTGATTTATCCATAGAGTACTGGCTTTTTCGGTAATAAGAATTATTCAATGTATAACTGGGAACTCCGGAGTAAAAGCTATACATAGATGGTTGTCGATAGGAATTTTCAAAAACTACAGGCACGCCTTCTGACTTTTCTTTAAGTTCATTTGCCCAAACGGTATTTCCGTGCGTTTCGAACCTTAGCGGTAAAAGAGGCTGGTATACCAACCATAGTCTCGCATAAATCATAATCACCGCACTTACTAGTCCTAATCGAAAGACCCACTTTCTGGAGTTTACGTTTTCAAGGATATAGTTAAAGGTCAAAACAGCCATCGGAACTGAAATCACCACTACCCACTGGGTTTGAACCCTCCTATTAAAACTTGAGATAAAAAAGAAAATGATTACGCCAAACGACAAATACTTCAGAGCCTTGATAAAAAGATCAGTGGTCTTTGTTTTCAACAAAGCCTTATAGGCCCAGAAAAAAAGAAGTCCAAATATTGCGATCAAATTGACAAAATATCCCAAGGTGAATTTCGAGAATGAATAGGCTTGATTGGGGCGTTCGGAAATGTGATATTTAATAGAGATAAAATCATGCTCAAAAAGCCAAATAAAATGAGGTACGTAACTAAGTAAAGCAACTGCCACAGCAACCCATGCCTTGGGATTTCGTAAAAGGCTCAAATTTGACAAGAGTACAAAAACAATAACCAGAACAGCATGGTATTTACTGTACATTAAAGCAGCCATGACCATTCCAATCAAAAGGGCTATCCAATAAGATGGTTTTTGTAGAAAAAGCTTGTAAAGCCAGAGAAAAAGGGCAGTAAAAAAAAGCAATGGGGTGTCGGGAAGTGTTAGAAACCCATAAGCATTTAAAAGTGTAGTGGAAAACAAGAGCAAAAAGAATACCACCACATGGTCATTCTTTTTATCATTGTCAATCGTTAACCACAGAATTAGATAGGTTCCCACAGATAAAATACAGCTCATAAAACGCACACCAAGTTCTCCGTCAAACAAAAAACTACTTAGTTTAATGAGAAAGGCCACCATGGGAGGGTGATCGAAGAACCCCCAATCCATATTTTGAGCATAATACCAATAATAGGCTTCATCATAAATCAGTTCTGTAAAGCTGCTTTGAACAAGGTTTAAAATGAAGAGTAACGCTAACAGAAAGAGGAAAAGCGCGGGAAACCTTTGGGTCATCAATTGGTATTTTGATAGGGCAAAGGTACAAATATTGGTAAACTGCGATACCTTGAAAACAATAATGTCAAATCAAAATACAAAGTATTATTTTTGCCCTCTAACGAACAATGAATGGCGGACGGACTGGTCATTATACCTACTTTCAACGAAATCGAAAACATTGAAGCAATCATCAAAACGGTTTTCGATTTAAAGAAAGATTTTCACATCCTTGTCGTAGATGACAATTCCCCAGACGGAACGGCTGCCAATGTCCAAGTGCTTCAGGAAGAATTTCCGAATCGACTTTTTTTGGAGGTACGAAAGGAAAAATCAGGATTAGGTACAGCCTATATCCATGGTTTTAAATGGGCTTTGAAGAATAAATATGACTACATCTTTGAGATGGATGCCGACTTTTCGCATCGCCCTGCCGATTTGTTACGTTTACATAGAGCCTGTCTTAATGAAGCAGACGTAGCGGTTGGGTCGCGATACAAGAAAGGCGTAAATGTGGTTAATTGGCCTTTATTCAGAATTTTACTTTCCTATGGCGCTTCATTCTACGTAAAATTAATTACTGGAATGAAGGTACATGACCCAACAGCCGGGTTTGTATGCTACCGACGAAAAGTTCTTGAGGCGATTGATTTGGATAGGGTTCGCTTTATCGGCTATGCCTTCCAAATTGAAATGAAGTACAGAGCCTACTTAAAAGGCTTTAGAATAGAGGAAGTATCCATTATCTTCACGGACCGGATTCACGGTAAATCCAAAATGAACTCCAAGATTGTCAAAGAGGCCATCTTTGGCGTAATAACGATGAAATTAAGAAGTACCTTTTTCAAAAAAAGTTTTTGATAATGTCGAAGATTCTACTGAAGAATACCAAAATGGTCAATGAAGGGATGTCTGTTGAAACAGATGTTCTCTTAAAGGCTGATTTTATTGAAAGGATAGACAAAGACATATCTGAACCTTCGGCTACGGTAATCGATTTTAAGGGCGATTATCTTTTCCCGGGTATTATTGATGATCAAGTTCATTTTAGGGAACCGGGTCTCACCCATAAAGGGAATATCGATACAGAAAGCAAAGCGGCACTCGCTGGTGGGATAACAACCTTCATGGAGCAGCCTAACACTAATCCTCAAACCACTACTATTGAAAAGTTGGAAGATAAGTTTGGTATGGCCTCAAAAAGTGCTTGGGCCAATTATTCTTTTCTTTTTGGAGGAACCAATGACAATTTGGAGGAATTAAAGCGTTTGGATAAAAGCGCTTGCTCTGGTGTTAAATTGTTTTTGGGCTCGTCCACGGGAAATATGTTGGTGGATGATGAAGAGGTTCTTGAACGTATTTTCAGTAATACAGAAATGGTTATTTCCGCGCATTGTGAAGATGAAGGAACCATTCGTGCTAATCTAGAAAAGTATAAGGGTCAATATGGAGATGACATTCCGATTCATTTGCACCCTATTATTCGGAGTGAGGAAGCGTGCTATCTGTCTTCATCCAAGGCAATTGCCCTAGCGAAACGAACCGGCGCCAGATTGCATGTCTTTCATTTATCAACTGGAATTGAAACCAATTTGTTTACCAATGCCATCCCTCTTGAGGAAAAAAAGATTACTGCTGAGGTATGTATACATCATTTATGGTTCTCTGATGAAGACTATGAGAAAAAAGGGGCATTCATCAAATGGAATCCCGCTGTTAAAACAAAGGGAGATAGAGAGCAATTATGGCAGGCCCTTTTGGATGATAGAATTGATGTTGTGGCTACGGACCATGCCCCTCATACTTTGGAAGAAAAAGACAATCCCTACACCAGTTGTCCATCAGGAGGTCCTTTAGTACAACACGCATTGATTGCCATGTTGGAGAAAGAAAGAGAGGGTATTATCAGTAAAACCAAAATTGTGGAAAAAATGTGCCACAATCCAGCAAAGCTTTTCGATTTGGATAGAAGAGGATATATACGGGAAGGATATTACGCGGACTTGGTTCAAATTCAGGAAGGTGTATCCCAAACCGTTGAAAAATCCAATATTTACTATAAATGTGGATGGTCTCCTTTTGAAGGTACAACCTTTAATTCTAGGGTATTACGAACCTTTGTTAATGGGCACCTAGCGTTTGAAAATGGTGCTTTTTCGGAGCAACGAAATGCCAAAAGACTCACCTTTAACAGATAGTAATGAGAAGAAGTCTTTTTATGGTTTTAGGAATACTGCTGTGGAGCTGTGCAGAAAAGGTGGTGGAACCTCCAGAGAATTTGATTTCCGAAGATAAAATGGTGGATATTCTTCACGATTTGGCCTTACTCAATGCAACCAAAGCTTCCTTTGGGTATTATTTAGAGCAGAATAATCTCAAGACCATGGACTTTCTTTTTCAAAAATATCAGATTGACAGCACACAGTTTGCCCAGAGTGATAAATACTATGCCTCTGTCCCGTTGAAGTATCAGATGATTTATGAGAAAGTGGAGGCACGACTGGAAGCGAAGAGAAAGACTTTGGAAGAAGATAATAAGAAAAGAAACGATAGTACCAGGGAAGCCCAGAAAAAAAGAGCTGATTCTTTGAACAGTCTACGAAAAGGTCCTAAACCCGCATCGTAGTTTTCAATTTTTCGCAACAAAAGGAGATTACCTCATCAAGGGATTCATAGGAGAAGCCAGGGATTGTTTTGGATTTTGAGTTGTCATAGTTGTCTTGTTGGTACAAACCTTTTACAATGTTTTTCGTGATTTTTCTACGTTTGCTGAAAAGGGTACTCCTTAGAAAATCTATCCGCCAAAGGATTTCCAACTGCCATAACGATATCTCTTTTGTAGGCGGGTCCACCCCAAAAGCATTGGCCATATTGCTGAAGACTTCATGATACGTCAAATTTTGATTGACCAAGATGTAGCGTTCATTTTTAATATTGGATTTCATCGCCAGTACCATGGAATTTACAACATCGTTTACACTTACAAAACCGGTACCTCCTGGGAAAGAATAACGCCCCCCTTTTGATGCCCTTCGAAACAAGGCACCACTTCCAGAACGCCAGAATCCAGGGCCCAATACAATACCAGGATTGACAATTACCACGGAAAGTCCTTCTTGGGAACCTCTCCAAACCTCTAATTCGGATTCAAATTTAGAGATGCCATATACGGAAACCTGGTTGTCGTTCCATTCCACGTTTTCATCATATGAAGTTTGTCCTTTTTTCCCTGAACCTAATGCCGCAATAGAGCTGACGTGACAAAACTTGCTGACTTTGTGTTTTATACTAAGATTTACCATGTTGGCCGTACCATTTACATTTATGTTAAGTAGGGTAGTGAGATGCTTGGGGTCAAAGGATATCAGAGCAGCAGAATGGTATACCTCTTCAATACCTTCAAATAGAGGTTCCAGAGCGCCTAAATCGGTAATATCGGCTTGAACCCACTCAATTTTATCAAATAATTGTTGTGCTTCCGAAGAATAGTAACCAAAAATCTCAAGTACTTTGGATTTCTTTTGGGCACTTCGATATATGGCCCTAATTCCTTTATCGCCCTGAACAAGTTGATAAAGAAGGTGGGACCCCAATAGGCCTGTGCCTCCGGTGACTAGTATCATAAGACTAAAGTAGTTCTTTGCGTCGTATTTCCGTAACGATCTAAGAACTTCATTTTATATTTGCACCGATTTAAATCTTAAGGATGAAAATAAATTTTGTGCAAGAGCTGCAATGGAGAGGCATGATACATGATGTAATGCCTGGAACCGAAGAACATTTGATGGAAAAGATGCAGGCAGCCTATGTGGGAATAGACCCTACGGCTGACTCCCTACACATTGGACACTTGGTGGGAGTGATGATGTTGAGACACTTTCAGTTGGCAGGGCACAAACCTATTGCCTTGGTAGGAGGAGCAACTGGAATGATAGGTGATCCTTCTGGTAAATCTGCCGAGCGTAATCTTTTGGATGAAACGACCTTGCGCAAGAATCAAGAAGCCCTAAAAGCACAACTGTCTCGGTTTTTGGATTTTGATGGTACTGAACCAAACGCTGCTGTCTTGGTAAACAACTATGATTGGATGAAGGATTTTCCTTTTTTGGACTTTATCCGAGATGTCGGCAAACATATTACCGTGAACTATATGATGGCGAAAGATTCGGTTAAAAAAAGACTGTCGTCTGATGCTAAAGAAGGTATGTCCTTTACTGAGTTCACCTATCAATTGGTACAAGGGTATGATTTTTTACATCTCTATCAAAACCATGGTTGTACGCTCCAAATGGGGGGTAGTGACCAGTGGGGGAATATTACTTCTGGTACGGAATTGATTCGAAGAATTGGCGAGGGCAAAGGATACGCTCTTACCTGCCCTTTGATCACCAAAGCGGACGGAACTAAATTCGGTAAGACCGAGGGAGGCAATATCTGGCTGGATGCCCATAGAACCTCCCCATATCGTTTTTATCAATACTGGTTGAACACCTCGGATACAGATGCTGAAAAGTACATTAAGATTTTTACGTTTTTGGATAAAGAGACGATTGAGAAGTTGATTCTTGAGCATAGCGAAGCACCGCATATGCGATTGCTCCAAAAAAAGTTAGCTTCGGAGGTAACGGCGATGGTGCATTCTGAAGCGGATTTAGATAGGGCTATACAGGCCAGTAATATTCTTTTCGGAAAATCCACTTCGGAGGACCTCAAACAATTGGACGAACAAACGTTCTTGGATGTATTTGAAGGCGTTCCCCAGGCGCAAATAGATAAATCGGAATTGGAAAACGGTCTCGACATGATAGGAGCTTTGGCCGCCAAAACTGGATTTTTAGGGTCCAATGGGGAAGCCCGACGGGAGTTGAAGCAGAATTCCATTTCAGTAAATAAGGAGAAAGTACAAGAAGATCATTTGATTACTAAAGCTGATTTGATCAATGATAAATTTGTGTTGCTCCAGCGTGGTAAGAAGAATTACTTTGTGCTAAAAGTCAGCTAAGGCAACGTTTCAATTTCTTTTGCATCTTATTTATGTTGGATTATAAAATGAAAAAGGCGCTAGTTTTATTTTTATCGGTTTATACCCTTGCTTGTTCCAATGATGATACTAATGAATCTGGAGACAATGCACTTGGTGGAGATTGGACGTTGACCAATGTTGTATGTTTTTGTGGCTTTCCTGATCCTCCTGGATTTGAACTTACAACACTCACTTTTAATACCAATAGAAAAGAAGTTGACGTGCTGAGCACGGGAAGTTTTATGTATTTTAAGGAGAATGGGACATATTCATACACGGAAGGAGGTAATCGCATTACTTTACAGGATGGTAGTGCATTTGATTTCACTATTTCAGGAAATACCTTAACCTTGGAATTTGTGGATCAGCGCTTTATTGCTGACGATGAAATTCTGTATACGCTTACCAGAAACTAGAACAATCTTTACAGGGCCATTAAGTTACATCCCCGTACATCTGAATGGTCAAACCTTCCTAAGACCTCAAAAGAACCATTGGCATAGACCTTTCCCAAGTCTTGAGTGGCAATAAACGAGCAGGAATATACATTGGCCAAATCAATTATGTTTATTCCCCCTGTTTTTCCATTGGCCTGAGAAGAAAGAGGGTCTTCCGTATCACGAGTCGTAACCTTCATCCATGGAGGGCAAACAAAAGTGCCGTTACCCATTGAATAGGCTTGGGATAACAATTCTGTCATTCCATACTCAGAATATATTTTATCAACCTCAAATGCATTGATTAGTTGTTTGTGCAATTCTTCTCGTATTAACTCCTTCCTTCTACCCTTCATGCCACCGGTCTCCATAAGTAAAGTATGTTTCAGGGAGATAGGAAATTGTTCAGCTAAATCCAAAAGGGCAAAGGAAACCCCTATCAACAGTGTTTTGGTTTTAGCCTCCTCGAGCTTAATAAGCTTTGCATGTAGTTCCTCTATATCGTAAAGGTAAAAACCACTTTCTGGATGCTGGGATTGTTTCACCAAGTCGTCAACCATATAAACCAAAGAAGACCCTTTTCTTTCCAGATAAGCAGGCAACAATGCGAGAATACAATATTCCTGAACTGGACCAAAAAAGTGGGTAAATGCTTTGGTGTAACTTTCTTTGTAAATCGCTAAACTCGAAATATAATGCTTGCTAGTTACACTTCCCGTTGTACCACTACTTTCAAAAATGGCCTCAATTGAATTAGTGGAAGACACTATTTTTTTTGATTTAAAGAATTCAATAGGGAGAAAAGGAATCTCAGAGCTATGCGAAACGGTCTTTGGAGTTTTTCCCAAGAGTTCACAATACAATTTGTAAACTGAGTTTTGGGAGAATTGAAAACTAAAAACTTCCAAGCATTTATTTTCAAACTCTCCCGAATTTGATATAGAAAAAATGGATGAGATAGAATTGAATTCCATGGCCAACAAAAATAGGCCAAAAAAGAAAAAAGCCCTTGAAAGGGCTTAAGATATGGGGGTTATTTGATGACCAATTTTCGAGTCATGGTCTTTTCCCGTATCGTTACTTGTAGCACATAGACTCCAGGCAACAAACGTGATATGTTCAAAGTATTCGTAGATATCCTATCTGTTAGGACCACATCTCCGAATACGTCAAAGATTTTTATATTTTTTGTTCCGTTGGATGAAGTTGTAATATAGATTTCATCTCCGTATGCAGGGTTCGGATACATTTTGAACCCTTGCAGTTCGCTCACCTGTTGGGTATTCACAGTGACCAATTCTTGACCGAAGGTAAATAGTGGAAGTGCCATAAGAATAACTAAGTAGAGGTTCTTCATAAATGCTGATTTGGGGTCTAAGCAGTATAAAAGTAGCCAAAGGATAGTGGTATACCTATAAAATGTTGTGAAACAGGGAATTCTGTAGGTTAAGCAGAAAAACGCTGAAGTATATAAAAATTAAAGGTGTAATTTATCGACGAACTACTTGATTATCAGTTTTCTGGTAGCAACTTTATTGTTTTCCAGAATACGGATGATGTACATCCCTTTGTCCAATCGGGATAAATTTAGCTCCCTGCCCACCATAGTCGTTTGGAGCACTTGAGTACCCAAAACATCAAAAATCGCTACTTGTTTGGGTTTATTGGCATGAGTTTCGATGAATACCTTGTTTTGGGTGCAAGGGTTTGGATAGAGTTTTAAGCCGTCAATATCTGCATTGGATTTTATATCCTCCTGAGAGAATCCAATGGCACATACAAAAAAAAAGAAGACCACGTAAAGGTGTTTCATACAAAGTAGGTTACAAAGGCTATGCCACAAATATAGCTAATTACATCCCTGAAATTGAGCATTTTGTCGAAAAAGGGTCAGGTTTTTCGATGAAGTGTACTAAAAAAGCCCCGAATAACGGGGCTCTTAAAAGATAAAGGTGTGATTATTTTAGTTGATACCTACGGTCCATCCGGCACCCCAAGTAGCAATATCAGTTCCAGTCGCATTACCAGCGTCACCACCAATCACGTCTGCCTGTACAGGAGGTGCTGGGTTCGCAAAGTCGTCCTCGTACAAGAACTCATCAGTTACACCAGTAAATGAAACGTCGGTAAACTGCAAGTTCGCAGGAATGTTGTCTGAGGTAATATCACCGGCAGTATCATCTTCAACAACAACACCACGACCAAAGTCTTCAATCACAACATTGTTGAATATACCTCCGGTTCCTGCTCGTAGACGAAATGCGCGGCTATTATCTCCACTTCCAATAACGGTAGCATTGTTAATAGTAGGTACAGAAACGAAACCTCCTGAATTCTGGAAGTCAGTATTGAAACCATCCATTTCAAAACCGCTATCACCATCTAAAGTTTGTGATACAAATACATCTGTGATTGTACCTGTGTAACCTTCAGTCCAGTCTACAGAATCATCTTCGGCTCCTACGATGGCAAGATTGTTTACGTTTACAGTTCCACCGAAAAACTCGATACCGTCATCTGAGCATTGGAAAACTTGAACATTATTTATGGCTGTTCCACTTCCTACAGCATACAAGGAAAGTCCGTTCAACTCCTGTGTACCGTTTAGGGCCCCACCTACGTACTCTAATCTTAGGTAACTGATGCTACCTGAATTATCGGCAGGAATAGAACCTCCATAAGGAAGCTGACCTACTTCACTCGTAGGAAGATCGTCTGGAGTGGCAGGGTCAATCAAGTTTGTAGTAGATTGTCCTAAAATAACCAAACCACCCCAATCTCCAGGTCCTGGAGTATTAGCCGCAGAAGTCATTACCACAGGATCAGATTGTGTTCCGTTGATTTGAATACGAGCACCGCGAAGCACCGCGATGTAGTTTTGTACACCGTTAGGCTCAGCCTCAATACGAGTTCCAGCGGGAATGGTCAATGTTGCTCCTTCGTCAATAAAAGTAGCCGCTGCCAAACGATAGGTGATGCTGGCATCCAAGGTTCTGTCCTCAGTGATAAAACCGAATAGGTCTTCAGTAGTATCAGGGTCAGTACCGCCACCATTTCCAGGTGTTTCAGTATTGTTTACAACACTATTATCGTTAATGACAATATCTGGTGTGTTGTCTTCCTCACAGCTCACAACTATGAGCGTAAATATGAGTAAACTAGAAAGAAATTTGATTTTCATTTTTAAGGAATTTAAAGTAGTTATCATCTGTAATTAAAATTTGTATTTAAGCGACAAGCCCACGTCAATACCATCCTTGAATTGCGTAATGATTAGTCGGTTGCCAACTTGATCTGTTTGAGAAAGTGTTATATCCGGATTTAATAAGTTTCTTGCGGTTAATCCAACTTCAAAGTTTTCTGTTATTGGATTGATAATCACCAGATTGACTGTGGTAACGGATTCTTCAATAATATCACCGACCGTTCCAGCACCTAGTGCAAATATTCTATCTGAAAAATAGGATCCAACAAGGGTTGCCTTGGGCTTGAATTTGCCAATAGTGGGGGTAAAGCTAAGGTCCGTGTTAAAGATGATGTCCGAGGCTCCTTCCAACTCACTTTCCGTTCTGTTAAAGCTTGTGGTAAAAGTACCTCCAACAGATTGAAGATCTTGATTGGTATCTGTCCAGGCTAGGTTAAATCCAAGATTTAGCAAAGGGTTGTCCTCAACATCCTTCAAGATGTTTTTACGAAACTCCAACTCTACACCAAACACATCCGCTTGATCTCCAGTTCTAAAGTAGCGCTGGTCCCCAGTAGCATCCCGAGCAGTTACTCGGTTTACTGGATCGTTGATTTGTTTGTAGAATACACCTAGGGAAATGATTTCTCTTGGAGATAAAAACCACTCATATTTTATGTCATAATTGAATATCCTGGAAAAGTTAGGGCCCGTACCATCTGCACCTCCTAAAAGGTCAGGGTTACCTCCGTAACGTATAACAACATCTTCATAAACAAAGGGAGCGACTTCCTTAAATTCGGGGAATGATGCCGTAACACTAAATGAACCCCGTAGATTCATGTCTTCATTAAGTGCATATCTTGCATTTAAACTAGGTAAAAATAAGTTGTCATTTGATGTTACAGTCGTTTGGATGCCTGGTTGAATAATATCTCCTTGTACATCATATGAAATTTCTTGTGCAAAGTTCTCGAATCTTATACCTGGTATTAAAAGAAGCTTTTTCTCTAGAAGTTGAATCTCAGTATTTACATGACCTGCATATACATTCAATTCCCCTCTATACTGGCTATCTGGTAATCCCGGCCTGTTCACGGTGCTCTGTCCAGGTATTGGGTTCAAGGTAACTACATCCCACAAACCACTTCCATTGGGGATATCTATATTGGAAACATTAAAGATTTCATTTAGGTTGTTTACATCGGAAATCTCAAGGTCGTTAGCGGTAAACTCATATCCATAGCGAATGGCATTGAAAGTACGTACTTTACGTCTCCCAGCATAGCCAACGTTTAAGGCAAAGTTTTCTGAAAACTGCTTTTTTAGATTGATGAACCCATTAAACTCATCATCCTCGATTTCTTGAAAAAAACGTTGGTTGTCAAACGCCACGTTATCAAAGAAAATAGGATTGGTGTCTGGGTCATTATCCAATGCCAATTGGTAATTCTGTAAGGTGAAACGTTTACGATCCGGCTCATCGGAGAGTACCTTATTATAACCAACACCCCAGTTTACGTCTAAACCTTTTTCTTCATCGTTAAATTCTCCCAGAAGCTGGTTGACAAAGATTTGGTCTTGATTAAATCGACCATTATAAACGAAGAATCCTTCATCCGTATCTCCAATATCATCCCGAATAGTACCTTCTCCATTTATGCCAAAGAATTCTGTTTGGTCCGTTGCACTATTAACATACATGGAGCGGTATTGCAATTTAAATTTCTCAGAAATGGTGTAATCAATATTTGCCAAGGCTGTGGTGGTGGCATCATAAATATATTGGTCCACATTAGGATAAGATGAATTCAATGCATTGGTAAAATCACTGGCCTCACCTTGTCTAAACCTAAATCCATTACTAAATGAGGCGGTTCCGAAAAAGCTCAATCGGGATTCATCTTTAAAAACTAGGGAAAAACCTCCTTCAATTCCAAAATTTAGATTAATAGGGGAACCACCATCTACAGGATCAACTGGTTGACCTAATACAATAGCAAAGGGATTGTTGTCATAGCGATTATATCGACCAAAATAGCTTATGCCTTCATTCAAAAGGAAGTCTTCACCAATTGCCGCAGAGTTTATGCCGGAACCTACATTAACGTTAAGGTAAGCCTGTCCGGTATGAGTTTTTGAAACGATGTTTACATTTCCAGCGGAAAAGTCACCGTAGAAATTGGTTGAGAAAGCCTTACTTACCCCAATACTTTGAATAACATCTGAACCAAAAAGATCAAGATCTATATTCTTTTTGTTTACATCTGTTGAAGGGAGGGACAGTCCATTAAGCGTGGTATTTTGATACCGGTCTCCTAAACCGCGCACATACACATTACTGGAGCCTTGTTGTTTTGAAATTCCAGAAATCTGTGCAACTGCAGCGGCAGCATCACCAATACCCTTTCGACTCAGTACTTCGGCACCGATAGATTCTTGGATAACAAGTGCCTTTTTCTGTTGCAAGAGCAATGCGATTTCAGAGTCTTTCCTTGCTGTAGTGGTCACCACTACTTCGTCTAAACCCACAGTACTTGCACCCAATCCTGCATTTATTTCAGTAACCTTATCGGCCTCAACTACAACATTGGGGACTTCTAAAGTTTCATACCCTAAAAAACTAATAACAAGTGTATAAGTACCTGGCTCAACATCTGCAATTTCGAAAAGACCATCAAAATCAGAAGTTGTTCCCTGGGTAGAACCCTTTATAAGAACATTGGCGAAAGCTAAGGGATCATTGTTTAATTCTTTATCGGTCAATTTACCCACAATGCTACCCGTTTGTTGGGCGTAAATGGCACAGCTTATAAGGGTAAATAGGAATAGTAGATATGTTCTCATTAGTTGTTTTGCTTGGATTATAATTCGGGGCAAAGAACGCGATGACCTGTAAAAGCTATGTTAGTCACCTGTTAAGTGTTTATTGAAAAAATGTTACAATAAGGTTATGACATTAAATCAATGTTAAGCGTATATCGAGTAATCGTATTATATTTACATTTGGGAGTTATTAACTAATACAAGCGTCCCATGAAAACAAAGGATATCAAGATTCTACTTGTTGATGATGAACCCGATATCTTGGAAATTGTAAGCTATAATCTCTCCGCAGAGGGATACGAAGTCTTAACCGCCAAGAATGGTGTTGAGGGTGTAGCCAAGGCCAAAAAGAAGAATCCGCACCTTATTATTTTAGATGTTATGATGCCGGAGATGGACGGGATTGAAGCTTGTGAGGTACTTAGAAATACCCCTGGCATGGAAAATACTATCATAACCTTTTTAACAGCTCGTGGAGAAGATTACTCCCAAGTTGCCGGTTTTGATGCTGGTGCAGATGACTACATCACCAAGCCTATAAAGCCCAAAGTACTGGTTAGTAAGGTAAAGGCGCTGCTGAGAAGATTAAAAGATGATAAGCCGGATGTTGAAGATATTGTGAAAGTGGGTAATATCGTAATCAATCGGGAAGAGTATAAAATTGTGAACGATGGTAAGGAGATTGTTTTACCGCGTAAGGAATTTGAACTTCTTTCCTTATTGACATCGAAACCAAGCAAGGTGTTCAAGCGAGAGGTTATTCTGGATAAAGTATGGGGCAATGAAGTGGTTGTGGGAGGAAGAACCATAGATGTACACATTAGAAAATTGCGTGAGAAGATTGGCGACCATCACTTTAAAACGGTAAAGGGCGTAGGCTATAAGTTTGTCTTGTAATGGGCATACAGACTAGGAAATCCTACAAGTTCGCCTTACGTTCCTCCCTGTTTATATCATTAATTACAACGCTTCTTTTTATCGCCTACATGGCGATTGCCAAAAAATGGGACCTGATTTTATTAGGACTTCTTTTTTCAGGTGCTTTCATTATTTCATTTACCGTGTTGCAAGTAAGGGTGGAGCGATTTATCTACCGAAGAATCAAGAAAATTTATGACGATGTTTCGCTATTGGAATCAACCACTTTTTCTTCTAAGCCGGTCACTACGGATATGAAAACCCTCACCGAAGAAATTGAAAAATTCGCAGAGGATAAAAAAATTGAAATTGATACGCTGAAAATTCAAGAAGAATACCGTAAGGATTTCTTAGGTAATGTTTCGCATGAATTGAAGACCCCGCTTTTTACGGTTCAGGGGTATATTTTGACCTTGTTGGATGGTGCTATAAACGACAAAAAAGTTCGTGAAAAGTATTTGGCGAGAGCGAATAAAGGGGTAGAAAGACTGATTTACATTGTTCGGGACCTTGACTTGATTACTAAACTGGAAGTAGGCGGACTTAAGTTGGAAAAAGAAGATTTTGATATCATTGAATTGATTCAAAATGTCTTTGATTTATTAGAGATGAAGGCAGCGGATAAGGAAATTACATTCACCTTTGACATGGAGTATTCAGAACCCATTTTCGTAAAGGCAGATAGGGAGAAAATTCAGCAAGTTATTAGTAATTTGTTGGTCAATTCCATAAAATACGGATATCCGAAGGGTACCACAGAGGTAAGTGTCGAAAATTTGATTAAGAACAAAGTGATTATTCGAGTCACGGATAATGGAGAGGGGATTCCTAAGAAACATATTCCCAGATTATTTGAACGTTTTTATCGGGTGGACCAGAGTGGTAGTCGAAAAGAAGGTGGTTCTGGTTTGGGCCTTTCCATTGTAAAACACATTATCGAAGCGCATGATGAAAAAATCTATGTAGAAAGTGAAGAGGACGTTGGCTCCGAATTTTCTTTTACTCTTGAAAAAACCCCAAACAAATCAGCATAGTTTATGTCTGTCTCAAATCTTGCAAGCCCTTCGAAGGCATCTGCTCGATTTAGTTGTTCAATGGTAAAGTCATCTTGCATACATTGGGGCACCAATCCTTGCTTTTCCATTCTTTTGGCCAGATATTCCTGTTCATACTGACCTGGAGTCGGAATAAAAAAGGCTTTTTTCTCCAATTTAGCCAAATCCATCACGGTGGTATACCCTGAACGGCAAAGAATCAACTTACTTTGATCTATAGCACTTTCCAGCTCACAGGATTGCATAAAATTATAAAGCTCAATCGTGTTACAATCATTCTCAAAAAATTCGCGCGTCTGACTTTCCTCTATTTTTCCTTTTACAAATAGAATGTTTCCTTCGTATCCCTTTAACTGTTCCAAAAGTTTTTTCTCAAGAAAAGTACGCTGCGGTTCAGGACCCGAAAGAAGGACCATCAAGTCGTAGGAAACAGGTTTTTGACCTTTTTCAAACCTGCTCAAGGGCCCTAAATATTTTATATTCTTTTTCTTCTTTTTAAGATGACCTAGTTTGCCTGTTAAATTTGGTTTCCCTTCTACATCTGGAACCCAGCAAGCATCAAATTTTTTTATAATCTTCTGGTGGGCTTTAGAACTCATCCACGTAGTATTTCCAGATAAGACGTTTAACTGATGTGTTACAAAAACACAAGGTACTTTTTTGTAAAATACCCCCAAGCGGTTATCCGAAATTATACCATCCAACTGATATTCTTTCACCAGTTTTTTTACAGCTTTTTTTTCTTTGGCCATGGCCTTAAGCACCTTAGGGGAATCCCAAATCATTTTGATTTTGAAATTTCGACCTTTTTCTGCGTATGTAATTTTGTAGGAAGGCAACTTGAACGAAGGAAGCTTAGGAAACTCTTTTTGTAACAAAGTCAAAGCAACACCGTCTGAAGCAATATAAGGCTTATGCCCATGCGCCAAAAGGGCATTGATAATCGGAATACACCGAGTTGCATGTCCAAGCCCCCAGTTTAAGGGAGCTACTAGAATCCGTTTGGATTTTTGCATGATACAAAGAAACTAAAAGAGTAAGTGAATCCTGAATTCCGTAGTTTTACAAATTGTTAAATCATTGCCTTGGGAAGTAAGAATAAATTAAAGCGTTTTAAGGAAAATGAGTCTTTTTCCAATGTAGTTCAACCCACACGGAATGAGGCGCTTCAGGATTTTAAATGGAAGGGAAAATGGAATGAATTCTTCAAAAACAATAATCCAATTGTATTGGAACTTGGCTGTGGGAAAGGTGAATATTCGGTGGGCTTGGCTCAACGAAATCCAAATAAAAACTACATAGGAATTGACATTAAAGGTGCCCGTTTCTGGCGTGGAGCGAAATCCGCAATAGAATTGGATTTGCCCAACGTTGCCTTTTTACGCACCCAAATTGAACTTGTTGATCTTTTATTTGCCGAAAATGAAGCAGATG
The DNA here is from genome assembly GCA_039184805.1 of Bacteroidota bacterium. Taxonomy (GTDB): domain Bacteria; phylum Bacteroidota; class Bacteroidia; order Flavobacteriales; family Flavobacteriaceae; genus Flagellimonas. Next base: position 140,861 of record JBCDAX010000003.1, on the reverse strand, counting down.
AAATTTGGATTACATTTCCAGACCCTCAAATAAAATATAAGCGGACCAAGCATCGGATGACCAACCCTGTTTTTTTAAATAAATACCGAAAAATCCTAAAGCCTACCGGATGCATTCATCTAAAAACAGACAGCGAGTTTTTACATGGATATACTTTAGGAATTCTGCAAGGTTTGGGTCATGAGATTTGCTATTCCAATAATGATGTATACAAAAATGAGGGGAGTCCAGAAGAAGTCTTGGACATACAGACATTCTATGAAAATCAATATCTTGAGAAAGGAAAACCCATAACCTACCTACAGTTTAGACTGAGCTAACCAATGACTACGATATTAACGCTTTTTCTATTTACTTTTTTGGCGGCTTTTGTAGCGTCGGCCCCTCCGGGCTTATTAAACGTAAATGCGGCCAAAACCAGTGTTGAAAAAGGAAAGGCGAACGGGGTGATTTTTGGTTTCGGGGTGGCCATTATGGTCATGTGCCAAACCTATATTGCCGTTCGGATAGCCAAATATCTTTCCAGGAATCCAGAAGTTGTGGGCATGCTTTTGCAGGCTGCGGTCGTGGTTTTTTCTGTCTTGGCTGTTTTTTTCTTTGTTAAAGGAAGGAAACAAGGGAATACCCCTAAAGAATTCGCAGAGACTAAAAAAAGAAGTAGCTTTACCAAAGGTCTTTTTCTTGCTGCTATTAATATATTGACCATTCCATATTATAGTGGTTTAAATACACTATTTCACAGCCAGGGATTTATGGATTATAAAGTGCTTGATGAGGTTGTTTTTATTTTGGCTGCAGGCTCAGGAACTTTTTTGGTGATGTACCTCTATGCTTTGTACTTTAATAAAATGGAAACCAAGACCAATCGCTTCTCAAAGAATTCCAATTATATTCTCAGTGGTCTAATGATTGTTCTCCTAATGATTACCCTAATGAAAATGTATTATTGAAGTATGGAAGAACCCAACTTTTTTGATAAAGTCTATGAAGTCGCCAAGCTAATTCCTTATGGTAGAGTGACTTCGTATGGAGCAATTGCTAAATATTTGGGAGCTGCACGAAGTGCTCGTATGGTCGGATGGGCCATGAACAATTCCTTGGTAAAAGACGTGCCTGCCCATCGTGTGGTAAATCGAGTTGGGGTTTTGACCGGGAAACATCATTTTGATGGCACTAATTTGATGCAACAGCTTCTAGAAAACGAGGGCATCGAAGTGGTTGATAATCAAATTGTAGATTTTAAGAAGCATTTTTGGGACCCAGGGATAGAACTTTAATAATCCCACCCTATCCCACCATCTTCATTTTCAATCATCAGGCTTCTTCGAATGCGCCCGTTGCCGTATCTTTGTAACTTAAAATCAGTATAAACGACTGTAAAGAAAAAGAGTGCATGAAGTTGAGTAAAAGTGACGTACTTAAGGCTTTGGAAAAAATATCTGCCCCAGGTGAAGGCCAAAATTTGGTAGAAAGCGGAGCAGTGACCAATGTCCAAGTTTTCGGGGATGAAGTCGAGGTGGATGTTACCATTAAAAACCCCAGTCTTCAGGCAAAGAAGAAGACTGAAGTAGAGATTCTAAAAATCATTCACCAAGAAGTATATCAAAAAGCCAAAATAAAGGTCAATCTAAAAGTAGATGCACCTTCAAAACCCAAGGTGAACCAAATAAAGGGAAATCCTATTCCCGGAATTCAAAATATCATTGCCGTGGCTTCTGGAAAAGGTGGTGTGGGAAAATCTACTGTAACCGCCAATCTCGCGGTTACCTTGGCCAAAATGGGTTTTAAAGTTGGGCTGTTGGATACAGATATCTACGGACCATCCATGCCCATCATGTTTGATGTCGCCCTAGAAAAGCCATTGTCAATCAATGTGGATGGAAAGGCAAAGATGAAACCGGTTGAGAATTATGGGGTAAAATTACTATCCATAGGATTTTTCACCCAACCTAACCAAGCGGTAATTTGGCGAGGTCCCATGGCCTCTAAGGCATTGAATCAAATGATTTTTGATGCGCATTGGGACGAGCTGGACTTCCTTCTGTTGGATTTACCTCCAGGTACCGGGGATATCCATTTGAGCATTATGCAATCCTTGCCAGTTACCGGAGCTGTTGTGGTAAGTACCCCACAGGAAATTGCCCTGGCTGATGCGCGTAAAGGTGTGGCTATGTTTCAACAAGAGGCAATCAGCGTTCCTGTTTTGGGAATTATAGAGAACATGGCGTATTTTACACCAGCTGAACTTCCTGATAACAAATATCATATCTTTGGAAAAGATGGAGCTAAGAATTTAGCCGAAGACCTAGGGGTTCCATTTTTGGGAGAGATACCTTTGGTACAAAGTATAAGAGAAGCTGGAGATGTTGGAAGGCCTGCAGCGCTTCAAACGGCTACGCCAACAGAAGAGGCCTTTGAAGATTTGACAAAGAATGTGGTGAGCGAGTTAGTTAAGCGAAATACCGCCCTACCTCCTACCGAAGCAATAAAAATTACAACCATGGCAGGTTGTGCCGCGGTTAAAAAGAAATGAGTATGACATCAGAAGAAATACGAAGCAATGTGGAGAAAGCTTTGGACGAAATTAGACCATTCCTTCAAAGCGACGGTGGGGATATATCGTTGATTTCTATTGATAACGATAGTTCCGTAAAAGTGAAGCTGGAAGGCAACTGTATCGGTTGTAGTGTCAATCAGATGACCTTAAAGAGTGGGGTTGAAATGACCATTAAAAAATATGCCCCACAAATTGAGGAGGTGGTCAACATAAGCTAGTATGACCTTTGTCATAAATACTTCACTTCGCAAAATGTAAGTTGCACGCTCCTAAAACCTTGTTAATGATTTCAACCGATATTTTGATTATTGGCGCGGGACCTACGGGTCTTTTTGCTGTTTTTGAGGCAGGCCTTTTACAACTAAAATGTCATATTATCGATGCGCTCCCACAACCCGGTGGCCAATGCGCGGAGATTTATCCCAAAAAACCCATTTATGATATTCCTGGTTTTCCAGAAGTGTTGGCGGGAGACCTCGTCGATAATTTAATGGAACAAATCAAACCATTTCAACCAGGCTTTACACTCGGAGAACGTGCGGAGACCATAGAAAAGCTTGACGATGGTTCTTTTGTGGTTACCACGAATAAAGGAACCCGGCACAAGGCTCCCATTGTCGCTATAGCTGGTGGTTTAGGAAGTTTCGAGCCAAGAAAGCCTCAATTGCCGAATCTTTCTGATTTTGAGGATAAGGGAATCGTTTACATGATTAAGGAACCCGAGGTCTTCCGAAATAGAAAAGTTTTGATTGCTGGTGGCGGTGATTCGGCATTGGACTGGTCCATCTTTCTGGCGGATGTAGCTTCTGAAGTTACCCTTGTGCATAGACGCAACGAATTTAGGGGAGCTTTGGACTCCGTAGAGAAAGTCCAACAATTAAAGAATCAAGGGAAAATCAACTTGATTACACCTGCCGAGGTAAGAGGTTTGGAAGGCGCAGATAAATTAGCGAAGGTAATCATAGAAAAAACCGATTCGAAAGAAAAAATAGCATTAGAGGTAGACGATTTTATTCCATTATTTGGACTTTCACCTAAACTTGGTCCAATTGGGAATTGGGGGCTCGAAATTGAGAAGAATGCCATAAAAGTGGACAATACGCTAGACTACCAAACCAATATTCCGGGTATTTATGCCATAGGTGATGTAAATACCTATCCTGGAAAACTAAAGTTGATTTTATGCGGATTCCATGAAGCAACCTTAATGTGCCAAAGCGCATATCAACGAATTTATCCAGATAAGAAGTATGTTATGAAATATACTACTGTGGGTGGTGTTACCGGGTTTGATGGAACGAAAAAAGAAGCCCCAAAAGCGGTGGTTAAGGCAATTGAGTAGTAAGGTTTTTTGTTTCACGATGACTTCTTAGGGGTCAAAACTAACTGGATGAGCGACATTAAAATCAAAATCACCGATAGGGAAGGAGTCCAACACGAAATAGATGCTCCAACTGATATGAATATGAACCTGATGGAGGTTGTTCGATTGTATGAACTTGCCCCAGAAGGTACCATAGGTATTTGTGGTGGAATGGCTATGTGCGCCTCTTGTCAGTGTTATGTAAACTCTGACCACAAACTTCCAGAAAAATCAGATGACGAGGAAGCTATGTTATCCGAAGCATTTAATGTGGAAGATAATTCACGTTTAGGTTGTCAAATCCACATTACTCCCGAACTTGAAGGATTAGAAGTAGAGTTAGCTCCGGAGGAACTTTAAATCCTCGCTTGATAGGTAAATAGGTTGTAGTACCTCCCTTCGGAAGCAATCAACTCTTCGTGAGTCCCTTGTTCTGCAATTTTTCCGTTTTCAATGACCAGAATTTGGTCAGCTTTCCGAATCGTGCTCAAACGGTGTGCAATCACAAAGGTGGTCCGCCCTTTGGTCAACTCAGCCAAACTTTTTTGAATTAACGCTTCAGATTCTGTGTCCAAGCTGGAGGTAGCCTCATCCAAGATTAAAATTTTTGGGTCAGCCAAAACGGCTCGCGCTATGGCAATACGCTGGCGTTGTCCACCAGATAATTTTACGCCACGCTCACCAATCAACGTATCAAGTCCTTCATCAAATCGGTCCGTGAACTCATCTACGTAAGCTGCTTTTACCGCCTGTTGAAGCTGTTGTTCTGAGGCATTCGGCCTAGGGAAAAGAATGTTTTCCCGAATGGTTCCTTCGAAAAGGAAATCATCCTGGAGCACTACACCCAAATGCTGACGAAAGCTACTGAGGTTTACTTTGGACAGGTCTTTTCCATCAATGGTTATAGTACCTGAGTCGGGTTTCAAAAAACTGGCAGCTAGCCCTGCGATTGTGGATTTTCCAGAACCAGAACTACCGACCAAGGCAACTACTTGACCGGATTTTACTTTAAAACTAATATTATGCAGCACTTCTTTTTCTTCTTCATACGAGAAGGAAACATTGGTAAAATCCATGTTTCCGGAAATAGTTTCTAATTCTAGGGTTCGTTCACCATCAGCATCCTCCTCGGGAGTGTTCATTAATTCTTCGGTTCTGTCCAAACCAGCCAATGCTTCTGTGAGTTGACTGCCAATATTGCTCATTTGAACAATTGGGGCAATCATGAGTCCCAATAAAATGGTAAACTGCACAAATTCTCCTACGGTAAGACTTCCTTCAATGATTTGATACCCCCCAAAACCCATAACACTTGTGGTGGCTACACCCAATAAAAATGTTGCCGAGCTTGACATAAATGCGGTCGTCGTCAAACTCTTTTTTACGTTTTGGTATAATCGGTCCACACCCACCTCAAAAACAGCTTCCTCCTGTTTTTCAGCATTAAAACCCTTAATCACGCGTATTCCACCCAGGGTTTCGGTAAGCCTTCCTTTTACTTCCGCATTAATTTTGCCTCTATCCCTGAAAATTGGACGAATAACTTTAAAGGCTTTCAAGGCAATCACTGAAAATATGATTAAGGGGATGAACGTAATCAGCGTCATTGGTACACTAATGTCCAAAAGCAAAATCAGGGAAACAATCGCCGTAATCGTTCCTCCGACTAATTGAACTAGTCCAGTTCCAATCAAATTGCGAACACCTTCCACATCAGACATGATACGGGATACTAAAGCACCTGATTTTGTGTTATCAAAAAAACTAGTAGATAAAGCAAGTACTTTTTTTTGGACTTGTGCGCGAAGTTCCGATATTAAATATTGTGCTTGAACACTTACGATTCGAGTAAGTAGAAATGATGTTATAGCCTGGACTAAAATGGCCAACATGACTCCTGCTACCAAATATTTTAACATGTTGAAGTCTTTTTTTACGATAACATCATCAATCAGGTATTTGGAGGCAATAGGGGCAACAAAACTAGCCGTTTTACTAATTGCGATTAGAAACAGACCAATGAAAACCAATCGCCTTCTTGGCCAAATAATGGTCTTAAACGCCTTGAGAACACTAACTTTTTTTTCTGCCATAGTATTTAGAAAAGAATGTGCAAGTTAGCTCAAATTTTAGGTCGATAAAACCAAAAGAATGGTTCATCAACTCAACAGCTAAAACTAGGGTCGCTTATGTTATCTTTGGGTAAGTACCTTTTAATTATGATAAAAAAGGGAATTCTACTTCTCCATGTATTCTTTTTAACTATGGGATTGTCCCAAGGGCAGTATCCTCAGTTAAGCGATATAGTTACTGACCAGGCCAATATCTTCAATGGAAATCAGCTGTTGGGTATGCAGTCAAAGCTGACTCAGTTTGAAGCCGAAACCACAAATCAATTAGTTGTTCTAACTATCCAAAACTTGGGAAGTGAGACTATTGAACAATATGCAAACGGCGTGTTTAATCGGAATAAGTTAGGTCAAGAAGAAAAAGACAATGGAATTCTTATCCTATTTGCTAAAGAAAACCGTGAAGTGCGTATTGAAGTAGGATATGGCCTCGAACCATACATCACGGATGCGGTGGCTTCAAGAATCATTCGGAACACCATGATTCCTGAATTTAAAGAGGAGAACTATTTTGAAGGATTGGATTTGGCCACAGACCAAATTATTGAATTTCTAAAGGACCCCGCAGCTCTTGAAGAATTCAAAGCCGAGATAGAAGAAGAATCCGAAATGGGATTGGGAATTAAGATTTTCTTGCTTTGCTTTTTGTCCATTTTTGTTGCAGCAGGAGGTTTTATCAGCTACAAATCCTACGGTAATATGATTGAGGTTTTTCGAGGTATGTTCATTGGAAAATTGGGTGTGCTACCTGGAATTTTTATGGCTCTTTTCAGTATTGTTCCACTACTGTTTTCTCTAGTTTTTGTTGTGATGCCTTTGGTCTTTGCCGTCTTGATTTGGGAGGTAGATGTTACCCACTATGAGTATTTGTTGGACCACCCGACCTGGATTTTCTTTGTATTTGGCGGTATATTGGGACTTGCTATGCTTTTGGCAGCTATCAAGATTCGTGTTAAGGGCAAAGAGGATTTTAAGCTATCATTTTTCAAGAGTGATAGCACCTATATGTCTAAAACATTCTCTTCAGGAGGTTCGCATTCCTTTGGTTCCAGTTCCAGTGGTGGAAGCTCCAGTAGTTTTTCTGGTGGAGGCGGAAGTTCGGGTGGTGGAGGTGCCAGTGGAAGTTGGTAGTATTCCCATATGGAATTCAAGAATGCCATGGGTTTTCTTTTTATCTTCACTGACCAATCCTAAAAATCATTTACATGAGAGCCATTTTTCTAATTGTCTTGTTGTTTTTGTCTTCTTGCACCGAAAAGGAACTGACGGAAATAGAGCAGTGGCAAGCACAAGCAGAAAACATTACTATAATTCGAGACGATTTTGGAGTGCCTCATATTTACGGCAAAACAGATGCCGATGCTGTTTTCGGTTTATTGTATGCGCAATGCGAAGATGATTTTAATCGTGTGGAGCAAAATTATATTTGGGCTACCGGTCGTTTGGCAGAGATTGAGGGGGAGGCCGCCCTTTATAGCGATTTACGGTCCAGACTCTTTATGACCAAGGAGGAAGCCATCGCTAATTATGAAAAAAGCCCTAATTGGTTAAAAGAACTATGCGATGCCTTTGCGGATGGCGTTAATTACTATTTGCATACCCATCCTGAAGTACAACCCAAACTCCTAACAAGATTCGAACCGTGGATGCCCTTTTATTTTAGTGAAGGAAGTATAGGTGGGGATATAGAACGGATTTCTACTAAAAAGATTCAAGCCTTCTATGAGGGAAACATGGAAATTCGGGAAATGGAAGACTTGCATATTAAGAAGAAGGAAGAAATAGCCGAACCCCAAGGGTCAAACGGTATTGCTATTTCCGGGGAGTTGACACAATCTGGAAACGCCATGTTGCTGATAAATCCCCATACTTCGTTTTACTTTCGAGGCGAGGTTCACATGGTTAGCGAAGAAGGATTGAACGCCTATGGTGCGGTTACTTGGGGCCAGTTTTTTGTATATCAAGGCTTCAATGAAAAGACCGGTTGGATGCACACCTCTACCTACACCGATGTGATGGACGAGTTTAAAGAAATGGTTGTTAAACAAGATGGGGACTTGTTATATCAATATGGGGAGGAACTAAGAAAGGTTAAATCTAGCGAGGTTACTTTAAAGTATAAAGATGGAGATGAAATGATGGAAAAAACCTTTCCTATGTATCATACCCATCATGGACCCATAACGCATATGGTGGATGGCCAATGGACTGCCTCAGCCATGATGTGGGAACCGGTTAAAGCTTTGGAACAGTCCTATATTAGAACTAAACAAGATGGATATGACGGCTTCCGAAAAATGATGGATATCCGCACTAATTCTTCGAATAATACCGTTTATGCCGATGCAGGAGGAAACATAGCCTACTTCCACGGGAATTTCATCCCTAAAAGGGATACCATTTTTGATTTTACTCAGCCCGTTGATGGTAGTAATCCTGCTACAGATTGGAAAGGATTACACACGGTAGATGAAAATATATTGGTTTTGAACCCGGAAAATGGGTGGGTTCAGAATTGCAACTCCACTCCATATACGTCCGCTTTGGAGTATAGCCCAAAACAGGGAGATTACCCAAAATACATGTCAAGAAATCAAGAGAATTATAGAGGCGTTCATGCCATTGAATTATTGACAGATAGAAGGGGATATACCTTGGATAGTTTAATTGCATTGGCACATGATTCCTATTTACCTGCGTTCAAAGTATTGATTCCCTCATTGATTAGTGCTAACGACCAAGGCGGGCCTACAATCACAAAAGCGGCAATTGAGGAATTACGTGGATGGGATTTTAGAACTTCAGAATCCTCTGTTGCCATGACTCTTGCCCATTTTTATGGCACTTTACTACTTCAGGAAGCCGAATACCCAAGTGGGATGAGTTTTATGGAAAGAATGGAATTTTGGGGGAGCAATAAATTTCCTCAAAAACATAAATTAACTTTCTTTTTCAGAGTGGTACAACAACTAAGTACGGATTTCGGTACCTGGAAAGTATCTTGGGGAGAAGTCAATCGCTATCAACGTCTAAACGGAGATATTCGACAGGCATTTGATGATATTAAACCAAGTATTCCTATTGGTTTTGCAAGTGGCAGATGGGGAGCCCTTGCGGCTTACGGCGCCCGCTATACCAACAATACCAAAAAACTATATGGTACTCGGGGAAACAGTTTTGTCGCTGTAGTCGAATTTGGTGATAAGGTAACGGCCAAGACCATTCTGGCAGGTGGACAAAGCGGAGACCCTAATTCTCCTCATTTTAATGACCAGATTAAAATGTACGCTAATCAAAACTGGAAAGACGCGGCATATTATAAAGAAGATGTTTTAAAACGTGCTAAGAAAACATATAAGCCTGGAGAATTATGATGAAAAAAATCATTGTAAGTTATCCTATCCTTATTTGTTTTTTATTGTTTTTCTCATGTGGAAAAAAGTATGAGCTTGTCGATTTGGATAAGGTAGATCCTATTCTTAAAAAACATGTAGATGAAATAGTAGCAGACTTTGTTGAACTCGTACCGAATAGTCAAATGGCAGCTTTTCAAGAAAAGGGTTATGTTACCCCAATGGTGCACAGAGGTATAAATTACCAAGGCATTTATTCGCTAGCACCATCACAAATTCAAAGAGAGTTAGGAGATGATATTCGTTTAAAACTGGTTAAAGTGCTTGACCGAAAATTGATTTATTCGTTTAGCTACGAAGTTGAATCGAGTTTAGTCAAAGACGGAAGCAAGAAAATAATGTTTGATATAAACAAGGATTATGGTTTGGCGAAGATTTATTTTTTTGTGAAAAATAACGACCAGTACGACACCAAAAAAGAATGGGTAAACCTTTTTTCAAATGACATTTTCTTGAAAAAATAGCCTACTCCTCTCCTTCCTTAACCACAATTAAACTTGCCTTGGAACCTGTAGAAAGATTCCATCGGTTGTTATGGATTACTACACCTTTCTCATCGGCGACGACTACCTGAGCGGTGTTGGGACCAGAACTTCCCTGATTCAATGCTTCAAAATCAATTCTATTGAAACCTTTGACCAAATCGATGTTGATACCCTTAAATCTTCCAGAAAGTAAAATATTGGGTTCAACAACTTCGCCATTTAAATAAATCTTTACTCTATCTCCATCTACATACTCATGATCCCTACATACAATGCCCACAAATTTTGCATTCGTTTTGACATCCCCTAAATATTGGTCGCCAAAGTGCTTATTGGAGCTTTTCTTTTCTTTTTCGCCAACCTTTGGATCAATGACTAAATCGTGGCCTGCTTGTAACAATTGCTTATCTGGTAGCATTTTCACTCCAGGGTTGTTGTTTTTCGAGACAAGGTTATTGTCGATAACGGAAGGTATTCTAAGAGATGTGCCTTGGTTGCTACTGCGAATATCCAAATCATTACGTTCCCCAATTTTGAGAGGTTTGGTTGTTGGAATGTCTCCTTGGGCATGTATAGATAACATTCCCAACATAAAGAGAAATAAGAAAAATACAGGTTTCCGCATAGCAATTTGGTCGTTAACCAACTATAAAGTTAACAAATACCTTGCCATGGAGCTGATAAAATGAAGTTAAATCGATGAACGAAATCGGGCTCTAGGTTAAAATCTTCACAAACCAAACTTGAAACTGAGGTTAGGAATGATGGTTGATATTGTATTGACTTAACTATATAAATCAATTCAATAATGAAAAAATTTTTATTTTTTGGCATTCTGCTTACAGCTACAATCGGGACTTCTCAAGTACAACAGGAGGATAAATTTATCATACCAAAAGGCACTTGGACCTTAGCGGGAAGCGTATCCTTTAACAATAATAATGCAGACTTTACCTCTAATAATGGAGACTTTACACAGGATAATGAAAACAACTCGTTTACAATAGCCCCCATAGTAGGTTATACTTTTAGGGATAACTGGATTGTAGGGATTATCCCATCCTATACAACGTTTAGGACGGAGTTCAACAGTTTTAATAGTGATTTTGGTATTTCTACCTCAGAAGATAAATCCGAAAGTGTTACATTATCATCATTCGTGCGAAGGTACTTTGGTCTAAATAAGAGTTTGGCCCTATACCTACAAGGAGAGGCAGGCTACACCAGAACTTGGACAGAAGGAATCAGAGGCGATGGAGAGCGATTTACATCGTCTCAAGAGGGTGTTTTGGCAAGTATAAGACCGGGAATTTCCTTTTTCGTTTCGAAGCATTTGGCATTTGAATCATCGGTTGGAGCAATAAGTTTTTCTTCCTTTACGCAGGAGCCTGGAGACGGCGGGGAGACCAGAAGAAACAACTTTAACACCAATTTCAATTTCTCCAATATATTGGTTGGATTATCTTACTTTTTCTAAAATACGAAGAGCCCGTTAAACATGGCGGGCTCTCTTTCTTTTTTATCTATTTACAAATACAGGATCGAATGAATAAAAATGCTACGTAGTTCTAACGTTAAGGGTTTCTAAGAAGGGTAGATTTATTGTAACTTCAACCTAACTGAAAAGTACCAATTTCCTAAAAACCAACCCATATGGAAAAACGACAGTTTTTAAAACGATTGGGACAAACAGCACTAGCCAGTCCGTTTTTGGCAGTGCCTTTAGACGCTTACAGCCAAAACAAGACCATCCCATATCCTAAAAATGAAGATGCTTTTTGGGAACGTATCCGGATGGATTATCAGCTGAAACCGGACTACATTAACCTTGAGAACGGCTATTACAACTTCATTCCTACCCCCATATTGAACAAGTACATAGAGCATGTTCGCAAGGTGAATTATGAAGCTTCGTATTATATGCGTACCGAACAATGGGACAACAAGGATGCGGTTGCAGCTCGATTGGCAAAATTGGTAAACTGCTCTGAAAAGGAAATGATTGTCACCCGGAATACTACCGAATCACTTGATATGATTATTGGAGGTTTTCCTTGGAAAAAAGGAGACGAAGCGGTTTTTGCCAAACAAGATTATGGTGCTATGCGCATTCATTTCCATCAACAGCGAGACAGGTATGGAATTGTCTGTAAAGAAGTTTCGGTTCCCAACCATCCGAAATCGGATGAAGAGATTGTAAAGCTTTATGAATCACAAATTACCCCCAAGACCAAATTACTAATGGTATGTCATATGGTGAACATTACGGGGCAAATTCTTCCTATCCGAAAAATTTGCGACATGGCCCATTCGTATGGAGTAGATATAATGGTGGATGGTGCTCATGCCGTAGGTCATATTAAGGTAGATATAGCTGAATTAGATTGTGATTATTACGGGTCTAGTTTACATAAGTGGTTGAGCACTCCCTTAGGGGCGGGACTACTTTATGTGAAAGAAAAACACATCCCTAAGATTTGGCCTTTGTTTGCTGAACACGAAGATGACAAAACCAAGATTCGACACTTGAATCATACAGGAACGCATCCCGTTCATACCGATTTGACTATAAATGATTCTATCGATTATTTGGAAATGATTGGTTTGGAACGAAAAGAAAATCGGATGCGTTTTATCCAACGGTACTGGTCTGATGCATTGCGCGACGTAGAAAATGTGGTCATAAATACGCCAAGAGAACCTGATAGAAGTTGTGGGATAGCCAATGTTGGGGTAACAACCATGACACCGCATGATTTGGCAAAAACACTATTGGAAGAATTTAATGTATGGACAGTGGCTATAGATTATGCCAATGTTAGAGGATGCCGTATCACCCCAAATGTGTATACTACAACAAAGGAATTGGACCACTTTATCTATGCAATTAAAACCTTGGCTAAACGAACTTAGTCGGGAATATAGTCTACCAATTTTTCTGGCCCTTCCAATAGCAACCGAACAATCTGTAAGGTTCCGTCAGTTTTCGTGGCGATTTGCCATTTTATGAGCGAGATTTGACCTTTTTCAATCTCAATTCCCGTGATACTTCGTGGATGAACGCAGCTTCCATCATTAAAAAAAGGGATTTGTCCTGGTTCTGGAAATCGGGGCCTGTGCGTATGTCCGGCAATTGTAATCAACAAATCATTTTTAAGAATCCAACGCTTGATGCGTTTTTCAATCCTAATGAGCTCTTTGTAGTTTTTGGCTGGACTAGTTGGGTCTGCAATACCTACTACTTGAAGGGGTTTCCAAAGAATGCGAACCAAAAAACGCCCAATACGCCAGCAAACATAGTTCCACCAATCGGCTTGGTGACCATGTGTGCAGAATAACTCTTGCCCAGTTTCCTTATGTTTTAGTATAAGGGCCTCATGATAGGTTATCCCTTCAAATAAGGATTTATCAGAACCATCTATCGGCTCAAAATAATGGCTGAGGTTTTTTTCAACATAATTGGGGTTTCTATATACCATATCATGGTTTCCCCAAACCATATTGAGCCTCTTTTCCAAATGGAATTGCTTAAGTAGTTGAAAAACATTTTTATGGGCTTCAAATATGGAAGCAAAGCTTATGTTTTCCCATAACTCATCCCCATCTCCTAACTCACAATAACTAAATCCTTCCCTGTAGTAATGGCTCAGTGCATGAAAATAGATGTTTCGGTTGTTGGCAAAATCATCGGCAAAACTGTTGTCTCCTCTATGGCAGTCACTGAAAACGATGAATTTGGAAGTGTCATCAAAAGGGATGGTTTTCGCGTTGGTATAGGCTCTACTAAGTCTTTTGGAAGAGGACATGACCCGATTTTTGTCTAAATATCCCAAAAAAAAGCATTTAAACCCATAAAGATTCCCTTAACACCTCTGCATTTTTTGATTTTGTAACTTTACAGGCTAAACAACGACTTAATACTGTATGCACCAAGACTACAATATGGAGAGTCCTATGCTTCAGTTGGTGAGTTTCAACAAGCTGTTGGAACACTACGAAGAACAACTAAACAGCAAGGACAAATATTTGGCTGACCGGGCAAAGTTCGTATTGGATGCACAAGCACCCTATCCCGAGCTTCGTGAGGGTTTTAGTGATTTAAGTCTTTTGACAAAACATGAAGAGGTAATTCGCATCATCTTGGCGGATACCTGTTCTCCAGTACTTGGCTTAAATGAAATCAAAACGATTTCTTCTCCTTTTGAAAACTTTGTTTTCAATTCGTCAGAACGCTTTAAGAACATTTTGAAAGACGCCGGAGAAGACTATGAGTTGGAAATTCGTAATCTTCCCAAGGATATCAACTATATATTAAAATGCATCATTGTCCTTAATTTCCATTATGGCTATAAGATGGATTTTAAACGTCCTCTGTTTTACGATATTCCGGACAAAAATGGATTGATGAGACATTATCGTGTGTTGTATAATGCCGATTTCATGGAAATTCATCCAACGGAAAAATCAAAGGAGCTTACTAAAGAGGATGTGGATGAACTTCTTGAGAATTTCGATAATATTGAACTTTGGAAGGAAAAAATTCCTCCAAACAGTTTTGTGTCAAAAGGGTTCGTAATAGCCAACATGTTTGATGTTACAGCCGAACATTCCATCTCTGAGATTAAATCTACCTTAATAGGGAGCAATAAAAGAGGCAGTGAAAACTTTATGGAAAGTTTCCAGGACACCTTCCGTTCTCTTTTTAACCTTCATAACATTCGGGTAGGCTTTGCCGGGTATGATTCTGGCACAAACCGTTTCTTGAAAATCTACGGTAAAGGGATTGAAAGCTTTCTGTTGAATGGAAAGGAAACGGGAGTTTGTTCAGATATGCTTTGCGAAGGATCTTATGGTAAATTGTTGGACGAGAGCACCTATTTCTCTATTTCCAATGTGGAGAGCTATTACAAAAAGTCAAATGGACAGCAGCCTTATAAAGGATTGTATGAGCAGGGTATCAGGAGTGCCATTCTTGCGCCGATTGCTGACAATGGAACGCTTTTAGGTGTGTTGGAATTGGTGTCGGATACGGTTAATGAGCTAAACAGCGTAAATGCGAATAAACTGGATGACGTGATGCCGTTCATTGTTTCTGCGGTGCTACGTTCCATTGAAGAAGAGGAGAACTTGGTGGATGCCATTATTCAACATGAATGTACAACCGTCCATTCATCGGTTTATTGGAAATTCCAAGAAGAGGCCAAGAAGTTTATGGCAGATGAACTTATTGGGAATCAACCTGTTTTTAGAGAGATTGCCTTTAAAAATGTGTATCCCTTGTATGGGCAAGTTGATATAAAAGAATCCTCCAAGGAAAGGAACATTTCGATTCAACGTGACTTGATGATTCAACTTTCTGAAATAAACAGTGTTCTCGATGAAGCGGTAAAAAAATACAAATTGCCTATTTATGAGGAGTTAATGTTTCGAGTTGATACCTATTTAAATGAGGTAAAAGAAGCACTCTATACACATACGGAACAGGCTATTTTCGACTTCGTTAAGCAAGAAGTGAATCCTGTGTTCAGTCATTTGAAGAAGCTTGACAAGGGATTGGCAAAGTTGGTTGACGGGTATGAAGCTCAAATAGACCCAACTACGGAATCGTATTATGACCATAGAAAGAATTACGATGATAGTGTAATGGAAGCCAATATGCAACTTGCTGCATTATTGGACAAAAAGCAGATTGAGGCCCAAGAAATGTTTCCGCACTATTTTGAGCGGTATAAAACCGACGGTGTTGAACACAATATGTATATCGGTAGCTCAATAGCCAATGATCGCATCTTTGACGAGTTGTATTTGAGCAACCTAAGGTTGTGGCAACTTCAGGTCATGTGCGATATGGAAAACAAATATTATGCACTCAAACCTGATTTACCTGTTAAGCTTGATGTGGCTTCCTTGGTTTTAGTGTATAGTACACCACTTGCTATCCGGTTTAGAATGGACGAAAAACGATTTGATGTTGATGGCACTTATAACGCCAGATATGAAATCATCAAAAAGCGTATAGATAAGTCCTATATAAAAGGCACCAATGAGCGTTTGACCAAAAAAGGTAAGTTGGCCATTGTGTATTCGCAACGTAAAGACGAAAAAGAATATATGCGCTATATCACCTTTTTGAAAGCCAAAGGGTATTTTACCAATAATATTGAAATTGTTGAGCTGGAAGGTCTTCAAGGGGTTACTGGGCTCAAAGCGATTCGAGCGGAGATTCTATATACAAAAGACAAGAAGTCAGAACGCACGTATACCTACAGCGACCTAATGGAGGAATTGAAAATATAGTTTAAAAAGTCATCCGATCGGGTCCGAAAAAGCGAAAGGCAATTCCAAAAGCGATAACGGATACTATCAT
Source organism: Bacteroidota bacterium (assembly GCA_039184805.1). Lineage (GTDB taxonomy): Bacteria > Bacteroidota > Bacteroidia > Flavobacteriales > Flavobacteriaceae > Flagellimonas. The sequence goes on along the minus strand of JBCDAX010000003.1, from coordinate 124,547 downwards.
TCCTACCATGAAAATGTTGTAGGTTAAACGGAGTATCTTGTATTTTTTGTCCAGGACAAGACCTAAGAAGTAAAGGTCTTTGGTCAAGGAGGAATAGACATATTCTTTGTCTTTTACTAATTCTTGTAGCGCCCATTCGTAATCACCCAGACTCATTTTATGGAAGTTTCCAAAAAAGAGAAGATTGACTTTTTTCTCTTCCACATCCTGTTTGGTAAACTTTCCACTCGTAACGTTGGGTCTTGTGGCTAAAATGGAAAGAACCATGGAAACCACGCTAAAAACAATAAAAATCAGGGTAGGGTAAATAAGATAGGTGTTGGAAGGATTATCCAGCTTTGGAATCAAATTGGCTAAAACCAATGAGATAATAATGGCGTTGACTGACAAGAGGATGTTTGCCTTTGTATCGGCAATATCACTAAGCTTTAAGTGATTTTTCAAAGTGACTCGGTACAAGGTCTGAACACTTCTATCAGGACTTTCACTTTTATATTTCGCTTTTAGAGCTTCTTTTTTGGCAATTTCCTTTTCGGCTTTTTTATCCTTCACCAGTTGCTTTAAATTTCTTTCCTTGCCCTCTTGCCAATTTTCCAAAGCATAATCCGTATAAAACTGATGTTCTGCTCTGAACATTTTGATATTCTCGTCCCTCCATTCTTTAGGAGTATATTTCGCAATTCCGAGTTCTTCCAACTCCTCTTTTAAGAAATCAGTGGTTTCCCAATAACTCTTTTGGGCAAAATGTGAAGAATCCGCATCGCGAATAATCTGCTCAGATAGTTTCTGGGGCTCAAAGTAACGTTTGGTTGCCATGATATCATCACAAATAGACTGAACATGAGTTGATTCGTAGTTGTTTCCTGTAAGAAAGTCTTTGGCTATAACACAGCTATTTGCTTCATGATTGTTTACCCCTTTGGTATACCCAGTATCATGGAACCAAGCAGCTAAAACCAGCTTTTCCTTTTCCAAATCTGTGAAATCGTAGTTGTTGAGCAATTCTTTAGTACTTTTAACTACACGCTGGGTATGTCGTAAATTGTGATATAGAAACTTTGGGTCGAGTTCTTTTTCTAAAAGTTCGGTTACATAGGTTTCAGCTTTTTCAATAATTTCCGACATAGCTTACGTTTAAAAACTCCAAAATACAAAATTTTGGTATCAACCTTATCAATATGAAATCACGTGTATTATCACTGCTTTTAGTGCTTTTCGTTGTTAGCTGTGCTACATATAAAGAAAAATACGCAGAGCCATTCCAAAAAAGTATAGTTCCCCAAGACAAAACAATTGAGCATACGTTTTACTTGATAGGGGATGCAGGAAAATCCCCAATGGGAGAATTAAACCCTACCCTAAAACTATTCAAGTCCAAACTGGAAAATGCCCCTAAAAATAGTACCGCACTATTTCTGGGAGATAATATATACCCGGCAGGAATGCCAGATAAAAAAGAAGACGCTGAAGGGTATAAAAAAGCCAAGAATCACTTGGATGCCCAGCTGGCTACTTTGGATAAGTATAAAGGAAGCCCCATTTTCATTCCAGGAAATCATGATTGGTACAATAATGGACTTAAGGGGTTGGAGCGGCAAGAGGAGTATATAAAAAAGGCATTGGATAATAAGAAAGTATTCCAACCTAAAAGTGGATGCCCCATTGAGAAGATTGAAGTAAGCGACGAGGTTGTTATTATTGCCATAGATTCGGAATGGTTCCTAGTGGATTGGGACAAGCATCCTACAATCAATGATGAGTGTGAGATTAAGGACAGGACACGCTTTTTTGAGGAATATGAAAGTCTAGTCAAAAAGAATCTTGACAAAACTATAATTGTAGCTATACACCATCCTATGTTCACCTATGGTTCACATGGCGGGCACTATTCTTTCCGACAACATATTCATCCGACCAGTGGGAAGGTGCCTTTGCCTGTTTTGGGTAGTTTGGTCAACTTCTTGCGCAAAACATCAGGAGCCTCCATAGAAGATCAGCCGAATAAAATGTATAATCGTTTAAAGAAGCGATTAGTGACCTTGTCCCAGTTTTCCAATAAGGTTGTTTTCGTTTCCGGTCACGAGCATACATTACAGTATATTGTAGAGGAAGGGATACCACAGATTGTAAGTGGAGCAGGAGCAAAAACAGGAGCCACAAAGCTTCGTAACGGAAGCAAATTTTCAACAGGAAGAACAGGATATGCCATTCTTACGGTCTTTACGGATGGTTCATCCAAGGTTGATTATTATGGTCCAAGGGAGAATGGGACAGAGGAATTCTTATTCAGTTCGGGGGTTTTGCCAGCTGATTTGAAGGGCGATACCAAGGAGTATACGAAAGAGTTTCCTCCATACCAAGAAGCTTCCGTGTATTCCGAAGAAGAAATTAAAAAAACAGGTTTTCACAAATGGCTATGGGGTGAGCGATATAGAAAATACTATGGGACTAAAGTGAAGGCCCCGACTGTTCGATTGGATACTTTGTATGGTGGTTTGACCGTAGTTCGAAAAGGAGGGGGGAATCAATCCAACTCTTTGCGATTACAACACAAAGATGGCCGTCAGTTTGTGATGCGTGACCTTAGAAAAAGTGCTGAACGCTATTTGCAAGCTATCGCATTCCAAGAGCAATATATAATCGGTCAGTTTGATGAATCGTATACCGAAGAACTACTTCTTGATTTATATACCGCGGCACATCCCTATGCTCCGTTTACGATCGGAGATTTATCCGATGCTGTTGGGATTTATCACACAAATCCGAAACTGTTCTATATTCCAAAGCAATCCACCTTGGGGGATTTCAACAACGAATTTGGAGATGGATTGTATATGATTGAAGAACATGTTTCCGATGGTCACGGTGCCCTACCCAATTTTGGATATGCCAATAAAATTGAAAGCACTTATGACCTTATCAAAAAACTGAGAAAAGACGAAAAGTACAAATTAGATGAGGTTGAATATGTAAAAGCAAGGTTATTTGATATCCTGATTGGAGATTGGGATAGACATATTGACCAATGGCGTTGGGCGGAGGTGGATGATCCCAATGGCGGTAAAATCTTTAAGCCTATTCCTAGGGATAGGGACCAAGCCTATTCGCGTTGGGGGGATGGATTGATTCTGGGTATAGGTACTAGAACGATTCCAGGATTAAAGATTTTTGAAGGTTTTGGTGAAGAAGTTCGAAATGTAAAGGGCTTTACCTCGTCTCCTAGAACTTTTGCCTTGGATATGGCCATCCTTTCGGAAACCGATGTGGATATGTGGGTGGAACAGGCAAAATATATCCAGGAACGAATAAATGAAGAGGCTATTGATAAGGCCATGCTCAATTTTCCCGAAGAGGTTCGGGACGAAACTGTTCAGAAAATAAAAAGCAATCTGTTGTCCCGCAAAAAGCGTCTAGTGGAAGTTGCAGAGGAATACTATCGCATTTTGAATAAATTCAGCGTGGTTACCGGAACAGACAAAGATGATTATTTCAACATACGTTCCCTACCTAATGGCAGCTTGGAGATTATGGTGTATCGAATAAAGGGGGGTGAAAAGAAAGACCTGTTCTTCAATAAAACCTACAATCCTGAACAAACCAAGGAGGTTTGGATCTATGGACTTGATGACGATGACGTATTTGACATCAATACTCCGGATTCGAAGATTAAGATTAGAGTGGTTGGCGGACAGAACAACGATATCTATAAAATAGCGGAGAAATCCAGAAAAGTGCACACCTACGACTTCAAGTCGAAAAAGAATACGTATGACCAAGCATATGCTGGTAAAATCCATAAGTTGGATGATTATGACACCAACAATTATGTTTTTGAGAAGGTAAAGGCAAGCAATAATCAATTGCTGCCGGCATTTGGATTCAATCCGGATGATGGGGTTATTTTAGGTCTAACCAACACCTACACCTTCAATGGATTCAGGCAAAATCCTTTCACTCAACGCCATACGGTAAATGCCGGGTTTTATTTTGCAACAAATGGTTTTGATTTGGGATATAATGGTGAGTTCGCTCATGTGTTTGAAAATGTCAATTTTGAAATTGACGCACGATTTACAAGTCCAAACTTTGCCATTAACTTTTTCGGTTTTGGCAATGAGACCGAAAACAATGATGACACTGAAGAACTGGAGCTGGATTTTAATAGGGTAAGGATTCAAACCATTAAGGTTACACCATCTTTGGTATGGCGCGGAAGATTGGGTTCAAAAGTACGTGTCGGAGTATCCTATGAAAATTATGAAGTTGAAGAAACCGAAGGGCGCTTTATTGAAGGCTTTTTTACCGATGCTGGAAGGGATACACAACAAGACTTTTTTGGAGTGGATGCCGAATACAGCTATTCCAATGCGGATAACGAAGCGTTTCCAACTTTGGGGATGAGCTTTAATCTAAGAGGTGGTTATACCATGAATGCGTCAGATACCGACAGGGCTTTTGCCTATCTCATTCCGAGTTTGGCATTTGTACATAAGATAACTTCCAACGAACGTTTGGTTTTGGCTACAAACCTCAAGGCACATGTAAATTTTGGTGATGATTTCGAGTTTTATCAGGGAGCCAGTATTGGTGCCAACAATGGATTGCGTGGTTTTAGGTTTCAGCGGTTTACCGGTAAACAGGCCTTCTTCCAAAATACAGATTTGCGATATAGCTTTCGTCGTTCGCAGACTGGTCTTTTACCTGTAACTCCTGGAGTTTTTGGCGGGTTTGACTATGGAAGAGTTTGGTTTCCTGGAGATTCTTCGGATAAATGGCACAATTCCTATGGAGGAGGATTTTTTATAAATGGAGCGGATATCATATCGGCTAATGTTGGACTTTTTGATAGCGCAGACGGAATACGTTTTGCATTTGGCTTCGGTTTTGGCTTTTAATTGATTCAGAAGATAACAACTGTTCCCTAGAAATCAGAATCCTATGATTTGGGTAAGTCAATATACCGTATAGCGGCAGGACGCCCATTACCGTTTTGGGTAATATACAATCTTCTTCGTTCCACATCTATATCAATGCCATTTGGGGTTACAAATCCGGCTTCAAGAGCAGTACCATCCTTTTGCCCATATTCTCCAGAACCTGCCAAAACGTTCACTTTTCCATCCATATCGACACTATATATTTTGTTAGCGCCATATCCCGTAGCATAAATATGACCTTCGAAATACGTGATATACCCTATTACATATCCTGGGTAGGCCACAGGTAAGGTGGCCACTTCGCTAATAGACTTATCCGATTTAATTTTATAAATCTTTCCTGTCGTAAAGTTGCTCACAAAAATGACATTCTTTTCACCATAGGTTATACCAGTAACTCCCTTAAGTCTTTCATCTTCAATATAGCTTTCCACAGTGCCGTCCATGTCTACTTTTCGTAAAACAGGATGTGTATAGCTTGGAATCAAAAAGCACTTGTTTTGACTATCCATCAAAATGTCTCCGGAAAACCCTTGGAGGGTAGCTATCTTTTTGAGTTTACCATCTTTTAACGACATTAGGTCGCTGTTATAGAAGGAGTTACCATTATTAAAATAATAGGTTCCATCGGGGCCAATTACATTGCCTACTGCGCCGCTTACTTTTGTTGACATAATGCTGAGTTTCCCTTCAGGAGTAACTACATAAACATGTTTTCCAGTTCCAGAAATATCTGAATTTGCGGTACCATACTCGTTGACATACACATTTCCCTCCCCATCCAGGGTAATGGAACCGTTTCCCTTGAAGTCTTTAAGGAATGTTTTCACTTCAACCGTAGTACTCTGTGCGAAAACCGAGCTGAATATAAAAAGGAAACAGATGGGAATGAACAAACTGATTTTTTTCATGATTGCCTGAATAACTTGAATTTAGGTTAGAGTGGCAATCTATTGTGAAAGCTATGAGTGAATCGACCGTTTGTATACGCTAAAACCTATTAATGATAAAAACCAAATCAGCTAGCTGGACAAATTATTGGTTTAATTTGTATCGGTATAAATTGCGCCCTTTGGTTTTGGATTGTTCGTCGGCAATCAATAGGGTTTCGTCATCCAAAAAACAGATGGACTCCTGCTGGGTTCTGTACAAAACATCAATAACCTCTAATTTGCCTGCGCTAAAATCATCGAAGGTAAAGTCGGTAAAAAGCCAAATATAGCCTGAGCCCAAAAGGGCAATTTTTTTACCATTAGGCGAAATATCAGCCCCCGTAATAGAACAAAACTGACTTTCCTCACATGTGATGAACTCACCGACCAATTGAGCTTTGTATGAACCAGGGGCGTCTGGAACTTTATAGATAAAAGCTTTTCCAGTATATGGTCTGGCTCTGTTTTTTGTAATCAGATATAATGCACTTCCGTGATGAAAGAAAGCTTCACAATCAAAATGTAGGTTCTTCTTTTTGGGAGGGAATTTATTTTGCTCGGGATACTCAAACTTTATCTTTTTAGCGGATACTTTACCATTTCCAAATCCTTGTTTTCCGTCTATTTTGAGAATGGACAAGTTTTTTCTGTCGTTTGCATTATTTCCGAAATTTCCAACATATAGATTGCCTTTGTTGTCTTTTGCTATATCTTCCCAATCATGATTTTTGCCATTTTCAACTTTGGATTCCCTAATCAGATTACCTTCTAAGTTTATCTGGTATAATTTGTCCTTGTTTCCGTTATCCTCAATCACCCAAAGGCTATTATCGTTCAAAGCGATTATACCGGACACCTCACTTAGCTTATTAGGGAGTTTGCTCAAATATTCGAGATTGCCATGCCAAGGTTTTTGAGCACATGCTTGACAAACGATCAGACCAAGAAGAACAATAAATCTATTCATTACGAGTCTTTAGCGGCATATAAATTTCAGCTGCCCATTCCAATTCATTACCTCCTTGCGAAGGATTGTTCAAAAATACTTCAATAGGGTTGGAATCTACGTTAATACCGTTTTTTTCAGCATAGGTCAAAATAGGATACCAAGCACGGTCTGACGTTTTGTAGTTGCCATGATAAATGGCTTTTATTGCCTTTCTATTAGGGTATTCTTTATATTTTATTTCATGGTGCTCAGGGAGTGAGTCCGTTTTTTGTATGGGGTAGCAAAAATTAAATGAAATACTATCCGTTACCCTGTTCCATTCAGTGATTTCTACAAAGGGGTTGCCCACAGGAGCTAAATTATTGTCTTTTACAAAACCACTTAAATAGGGAAAATCCCGCATCATTCCAAGAGCTTTTTCGGATTGAATTCCTTTTGCTGGGAGATATGCACAAAAGCTGGAGGGTAGCACGGCTTCACCTTCAACTCTTACTCTGAATTTTTTTAAATGTTTGTTTAGAAAGGCATTATAGTCCAATAAGGTCTTCTTTGATCTTTTTTCGATTACCGAATTGGTAAAGGGAATAAGAATTCTGTTTTTCAGACTATTCTTTTTGTCGGTAATACCCACTCTTATTCGCGATGTAGAGTCTGAAATAGGTGTAACGACCCATTCATAGTCAACCAGCGAGTCTCCAAATTGCAACCTTTGGTTCACATGGAATACATCCTTTTGGTCAATGATCTTTCCAGCAAAGTTTGCTTTGCCCCAAGCTTTTAAGGATTGATTTATGGCGCCAGGAAAGGTGTTGGCTTTAAAAGTAACTATGTAATCATCGGGTTTAAGAAATAGATACCAGCCCAAAAGGAAAACTAAAGCTCCTGCTAGTCCAGTTAAAATCTTTTTCTTCATATCTGCCTATAAAAGAAGAACTATTGGGTCATTTCAAGCTTGTTAACTACAAACTTACCAAGGTTGCGACCCTGATTTACTCCTATTTCTACAGCAGCCCGATAATGAATACCACCATACATTCTACTAATGGCGGCTTCATCTGCTGCAGCTTTGAACGAAGGAAATGAACGTACAGGTAATCCGTAGGGGACTTCCGTGTCATCATCAAAAGCAAAATTATCGCCATATACATCGGTAAGCGCAACGGCAGCCGCACCCGAAACTACACTGTGTCCGCTAGTATATTCTGGAAAGGGAGGAGTTTGTAGTATAGGTTCCCAGTTTTCGTCAATATGTTCATTGATAAGCGTCTCGGGGCGTATCAAGTTACTTCTATACTTTTCGTCCCAACAACTGATAAAAGCATCCGCCATGGCAATGGATGCTTTCGTATAGGCGTAAACCGTTTTGTTAACATCAGCATTACTTTTTCTACTTGCTATTTTCGTGATTCCAATCCAGTGGGCACCAGGAGTTATTTTTTTTGTAGCGAACATTAAGTGTCCCCGAGTAACTGAAACGTAAGGATTACAATCCCAAAATTGGGCGATTTGAACCTCCTCAGAGGCATCTCCTTTGGATGTGATGTCGTTGCTAATATCATAGACCTCTTGGACTTCTTTATAGAAATCCGAATCTTTTTCCATTGAAAACGGTGGAGGTGGAGTGGGCTTGAACTGACTTGCCGAATCAATAACGAAAGGACGTATCTTGCTCCAGTGTGGCTCTATTCCAGCCATGTATGCTGGCGGAGTAGGTTGCCAGCGTGCAGGATTATCGGTATCCACAGTAAACTTAGGCATGGTACGGGTCTGGGCATAGTTATCGCCTTTCATCCATTCTGCAATATGCTCGGCCACTTGGAGACCATAGGTTTTGGATACTTCAAATTGAGCTTTGTTTTTACTTCCCCACAAGGCATAGAGACTATCTCGATACGTTTCAATTCGTTCCTCGGAAAAAATCAATCGCTTGTTCAAATCAATATGGGCTACCAAGGCAGCTAATTCATAATTAAGGGAAGTAGTATCGGCAGGAGTTGGAATAGGACTCAACTCTCTGACTTGATTTGCTAAAGAAAGGTATTCGTTATCTTGGGAAGCTAGAATCTCGTAGGCCGCAATATTCGGATAAACAAAAATTCGACTAGCAACTGGAGGGGAGAAGATATCATGAATCATTACTTCTGTTACTCTATCCACAGATTCATGAAAATCTTCGGTAGAAATTACAATATCTTCTTTTTTTTGTGAGCAAGAAATTACTAAAACGGCCAAAAACAGCAACAGCCCAGTTCTTCGTATCATTTTAAACATTTTAGTTGAGTAGTTTATACATCTTTACTTTTTCGTTGTTGAAAGTGACCATGAGATAATCATTTTCGCCAACGGTAAGGACATGCAGATGCCTTACTGATTTTTTGGTTAGGTCCAAACCTAAATCATCTCCCAAAATTATGTCATTTTTAGAAGAAATCAATGCGCCAGGGAAGGAATCAAACCTTCCGTGAAATGGGGTGGTTCCAAAGTAATTTCCTCCAATTAATACATCTTCGGAACCATCACCATTAAAATCATGGGATACAAAAGCGGTGAGAGGGGATACCTGAAGTTCATCAGGGAAAGGGACAAAATGAAATTTACCTTCTTTGTTTTCCAAATACCCAGATTTTAATTCGGTTACTTCTAGAATGGACGCTTGGTTCAAAATAGATTTCTCAAAAAGCGCGTCTATAGGTTTGCCTGCAAAGTCGTTATAGTTCACAAAGGTTTTTCTAAGTGAGACAATTTGGCCAGATAATTCATCCAGACCAAGAAGTGGATAGTTTTTCCCATTTTTCTTGGTAGTGACAATGGTTTCCGTACTGCCGTTTTCATCAAAATCTGAGAAATACATTTGCATAGGGGCCTTAGCATCTGCCTTGAACTTAGAATTGAGGCCCCAGTTCCCCAAAAGATAATCCATGTCCCCATCATTATCGATATCATACGGATGTATACTTCGCCACAATCCTTTCAGCATATTATCCTTTTCAAGTATGGATACTTGTTGGAATCCAATAGAGGTGTTTTTGAAGAATTTGGGTTGCATCCACTCCCCAACTATGATTAAATCATCTCTGCCATCGGAATCAAAATCGTTCCACAAGGCATCGGTAACCATACCGACTTGTTGAAACGCATTTGTTTCAGACTTTACAAAACCGTTTTCAGTGTTTTCAAGAAGATAAGAGTCCGGAATTTTACCGAATCTTGAGGTTATCACATGATTGCCAACAAACAAATCCAAATCTCCATCATTGTCAAAGTCATTTGTCTTGATGATTGAGGTATTGTCAAAACCTTCGGGCAAATTTGCAGCTTCATAGCGTGAATCCTTTTGAATGAACAATACATTTAGCAAGGGTTTTGCTTCACCCGCAAAATCAGCCCCACCTGTACCTATTATAATATCGTTGCTTCCGTCTCCGTCAAAATCATGAATCAATGCGGTTACATCTTCACGAACGGAGTCTTTTTGGATTTCAGAAGATACTTGTTTTACAAAAGTGCTATCGGATTGTACATAGACCTTGGAAGAGGAAAATTTGGAACTGCCAAAGAAAATATCGGGTTTACCGTCGTTGTTTAGATCGCCTAAAGCAACTGCAGGACCTCTATCCGACACTCTGTAGGGAATTAATTTTTCCCTGTTGAAATCAATATGGTTGTCTTCTTTGTGCTCAAAATCTACACCTAAATTGGAAGTTATTTCTTCGAATAAAGGTTTTGTTTTTGACCCTTTGGTGAAATCAAAGGGGCGGACGTCTTTTTTACCCACTTTGAGTGTTTGATTTACACTAACGTCTTTGAGTATTTGATAGGTTTTGTCTGGCCAGACTATTTTAAGGGAATCGACTTTTTGAACTTGATTGTAACCAAAATGAACTATGGGTTCTGAGCTTGACTGAAACCCACGATTTGGGTAGAGCTCTTTAAATTGTATTATACCCTTATGATAGGAAAAAACCTTGGAGCCAATGCCAAACCTATTCTTACCTTCAAATTCCAGCTTTAATTTCAGGTAGTTGGAATTAGTATCCGTCTTATTGATATAAAGTGTGGCTTCGGTATTTATATTGTTGGTAACCAAATCAAGGTCACCGTCGTTGTCCAAATCTGCATATGCTGTTGCGCCTGAAACTAACGTATCCTGAGTAATCCATTGGCTGGATTTATTCTCAAATTCCAATCCTTTTTTTCCTTTAAAAATAACATTGTTGACAGCTCCCGAGGGCATGAGGTTCAAGGCTTGCTGGTCTACCAGTTTAGTATTGTCCAATTTTTTTTGGATTTGCTCATTGGAAACAAATCGGATGTAATCTAAATTGTTGGGTCGTTTAGGAATCCCGTTTGACACGAAAAGGTCTTGTTCTCCATCTTGGTCGTAGTCTGCAAAAAGGGCACTCCAACTCCAATCGGTAGCTGCAATACCGCTCAGCAAGGCAGTTTCAAGATAGTTTCCGGAGGGTTGGTTGACATAGAGCATATTCCGGGTGAATTGGTAATGGTAGCCAAATCGTTCTATACGCAATCGTTGAACCTGTATATTGTCATCTCCTTCGGACGATTTTAGTGGAATCTCATCTTCTGGCAACATATCCAGGGAAATTAAATCCGGAAGGCCGTCATGATTAATGTCCGCTACATCACTTCCCATGGAGAAACGGCTTGTGTGGCCAAAATAATTCCTCAGACTTTCAGTGAAGGTTCCATCTCCATTATTGATGTAGTAATAATCATCTTCGTGAAAATCATTTCCAATATAGAGGTCGGGATATCCGTCTTGGTTAAAGTCTGATACTGAAATTCCCAGTCCATACCCGTTGATTCCTCCGAATATTCCTGCTTCGTCGCTGACTTCTGTAAATGTGTCGCCATCATTTCGCATAAGCTTATCACCAGTCTCAAAATTCCGTTCATATCGAAGGTCAACTCGCCCAAAAGATTCTTGCGTGTGAACGGCATGGTTCAAGAGATACATATCCAAATCTCCGTCCAGATCATAATCAAAAAAAACAGCAGATGAGCTATAGGAGTCGAAATCAAGACCATACTTGGCTGCACTTTCGGTAAAGGTGTTGTCCCCGTTATTGATGAATAGTTCATTATAACCCTCAAAACCGTTGATTCCTACAACCGCGCAAACGTATACATCCAAGAGACCATCGCCGTTCACATCTGCCATTACAGCTCCGGTGTTCCAGTCACTTTTCCCCTCGATTCCTGCTTTTTGAGAAATATCTTCAAACGTCAGATTGCCTTTGTTCAGATAGAGCTTGTTTTTTACTCTGTTTCCTGAAAAGAAAATATCAGGCAACCCATCGTTGTTGATGTCGCCGATAGCTACTCCTCCTCCGTTATAGAAATAGAGATAGTCCAAAATGTTCAAGTCGTCCGATTCTTCTAGTGAGTTGGTGAATGTAATTCCAGTCTGTTCAGATGGAGGATTCTTGAACAATTCTCCCTCTTTTTTACCGCAGCTTGCGAGAAACAGTCCTGCTACTATGCTAAAACAAAGTTTATTCATTTGTTACTTTCTCTAAAAACAAGGGCTTGGAATCGTTGATGCCAATGATATAATGCTCTTTTTGGTTTATGGTTGCTTTTGCAATACTTCTGGCAGGCCCCGAAATATTAATGGAGGTATTTTCGTTCCAGACGGGTTCTCCATTTTCAAATCTTAGTAGAATCCCATGTGAAGCATCCATTCTCCCTAGTTGGGTGCTGATTTCGTAATTGTTTCCCACCAAGAGTAAATCTACAGTTCCATCCTCATCAAAATCTTCCATGAACATATCATTTATTGTGGATATCTGGGCCATGTTGGGAAGTTGTTTCTTTACGAATTGAAGATTACCCGTATTTTCAAAATAACAACTGGCTAGTTCATAGACTTCCTTTTTGAGGGCGGAGTTTAAATTTTGTTCCCCAAAAAGGTCTGCTAAGGAAGCTTTGGCGAAGCTTTCATAAGAAAGAAAATCTTTATTTAAAAAAGGCATTTGTTTCACCAATTCGTCTTTTGAAGCAAAAGGAGTTTCCTTGTCACCGTGGTAGTAGGTTATCAGAGGTTCCACAGAGCCGTTGGTATCAAAATCTTTGCTGTACAGGGTAAGCGGTTTTTTTAAAGAAGCTTTTAGCTTGCTGTTCAGTCCCCAGTTGCCTGCTACCAAGTCTATATCTCCATCGCCATCAAAATCTTCTGCAATCAATGAATTCCAAAGCCCGTGCGTATTATCCAGATTGTTTCCAGAGGTTAGAGTCAAATTAGTACCATTGTTAAGAAATAGAGTTATGGGCATCCAATGTCCGACTACAATCAAATCTTTAAACCCGTTTCCATCCAAATCAATCCAAGTGGCATCTTTTACATTACCAATTTGCGCAAATTCTTGGGAAAAGGTGGAAGTGATATCTTCAAAATTGCCATTACCATCATTTTGAAGTAGAAATTGACTACCCTCAATTCCAAATTGCCGTGGTTTTTGGTCTGAGGTAATAGTCAGGTCCATATCTCCGTCATTATCAAAATCAACAGCTAATACTTTAGAGGCATTTAGCTCAATTCCTCTGAAAGCCGAGGAGTCTTTTACGAATCGTCCATTTTGATTCAAATAGAGTCTGGGTTGAATTCTGTCGGAAGATTTAAACTCGTTTCCAGCACTAACCACAACTAAATCTTTTTGTCCATCGCCGTTGGCATCGAAAAAGACATGGGCCACATCCTCATTAAAAGCATCTTTAGCAAACAGCTCATCTTGACGTTGGCTAAATTCACCTTTCCCATTTTGTATAAAAAGGGCCGAAGCCTGTGCTTTAGCACCCGACAAGAAAATGTCATCCAAGCCATCTTGATTTACATCGTCAACGGAAATACTGGGACCATTATTCGTGTTTGCGAAAGGAATGAGGGGGTCTACATCAAACTCTACGGTTGGCTTCTCATCATGCGTAAAAGGAATCAAATTATCAACAGATTGGAAAAACTTTATGGCAGGGTTGGTTGTGACAACTGTGTCTACTGCATCTTCATATTTAAGGATAAGACCTCCAGCCACAACGTTTTTCAAAATTTGAAACTTCTTGGAAGGCCAAACAACCTGCAAGGAATCAAGAATGGAATCTTTGCCCATACCTAAATGGATGGTGTTAGTTGTTGCGGATAGATATCCTTTTGTGGGAAAGTTTTCTCCAACCCGTATAGCGTTTTTTGAATAAGCTTTGACTTTTGTGCCAACACCAAGTTTGTTGTCTATACTCCCTTCAAAAGAGATGGAGATATGGTGGTTTTTGTCGCCTTGGGTATTCTCCAAAATGTAAGCTTCCTCATCCACATTGTTTACGACAATATCTAAATCCCCATCATTATCCAAGTCAACATGCACGCTACCATGACTAAAGGAATCTTCACTTTCACTCCAAGATTGGGTTACATCACCAAACGTCAAATCCCCATTATTTCTAAAGAAATAATTGGGCACTTTTTTCTCCGGAAGTTCAGCAATAAATTCCATCTCCTTCTGGGTCATGCCACTTTCTATAGCCTTCTGTATTTTTTCGTTAGCGATAAAGCTGATGAAATCCATGTCGTTGGTTGCCCCTTTAATACCATTGGAAATGAAGAGGTCTTTATGACCATCGTTGTCAAAATCTGCGAACAAGGCGCCCCAGGACCATTCAGTTGCAGCTATTCCACTCATATGGGCAATTTCATTAAAAGTTTGCCCATTTCTATTTAGGTGTAGCGTGTTTTGCATGTATTGGGGGGCAAAACCATTCCTCAGATATTGGCTATAAACGGGATATGGATACTCTAATCCGGATGTTTTGTAGGTTTCTAGATTTTCCGGTAGCATATCGAGTGAAATGATATCGGCCCAGCCGTCATTATTAATATCAGCTATGGCATTTCCCATAGAAAAATGTGAGGTATGTCCTAAAACACTTTCATTGGACGAGATGGTTTCAATAAAAGTTCCGTTACCTTGATTAATATAGAAGTAATCGTTCTCAAAAAAATCATTGCCAATATAAATGTCCGGATATCCATCATTATTTATATCGCTTACACCAATACCTAAGCCATATCCGATGGAACCCTGAAAAATACCTGCTTCTCGTGACACATCTGTAAAGGTTCCCGCATCATTTCTAAAAAGAATGTCCCCGGATAAAGAATCGAGTTGCTTGCGCTTGCTTCCTTTTCCGTAGGTTCGATTTGGTTTTACGGAATGGTTGAGCAGATACATGTCTAAATCTCCATCCAAATCATAATCGAAAAAGGCAGCTTGGGTAGAAAACCCAGAAAAGTCCAGATTGTATTTTCTTGCTTCTTCTTTAAAGCTTGGAATTCCATTATCATCGACACCTTGATTCACATATAATAAATTCTTACCCTTCAAACTTTGGTAATTTCCCACTTTACAAATGTAAATGTCTAGCCAGCCGTCATTATTTATGTCAACATGGGTTACTCCGGTGGTCCACCCATCTGAGTTATCGATGTTAGCAGCTTTGGTAATATCCTTAAACTTAAAGTTTCCTTCGTTCAAGTAGAGCAAGTCAGACTCTTGGTTGGATGTGAAGTATAAATCAGCGAGTCCATCGTTGTTAAAATCACCCGTAGCCACTCCTGCGCCATTATAAAAATAGAGGTAAGTAAGAATATTGAGCTCTGGAGTATCCGTCAATTGATTTTTGAAAGAAACGCCGGTTTCTGATGCATTTCTTTTTTTGAAGAGTTTTTTCTTTTCCTGTTTTTGTTCACATGCCGAAAACAAAATCCCAAATAGGCATAAAAAACACCAAAATCTTCTCATGGAATCAAAATAGGGTGAAATATAGACATTCCCATAAGAACTGAAAAAAGGGAATCGTTAATGTTTGATGTTAATCGGAATGCAACGTTTGCTTTGGAGGTAGAAAATCAATCTTCCAAGGTATACCAATCAATATCCGTCAAAATATCTCTTCGCCCTTTTTTATCTGGCGCATAGTTTGTAGCCAGATAGTTTACAATGATTTCCTCATTATTTCCTAGGTCCCAGAGATTTTGAGTTTCTTGCATCCAACGGATGGTTGCTACCCAACCTTCTTTGGACATTCTGTTTTGCGTGACCAATTTAGCGGAGTGACAGTTTGTGCAGTTTTGAATGACTTCCGTCAGTCCATCACCATCCACAAAACCCGTGGCAACGTGAATACCGTTCTCTATTTTGTCTTCTGATTCTGGGGTAATGTCTACTAGTTCAGATTCATCAGGAGTCTTTTGCAGGATCGCAGGATTGATAATGATATAGAGCAAAGAAAAAATACAAATAAAAATGAGGCTAAATCCTATGATTAACTTCCTGTACAGTACTTCAACCTGATTTTTAAATTGCTTTTCAAAAGACATACTAGGAAACTTTTATGGCAATTCTATGACAGGCATTGTTTAAATATCCTTTTGGATTCCAACCCGGTAATAACATGGGTTGACTGATTCCATTGGAATCTTTGGCTCTAGCCCAAACTTCATAGTATCCCTTTTTAGGAAAGTTGGTAATGGAAGCACTAAAGTGTTGCCATGCCAACCGATTTACAGGCTTTTCTAAGGAACACGAATGCCAAGTAGAACCAAAATCTATAGAATACTCCACACTTTGTACCTCAAGTTCTCCTGCCCAAGCATGGCCTCGAATGTTCAGGGCTTGTCCTTTTTTAATAATGGCACCCGATTTAGGGTAGGTAATCAAGGATTTAATAGGCATAGATTCAATTATGCACATGTCCTCATCTGCAACTTTTTCTCCAGGGGCTACCGGTTCACAAGGAACTCTATAGGAAGTCCCCGTCATTTTAGCGCCATCATGGACTTTATTGCGAATACTGATTCGATTCACCCATTTCCCAGAAGTAGAAGCCGGCCAGCCACCACAAACCAAACGAAGAGGAAACCCATGTGCTAAGGGAATGTCTTTTCCATTCATCTGAAAAGCCAACAAGGTCTCGTCCTGAAGGGCTTTTCCCATGGGAACCCCGCGTGAGATAGGTTCTTTTTCTGGATTTCGGCTGAGATGAATATCCGCTGCATGATATCCGATATAGACGGCATCTTGCTTTAAACCGACATCGTCTAAAACATCTTTAAGACGAACTCCGGTCCAATTGGCACAGGAAACTGCTCCCACGGTCCATTGGTTCCCCTTTGCAGGCGGGTTGAATTCGCTTCGGCCGTTTCCCCCACACTCCAAAGTCAGCTGATACGTATGCTGTTGGAATTTAGACTTCAATTCCGCTAGAGTATAGGTTTTGGGTTTTGAAACGGATTCTCCATCAATGGTCAATGTCCAACTCTTAACATCAATATTTTCAGGAATTAACCCATTATTTCTGATGAACATGTACTTGTTCGGGGTCACTTTATCGTCCAATAAATGCGCTTTGGCCTCAATATTCCAAGGCTTATTATTAAGAACGGTCATTCCCGAATCCTTATCAAAAAGTGTAAAAGGGTCAGGGTCCTGGAAAGCCAATGGAGCATATCCTTCAGGCAAATTACGACCGAATATAATATCAGTACCAAGAATAGTTGCCAAAGAGGTTAAGGAGGTTTGGGATATAAAGCGACGTCTATTCATTTACATTTAATGGAATATGATATGCAATGCGATAAGGGATAGCAGCATGCCAATCCCCGCCTTACCCAATATAGGAGAAGCAGGTTCAGCTCTAAGTTTATCTCGGACAAAACCTGTTTTAGACCCTATCCAGATGATTGTAAATCCAATTAATATCACCCACATGGCCCTTACAAAATAGTTCATGTCTGGGAAAAATTCCAGAAAGAGAAACTGCAAGGGAACCGTGGCCAAAAAACCGAACAGAGCAACTCTGTGCTTGGGGAATGCTAGGAAGGCGGCTGCGGAAATAAGTACCACAATACCACAATTAATGAAATACCTAAGCTGGTTCAGTGTATGTGTAAAGGCGGCACCAGGATCTTGGAACTTAAGGTATAAGAGCACAATACCAATAATAACACCAGATATGAACGAAATCAATATAGCTCTCTTACCAGAACGAACCACTTGCTGGTCCGAGGCATTCTTGTTCACATATACTTTGTAAATATCAATAGACCATAAGGTGGCCAAGGAATTGAATGTAGAGTCCACTGTACTCATCAATGAAGCAAACAATGCACAAAGAATAAGTCCTTTGACCCCTACAGGTAGATAGGTGTTTACCAAATAAGGAAAAGCAGCGTCGGGTTCTGGAAGACCGTTATCACCCAAAATACCAACCAAGGCAATACCTGGAAGGATTATGATAGCGGCCATAAAGTATTTCATAAGTCCACCTACCATAAGACCAATCTGAACATCTTTTAAGCTTTTAGCCGCTAATGAACGTTGAACTACGGATTGATTGGCACACCAATAGTTGATATTCAACAGGAAAGCACCAAAAATATGTATCCAAGGGAGGGTATCGTGGTCCGCAGGTAAATGTAAGTGCATTAAATGTCCGGTCTTTTCATACAATTGTGACCAACCACCTAAATGATAAATGGCGATAAACATGACAACTACACCACCGGTTAATAAAATTGCGAACTGGATGACGTCCGTCCGTACCACTGCCGCCAAACCACCGAAATAAGTATAGGTAGCGGAAAACAACCCAAGAAAAAGAATGAGAATTGCTATACGTATTAACCTATCTTGATGAATAAAGGAAAGGTAGTCCCCGAATACCAAATCAACGGAGTAAGCTCCCCAGAATAGTGCGGCGCCCAAGGTAATTGTAGAAAAAAGCAAAATATTGGAACCTGAGTACAAGAGTGCTACGGTACTACCTAATCTTGTTTTAATGAACTGCGTGATTGTAATGATTTTCTCCCGTAAATACATAGGGACAAAAATGAACGCAGCCAGCAAAAGTCCTTGGATGGCATTTATTTCAAAGTTCGCTTGTGCCAGTCCATATAAATAAGCTGACCCCATGAACCCAAGGAATTGATACCCTTGAACATTGGTGGCAATCGTAGAAAAGGCAATGGAAGGCCATCTTAAATTCCGACCACTTAGGAAGTATTCTTCGGTGGTAGCTTCTTTGGAGGTTCTTCCTGTTATTGCCGTAACAAAAACGATAATAAAATAGGCACTTACAATCAGTAAATCAATCATATACTAGGTAGTTAGAGGAATTAATTCCATAGCACATGAATCCAAATGATAAAGCTGTTTAATCATAGGTTTAGGATAAAGGTTGGTTATGGAAAAACAATTTAACTACCCAATATACTACTTTGTTTTAAATAAAAGAGCTTAGTGTCTGCTATATTCTCACTCCAGCAGCTAAAGGCGTTGCGGGTTCTTCAGCCCCCACCTTGCCTTGTGCTATAGGCATGGAAAAGGTTTTCAATTTTGGCAAAACCAACTTGGCGAAACGTTCACACTCTTCTTTATGTGGATATCCAGAAAAAATGAAAGCACGGATTCCCATATCCATATATCTGTTCAGTTTTTCCACAATTTGGTCGGGGTTTCCGACCAAGGCAGCACCGCAACCAGAACGTCCACGACCTATACCGGTCCACATATGAGGTTCTACATACCCATCATCTTCGGAAATCTTACGCATTTCTGCCTGTCGGCTTACACCATAAGATTTTGCATCCAAGGCTCTTTCACGCATCTCTTTTCCTTGTTCAACACCTAATTTGGAGACAATGCTATCAGCATATTCCCGAGCTTCTTCCTCAGTTTCCCTAACCACTACATGAACACGTAGGCCAAAGTCTACTTTTCTTCCATATTCGGCTGCTTTAGCACTCATATTTTCCATCAGCTTTCGAAGATTTTCTTCGGTTTCAGGCCACATCAAATAAACATCACAATGTTCTGCACAAAGGTCTACAGCAGCTGGAGAATATCCACCAAAGTACAACAAAGGGCCTCCGTTTTGATATGATTTTATAGGCAAAGAGGGAACCTTCATGCTATAGAATTTCCCTTGATAATCAATTTCATCTTGGGTCCACCCCTGTTTCAGGATTTCAATGACTTCCCTAGATCTTTGATAGCGGTCTTCAGAAGACATGCTCTCTTCTCCCGGAAGGGGAGAAGAAATGATATTAATGGTAAATCTTCCTTTAAGAATATGATCAATTGTGGAAAGGGTTCTACCCAACATCGCTGGATGAATTTCCCCACAGCGAACTGCTGCCAACATATTGATTTGTTGGGTCATTGGTGCGACTGCAGAAACAAAGGGCAAAGTATCTTGACCTACCTGATATGAAGATGGGCAGAGAATATTTCTATACCCGTTTTTATCAGCAGTCAATAAAATCTCAGAAGCATTTTCGAAAGTGCTCTTGTAGTCCATGTTTCTTTCTCCCAAATATCTATCATCACCATTACAAATGGGTGCAAACCAGGAAACTTCTGCACCCTCCAAATGTGGAGATCTGATTACTATTTTTGAATTATCCATTATTGTATTTTTTTTAATCTATTTCTCTTCCTAATGCAGCTTGCCAAAGCAGATACCACTCTTCATGGGTAAGGGCAATATCAAGCGCTTTATAAGCCGTTTGTATTCGTTCTAATTTTGAAGTTCCCAATACAGGAACAATTCCTGCCGGATGTTTTTTGAGCCAAGCATATAAAATTTGGTCATGCGAGGCATGATATTTTTCACCTAACGTATCCAAGACTTTTTTGATGGCCTCCATTTCAGTAGATGTGGTTTTGCCAAACAAGCTTCCTCCTCCTAAGGGAGACCAAGCAGTTGGAATGATGTTATGTTTTTGGCATTGGTCCAAGGTTCCATCTTCAAATGCATTTCTTTGTAATATGGAAATCTCTACTTGATTGGTTACAAGTGTTGTTATGGAGTGCAATAAATCGAATTGGGAGGGTGAAAAATTGGAGACTCCAAATTCCAATACCTTTCCTGATTGCTTAAGTTGCTCAAAAACCTTAGCTATTTCGTACGGATTGAACAAATAATCGGGTCTGTGCAACAGTAAGACATCGATATAATCGGTCTTCAGATTTTCTAGAGATAAGTCTACGCATTCAAAAATGTGCTTTGCCGATAGGTCATAAGACTTAATGGAGTGGTTAGGCCTGTTCTCCGAGATAAGCTTAATACCACATTTGGTGGTAATGCGCATTTTATCCCTTAAGTCTTTTCTGGACTCCAGAACTTTTCCAAAGTCTTCCTCAGTGGTGTAATGCCCATATATATCGGCATGGTCAAAATCCTTAAGACCTAATTCGAGACATCCCTCAATGAATTTTTCATATTCCGATGTAGATAATTGACTCCCCCAGGTACCCAATCGCATGGTGCCAATTATTAAAGGAGAAATACTTTCTTTGGTTAGGGCCATGTGCATTAATTAATTCTCAGTTGGAGCCAAATTTAACCAAATAAACTAAAAATGTAAACGTTTACATTATAAAATTTCATAATATTGCCCATAAATTGCATCTAATAAAATTTAAAGGAAAATGATAACGGTTATTTCGGGATCAAATCGAAAGAATAACAAGACCATACACTTTGCCAAGTACGTATTTGAAGAACTGAAAAAAGTGAGTAATGAGGAGGTAAAGTTTTTGGATATTTCCGACTTTGCTGGTGATGTAGTCAACGTGACTATGTATAAAGATTCGGAACAACCTGAAGTGGTACAACATATTCAGGATTCGTATTTTATTCCCGCAGGAAAATTTTGGTTTTTTGTCCCAGAGTATAATGGAAGTTATCCAGGTATTGTTAAGCTACTCCTAGATTCGATGTCGGTTAGAGAGTATAAAAATAGCTTTGCGGATAAAAAAGCCTGTATTACTGGTATCGCCTCAGGTAGAGCAGGAAATTTAAGGGGAATGGATCATCTGGCCGAAGTATTGAACCATTTGGGAATTCATGTGCATCCCAATAAAAACCCAATTTCTTCTATTTACAAGATGCTTAATTCAGAGGATAACACGGTCAATGCGGAAGCTATGGACACGCTTCAAAAACAAATTCAACAGTTTTTGAATTATTAATCCTGATTATTGGTAGACTCGCGCTTGATGAGTTTAGGTGATAATACTCTTGAGGTAGGTTTGATTGTCTTTTTTAGATTTTGCAGCAAGAGATTTGCGGATAATTCGCCCATTAAGGAACTTTCTTGATCAATTGAACTCAAACTGGGCTGAGTAAGTGCACTAAAGTTGGCATTACCAAAACCTATCAACTTGATTTTTTTTGGGACTTCAATTTTTAAGGTGTTCAAAAGATTGAGTAGATGGATGGCCATCTCATCGCCGTACGCAAATATGCCATCAATATTTGGGTGCTGTTCGAGTATTTTCTTTAGACTCTGTAAGTCCTTAGAGGTTTCTGTTTTGAAGTCTGATATATGGTATACTTCTGAAGGAATGTTATGTTTTTTCACTGCAGCTTCAAAACCTTTTTTCCTTTCCTCAAAAATACTTACTTCCGAACTACCCGCGATGTGCAAAAGATTTTTGCAATCCATATGGATTAGATGCTCAGTTGCTATATATGCACCCAAATAATTATCGAGCAATACAGTGTTAATAGTCTCTAGCGTAGGGCGTCTATCAAAAAAAACAATGGGTGTTTTACTATCCAATATTTTTTGAATGTAAGTGTAATCATTCGTTTCCTTGGAAATGGACATTAATACCCCGTCTACATTCATTTCCAGAAATGAATTCAAAGCGGTATTTTCCTTTTCTTGTTGTTCGTGGGTTTGGGAAATAATGATATTGAAACCCGAATCGCTCACCACCTGTTCAATACCATTGATGATATCACTAAAAAAAGAGTTATTGACCTCAGGCACTATCACCCCAATTATTTTACTTTTTCCACTGCGAAGTGCAGCGGCCATCATATTGGGACGATAGTCAATTTCCTTAGCTGCTTTGAGAACTTTTTCACGTGTTTTTGGCGAAACTAGAGAGCTATCATTGAAAACGCGCGATACAGTGGCAAGGGAAAGTCCAGTAATTCTTGATATTTCCTTTATGCCAGCCATACAGGGGTTTTATAAATAATTTAAAACGTAGTAAAGAGAAATTGCACCAAGTACGATCCAAGTGAAAACACCAACGATTAGGATATTAAAGCCTAATTTTTTCAATTGGGTAATGTTTATTTGCATACCGATTAAAAACAGAGTAAAAATGAGAGCTTTTCTAGCAACCCATACTACGCTTTCACTTATTTGCCCAGCTTCAGGGATATAGGAGTTGATGAGCATTGCTCCTATGAAACCAAAGATAAACCAGGGAAAAGCAAATCTTTCCTTTGAATTAGAGCCAAATGAGATAATCAAAACCAAAGGAATTATCCAAAGCGTCCTTACCAATTTTGTAGTTGTTGCTATGTTCAAGGCTTCGTTACCAAATGCTTCTGCAGCTCCAACAACGGAACTGGTATCGTGGATAGCAATTGCACTCCAGGTTCCAAACTGGGTTTGGTCCAATCCAAAGTAATGACCTATATAAGGAAAAATGAACAGTGCTATAGCATTAAGAAGGAAAACGATTGCCAAGGAAATCGACGTTTGCGATGAGTCCGCCTTTAAGCTAGGGCTTACGGCAGCAATGGCGCTACCTCCACAAATTGCTGTTCCGGAAGCAACTAAAATTGTGGTAATCCGTTCCGATTTAAGGATTTTACCTATTGCAAAGGCTATTATAAAAGTGCATACAATAGTAATTAAGGTGATAAAAAAGCTATTAGATCCAACCTCAACAGCCTGTTGCATATGGATACCGAAACCTAGTCCAACCACAGATAACTGCAAAAGGGTTTTTTGGAATTTTTTGCTCTTTTTTATGAAATCAGAATTAGCAATCTTAAAGATTCCGGTAACCATACCTACAGCAAGTGCAAGTGCAGGGGAGATATAACCTGTCAAGGTGCCTAACAGCACAACAGCACATAATATGTAGGTACTTACTTTTGAAAGCATTTCTGAACGGATGTAAAACTACAAATAAAAATGTAAACGTTTACATTTTTATTATTTATCCTCTTACTCCTTTTCAAAAGTGAATACCCTAGGAGCTTCGTTATTGATGGCGACAAACAAGAATTCTTGCCCATTCTTGTCCTTGAATCGCGAGAGATGTTTTACTTCACCTCTTACATAGAATCCAGACTCATCATATGGAGTCCATGAAAAGTTTCCATCGCCTGTTCCTAAAAGAACACTTCCATAGCTCGCATCCAAACGGCTAAACTGGGGCTTAAAATCATAGTTGTTTCCTCCCAGTATCAAATCCAAGTTCCCGTCACCGTTGATATCCTTACAGTTTACATCACAAACACAGGAAAACTGAACTTCTTTGGGCAAGCTTTTTATTTCGAATGTACCATCTCCTTGATTTAGTGCTACAATACTTTGGGTGGTATTGATTTCTTTAACAATCGATTTTTCTAGGATGGTACTATCTATCAATTCTTCAACGCTTTTTGTAGCAAAGTCGGAAAACTTAAGGTTTTCCTTTTTAAGTGAATTCAACTGAGCCGTGAGTTCTCTTTTAAGCGTAACTGGCACATCTTTTCCATTATAGCTGTGTGTAAACAACTGTTCTATGGTTCCATTATCATCGAAATCGTTCACAAACATTTTCAATGGAGCGCTTGTTGATGCTTTATAGTTGATATTACTTCCTTGGTTCCCTAAAATAAAATCAATGTCTCCATCCGAATCCAAATCTTCCGCATATACCGTGTTCCACCAACCAGATAGACTATCTAAATCGGTTTCTTGAGGACTTAACCTTCTTCCATTGTTTCTGAAAACTTTTACAGAGCCCCAATCTGTTGTGATGACTAAATCTTTTTTTGAATCCCCATCAAAGTCTGTCCAGATAGCATCGGTGACCATCCCCACATTCTTGAGATGAAATGCTTTACTTTCGGTAATATCTGAGAAGTTCCCATTACCATCGTTTTCCAAGAAGAGATGCTCGGGATTTACCCCATAGATTCCTGGAACGCTCCTGCTCCCAATAAAAAGATCTTTGTCCCCATCGCCATCGTAATCATACGGTGCAATTACGGATACATTGTTATCCAAACTGGGAATGGATGTAGTACTTTTTGTGAAATTTCCTTTACCGTCGTTTATATAAATTCGATTCTTTGGAGATAAATGATTGTTAGGAATATTACCTCCTGAGGCCACGATTAAGTCCATATCCGAATCTCCATCCACGTCAACAAAAGCTGAAGCAGTATCCTCGAATTCCTTGTCCTCTCTAAACACATCCTGTGAAAATGCTAGTTTTAACTTTCCATTACTTTGATGAAGTAGCACGCTGGCAGGTGTGCCTTTAGACCCACCCATAAAAACATCTTCGTCTCCATCATTGTCAATGTCCGCAATTGAAATGGTAGGACCTTCTTGGGATACCATTTTGGTAATAAGGCTTTCATAGTCATAATCCACATGCTTGTCCTCAATATGATGGGGTAGTTTTGAAGGAATTTCAGTTAATAAGGTGTTCGCTTCTTTAATGGGCAGCGAATACTCTTGGGAAGCATCTGCTTGGTTCAGCGTAATTTTTGTGTCAACCTGAATAGTTTCAAGTACTTGAAACATTCCATTTGGCCAGATAACGCGAAGGGAATCCAGAGAACTCTGCTTACCTAGACCTATGGTCATTGTGTAGTCTATTGATGATTGAAAACCTCTTGAAGGAATCATCTCTTGTTGTATGGTCTGGTTATCTACATAAATCTCTACTAGACTTCCTATGCCTTTGGTGTTTGGAGCTTCCCCATTTAAGTCAATTTTTAAATAATGATTTCCTGAGCTTTCGCTGTTGTTTCGATATACGAAAAGTTCTTGATTTACATTATTTACGATTAAATCCAAATCTCCGTCATTATCCAAATCCCCGTAAGCTGCACCATTTGAAAAACTAGGGGTGGCTAGACCCCAATCTTCCGAAAGATTTGTGAAGGTCAGGTCTTGATTGTTTTTAAAGGCATAATTGGGAATGGGTACGGATGGCATAGCATCGATAACCGCATCTTTTTGCTCTTTATTTCCATATACGGCTGTCTGTTGTCTCGTTACATCTTCAAAAAAGTCGATAAAATCTTGATTGGTTAAATCATGATAAATTCCGTTGCAAACATAAATATCCCGATAGCCATCGTTGTCCATATCAAAGAGCAGGGCGCCCCAGCTCCAATCTGTTTTGGATATACCGCTATAGTGCGCTACCTCGGAAAAAGAATTCCCCAAATTAAGCTGCAAAGTGTTCTGCATAAATTGATAATAGTAGTCATTCAGCAGCTTACGTTGGTGCGTGTCATAGGTCTCAAATGTGGTGGTCATTTTTAGTCGCTGATCATCCTCTGGGAGCATGTCGGTAACAAAAATATCGGCCCTACCGTCGTTGTTGATGTCGGCCATATCGGCCCCCATAGAAAAAAGACTAAGATGATTGGTCCAATCTTTTATACTTTCAGTAAACGTTCCATCCTGATTGTTGATGTAGAGATAATCATGTTCAAAAAAATCATTCGACACATAGATATCCGGATAGAGATCTTTGTTTATATCCCCAACGGTGACTCCAAGACCAAATCCTACCAGGCTACCGTAAATATTGGCTTCTTCACTTACATCCTTGAAAACACCATCATCGTTTCTAAAAAGCTTGTCACCTCCTCCTTTTATTTCATTAATAACGTTCCAATCCTCAGATCTTATATCCCTTTTGTTTTCATACCCAAGACTAGCTACGGGAATGAAGCTATTGTTCAGCATATAGACATCTAGGTCGCCATCCTTGTCATAATCAAAAAATGCAGCATGGGTGGTAAAACCGCTATCTGCTAGGTTGTATTCTTTCGCTTTTTCGGTAAAGGTTAAATCGCCATTATTAATAAACAGCTCATTTTTTTGGTCATCTCCTTTTATATTCCCAGCGTTACAGACATATATATCTAATAGACCATCGGAATTGATATCTACAAACACCACACCTGTGGACCAAGCCTTTTCTCCAGCTACGCCAGCGGAAATTGAAATATCATCAAAAGTGAAATCTCCTTTATTCAAAAAGAGCTTGTTCTTTTTTCTATTCGCTGTAAGGTATACATCAGGAAGTCCATCATTATTGATGTCCCCTATAGCAACGCCACCACCATTGTAAAAATTACGATATAAGAAAATATTGAAATCTTCTTCGTTCTCTATGGAGTTGATAAAAGATATACCGGTTTGGGTACTATCAAGCAATGAAAAAAGTTGATTCTCTTTTGTTTCACTAGTTGATTGTATTCTCTTTTCTGTACATGAAAGGAATAAAACTAAAAGAAAGATTGAGAGAAGGAAGGCTGTTTTATGCAACATTTTTAATAAAAAATCTGTAATGGGGAAAGCTAAAAATTTCTAATCAATTTTCATATAAGTAGACATAGATTAACATCGGTGAGGAGGGTAATCTATGCAAATCAATAAAAAAGAGGGCCATAAAAGCCCTCTTTAGTATATAATATAGTTGATAAACTACTAGTAACCTTCGTTTTGAACCAAATTTGGGTTGGTTGCCAAAGCAGATGCTGGAATTGGGAATTTTATTCTGAAAGCGTCAGTAACATTTTTCATTTCCCAAGTTCCGGAAGCAAAAGTGCCAAAACGCAATTGAACGTCTCTTCTTCCTCCTATTACTCCTTCGGAATTCAGTTCCCTGGCGATAATATCTGGCATATTATCAAGAGTAACACTTCCTAGAGGAGCAGCTCCGGCTCTTGCCCGTATAGCTTCTACATCCTGAAGAGCAGTATTTGGACTGCCGGTACCACCGCGAAGCGTTGCTTCGGCTCTCATCAACAAGGCATCAGTAAAGCGCATCCATGCAAAATCCCTTGCAGTATCTCCCGGTAGATTTCCATCAGCAGCTCTCTGAGGGTTTTTAACAATTCGAATACCATTTCTTTCATTGTTTACCTCTAGATTGGTTAAGATTACATCCTCATAAATAAGGTCGTTATCTTGTCTATCCGTAAGGTTGGTACCACCAGGGCTTCGTTGTTGTCCACGAATATATCCAGCAGATACTCCGTCCACCTCTTCGCCTGGTAGACCAAGTCTGGCATCCTGCGTTACATCATCCGTACCAAAAAGTCTAAAGGTCTCTGTAAGTGTCACAAAACCGTTCCAACCTCCTTGATTTGGGTGTAATTGATTGTAAATTCGGGTTCTTATATCCCCGTCCAACATGAAAATCACTTCTCTATTGGTATTGTTGGCAGGATCCCAAATATCAAAGAAACTTTCGTCTCCATCAGGGTCATCCGCGCCAATACCATCCAACTCAAAGCCTAAATTTTCTATCGCGTTAACGTCCGCTATAACTTGATTCATATCTCCCTCAGTTCCAACAAGGTGAATAGCGTTTAGTTGTGTTCTTGCTCTTAAGAAACGTGCAAACGCCTCTCCAATGCCTGACATTGTTCCAGCCCTATCTCCTCCTTCTTCTGCAGGTCTTAAGATATTAACTGGTCCATTGTTTGAAAGATTACCACTAGATATAGCGGTATTTAAATCGTCCAAAATGGAAGCAAAGGCCTCTGCAGCTGAAAGTACCGTTGGGTTAACCTCTGGACCATCGTCTACACCCCGTACAGGTACTTGACCGAAGAAAGTAAGTAAGTGATACGTATGAAAGGCCCGTATAACCAATGCTTGAGCCGTTTCACTAGGGTTTGCACCTGACCTTGAATCTAACAACTGATTTGCACGGAAGGCTGCTGCATTATGCCTGTTCCAGGCTTGAAGTACGTAAACATGATTAGCATCCCAAGTATGGTTGTGCATTGTACGCCAAACTCCATTATCACCCCAGTCAGCACCTCTGGTTAATACCGCGATATTGTCTGCCGACACCTCCATGAGAGCATATGAGCTTTCTTGAGAATCCTGACGGAAAACCCCAACCCCATCACTGTCATTACTAGTATAGAGCGCTTCAAGACTCGCTGAGGTACTTGTCACCCCGCTGAAGCTACCTCCATCTGATTCTACGGAAACCGAATCCTGGAAATTTGGTTCCAGATCCGTACAGGCTTGGAAAGTGACTACGAGAGCACTTAAACCAAGCATCTTAGTTAGTCTGTTACTTAAAAAATCTTTTTTCATCATTTCTTTTTTTTTAAAAACTTGCATTAACACCTAGCGAAAAAGTAGTAGGTCTTGGATAAGAAGTCAAATCAATACCCAAAGAAGGTAAGTTATTTAAATTTCTATCCGTTGAGATTTCAGGATCTTGTCCAGTGTAATCCGTGATTACAAATAAATTTTGTGCATTAAGGAACAATCGTAAAGAACTAAAAAGGCTATCATCTGCAACAGGGAAGTTATGTCCTAAAGTAACGTTTTGTAATCTTAAGAAAGAACCATCCTCAACGAACCTTGAGGAAACCGATTGTGGGTTAAATGCGTTCTCTACTCCAACTAAAGGAAATACATCCGCATATACATTCCTACCTTGCGATAAGTTAGGAATTGTTGAAAATGCATTTCTCGTGTTGTTGTAAATGGATTGACCAAACTGTCCGTTGAAAAACAAACTTAAATCCCAATTTTTATAGTTAAAATTGTTTGTGAAACCCAAAGAAAAGTCTGGTAGCGCGCTTTCACCAATAAAAACCTGAGCACCATTACTTCCGAAAATGTTACCTCCATTCTCATCCAAACCTTGGAAATCTCTTGTAAAGAAGCTAAATAAAGGCTGGTTATTCGCTAACCTTTGTGCGAATGCTCTTGACAGACCTGGTCCGTTAATTTGTCCTGCATCGATATCCGGTCCTGTATAATTCTCAAGAATGTTATCCGTGTAAGTAATGTTGAAGTTCAAATCCCAGGAAAAGTCCTCGGTTTGTACGGGAATAGCATTGATAGTGAATTCTACCCCTTCGTTAACTATATCTCCGTCTACATTGGCAAAAACGAATGGTTGAGGAGCAGGTTGTGCACTGTTTACTTGCAATAAGAATTGTGATGTTGTTCTCTTAAAATAGTTTACAGATCCTGAAACCCTATTATCTAAGAAACCATAATCCACACCAATACTTAACTGCTCGTTTTCTTCCCACTGTAAATCAGGGTTATTAAAGGCCACCGATCCTAATTGACCTGGGTCATTTTGATTACCCGTGCCAAAACGTTGTCTTTCACTAAATTGGTTTGAACCTAAACCTTCTTGGTTACCGGTGACACCCCAGTTTGCTCTAAGTTTAAAAGTATCGAAAAACTCAGGAAACCAGTCTTCCTGGTCTAAAGCCCAAGAGGCACCAACCGCACCAAAAGTACCGTATCTATTATTTCCACCAAACCTTGATGATCCATCCACCCTAATTGTACCTGAGAAGTTAAACTTGCTGTTTAAAGAATAATTGGTACGAAAGAAGAAGGATTGTAACTCATCACGTTCTAAACTAGTGTTTGCGGCAAAGTCTCTTGCTATAGCAATATTGTTAATCATTTGAAACAAATCATTGGTCTCAAAATCAAACGCACGGAGGGTAATGGTCTCATTTACGAACTCTTGATAAGAATGTCCAAGAACAACATCTAACCTATCATCACCAAATTCTTTGTTATAGTTTAGATAAGATTCCCAAGTGGTGTTGGTCAAATCAATTTCATCTAGGTTGGCTCTACCGTTGTCCAAAGTTCCGTTGGCTGCAAAATCTCTGGATTCTGCCGAAGCCGCTGAAGAAGCAGACTTATCTAAACCGACAAGAGTGTTGATAGTCAAATTATCTGTAATCTTATACTGTGCTGACACATTTACTAGAGCCCGAAATGTGCTAGAGGTTGCGCGAGTCAACTCTAAAAGTGCCAATGGATTCCTTCTTTCATTGGATGGTTGGTTGAAACCACCAATAAAACCTTGCTCTCTAGTGCCGTTTCCTGTTAAAGGTTGCGTTGGATCCCAACCAATCGATGCGGAAATCAAATCCCCCCTTGCGTTAGGGTTATTCGTAATCGGTGGTCTTTGAGTTTCAACATTAGATATAGTTGCTTGTGTGCTTAGTTTCAACTTATCATCAAAGAACCTTTGTGTTGCATTGAATCTCGCTGTCAATCTATCGAAGGTACTGTCTTCTACTTCACCTTCTTGGTCTTGGTATCCAAAAGAAAGCCTGTAGTTTCCTGTTTCGTTACCACCTCCATAAGCTATATTGTAATTTTGGGTGAAACTTGTCCTGAAAACCGTATCGTAAGTATCCGTATTTGCTGGACCAGCAGGGAAAGGAGTATCCGAAAGAATTGCTTGAGCAGCTAAGAATTGATCTCTGGATAGTACTTCAGGATTGTTTGCAATGTACCCTACTGAGAAGGTAGAAGAGAAATCCAAAGTACTTCTTCCAGCAGTACCCGATTTAGTGGTAATCAAAACCACCCCGTTAGCACCCCTTGACCCATAAATGGCTGTAGATGCGGCATCCTGTAAGATATCTATACTTGCAATATCATTTGGATTTAAGAAACTTAAAGGGTCCAAAGAACCGGAACTTCCGATATCAGAACCTCCACCGCCATCACCAGCACCTCCACCAGTTGCAGCTGTAGTGTTCGCTCCGTTTAGTGGAACACCATCCACAACAAATAGTGGGTTGTTCTGGGAACGTACCGAAGCAGTACCCCTTACTCTTACATTGACAGCTGCACCAGGTTCACCACTGGTAGTTGCAATCTGAACACCAGCAGTCTTACCTTGTATTAACTGTTGTGGGTTTACAATTACCCCCTTGTTAAACTCCTCGGCTTTTACACTTTCTACGGCACCAACTGTACTTCTTCTAGTAGTTGTACCATAACCTACTACGACCACTTCATCCAATTCGCTGGCATCTTCTTGAAGAACTACATCTACGGTTGTTTGTCCGTTTACTGTAATTTCTTGGGTTGCGAATCCGATGTAACTGAACACTAGGACAGCGTCAGAGGCGACATCGTTTAAGGTGTAATTACCATCAAAATCAGTTTGCGTACCATTGGTTGTGCCTTTGACTACAACGCTGGCTCCCGGTAAAGGTCCACTAGCATCTGAAACCGTACCGGATACTGTTTGGGCCTTCACCATACCGAAGCACAATAATGCTCCGATAAACAAAAAGCCTCTAAGTAGCGTAATCTTCATAAATAATTAATTTTAAGTTTAGTTAATTTCAATTCAAGTGTTAAACATATATAAAAAAAAGGTTAATCAAAATTTAAGCATTATTCAGTGTTTAACGAAAACGGTTTCGTGTTAATAAGTTTGGGAAAATAATAGGTTGATAAATCTTTAAGCTGTAATTTAATCAAATCTTAATAATAATGGGGCTTTTTAACGAAATTAATAATACCCTACGAATATACTATTTTATTTCATGTGCTAGATTGAGAGAACTTTTTTGATAAAATTGGCATCTTCTTAGTGTTTTGTTAAATGTTGGATCAAAAGAATTGTTAATATCTAGTTTTGAGTATTTTTCAATTTCCGTACTTACCTTATTACAAAAGAATTGAAATCAAAGATTACTTTAAAAGATATTGCAAGAGAGCTTGAGGTTTCCATCTCTACAGTTTCCAAGGCACTCAAAAACAGCGAGGAGATTAGTAGAGATACGAAGGAAAAAGTTCAGGCATTTGCCCGTCTTTATAATTACAAGCCTAACAATATCGCCATTAGTTTAAAGAATAAGCGCACAAAAAATATTGGTGTGGTGATTCC
Source organism: Bacteroidota bacterium (assembly GCA_039184805.1). GTDB lineage: Bacteria > Bacteroidota > Bacteroidia > Flavobacteriales > Flavobacteriaceae > Flagellimonas. Next base: position 91,960 of record JBCDAX010000003.1, on the reverse strand, counting down.
GGATATTGTGCATCACTTTTTTACTACTGTCATCAGAGGGATAGAGAAGTATGCCAATGCCAAAGGGTATAACGTCATAGTGTGCTTATCTGAGGAATCTTTTGATAAAGAAGTCATAAACATGGAGATGTTGGCCAATGGTAGTATAGATGGATTCATCATGTCACTTTCTTCTGAAACCCAGGCGAAAAAAGATTACAATCATCTCAAGGAAGTTACCGAACAGGGAATACCGGTAGTTTTGTTTGACCGTATTACAAATGAAATTGATTGTGATAAGGTTATTATCGATGATAAAATGGGAGGTTATCTTGCTACAAAAACACTCATAGAGCAGGGGAAACGAAAAATCGCACTTATAACTACGGATGATTACTTAAGCGTAAGCAAAGCTCGAGGTGAGGGTTATAGAAAAGCATTAATAGATAGCAACTTAGAGGTTGACGAATCTCGAATCTTAAAACTTCCAACCATGGAAATGGATGAGGAACGCATTAGAAGCTTTTTTGAAAGCATTGATTTTGATGCCGTACTTTGTGTAAATGAGATTTTTGCAGTCTACAGTATGAGGGTGGCTCTGGAAAAGGGTCTTAAGATTCCTGAAGACGTAGCGGTAATCGGATTTACTAATGGGCTTTTATCAAAATACGCTAATCCTAGTTTAACGGTGGTGGCGCAGCATGGTGAAAAAATGGGGGAGATTTCTGCCCAAATGTTGATAGATAAAGTTGAAAGTGAAAAAGAGGAAGAAACTTTTCAGACCAAAATTTTAGAGCCCACATTAGTACTACGGGACTCAACAATTAACTAAGTTTGTGGCGATTTAACTCTACAAACTTAACTTCTACCATATATCAAATAAATGAATCAAGATTATATTAAGGCAGACCCCTGGTCCATTATTGAAGAAGGGTTTGATAAAGAACGTGTAAAATCCTCCGAAAGTCTTTTTAGCATTGGAAACGGTTCAATGGGCCAACGTGCCAATTTTGAAGAAACCTATTCAGGTGGCACTTTCCAAGGAAGTTACATTGCAGGGGTTTATTATCCAGACAAGACTAGGGTAGGCTGGTGGAAAAATGGATACCCTGAATATTTTGCCAAGGTTTTGAACGCTCCTAATTGGATAGGCATTGATATATTCATTGATAGTGAAGCCCTAGATTTAAACACATGCAAAGAAGTAAAAAACTTTGTACGCCAACTTAATATGAAGGAAGGTTGGTACCAACGCTCCTTTGTTGCTGTAATGGACAACGGTATTGAGGTTACAGTTTCATCTACCCGTTTTTTGAGCCTTCATTTGGATGAATTGGGTGCCATTAAATATGAAGTCCAGGTTTTGAACAGTGATGCAAAAGTTGATGTATTCGCATATCTCGATAGTGGGATCAAAAACATGGATAGCAATTGGGATGACCAATTTTGGAACACAACCCATATCGAGTCAAAAGGGAATAGAGCTTTTATAGAGGCTCATACCCTAAAAACCAATTTCGATACGTGCACCTTTATGGAAGCAACTCTTTATCGGGATGGTAATGAATTTGAAACAGCGCCAACTCATAAGAAAAATGATTTGGCAGTTGGATTGAGTTTCGAGGTAAATGCCAAAAAGGGAGAAAAAATTACGCTTCAGAAATTTGGAGGATACACGGTTTCAAGAAATCACAAATCTTCTGAGTTGATTAAAGCAGCCAATGAGGTTTTGGATAAGGCTTCAAAACTTGGATTTGAAGAACTTCTTGAGCAGCAGAAAAAAGACTGGGGTAGTATTTGGGAGATGAGCGATATTGAAATTAATGGGGACATAAAGGCACAACAAGGTATTCGATTCAATATTTTTCAGTTGAACCAAACCTATTTAGGCAGAGATTCCAGATTGAATATTGGTCCCAAAGGTTTTACCGGCGAAAAGTACGGAGGAAGTACCTATTGGGATACCGAAGCCTACTGTCTGCCTTTTTATATGGCAACGAAAAATCAAGAAGTCGCTTGGAGCTTATTGGAATATCGTTACAATCATTTGGATAAGGCCATTGAAAATGCAGAGAAACTTGGCTTTACCAACGGGGCAGCTTTGTACCCAATGGTGACCATGAATGGTGAAGAGTGCCATAATGAATGGGAAATTACTTTTGAAGAAATACATAGAAACGGAGCAATTGCTTTTGCGATTTTCAACTATCATCGTTTCACCAACGATTATACTTACATTCCTAAAATGGGATTGGAAGTACTTATTGGTATAGCCCGTTTTTGGAAACAACGTTTTAATTATTCTGAAGAGAAACAAAGCTATGTAATGCTTGGGGTCACAGGCCCGAATGAATATGAGAATAATATCAATAATAACTGGTACACCAATTATCTGGCTAAATGGTGTATTGAATACACCGCTCAGCAACTTGAAAAAGTTGAAAAGGAATATCCAGAAGATTTTGCTAGGATTATTGCAAAAACCAAGTTGACTACTGAGGAAATAAAAGCTTGGGACAATCTGGTTTCCAAGGTGTATTTCCCTTTTTCCGAGAAATATGATGTCTTCTTGCAACAAGATGGTTTTTTGGATAAGGAAATGATTCGGGTTAATGACTTGGCAAAATCGGAAAGACCTATCAATCAAAAATGGAGTTGGGATAGAATTTTACGGTCACCCTATATCAAGCAAGCTGATGTATTGCAGGGGTTCTATTTCTTTGAAGACCATTTCTCTCAAGAGCAACTGGAAAAGCATTTCGATTTTTACGAACCTTTTACGGTTCATGAATCATCACTGTCACCATGCGTGCATAGTATTCAAGCTGCAAAGCTGGGTAGAATGGAACAGGCGTACACTTTTTATCTAAGAACCTCTCGATTGGATTTGGATGACTATAACAAAGAGGTGGAAGAAGGACTCCACATTACGTCGATGGCAGGAACTTGGATGAGTATTGTAGAAGGTTTTGGGGGGATGCGAGTCAAAGAAGGTCAATTGTCATTTGAACCCAGAATCCCAGCACAATGGAACTCCTTTTCTTTTAAGGTTAATTTTAGAGGTCAAATAATCACTATTAAGGTTAAAGAGGACAAATCGAGTTTTGCAATAACAGGAGAAACAGGTTTGGATGTTTTGGTAAACGGCAAGACTGTGACCCTATCTCCAGAAAAAGTAGTCCAAGCATGAAAAAATGGGCCTTCGGTTGTTTTCTTTTGATGCTTGGAGGCTTTTTGGCATGCGAATCAAATATCAAAACCAAGGAAGTGAAGTCAATAACAGAAAGAAAAGTAGTCGTTTATCAGGTTTTTACCCGACTTTTTGGAAACACAAATACCACCAATAAACCTTGGGGTACGATTGAGGAAAATGGCGTGGGGAAGTTTTCAGACTTCACTGAGATTGCCCTTACTGAGATAAAAGGTTTGGGTGTTACCCATATTTGGTATACTGGAATTCCTCACCATGCCGTTATTAATGATTATACTGAATTCGGGATTTCGAATGATGACCCCGATGTGGTGAAGGGACGAGCGGGTTCTCCCTACGCGGTAAAAGACTATTACAACGTAAACCCTGACCTTGCAGATGACCCATCAAATAGATTGGAGGAGTTCAAGGATTTAGTAGACAGGACCCACAACACTGGTATGAAAGTGTTGATAGATATTGTCCCCAACCATGTCGCCCGTAGCTACCAGGGTTTGAGCAATCCGAAAGGTGTAGCAGATTTTGGGGCGAATGACGATACGTCCTTGGAATATCATGTGAACAATAATTTTTACTACGTTATTGGGGAGGAATTTAAGGTTCCCAATTGGGAAGAAAGTTATCAACCTTTAGGAGGGGATGAAAATGCTTTGTCCAATGGAAAATTTGAAGAAAAACCAGCCAAATGGACAGGCAATGGCTCAAGATTGGCACAACCCCATTTCAACGACTGGTATGAGACGGTCAAGATTAACTACGGGGTTCGGCCAGATGGCACAAAGGATTTTAAAGAATTACCAGAAGATTTCGCCGAAAAGGATTATAAAGAACATTACATTTTTTGGAAGGATAAAAAGATTCCAGATTCTTGGATAAAATTCCGAGACATTGCTTTGTACTGGCTTGATTTTGGGGTTGATGGTTTTCGTTTTGATATGGCCGAAATGGTTCCTGTTGAATTTTGGAGCTATATGAACTCAAACATCAAGATGAAGAATCCAGATGCTTTCCTACTGGCAGAAGTATATAATCCCCAGTTGTACAGAGAATATATCCATAAGGGAAAAATGGACTATCTCTATGATAAGGTAGAACTTTATGACAGCATTAAACACATCATGAAAGGATATGGTTGGACGGACCATATTCCAGTGGTACAAAAAGGAATGGCAGATATTGAACATCACATGCTCCATTTCTTGGAAAACCATGATGAACAGCGAATAGCTAGCCCAGATTTTGCCGGAAAAGCTGAGTTGGCAAAACCGGCGATGGTGGTCTCCGCAACCTTAAGCACTTCACCCACTATGATTTACTTCGGTCAAGAAGTAGGGGAGCCTGGAGCAGAAGACGCAGGGTTTGGAAAACCTACCCGTACCTCAATTTTTGATTACATAGGTATACCCCATTATCAACGATGGATGAACGACAAAAAGTTTGACGGAGGTCAACTTTCGAAACAGGAAAAGCAACTACGGGATTTCTATAGCCGTTTGTTGAATTTTACGATTTCTAGTGAGGCCTTGATGGGCGAGTATGAGGAAATCCACTTTTTTAACAAGGACAACACGGAGAATTACGACCATAGGGTATTGTCCTATGTCCGTTGGTCTCCGAATCAAAAGCTGATTGTCGTTTCTAACTTTGAGGAGGGTAAAGGGTATAGTTTTGAGCTTAAAATTCCAGAATATCTAGTTGAAAAATGGGATTTGAAAGATGGGAATTACAATATGGTGGAAAGACTATATGGAAACAGGCCTTTTGAATTAAGAGTGGAAAATGGCTTAGGAAAAATCAATATTGAATTACAACCACTTGAATCCATAATCCTTGAATTAGGACTGTAAACCAAGTTCTAACCCTACCAAATTAAGGCAGGCAAGGTAGTTAGGTTTTTATCTCAATAAATTAGATTTGCATCAATCTTTTTCTCTTCATTTTCCTGCCATATTGTATTTTTAGGCATCAAATCAAATGGAATGAAAAAAGCCTTACTATTTTTAGGAATTGTGTTTTTATTCAACGCTTGCAATATGATGAATTCAAACCCTCTGGTTATTGGACATCGCGGTGCTATGGGCCACGAAACTGAGAACACACTGGCTTCGGTCCAAAAAGCTTTGGATTTGGGGGTAGACATGATTGAAATTGATGTATTTATTATTGAAAGTGGAGAGATTGTTGTATTTCACGATGAACGGGTAGACCGTTTGGCCAACAGTGGGGGCAGAATTGAAGAATACAATATTTTCGATGTGAAACAATTGACCCTTAATGGTAATCATCAGATTCCAATGTTGCCGGAAGTGTTAGACCTAATTGATAATCAAGTTGCGCTTAATATCGAATTAAAAGGAGCTGGAACAACCGATAGGGTAAACTTCATAATCGATTATTACGTGAAAGAAAGGGGCTGGGCGTTGGAAAATTTTGTTATTTCTAGCTTTAAATGGGATGAATTACGAATCATGAGAGAGCGAAACCCATCTATCAACATAGCGATTTTGACAGAGGAAGACCCTTTGGAAGCGATAGCTGTAGCAAAAGAATTAAATGCGATTGCCATAAATCCAAACTTTAAAAAGTTAAGCGCTGAAAACACATCCAAAATTCAGAGCGAAGGATTTAAGGTATATACTTGGACCGTAAATGAAACTGAAGATATCCAACGTATGGTTGATTATGGAGTAGATGGAATTATCACGAACTACCCTGAACGTGTGAATTGATGTTTGACGTAATTGTGGCAGGAGGAGGTGCGGCAGGCTTCTATTCTGCGATTCAAATGGCGGAGCACAATTCAAACCTCAAAATCGCCATATTAGAACGAGGAAAAACGGTACTTTCCAAAGTAAAAGTATCTGGAGGAGGTCGATGCAATGTCACTCAAGCCAAGTTTGTCGCAAAAGACTTAGTTGAAGGTTATCCCCGAGGGCAAAAAGAATTACTCGGTCCTTTTCATTCCCATGCACCGGGGGATGTAATGGCTTTTTTTGAAGAGCGGGGAGTAGCACTTAAAATTGAAGAAGACGGGCGAATATTCCCCAAAAGTGATTCCTCTCAGAGCATTATAGATTGTTTTCACAGGGATATTGAAAAACATGGGATAAGAATCCTAAAAAATAGTTCGGTAAAGAGTTTTCAGAAAGGGGAAGATGATGAATGGCAAGTGATTACCATGAACAAAAAGTACTGTTCCAAGTTCTTGCTTTTGGCTACTGGGAGCAATGTTAGAATTTGGAAGCTATTGGAGGATTTGGGTCATACTATTATCCCTCCAGTCCCTTCCTTATTTACTTTTAACATCGATGATGAACGAATCAAAGGGATTCCAGGTATAAGCGTTGATGCATCTGTTGAAATACCTCCTAAAAAAATATTTTCTTCGAACATAAGTGTCGAGTTAAAAAGTGTACCCAAGTCACACCCGGTCTTGGAATCTGAAGGCCCTGTTCTAATAACCCATTGGGGGCTTAGCGGCCCTGCTATTTTAAAGCTTTCTGCTTGGGGGGCAAGAATTTTGGAAGACTATAAATACAACTTTAGGGTCATTATTAATTGGACCCCGGAGTATTCCACTGCTTCTATGGAAGGATTTTTACGAGAGGTTAAAGAAGTGGAAGCCAAGAAAACAGTTTCAAGAACCCAGGCGGTATCCATACCAAAGCGACTTTGGATACGATTGGTTGAAGCGTCAGGAATATCCAAAGAACGTAGATGGGGTGAAGTAAGCAAAGAACAGCTTAAAAACTTGTCGAAAGAGCTTACTGCTTGTTCGTTTAAAGTGGAAGGAAAAAGTACGTTTAAGGAGGAATTTGTTACAGCCGGTGGAATCGACTTAAAAGAAATCAATTTTAAAACATTTGAAAGCAAACTATTTCCCAATCTTTTCTTTGCTGGAGAAATTATTAATGTCGATGGGATTACCGGTGGCTATAACTTCCAAAATGCCTGGACAGGGGCTTATCTTGCGGCTAAGGAAATAGCTTCAAGAAATTTATTGCAATCCAAGGGATAAAAAGGCAGCTATGGCCGCTCCTAATACAGGTCCAACTACAGGAATCCATGAATACCCCCAGCCATTAGAACCTTTGTTTTTTATTGGCACTAGTGCATGAACAATTCTTGGTCCTAGATCTCGGGCAGGATTTATCGCATAACCTGTGGTTCCTCCAAGTGATAACCCTATTCCCCAAACAATAATGGCCACTGGGAGCGCTCCAAGGGAACCCAATCCTATAATACTATTGTCTTTCATCATGGTGGCATCTGTAAAATATAGTACAGCAAACACCAAAACAAAAGTTCCAATGATTTCCGTTAAAAGGTTTAGAAAGGTGTTAGGTATGGCTGGAGCATTACAAAATACCCCTCGCTTGCTATTTCCATCTTCTGTGACATCAAAATGCTCTTTATGAATCAACCAAACGAAAAAGGCTCCCAACATAGCTCCAATAAACTGCGCAATAATGTAAATGGGAACGTCGTAGATTGAAAAATCACCGGAAAGCGCTAGTCCAATGGTTACAGCAGGATTCATATGCGCTCCACTATACGGACCAGCGACTACAACCCCTGTGTATACAGCAAAAGCCCATCCTGTAGTAATTACAATCCATCCAGATTGACTGCCAAAAGTTCCCTTAAGGGATACGTTGGCATTTACTCCACAACCTAAAAGAATCAATAAAAAAGTGCCAATAATCTCGGCAACAAAAGGTGTCATTCCAAACTATATTTTAGTCAGTTTTTGTCCAATGTTCCAAAGCTTCAATCGCCCGGTACCAACCTTTAATTCCCGTATCTATAGCTTCCCTTTCAGTTGTTGGATTGAATCGCACGTCGGTCTCCCATATTTTTTGGATTTCCTCTGCACTTTCCCAAAAACCTACTGCCAAACCAGCAAGATATGCAGCTCCCATAACAGTAGTCTCCACTATTTTAGGCCGTACAGCAATCGTATTCAAAACATCAGCTTGGAACTGCATTAACATATTGTTTACAGTGGCACCTCCGTCAACACGCAATTCTTTGATAGATATTCCGGAATCCGCCTCCATGGCCTTTAGAATGTCCATGGTTTGATATGCTATGGATTCCAAAGCCGCGCGGGCAATATGGGCATCAGTGCTTCCACGAGTCAAGCCAAAAATGGTTCCTTGTGCATATTGATTCCAATGGGGAGCACCAAGTCCTGCAAAGGCAGGAACAAAATATACCCCTTCCGAAGAGTCAATGGAGCCTGCTAAACCTTCTACATCCGCTGAATTTTTAATGACCTTTAGACTATCTCGTAGCCACTGTACAACAGCACCAGCAATGAAAATACTTCCTTCAAGTGCATATTCGGTTTTTCCGTTAATTTTCCAAGCAACGGTAGTGAGTAAATTGTTTTTGGATACAATAGGCTTTTCACCAATATTCATCAGCATAAAACAACCTGTTCCATAGGTATTTTTCACCATACCTTGCTTGGTACACATTTGGCCAAAAAGCGCAGCTTGTTGGTCTCCGGCAATTCCTGCAATTGGAATTTTGGCAGCGAAAAAATTGGGTCCTGTGTGTCCATAGACTTCACTGGATTGTCTTACTTCGGGAAGCATACTCTTTGGAATGGTCAAGAGTTCCAATAGCTCATCATCCCAATCCATTGTATTGATATTGAAAATAAGCGAACGACAAGCATTGGTAACATCGGTAACGTGTAACTGACCTTCAGTCATTTTCCAGATGAGCCACGTATCAATAGTTCCAAGGACTAAATCTCCAGCTTCTGCTTTTTCCCGTGCGCCTTCTACATTATCCAGTATCCACTTCACCTTAGTTCCTGAAAAATAGGAGTCAATGACGAGACCTGTTTTTTCACGAATCATTTCAGATTTACCTTGTTTTTTTAGCTCATCGCAATAGGCTGAGGTACGTTTGTCCTGCCAAACTATTGCATTGTAGACAGGTTCTCCTGTGTTTTTATCCCAAACCACAACAGTCTCTCGTTGATTGGTTATTCCGATAGCTGCAATTTGGTCTCCCTTTATTCCTTTTTTGCTCACCGCCTCTGCTGCCATTCCCGCTTGAGTCGCCCAAATTTCAGTAGCATCATGTTCAACCCATCCAGGTTTTGGGAAAATCTGGGTAAACTCTTTTTGGGCAACGGAAACGATGGTTCCTTGTTTATCTACAACAACAGCCCTTGAACTGGTAGTGCCTTGGTCCAAGGCAAGGATATACTGACTCATTTTAGTTAATTTAACATCGCTGAATTTACTAAAATTAATCGGAGTTGTTGAACCAAAATTTAAAATTCCATTTATGAAAAAATACATTGCTCTTCTCAGAGGAATTAACGTTGGAGGACATAAAAAAATCAAAATGGCAGATCTTCGAGAAGTGTTGTCATCCCATGCGTTTCAGGAGGTCCAAACCTATATACAAAGCGGGAACATTCTTTTTCGAACGGAAGAACAAATACCATTAGAACTTTCCGAAAAAATCAATCACATTATAAAGGATAGCTTTGGTTTCGATGTCCCTGTTTTGGTTCTTTCGGCGGAGGAGTTGCCGAAAATTTTGAACGGAAATCCTTTTACAGGGAAACAAGAAGAAAACCACTTGTTTTTCACTTTACTTAAGTCCTATCCAAAGCAAGAAAGGGTTTCTCTTTTTAATGAATACCAGTTTAAAAATGAAGATTTCCATATAAGCGAAAACTGTGTGTATCTCAGTTTTACAGGAAGCTATAGGAATGCAAAACTCAACAATAATTTTATAGAGAATAAACTCGGTGTGGAAGCCACTACGCGTAACCTTAAAACCATGCAAAAACTACTGGAACTTTCTGCAATTTAATTAAGCCTCCAGATAGAAAAATTCAATAAGGTTGCAAAACTGACCCATAATAAGTATGGAATCAACAAGAGGGCAGCAACCTTACTGACCACTCGAAACCAACGGATGGTTAGAATAATTAGGGTAAGAAGAACTAGGATGACAATCAGCGCCCAGAAAGGATTTTGGAATCCAAAAAACATAATGCTCCACAATGCATTTAACAAAAGTTGAAACCCAAAATGGTACAAGGCAGTTTTAACCCATATATGATGAAATCCTTTGGACCATACAATGCCAGCGGCAACCCCCATTAAAATGTAAAGTACCGTCCAGACCGGTGCAAAAATAGCGTTTGGTGGGTTGAAACTGGGTTTGTTCAAAGTGGTATACCAAGTATTTACGGAGCTTTGGGTGGCAAAACCAGAGAGAAAGCCAATGAGTAGGCAGATGAGCACGGCAATACCAATATAAGTGACTTTCTTATTCATGATCAGTGATGAATCCCTAAAATAACAATTTATTTCAATCTTCAGTTTTGGCTGCCAAAGCATGTCTATCTTTGCTCAAATTTTTATTGAATGACGGAAAACGACTTTAAGTCAAAAGCCTATACCCATCTTCCCAAAAGTGGAAGTGTAAGCTGGAAGGCACCTAGTAATATTGCATTGGTCAAATATTGGGGTAAGAAGGCCAATCAAATTCCTGCCAATCCCTCTATAAGTTTTACGCTGGATGCCTCCGCTACCACAACGAAGGTTTCATTTGTCCAAAAAAAAGTGGATTCCGATGACTTTTCCTTTGAGTTATGGTTTGAAGGTAAACCTAAAGAGGATTTTAAACCCAAGATTCAAACCTTTTTAGAAAGGATAGAACCCTACATGCCCTTTTTGAAGAAGTATCATTTTGTTATCGAAACTTCCAATTCCTTTCCTCATAGTAGCGGTATCGCGTCTTCTGCTAGCGGAATGTCTGCTTTGGCTCTGTGTCTTTTAAGCATTGAAAACAAAATCCATGAAATGGATTCCTCTTTTTTTAATAAAAAGGCTTCTTTCTTAGCGCGATTGGGTTCGGGAAGTGCTTGTAGAAGTGTTGACGGTGATTTGGTTCAATGGGGCCAACATGATGGGATAGAGACCAGTTCCGATTTGTATGGTATCACTTATCCGTTTGAAGTACATCCGATTTTCAGGAATTATCACGACACCATTCTACTGGTACATAAAGGGCAAAAACAGGTGAGCAGCACTGTTGGCCATAATTTGATGCACAACCATCCTTATGCAGAAAGACGATTTGAACAAGCCCATACAAACCTGGATAAATTGAAACCTATTTTAGCCGAAGGAAATCTGGAGGCTTTTATTGAAGTTGTGGAAAGTGAAGCTTTGACCCTTCACGCTATGATGATGACCAGCAGGCCTTACTTTATTTTGATGATGCCAGATACCTTGGAAATTATCAATAAACTATGGGCATTTCGAAGAGCCACGAACACCCCAATTTGTTTTACTTTGGATGCAGGAGCCAATGTGCATGTATTGTATCCCGAGTCGGTTAAGGAAAAGACCCTTCAATTTATTCAAGATGAGCTAGTTGCGCATTGTGAAAATGGACACTATATTTGCGACCGAATAGGGACAGGGGCCAAGAAATTATTTGAAGAATAACATACGCTTGTGCTACTTGGAACGTTATGGTTAGTTGAAACTGGAGTTGGATTTAAATAAAAACCGACTTTTTTGTTTATCTTTAAATCAAGAAAGATTAAACAAAATCTTTTTAAAACATGAAAGGACCACTTTTTTACTCTAAAATTTTGCTTTTTGGTGAGTACGGAATCATAAAAGATTCCAAAGGACTTTCCATCCCATATAATTTTTTCAAAGGAGCTTTGAAGACGGATGATGATTCTTCTGAATCGGCCAAAGCGTCCAATGAAAGTCTGCAAGCCTTTGTTGCCTATTTGAAAGAAGTGGAATCCCAAGAGCCTGAATTGGTTTCTTTTGACTTTTCCAAACTTGAGTCCGATGTTGCGTCAGGAATGTACTTCGATAGTTCAATTCCCCAAGGTTACGGTATAGGGAGTAGTGGTGCGTTGGTTGCAGCTATCTATGATAAATATGCCAACAATAAAATCACGGTTTTAGAGAATTTGACTCGTGAAAAACTATTGACGTTAAAAACCATCTTCTCTAAAATGGAATCTTTCTTCCATGGAAAATCTTCCGGTTTGGACCCATTGAATAGTTATTTGAGCCTTCCGATTTTGATAAATTCGAAGGATAACATTGAGTCGACCAGCATTCCTTCCCAAAACAAAGAAGGAAAAGGTGCTGTTTTCTTATTAGATAGTGGCATGACGGGTGAAACTGCTCCCATGGTCCAGATTTTCATGGAGAAAATGAAGCAGGAAGGTTTCAGAAACATGCTTAAGGATCAATTCATCAAGCATACGGATGCTTGTGTTGAGGATTTTCTTAGCGGTAACGTAAAATCACTTTTTGGGAATCTTAAGGAGCTTTCCCATGTAGTGTTGGACAACTTCAAACCTATGATTCCCTCTAAATTTCATGATTTATGGCAGAAGGGAATAGAAAGTAACGAGTACTATTTAAAGCTTTGTGGTTCAGGCGGTGGCGGATACATACTTGGATTCACACAGGATTTGGAAAAAGCCAGGAAAGCGTTGAGCGGACATAAATTGGAAGTGGTATACAACTTCTAATCCCACATCATGCTTAGTAGAAGAAATAAACTCTTGCTGTTCAAGCTTTTGAGTCTATTTTCTGTAGTCAGGGGTTATAATATTTTGGTAATTACCCTAGCACAATATCTCACCTCAATTTATATCCTTTCACCAAATCTTCCCTTGCGAGAAGTTGTGTTGGATTTCAATCTCTTTTTGATTGTAACTGCATCGGCCTTGGTTATAGCCAGTGGGTATATCATCAACAATTTTTATGATGCAGAAAAAGATTTAATCAATAAGCCTACCAAGAGCATGTTGGATAGATTGGTAAGTCAACGCTTTAAATTGACTACCTATTTTATCCTCAATTTTTTAGCCGTTTTCGCTGCGAGTTATATTTCGTTTCGAGCGGTATTTTTCTTTTCTGCCTATATTTTTGGCATCTGGATATACTCCCATAAACTCAAGCGAATTCCCTTTTTGGGAAACCTTGTCTCCGCTACTTTGGCGATAGCTCCGTTTTTCGTGGTATTTGTTTATTATCGAAATTTTGAAACCGTAATTTTTGTCCATGCCCTTTTTCTATTTCTACTTATTCTGGCAAGGGAACTTATCAAGGACCTTGAAAATATGGCCGGAGACATGGCACAGAACTATAAAACGATACCCATTTTGTATGGCCCAAAGGTCTCTAAATTCATTATAGGTTTATTGGTGGTTTTTACCTTGATTCCAGCTATACTTCTTATCAAAATCTTTGATGTGGGCTTTATGTATCTCTACTTTTGGATGTGTGTCGCCCTACTTGGGCTTTTTATCATTTTGTTGGCTAAAGCAAGTTCCAAAAAGCACTATGTTTGGCTCCATAATATTTTGAAGTTCATTATTGTTGCGGGCGTTTTCAGTATTCTGCTTATTGATGTAGACCTCGTACTAAACCGAATTTTATAATGGAAGACAAGTTGAAAGTCGCACTGGCGCAAATAGCCCCTGTATGGTTAAACAAAGACGCTACACTAAGCAAAGTCATGCAAACGGTAACTGAGGCCGCAGACAATGATGCGGAATTGGTGGTATTTGGAGAAGCTTTCTTACCTGGATACCCATTTTGGTTAGCGTATACAGAAGGGGCAGCATGGGATTTAAAGGTCAATAAGGAATTGCATGCGCACTATACCAAAAATTCCATTCAGATTGAGGCGGGGGAACTTGACGCACTCTGCGAATTGGCGAAAGAAAGAAACATTGCCATTTATCTCGGAATGATGGAGCGTGCTAAAGATAGGGGAGGACATAGTTTGTATTGCTCCTTGGTTTATATTGACGCTAATGGGATGATTCAGTCGGTGCACCGAAAACTGCAACCTACCTATGATGAGCGACTGACTTGGGCTCCTGGCGATGGAAATGGACTAAGGGTACACTCTTTAAAAAAATTCACTGTGGGAGGTTTGAATTGTTGGGAAAACTGGATGCCTTTGCCTAGGACAGCGATGTATGCTCAAGGTGAAAATCTTCATATTGCCGTATGGCCTGGAGGGTTGCACAATACGAAAGATATTACTCGGTTTATCGCTAGGGAATCGCGGGGTTATGTCATTTCTGTTTCTTCTTTGATGAGAGCTGAAGATTTTCCCAGGGACACACCTCACTTGGAAGCTATTCTGGAAAAGGCCCCAAAAGTATTGGCGGATGGAGGTTCCTGCATTGCTGGGCCAGATGGAGAATGGGAAGTTGAACCTATTGTGGATAAGGAAGGACTCATATATCACACTTTGGACATCAACCGCGTGTATCAGGAACATCAAAATTTTGACCCGGTGGGACATTATTCCCGACCTGATGTAACCCAACTTACCGTAAATAGGGAAAGACAATCCACACTCAAAATAAAAGAGTAGCGTTTAAACCAACAATAATATGTTTTTTAAAAAAGGACACCAAGACCAAACGTTTTGATGCCCCCTTTTTATCGTTTTTTGATTGTTTTAAATTTTAATGGGTATAGCTATTTCTTTCTTCCTGAACTTCACTCAAATACTGAACAAACTCATATTCATTACCATCGGCATCTAGAAAATAATCACGTATTCTAAATTGTTCTACTTGTTTGGGGTAGCTTCGCTTATACTTACTTTTTAAAAGATTTTCTGCAATTTCTCCAACGTTTGGAACTACAAAACCAATGTGGTTAATTCCTGCACCATCATAGTCTTTCACTACTTTCTTATCAGCATGTATGGCCTGATTGATGGCTATGTAGGTGCGATCATCACCCAGATGAACCCATTCGCGAAGACCATTTCCAGCTCCCCGTATTTTAAAATGAGGAAATGCGGTTTGGAAAAAACTAATGGCTTCTTGAAGATTGTTAACGGTAATATTGGCATGTTCCAAGTAAATCTGCTGTTTCATACTTTTTTGATTTTTTGTTACAGCAAAGTTCAGGGTATAACAAATTGCAAGAAATGAACCTAAGTACAGATTAACACCTGTACTTTAGTACAGTATGGAATATAAGCTGAGTTTTAGTTGCTAAACAGTCCTCTTTTCAATCCGATATCAACCGCCTCTGTTCTGTTTTTGGCATTCAACTTGGCAAGGATAGACGTAATATGAAACTTTACAGTCCGTTCAGTAATGAATAATTGGGTGCCGATCTGTTCGTTGGTTTGACCTTGCCTTATAAGCGTAAGCACTTCTAATTCTCGTTTGGTTAGGGGCGTTTCGGGATAACTGAAGGTGCCAATAGTATCGTTTTTTTCTTCCAGTTTTTTGGTTTCATAAAGCAGAACTTTTAGGTCTTTTTGAAGAGCCATGGTTTTTTCCAGACTTTCCAGCACTTTGCCTTTATCACTAAGGTCACCTTTCAGACAGGAAACAATACCTTCTAACTTTGGATAAAACACCGTTTCAGTAATGCTATCCATATTGGAAATTGGTTTTGTCTTTTGACGGATAAATGACCGCTGAAGTCGAGTTCGTTGAATGGCCGTTCCAACAAGTTCACTTATGGTATTTAGTATAGTAAGCTCCTTGTTGTCGAGTTTTCTAGATTCTTTGCTCAGCAAATTAATGAGTCCAACCTTTTGGTTATCTATAGTAATGGGTATTGTGGCATGAAACTTCAAATCATTGGTGCCAGAACTTACATCTTTAAGTCGGGAACATGCAATTTCACTAATATTCACTGCTTCCTCTATATCATCGGAAAGATATTGCTTAATACAGTAGCACCATCCAGAAAGACGCTCGGGATGATTACTTAGGGCTGGAGGTAGATTATGTGAAATAGCTAGGTAAACCGATTTGTTGTCCGGTTCCGTCAACCAAATCCATCCAGTTTCAATGTTTAGGATTTCAGCAGTCTTTTCTAAGGACCGACGTAACACAGAATGCAAAGAAAACTCCTTGTTCAGATGACTGGCAATGTCATACAAATGGGAAAAGTAATCAGAATCATTCATCTGTCGAAAGTCACTTTGAATCAACTAATAGTAGCGAAAATATTAGTTGGTGTCATCCCCTATAAATTCATAGCCTTGCTTAATCCCTTTTTCTATTGGAGGTACACCACGGTCCATCCAAGAAGGTTTTCCTTCTCCTTTTAGGTAGTAATCAAAATATTGAGCCATACGAATGCTAAAATCCCTTCGGTTTTGCATTTTTAAAGGCCAATGGGGTTCTCCATTATAATTTAGGAACCAAGAGGGCTTACCTAAACGTCTTAAACTTACAAAGAATTCTATGCCTTGGTACCATGGCACATGACCATCGGCATCATTATGCATAATTAACAGAGGGGTGTTTATTTTATCTACATTGAAAATAGGTGAGTTTTCAATGTATCGTGCAGGGTATTCCCAGGGTGTTCCTCCTATTCTGCTCTGGGTATGTTCGTACTGGAATTGTCTACTTAAACCGGTCCACCATCGGATACCACCGTAAGCGCTTATCATATTGGGTACAGGTGCACCGGCTTCCGCAGCCTTGAAAATGTCGGTTCTGGTAACCAAATAAGCAATTTGATAGCCTCCCCAGCTATGCCCTTGAACTCCAATATTGTCTTTGTCAATAAAACCTTTTTCTGCTAAAGAGGTAACCCCTGAAATCACGCAGTTGTAGGCACTTTCTCCAGGATAACCTACCCGATATTCCACATCAGGATTGAAAATAACATATCCTCTGCTAGTATAGAAGCTGTAGTTGATAGAAGAACGCTCAGCTTTAGGGTAGCGATGTCTGTGGATACCGTCAGAACTTTTTTCGTAAAAATTGACCAATAAGGGGTATTTCTTGCTCGGGTCAAAATTCTCAGGCTTTACCAACATGCCTCGAAGTTTTTTACCATCCAATGAAATCCACTCCATCAATTCAATGGTACCCCAATTGTATTCTTTTTGCTGTGGATTGGCGTTACTTAATTTGATGGGCTTCTTAAAGTCTAGATTTGAAATTTGTACATCTGGAAACTCCTTAAAAGACTGACGAGTAAATATTAAATTATCGGCCAACAAAGCCTTTTTAGGCGCAGAATAGCGATACGGTCCAGAAATTAGAGAAGTAACTCGCTTATTTTTAGGGCTATACTTTACATAGCCTGCATCTTTTGTTGTTTCATTAAAACTGCTCAAAAGCAAATTTTGGTTGAAATCAATAGCTTCCTCTTCTTCATCTAAGTCCAAAAAACGATATACGGTTTTGGAGGACCGACCATCGGTCAGTTTTTCTTTTGCTCCAGTGTCTGGGTGTATCTTCCAAATGTCATATCGGTCATAAACCAAAAAGTGTTCATCATTCTGGGTCCAACCAGCAAATCCATAAGGAAACGGGTAATTTGGATAATCGTTTTCCTCGCTATAAGGAATCAAGTCTTTGGTCAATATTGTTTGCTTTCCAGATTGTAGGTTATAGCTAACCCAAGTGCTGTCCACAGCGCTATAGGTGTACCCATACTTGCCCTTTGGGCTTACTTGTAGTCTAGTTACTTTTTTGAATTCGTGTTCTGTTCTCCCCGAAGTGGTGTTGATTACTTTGTAATCGTAATGTCTTCTAGCGGTCCACTGACTGGATAAATCATAGGGTTTGCTATTTCGCACAAGAGCCAAGTTCGAATTGCCTTTATCCCCTAAGTCCACATCCGAATAGATTTCGTCAGCTAGCGAAACTGTTTTTTTATTGTTCAAATGATATACCGTTTCAAAAGATTGAATGGAATCATTTTTTAATTGTAATTCCTGAACGGTATATAATCGAGGCTCATCATAGGTCCAAACTTCTACATTCACAATTTCTTCATCCAGAAGTGAAGTGTCCTTTTCGATAGGAGGTCTTGCCAAGCCAAAGTACATCTTGGATTCATCTTTGGAAAAATGCACTTTCCCATATTTGGATACCACGTAATTCTTAGGTGCGACCGCATTATCCATCACCTTTTCCGCAGTGGAGTTTCCTTCCTGCCATACATATAGTTCATTGGGTCGTAGTTGTACTTTAGTGGTGTCTGTATCCACTACAAACCCAAAATTTTTACCGGATTCACTAAATCCAAGTTGAAAGTATTTCGCCTTTGGAGCCTGATGTAGTTTGATGGTCTCATTGGTTTCCAGATTGCGCACAAAAACACCAGCATCACTATCTTTTGTTTCCCCAGAGGAAGCATAGGCCAACCATTTCCCTTTTTTGGCAAAGATGTAGTCTGTGACAAATTTCAAGGTGTCCTGGGTATTAGTTTCCAGATTTAGGACCACTAGATGATATCCGGTCTTTTTCCCAACTTTCTTGGATTTGTCCTTTTTCTTTTCGGATTTATCCGTTGAGTCTTTTTCTTTCTTTTCTTTTTTGATTTCTTCCAACTGGTAGGCCAGATGTCCGGACCATTTCTCGGGAACCTTAAAGGATTTTACATGTCCAATTTTCCGAAGCGTTTTGGTCTTAAGGTTGAAAATTCCCAAGGAATCTTTGGGCAACTTATCCTTTTTCACCTTCCTTCGTTGCATGTCCATAACGCTGTCTTTCCACGCATTGATGGTAAAAACCAAATGGTTTGAATCGTACGTGAAATGACCTTCTTTTCCACGGTCATACTCCAACACAAACTTACCCTTGGCGTCTTGGACTTTAAGGAAGTGGTCCTTTTCACCTTTCCATAAACTGTAAAGAATATGCGAACCATCAGGGGCTATGGCTTCATCTTGGACCGTGTTCCAAATGTCATAATCAGTATGGTCCAGTACTTTTTTTTGGGTGAAGGAGAGAGCTGGAATAATCAGAAAGAGAAATACAAGAATTTTTTTAAACATGGCGGTTTTGATTTGCTTCGTAAATATAGTCGATAGCTTTCATTTACTTCAAGTGAAATACTCCGGTGTTGCTTAAGTTTCAGCACCTTGTTTACTAGGGTTATTCAAAGGGATTATCTACATTTGCCAAAAATTATGACTGATGGCGAAATCAGACTTTAACAAGGGAGGCAAAAGACCATCCCGAACTTCTCCAAAGGGGTTTCAACGAAAACCATTTTCAAAAAAATCCACACCTTCAAGCAGGCCTCAAAAGGTTAATCGTTCTTCAAACCCAGATGAAATTCGACTAAATCGATATATTGCCAATGCAGGGATTTGTTCTCGCAGGGAAGCGGATACCTACATTGCTGCCGGAAACGTGAGTGTGAACGGGAAAGTGATTACCGAAATGGGCTACAAGGTGAAACGCTCAGACGATGTCCGCTTTGATGGTCGAAAATTAAATCCAGAGAAAAAGGAATATGTGCTTTTGAATAAACCCAAAAATTTCATTACTACTACCAGCGATGAAAAGGGGAGACGAACAGTAATGGAATTGGTATCCAGTGCATCCAAAGCACGTTTGTTACCTGTGGGGCGATTGGATAGAAACACAACAGGTCTCTTGTTATTTACAAATGATGGGGATTTGACTACTAAACTTACCCATCCAAAGCATGGGGTTCGGAAAATGTACCAGGTAACCTTGGACAATAATCTAAGCATGTCTGACCTGCATAAAATTCAGGAAGGCTTGGAATTGGAGGATGGACCTGTTCAAGTAGATGATGTAAGCTATATTCAAGGGGCACCTAAAAAAGAGGTGGGTGTAATCATTCATAGCGGAAGAAACCGGATTGTACGTCGCATTTTTGAACATTTAGGATACAAGGTCATTAAGTTGGATAGGGTTGTTTTTGCCGGACTAACCAAAAAGGACTTACCTCGCGGGCATTGGCGACATCTCACAGAACAGGAGATTATCAACTTAAAAATGATTAAGTAATAAAGGAAGTCTAGTTTTTAATGGGATATCCCAAAATGTAATATCCTGCATTTTTTCCATTCCTTTTTTTAGCGTCATTTATTTCCCATGAATAGTTTTCGTTTTTTCGATTACCCAACAATAGCTCAACGTCCTTAAAAGTATATGTTCTCATTAGTGAGGCTTGCCCATCCCAAGCGTAGGTTATGGGAATCAATGGAATTAGATACGTAAAGACCAGTTGACTGACTCTAAGAGGTCTCACAAAAGGGGTCATGAATAGCGACATTAGTATCAAAATAACCAAAGAAATGGGTAGCATAATCCACCAAATCAAGATAGGGACATTGTTTTTGGCAATTTCATAAATTAAAATGGGTTCTCCACTCTGTTCGGCTTTATCCAAAATTTGTTTGGCGATAGATGGCTTCATATGATGGAAACTGGCAATCATGGTTTTTAATCCTTTAGGAGCAGTTTCTAATTTTCTAGCATCCAATGATTGAGGATAGTATGAGACATTGGAAAGGTCTAAGGCGGTAATATCCGCTACAGTTTTTGAATTGGGATATAAGTCGGTCAGTACTAGGGAAACCTGAGAATCTTTCTTGTCTTCATTGATTTTTTCTAAGGTTTCAATCAAGGGACCTCCCGAACCTGACCCTAAATCTACAATTTGATTAAAATCAACCTTTGCCTTAATGGTTAAGATTAAATCAGCTAATACTTCCGAAGTGCCTACCAAACCATGAAGAACTTTGATGAGGTTGGTCAAACCAGTACGGATATCACGAGGTAACCAATCAAAGTCCTCGAATTCAAAAAGCTGTAACCGTTTCATGTAATGTATGTTTTTTCTTTGATTGGGTTGAATTGAATGTCGATTCGAGAACCTAGGAATTTTCAGCTTCCTTTAGTTGCTTTTTCAAATAGACAAAACTGTCTTCAATAGTAATAAATACATCTTCCTCTGGCACTAAATCCGGGATTATATCAACCGCTTTTAACATGTCCCATGGTTGTTCTTTTAGACCAATCAATATAACTTCAATGTCTTGTTCCCGAAGGTCAAAAATAATTCCCTCCAAGGTATATAACCCAGACTGGTCGATATAGGGGACCCTGTCCATTCTCAGGATAACCGCGGTAACGTCTTTTGGAAGTTTGTTAATTTGATCTTTGAAGTATGAGGTGAAGCCAAAAAACAAGGGCCCATATAAGTGTTTGATAATGACCTTGTCTTTGTACTCTTCGTAAAACTCCTTTTCATCTTGCCAAGGTTTTGCATCGTCCATATCGGAAACGCTACCTACTTCCAATCCTTTTTCGCTAATGTCTCCAGACTTTTTCATGAACAACAAACAGGCAAGGGTCACGCCCAAACCAACAGCGTAAATCAAACTGCCAAAGGTGGTGATAAGTAAAACCAAAACCAGAACGATAGCATCTGCTCTTGGAACCTTGGTCAAATGCTTTAGCCCCTTAAAATCCACAATTTTAAAGCCAATAGGAATTAACAGACCTGCCAACACGGATAACGGAATATGAGCCGCCAGTTGACCTAGGCCTAAAAGAACAGCGAGTAGAAAAACACCGTGTAAAATTCCAGATAATCTTGTTCTACCACCTGCATTGATGTTTACAACGGTACCTTTGGTTGCACCAGCCCCTGGAATACCACCAATGGCGGCAGCCAGCATGTTACCAATACCTTGGCCAATCAACTCCCGATTACTATTATGTTTGGTTTTAGTGATATTGTCGGCAATAACAGAAGTCAGCAAGGAGTCGATACTACCTAATACTGCTAACACCACGCCATACTCCAGAATAACAGAATAGGCTGCCGAATCTATGGACAGTATTCCACCAAGCTGAAATGTGGGTAACCCAGAAGGTATTTCACCTATAACTGGGACTTCCATCTTAGTAAAATACGCGATTAAAGTTGCTACAATCATTGCAACCAAAGCACTGGGAATGGCCTTGGTTATCTTGGGAAAGAGAAAGTATATGGCGATGGTTATTCCACCCAAAATCAATGCGGAGATATTAGCCTCTGTAAAAAGACTTGGGAAGTTCTGTATTACGGTTACCGTAGATTTTGCCGAGTCCAGTCCTGCAAATGGAAAAAGCTGTAAAATAACAATGATCAACCCCACTCCACTCATAAAACCTGAAACCACAGGATAGGGAAAGTATTTTACATAGCTCGCAATATTCAAGAACCCAAAAATCACTTGAAAAAGCCCTCCTGCCAAAAATGTGGCGAGTATTATCGGTAGTGCATTCTCCAAACTTCCGTTCATTTCTATGGCAGCAGCTACTAAAGCAGCAGAAACTACGGTCATTGGTCCAGTAGGGCCACTTGCCTGTGTTTCTGTCCCTCCGAACATGGCAGCAAAGATACCTACCGCAATCGCTCCGTAAAGCCCAGCTGTTGCTCCCATTCCAGATTGAACGCCGAAAGCAAGAGCAAGAGGCAAGGCCACTACACCGGCCACCAAACCTCCTGTGAAGTCGCCTTTAAGATTCTTGATGTTGTAAATTTTGGATAGCATGGTTTTTAGGTAAAAGTGAGTAATGGTCTGTAATTTAATGATTAAGTCTTGGAAACTGGTTTTATTGGAATCCAAATTTCTTCTTCCGATTCAGGGTCATTATTCTTGTAGTTTGGACCCAATACCTCAAAATGGGGTCGAATATCCAAGATATAGCTGGAGTGGGGTAGCCACTCGGAAAAGATATATTGGAATATGGTAGTATCTGAACTTAACCCTTTATAATCAAAAACCGCATAGAGCCCTTCTTCCAATACGAAGGTTTCTATTCCAAGTGGGATATTGATAAAGTCTTCAACTTCTACAGTGGCCCATTTTTCAAACTCAGCCTTAGGACTAAAAGAGTCAAAGTATGAGGGCGGATATACCTGCATGGAAATCTTATCTTGGGAAATTCGATTCTTTATTTCTTGGATTCTTGGTCCAAATTGTCCCCAAAGCTGTCCTGTTTTATTGTCAACAACACTCATTCTCATAGAAATTCCCAATAAGTTCTTTTCGGAAAGCTTCTCAATTCTCGGTTCCATTGTTACTAATTTTCCGTGGATTTTAAATGTGTAAAGAGGTCCAATTGGACTTCATTCAATGCCTTGGTAAGGTTTTCTATATAGGACCTGTACTTTCGCAAAGGTTTTCCTTTTTTAAAATATGAAGCTCCGTCAGTCAGGTCAAAATCTTTCCAACCCATATCATATTTACTATTAAGTTTTAAACGAATTTCAGCGGGCTCAAAGCTGTATTTCCCATCTCCAAAATGAATTTTGACCTTATAATCAACATTGTAATACTGCTTATCCAGAATCACAGCGTTACCCTTTACATAGGATAGATGAACGGAGACATTTTCATTGGTTTGGTCTACTGACAGCTTATACTTTTTTGAGTTTTCAGCAATCCAACCCATGGTCTTCGTATACAATTGCGAAGCTGTGAAAGCATTCATTTCTGCCGATATGTACTTTGGGGATAACCCACTTTCGGTAATGGCAAATTCAGTTTGGCCATAACTTATAAAAACACACATGAAGCAAATGGAAAATATCAGTTTCTTCATCTTTTGGGTCTTATTTTCTTTTCAGAAATGGACATGACTATGCTTTTTGGACTGTCGTTTGGCTCAAGAAGTGCATTATTTAGTTGCTCGGAGATTCCAACGGCTTCCCAAATCATAGGTTGTATTTTTACTTTGCGGTGATGATGTATTGATAAGGAAGCAAGTCAACGGTTATAGCAAAAGATGTATATCCTGCCTTTTTTAATTCATTTACAACCACATCCATAGATAGTTTATGGTCTGCTGGAGGTCCTACAGGGGTATCCGTCTTAAAGAAATCAATAACGACCAAAGCACCATCTGTGTTTGTTCCCTTTTTCACTTGGGCAAAATAGTCAGCCCGATTTTCGATATGATGATATGTATTTACAATAAGTACCCTATCTACCTCCTGTTCTGTCAAGCCGGGTGAATCATAGGGAATTTTCCGGATTTCGATATTTTGAAGGTTGCTCTTTTCAATTCGGTTTTGAATGTATTTGAGAAACTTATCATTTACATCCGCTGCTATTACCTTTGCCCCCTTTTCTGCAAGCTTTACTGAGAAATACCCAGAACCAGCTCCAATATCCATTATGGTTTTTCCATCAATATCGCCTAAATGTTCCAATACCTTGTCGGGATGTTGATACGCATCTCGCTCAGGTGACTCAAATCTTACAATAAGATCTTCAAAAGAGGATTTATGCATAAACTCATTAGCGGTGCCATGTCCTGAATTTTTCTTGTGATGCTGGTGCTTATCGTGTTTCTCGGCATCTTTGGAAGGGTCCACTTTGTTCTCGCTATTGCATCCCAAGCTTAGGCCTAATATTAGAATGAGAACTGTTTTCTTCATTTAGAGTCTGTTTCGTATGTCAAACAAGTATAACGGATGGTTAATGTGAAACACAATAGTCACTTTTAAGCACCGTCCTTGCTATATCAACCTCAATAGCAAGTTATATTTTATAATGGATACAGCCCTAATACGGCATTAATGTCCAGTAAAGTAGCCATACATTTGATACATAAACAAACCTATTCCCGCCAAGACTAGATACCAGTTTACCGCTTTGTAGAAAGCGGGGAATTGTTTGTGTTTTCTTGCCAGCGTAATCACAAAAACAATAGGGATTAATGCTAATATTTGTCCGACTTCAACACCTAAATTAAAGCATAAAATCTTTGCTAAAAATTGCCCTTCACCCATATCAAAAGATTGCAAGCGTGTTGAAAGTCCAAAACCATGAATCAAGCCAAAAAGGCCAACCATAAACAATAAATTGGGGGATTTTACATGTAGTTTTTCAAAACCGCCAAGATTTTCAAAACCCTTGTAAAGAACGCTTAGGGCAATTACCGCATCTACAAAGTGTTCATCTGCCGTAATTCCAGTGTACGTGGCACCAATTAAAGTAATACAATGCCCAATGGTGAACACCGTGATAAACTTCAAAATATCCTTGAAACCATTCAGATAGAAAATAACGCCGGTAAGAAAAAGTAGGTGGTCATACCCCGTGAGCATATGTGTCGCACCCACCCGAATATAGGCCCACAAACCACCATTTCGCAGAATTTCCTGATCAGCACTACTTACATCATGGGCAAATCCCAAAAGTGGAAGAAACAGTAAAACCAGTAGTAGTATTTGCCTTAGTTTCCTATGCATTTTGACGTCTATTTTTTAAAGAAGAAGAACAATAGCCCAATAATTAGTAAACTGCCCAACACAAAAACCCAAATAAAATAATTGTGATCATGGTCATGATCATGCGTATGCGTATGGGAACCGTGCTCATGGGTTACTTCAAAAGTTAGTGTCGCCCATTTGGACTCATGGGTTAGTTCTTGGCTGTCTGTAACCGTTGTCATATGGATGGTACGGAGATAATACACACCGTCTTCGGATAAACTTACCTCGAATACTCCTTGTTCGTTAGTGCGTAACTGTTGACCACTGGTGTGGGTATATGTATCCTCTTTTCCTGATTCATGGGAATGATCATGTTCACTATCGGAATGCGCATGATCGTGTGAATGTTTTTTCCCATCATGCTCGTGTTCGTGCACATGGCCATGATGGTCGTCGTGATTATGGCCATGTTCTAAATGGTTGGCATAGATCAATTGGTTGGCTAATGGTTCACCATCCAACAATAACTGCACTTCTAATGTTTCACCGCTATATTTATCATAAGGATTCGCCTGAGGAACGAATTCAATGGGATAGCCCAATACTGTCCCCCAATCATTGGTTTTAATCTCGCCAACTTGATAAATAGCCTTAACATGTTTTTGGTAACTTTCTACAGCATCTTGATCTAATATGCTGTCTCTCTTTCGCTGTTCCAACACATCCAGGACACCGTCATGTTCAAGATAACCATTGAATTTTTCTGCGCTAAGTTCTATGTTTCTTGCTTTTGTTGAGAGGCCTGCAACATAAGTCCCTGCCTCACCCGTATTAAAAGTAAGTTGCGTAATAGTGCTGTCTTGGTCAGTCCATTGGTTAGGGTCGATAGGTATCCTTTTGCCATTAGCTATAATAGAAGCATCCAGCATCCGATCACGAGTAATGATGTTTTCACTCTTCTCAAAAGTTCCATTGTACAGACTTAAAGTAGCTTCTTTATTGGGTTGGAGGAAGTAGGTTTCCATTTTGACGTACAAATCATGACTGCATAAAAGTAAAATGGCCAATATGAGGTATACGGTTCTTCGCATGGTTATAATTTAGATTTTAAAAATACGAGCAAAATAGAGTGTAGAATAGAGATTTAAGATAAAATTTACTTCCGTCCTTCTGGTTTTTTCACCCCGAAATCGTGCGGGGTGTCCACCATCCGTTTTAAGGTAGCAA
This sequence comes from Bacteroidota bacterium, assembly GCA_039184805.1. GTDB lineage: Bacteria > Bacteroidota > Bacteroidia > Flavobacteriales > Flavobacteriaceae > Flagellimonas. Next base: position 65,524 of record JBCDAX010000003.1, on the reverse strand, counting down.
TTTGTCCACAATGCCACATGGTATGTTTGATATTCCAATCAATCGCCTCAAATTTTGTTTTGGCTACTGGATGTTGCACTTTAGTAGGTTTGACGGGTTCCCATAAGTCATTTGTTGCCAATGATTCGATTATCTCTAAGGATTTATCTTGCATCAATAGCAGATGTTCCCTTAGTTCTTTAGAATCCATTGTCCCAACCATGTCTTTTGGGCCTGTATCGTAACCGCATAACTTGGTATAGCGACGTAGATTCAGTTTTTCAATCAATTCGGGAATGTGTCCCACGGTAGTCATTATGGTATGATAATACATACTGATTACGTGGTGTCCGACCTGCCAACTTATATTAGAATCGATACCCTTTGCCAATTCGTCCCATTTCTCGTAGGGGACAGAAAAAACCAGCTTATTTGTCCATTCATAGGCTTTTTTAGTCTGTTCTATAAGGATTTCTATTTCGGTCATTCTTTTCATTTAGCGTGTTTTCCATTTTTTCAAAATGGATGACTCTCTGGCCAAAATTGAATTTGGATTCTGTTCAACTTGATCTCTTTGCTCTTGACTTATCGCATTCGAATACCACCAGTCATAGGTATCTTTAACGGTTTCTTTCAAAGGCCGAAACGTAAGGCCATTTTTTATTGCTTTTTCATTGTTGATTCTTGCAGAACCTTGGTTGCCATCCGTTGGCATTATCCATGGCACAATATATTCGATGCCATTTTCTTTTAAGAACTCATAATCGTCAATTTTGATAAAAGATGAATTGACTTCAAAAGCCTTGGAGGCCTCTTCCACAAAAGAGTACATGTTTTGCTCTTCCTTAGGACCTACAGCATTGAAAGTTCCACTCCTCTTATCTTCAATTAGGCGTATCATCCATTCTGCCACATCCCTCACATCCATGTATTGTACCAAATCGGTTTCCTTTCCTGGCATCAAGATTTCACCGCCTTTACTCAATCTAATGGGCCAGTGGATAAATCTATTGGTCTTATCAGCTGGTCCAATCATATAAGTAGGTCTTACAACAATGGCTCTGTCCAATCCAAATTCAGAAATAGCAGCAAGTTCTGAATTGGCTTTCATTATCCCATAATCATAAACCATTTTGAGCTCCTCATCAATTATTTCTGGTAAGGAAAGCAATACGTCATCATCTTCTTTATGATCTCTGCTTATATATGGAAAATAAACCCCAGTTGAAGATGTGTATAAGTAAAAGTCGCAATTTTCTTTTAACAGCTTTGCTGTTTTTTTTGTCCAATCTACTTTACGCCCTGAGTTGTCAATCACAACATCCCATTTACGGTTTTCTAAGGCAGTTAAATTGTCTTCTCTGTCCCCAACCAACTGTTCTACTTGGTCAAACAATTGGGTATGAATCGATGGTTTTGTCTTTCCTCTTGTAAATGTGGTTATGGAATGACCTCTTTGTAGAGCATATGCAATTTGATGTGGGCCTAAAAAACTAGTCCCTCCTAGAATCAGAATTTTAAGTTTGTTGGAGACAGAATTTATAGTCTTTTCATTGGTTTTACCTTCTTGTTTGCAGCTAACCACTATTGGAGATAATACCGATAAAGCAATACTTGCCTTAAGGCCAAGCCCAATAAATTCCCTTCTTGTTTTTTTGTCTTCCATAAAATATTTCTTTTATCCAAAACAGGTTTTTGATAAAAGTCTGTTTCAGGCTTTTCCTTCAAATCTCATTTATCTTAACCTATGCCAGTTAATCCGACTTTATCCAAAGTAATGGGTTTTAAATTTTACTTTGTTTCTTGAGCAATGCACAGAATGCAGGAAAAAAGCTTGTAAAGAGGAATACAACTATTTTTTATGCTTTTATTCGGTTTTAAGCGAACTATCTTGCCGTTTTGATATTGTCTGCCCCTATGTCTTGAAGGATTTTGTTCACTTTTGCCCCGTCCTTTTTAAGAACATCTTTCAAATCGCTCAATTCATTGTCCAACTCAGCCGAAAGCTCTCGATAAACTTTGTATGCGCCATCGGTTGGCTTGGCATCTCCATTTTCAAGACTACGTCTTAAAGAAGCCAGTCTATTGTTCAATTTAATAGGAAAGTTCAAAGGGTCTTGCCCCGATTGGTTTTTCACCTGATACAAATTTTCCTCAATGGCACTAAGTTTATTTAAGAAAGGTGTAATGGTTCGCTTTATGGTGCTGCTTGAAAGTTTCCCTTCATGTTCTTTAAGATGTTCCTTTATTTCACGAATGCGAATGACGGCTTCATTGGCTGCGCTTGTTTTTTGCATAATGTTGTTCGCCAATTTGAATTGTTCATCCAAATCTTCCTTGGTAATTCCTTTTAAATTCGGGTTCATCTGAATGGAAAAGGGATACGTTTTTTCATAGTCCCCGGACTTGATTTTCACCTTATAATCTCCAATAGGCGCTTTTGGACCCCTAGTCGGTCTCGCGCTCCAAATGATCATTCCCTCAAAATCGGTGGCGCCAGGATAACGTAAATCCCAAGTGAATTTGTTAAGACCCTTGGCCGTCGTAGGTTTAGAAGAACCACCTCTTTGCCACCAAGGGATGTTTTTGTCCACTTTGTACTTGGGTTTACTTCCTGTAAACGTATCGATGAGGTTATCTTTCGCGTCTAGAATTTCGAAAGTTATGGTGTCCAACTGTTTTTTTAAATAATATTGTACCGAGGCTTCCGTAATGCCACGAATAGCATCACTTGGTTGGAATAGAACTACGGATTGCTCCATCATTTCGGGTTTGAATTGGCGTAAGGGCTGAATGTCATCCAATATCCAAAATCCACGACCGTGAGAGCCTAAAACCACATCATTGTCTTTAATTACCAAATCCCGAATGGGCGTATCAGGAAGATTGAGTTGGAGACTTTGCCATTCGTCCCCATCATTGGTTGAAAAATATACGCCGTGTTCCGTGGCTAAAAACAGTAATCCCTGTCGAACATGGTCTTCTCGAATGGCTCTGGCAAAATGACCATCTTCAATACCGTTAATGATTTTTGTCCAAGTTTTGCCATAATCGTGGGTTTTGAAAACATAAGGTTGTCTATCATCCACCTGATAGCGATTAGCAGCAACGTATAGGGTGCCAGGCCTATGTTTTGACTCATCGATAATACTTACTCTAGAGAATTTTGGTAGGTCCTTAGGAGTAATGTCTTCCCAGTTTTTGCCTCCATCTCGGGTGATATGAATTTTCCCATCATCAGAACCAGCCCAAATTGTGTTGATGTCATGGAAGGAAGGAGCCAGAGCAAAAACGGTAGCATAAATCTCAGGACCGTTCATATCCATGGTGATAACCCCGCCGGTTTTTCCAAGGGTACTTGGGTCTGCATAGGTCAAATCTGGACTTATCTTTTCCCAGGTTTGCCCATCGTTGGTAGTTTTCCAGACGTGTTGTGAACAGGTATACATCACTTTACTATCCTGTGGAGCGAACATAATAGGGAAGGTCCACTGCCATCTTTCTGGAAGGGCATCGGCAGGTTCTCCTGAAAAGAATCGAGGATATACTTGAATATCACGGATTTGACCATTACTTCTATCATACCGCGTTAGAAGGGCTCCTTGACTGCCCGCATAGAAAATGTCCAGATTTTCAGGATGTTGGGTTATCCATCCACTCTCGCCTCCACCTACGGCATAATACCAACCTTTATTGTGACCTCTGGCTTGCATATGACCCCAACCGTCACTCGGCATAGCCAAAGTGCTATTATCTTGTTGTGCTCCAGCTACGTGATACGGCACATCGTTGGTGGCCATAACATGATAAAACTGTGAGGTCACAAAATCTTGTTCGGTCCATGTTTTCCCACCATTAATGGTGACATTTCCACCTCCATCGTTGGCGTTGATCATACGTTTGGGATTGTTAGGATCAATCCAAAGATCATGGTTATCACCGTGTGGGGTTTGAATAATGGAATCAAAGGTTTTACCCCCATCCATGGACATATACATCCGAGTATTCAATCCGTATACGGTTTCTTTATCCAAGGGGTCCGCATAAATTCTAGAATAGTAGAATGCCCGTTGTCTCAATTTACGTTCATCATTCGTTTTTTCCCAGGTTTTGCCAGCATCATCAGAACGGAATACGCCCCCTTCATTGGCCTCAACAATGGCCCATACCCGATTGGAATCGGCAGGGGAGACAGTTACGCCAATTTTACCAATGGGACCTTTGGGCATCCCAGAATTTTGGGTGAGGTCAGTCCAGGTATCTCCACTGTCAGTCGATTTCCAAAGCTTGCTTTGGCCGCCACCGCCCCACATTTTCCAAGCTTTACGTTGCACTTGCCAAGTAGTTGCATAAATGACATCGGGATTATTTCTATCAATAATTAAATCTACCGCACCAGCCTTTGGTCCAACATACAATACCTTTTCCCAATTTTTGCCGCCATCCTTGCTACGGAATACGCCGCGTTCCTCATTATCCCCATAAGGATGTCCCAGAGCAGCCACATAAACCAAATCAGGATTTTTTGGGTGAATACGAATGCGAGCTACGGCCTGCGTTTCTTTTAGCCCTATATGCTTCCAGGTTTTACCCGCATCTTCTGATTTATAAACCCCATCACCTTGGGTAATACTTCCTCGTAATTGTACCTCACCCATCCCGATATACACAATGTCAGGATTGGTTTCAGCAACCGCAACAGCACCTACTGACGAACTGGTAACCTGTCCATCGGTTACAGGTTTCCATTCATTTCCACCATCTACGGTTTTCCATAATCCGCCCCCTGTGGCACCAAAATAATATTCGTTGGGGCGGCTAGGGCTACCTGCGCAACCCAATGAACGGCCTCCACGTTTGGGACCAATATTTCGCCACTTCAGACCACTATAAAAATTAGAATCGATTTGAGCATTTTGATTCGATTCTTGTGCAGATACATTGAAAAAACAAGAGAGTAAAGCGCATAGAAATGCGATAGGGTAGGATTTTTTCATTTTGGAAGGTGTTTTCGTTAGTCGTTTCTGTACCCAAGCAAGTTAGGCAAGGACCTTAAAGATACTATAATCCAATCATTTTATTGATAGGTTTTTGGAGTGTCAAAAAGGGTCCAGGAGGTCAATTGAAATAAAATTAATACCCTTCGGCCAAAGCATCACCGGTTCGTGTGTTATCTGCTGCTCCTTCCAACGAACCATCAGGCCTAACCAAGATAGCCTCAGTTCTTCCCAATTGCTCAACTTCCCTGAAAGAGGTGTGCCCAAGTTCCTTTAATCTTGAAATGGTCAAACTGTCCAGTGCCCCTTGCTCGATTACAATTTGGTCGGGGAGCCATTGGGAATGATGTTTTTTGGCATCAACCGCCTCCTGCATGGTCATGCCATGGTCTATTACATTGATAATATTTTGGTAGTTGACATTTATTATGGTTGAACCGCCCGGTGTACCCAAAACCATAAACAGCTCCCCATTTTTTTCAACGATGGTCGGGCTCATACTGCTCAACATCCTTTTTCCTGGAGCAATAGCATTCGCTTCCCCACCAACCAGACCAAAAATATTTGGAAAGCCTGGCTTTAAACTAAAATTGTTCATCTCGTTATTTAGAAAGAAGCCAGCGTTGTCCACTAGAACTTTACATCCAAAATAGCCCACTAAAGTTGTAGTGATGGAAACTGCATTTCCGTCTTTATCCACAATAGAAAAGTGAGTGGTTTCCAAGCTTTCAATTCCTTCCACTTTTCCAGCTTTAATCTCATTGGATGGTGTTGCTTTTTTCATATCGATGGAAGCATTTCTAGAAGCAATGTATGCTTCGTCCAAAAGCATTTGAACAGGGACATCATAAAAATCCAAATCCCCCATATGTTCCGCTCTATCTGCGTAAGCTCTGCGCTGTAACTCGGTCATTACATGGACGGTTTCGGGCGTGTTATGTCCCATTTTTTTTATATCATAGGCATTGGAGCCCTTCAATAATTGAACGATAATGATACCACCACTTGATGAGGGTGGCATTGAAATAATATTGAAAGAATCTCGATAAACACCTTCAATAGGTTCTCGCCAAACAGCGCTATAATTTTCCAAATCTTCCTTGCTGATTATGCCACCACCGGAGTTCATTTCGTCAACTAGGAGTTGAGCTGTTTTTCCCTTGTAAAAACCATCCCGTCCCAAATCTCTTATGAGCTCAAGGGTTTTTGCCAGATCATTTTGAACCAGCAAATCACCTTTGGCCCATGTGTTTTTTTTAATAAAAATCATGGATGAATCATTGACTGCACGAAAGTCTTTTTGAGCACGATTAAAGGTCCATGCGTCATATTCCGAGATAGCAAAGCCTTTTTTCGCCACGTTGATGGCAGGTTGAATAAGTGTGTCAAAAGGTAGTGCACAGAATTTTTTATAAATCTTATCCATTCCATCCACGGTTCCTGGGGTACAAGTGGCCAAATGCCCCAAAAGTGCTTTTCGTTTCATCACGGAATCCGTTTGTGTATCAATAAACATATCCCTACTTGCGGCTGTCGGTGCTGTTTCCCGAAAATCAAGTGCTCCTTTTTTGCCATCAGCGGTTCTGTAAACCATATAGCCACCTCCGCCAAGATTACCTGCCTTTGGCAAAACAACCGAAAGGGCATATTTTACCGCAACTGCCGCATCAAAGGCATTACCTCCCTTTTTTAAAACATCCAAGCCGATTTTTGTGGCTAATGGATGGGCTGTGACGACCATCCCATTGGCGGCAACAACTCCCTCATTCGCTTGTTTCTTTAAGGCTACGGTTTTGAGTTCTGCGGAAGTATTTTGTTTGCATTGGCATAAGGTAAATGCAACCAAAAAAAGGAGAATACTTATTTTTTTCATTGTTCTGGTATTTTGTAATATAGGTTCTCCTAGGAGATGTGTTTTTTATTTGATGAGAATGCTAAATTCTTTGGATTATTTCAGAAACTTGGTCCATCTCTTCCATTGTATTGAAATAATGGGGCGATAGGCGAATTGTTCCATTTATTCCCTTTTTATCATAATCGATTATCCCCCATTCTTTCTGGCTTACACTAAACAGAACATTGTTTGAATCAAGTATTTTCTTTACTTCTTCCAGAGACTTACCCTCTTTTCTAAAGGTCAATATGTTACACGTTTTGGAACCTTTGTCAAATAAATTTATTTCCGATAAGCTCATTAGATTGTCGCGAAGGCGTGTCATTATTTTTTTGTTGTACGTCTGAATTTTATCTATTCCTACTTCATTAGCATACCTTAGAGCTTCACTAAAACCCACAAGTAAGGCATACGGTTTTTCCCAAGTTTCATATCGCTTCGCTGTTTGTAAAATCTCAAATTGCTCTGTTTGAGTCCATGTTGCCCCACCACCATCAATAAATAAGGGGTAGTATCCATTATTTAGTACTTTTTCAGATACATACAGGAAGCCAGTACCTCTAGGGCCCCTTAAAAACTTTCTGCCCGTAGTGGTCAAGAAATCGCATTTTAACTTTTTAACATCAACGTTTAATTGCCCTACGGATTGACAGGCATCAACAAGAAACAATATCTCTTGCTCCTCACATATTCTACCAATAGCTTCTACATTTTGGATTAAACCAGAATTGGTCGGCACCTGGGTTACGGCAACCAATTTTGGAGGGAATTTCGTCAACAATTCTTCAAAATGGGAAATATCCAAATCTCCGTTGGGCAACGTTCTTATTTTTTTGGTTTTAGTCCCAAATCTCTTTTGCAATGATATAAACTGAATATGATTGGAAGAATAGTCATCATCCGTGGTGATTATAATATCACCATTCTTGAAATCGATGGCTGATAGAGCTTTTATGTAGGCATCTGTAGCATCATGCGTAAATGCAATATTTTTTGGATTTGCTCCTATGATTTTCGCCGCTTGATGGTAAAAATCAGTAATATCCTTTTCTCTTGATTCAACAACAGCATAGCCTCCCATACGCTCTTCTTGACGCAGGTACTGTTCAATTTTTACAACAACTTGGTCCGACATTAAAGATGAGCCTGCACTATTCAAAAATAATTTGTTTCCGTAGTCCGCTATGTCGCCCCGTATTTTTTCAATGTTCATATTGATATGATTTAGCTATTCTGTATAGATAATCTGATCTTCGGAAAGCCGCTTATCGAGATTAATTGTTTTTCTAGTATTATTGGCATTGATGTTGACAATGTTAGCCTGAGAATCGAAGCTCTCAATAAGAAAACTGTTCTGTATTTTGATTGAGATAATTTCCGATACGTTGTATGCTTCTAATTGACATAGGATTACATGGTCTTCCAAAATTTCAGCACTTTCAACTTTCAAGCTATTAAACTCCAAGGGAATTGGGGTGTTGTTTATTGAAATAGACAGCCTGGAGCATATATAGTCTTCAACGTAAGACTGGGCATTGTCAATAGGTGTATTTTTCCACAAGCCAAGTCGAACCCCTTGTTCTTGAAAAATGGATTCTTCTAAATCGTTCACAAAAATTTTAATTCGAATGGATAGTTTCTCCTCTTCCGCTACGTGCTGAATGGTTGTAATGCTTAAATAAAACTCATGGGCACTTGAGACTACTGGAACAAAACCAACTAGAAATAACGCTAAAGCAACTTTCTTGCCCATTTTCTCTACTAAGCTTTACAAGCCATACTTATCTATAAGGTAAATCAAGCCCGCTATTGAGGCTGTACCCAATTCAAGTTCGCGTGGATGAACTGTGGAAAAAACATCGGCTGGTGAATGGTGAACATCAAAGGCACGTTGCGAATCCACTATAAATCCAATTGTAGGGGTTCCAAGTGTATTGTGCAAAGGCCCTATGTCAACTCCGCCACCACCTTTTTTGATATATCCAATGGTATTCTGGTCGAAGTGTGGCAACCAGGTTCTGAATTTTTCTAAGGTTGCATCTTCAGCCGTTACACCAAAACCTCTCGGAGAATAGGCTCCGCCATCACTTTCAAGTGCAATGAGGTGGTTTTCGTTGTTCTTTTCAGCAAGTTCCGCATACTTTAAACCACCACGGGTCCCATTTTCTTCGTTCATAAACATTACTGCCCTTATGGTGCGTTTAGGCTTTATTCCCATTTTTTGAAATAGGCGAAGTACCTGTATGGATTGCATGCAGCCTGAACCGTCGTCGTGGGCTCCATGTCCAACATCCCAAGAATCCAAATGCCCACCAATAGTGATGATTTCATCTGGAAATTCGGTTCCCGTTAGTTCACCAATTACATTGTGGGAAGGGGCGTCTTCCAAGGTTTGACAATTCATTTTCAGGAAAAGTTGGGTATTTGGATTTTGTTTTAATGCCTGGGTTAGGCGATTCGCAGATTGAATTCCCAGTGCGGCTGCCGGTATTTTTGGAATGCTGTCTTTATAATGGGTTACCCCTGTGTGTGGGACATCATCAAAGGCCGTCCCAACAGATCTAATAACGGCTCCTACCGCTCCGTATTTTGCAGCCATCGCAGGGCCAGCAACACGTTGGTCAACGGCTCCTCCATAAGCTGGGCCTGTTGCTATTTGGCGTTGATCTGTAGGGCGATTGTAAAAAACAATTTTCCCCTCTATATTTTCTCGTCCCAAGGACTCAACTTCGTCCAGTCCTTGAACTTCAACCACTTCAGCTGTGAGTCCTTCTTCGGGAGTTGCTACGGACATCCCAAGAGCCAAGACAGATAAATCCCCCTTTAAGCCCACAATTCTAGCGACTTCTTTATCTCCTCTTTTCCAATTTGGTACATATAAGTCTTGTTTGTAAACTTTATCAAATCCATAGTCGGTCATTACTTTTTCGGTCCAAACCACGGCTTCGGCAGCACCTTCAGAGCCGCTTAAACGATGACCAATGCTATTGCACAGATAATCGAGTAGGTTGTACGTTTCTCTAGTAGTTAATGCTTCATCAAAGAACTGTTTTATGACTTTGGTGTCTTCTTGATTCAACTCTGGTTCTTGAGTTGCTTGGCTATCCGCTTCAGGTTTTGGTTGGCAACCGGGAAAAATAATACAAAGGACAAGAAGAGCAGTACAAATGCTTTTTTCAAGGATTTTCATGGTTATTTGGTTTAGCTACAAAAGTTTGAATTTCAGTATACAAAATAAGATGTTCCGATTACAATTCCATACTTGACGGATGCAATATTCCATTTTTCAACTAAAGGCAGGTTTTTATGCTATTTCTCACTGGCATATTAAAAAGTCAATCCAAGTTGATTTTACTATGTTTTTTCAAAATATCGAGAATTTTATCTATTGGGATTGAAGGTATCGTATGTCCATCCCTTCCCGTCATAGTCTCTGCTGCAAATAAGGAATTTAAAATGGCCTCTTCGGTCGCTTCTATGGTTGCTAAAAACAAGGGCGTAATGGCTCCATTTCGTAATAGCTTTACTTCGTTGAACAAGGAATCACTTGTATAGGGAATACGATTATCCTTTGCAGTAGATACGGCTATAACGTAATCCCCACTTCCATTTGATGCGATTCCACCAGTTTTTGCCAGTCCCATCATGGCTCTTTTCGCCAATCGTTCCAAGTTTCGAGAGTCCAAAGGTGCGTTTGTCATAACGACCATCATACAGGAACCATCCACATCGTATTTGAATTGGGAGGGGTAATTGTCCAACTCTTTGGCTATGGGAGCTCCATTAATCTCCAAAACGCCCCCAAAATTGGATTGAACCAAAACACCTACGGTGTATCCCCCAAACTTTTCTGGAAGTATTCGGGAAGAAGTGCCAATCCCTCCTTTATATTGAAAACAAATCGTACCTGTACCTGCTCCTACATTACCCTCTTCAACTATTCCTCCATCGGCTTTTGCTATAGCGTCCAAAACATGTTTAGCTTTAACGTGCCTTCCTCTGATATCATTAAGCCAACCGTCATTGGTTTCTCCGACTATTGAATTTACGGAACGGACATTTTCATTGTTAGTGTCTAAGGTATAGGTAATGAGTGCATCTGAAGCCACAGGAACACTTAAAGTATTCGTTAGTACAATTGGGGTTTCAATATTCCCCAGTTCTTTTACCTGACTATATCCCGCCAATTTCCCAAAACCATTGCCAATATAAATGGCTGCTGGAACTTTGGATTGAAAAATATTTCCGGTATGAGGGAGTATTGCCGTTACCCCAGTTCGAATGCTATCTGCACGAATTAAAGTAGTATGCCCCACCATAACTCCTTCAACATCCGTAATGGCATTGTACTTTCCAGTTTTTAAAACTCCAATTTTAATACCATAATCGCGCAACCTCTTCTGTTGTGAAGAAGCAGATAAACCGACAAGTAAAAACACAAGCAGTAGAATTCTAGGTGCAAGCATCTAATTAGTTTACCTATTGAAAGCAGAAAATTACGGCTATTTCGTCTTGGTTACCTCCATAACATCTTTCTTCACAGCATGTTTGTCAAACCATGCATTGATATAGCCATGCGTTCTCAAGAAGTTGGAAGGCTTACTACTTGTACCATGGTATTCTTTGTTAAACCTAATCATTACTGTGGGAACCTTGTTCATTTTTAGAGCTTGGTAGTATTCTTCTGTTTGAGAGATAGGAGTTCGCAAATCCTCTTCTCCGCACATAAGCATAGTTGGGGTTTTCACATTCCCTACGTACATGAGGGGAGACCTCTTGATATGTTCACTTGGGTCTTCCCAAGGGTATTTTTCAAAATTGTAATACCAGCCAGAACCATCTGTGGTACCCACAAAAGAGAACCAATTGGTAACTGGATAATTAACAGAGGCTGCTGCAAATCTATCTGTTTGTCCCACAATCCAACTGGTCAATACTCCGCCACCGCTACCTCCGTAAACATACATCTTGTTTTCGTCAATGTAACCTCTCGCAATCACTTCGTCTACTCCAGCCATTAGGTCATCATAGTCATTACCGGGATAAGCATTTTGTATCGCATTGGCAAAATCATATCCGTAGCCTGTAGAACCTCTTGGGTTTGTGTATAGTACCACCTGGTCTTGTGCAGCATGCAACTGGAAGTTGTAGTTGAACCCTACATGATACATCCCGTGAGGGCCTCCATGAATTCTCAGCACTAGTGGATATTTTTTACTTAGGTCAAATTGAGGAGGTTTTACAATCCATCCTTGTACCTCTTTGCCATCAACCGAGTTGTACGTTATTTCCTCTACCTGACCAAAATCGACATTGTAAAAAATATCATCATTTACTTGGGTAAGCTGCCTAATATTATTCGATTTATCCATGGAAAAAGTGACGATATCACTTGGATTATGGGGGTCACTCCATGTGGCCACTGCGCGCCCACTAGCTAAGTCATTCATACTTAGCATGTGGTTTCCTTCGGTTACTTTTTTCACCTTTCCTTTGGTATCTGCATAGTATACATTGCTTTGGCCAAACTCCCTGACATTGAAGTATATCCCTGAACCTTTACTCTCCCAGATTGCTGCACCCGGTGTTTGGTCAAGACTGGTAGTGACACATTTTAGATTTGAGCCATCCGCATCCATGACATACATTTTACGATCATGGTAAAAGTTTTTTGACCATGTAGAGCCCACAAAGGCAATCTTAGACCCGTCTGGAGACACTCTGGGCGAAGATTCCGCACCATCACGCGAAGTAATCTCTTTTACTTGAAGGGTATTGATATTTACAGTGTATAAATTGGATTGTCCCCTTGCATATTCGGCTTCCGGTTTCTGATAGCTACTGAATACGATGGATTTACTGTCTTTCAACCAAGCAATTCCCCTCGACACATCATCAAATTCTCCAAAAGTGATTTGTCTCGCCGTTCCTCCATCGGCAGGTACAACAAACAGTTGGCGGAAACCTCTCTCAAGAAACCCAACACGGTCTTGGCTGTAATCTACTTGATCAATAACCTGTGGCGCCTTTGTCCATGATGCACCTTTTGGAGCGGAAGGAACCCCTTTAGGTTTTAAAGCAGGGTCTGAATCCACATGCATAATAAAAGCGATGTATTTGCCATCGGGAGACCACTCCATACTAGAAGGTGACTTCTCTAATTTTGTGATTTGGGTGGGTTCTCCTTCAACTCCGAGGTATTTTACAAAAATTTGTGTTCCATCAGGCTCCCCTTTTTTGGTAAAAGCAATTTTACGTCCATCGGGAGACCATTTTCCATTGCTACCGTTCAAGAAAAATCGATTGGTCGAACCATCACTGTTCATAATCCATAAATCAGTTTCCCGTTTGTCGTCAACAAGATTTATCCAAGTTCTTGAATACAGAACTTTTTTCCCATCGGGAGACAATCTGGGGTTTGAAGTCCATTCATAATTCTCATAATGGTCTAAGGAAAGTCTCACCTTTTCTTGTCCAAGGGCAGGAATTACAATCAGTGCAAATAGGGTAATGAGCGTTCTCTTCATGGTTGATAGTTTTGAATTGTGCGTAGCTTTAAAGTTACGGAATATAATTGAATGGAAATAAGAAAGTTAGATGCTTGAGGTGAATGTAAATTAGACCTATAATCACAATAATTTAATGCTTTACAAAAATGTCCATAGCCCAACTGTTTTCAAAGTAAAATGAGCATGTTTATTCGTTTCCCTTTTTATCAATTACATAAGCCTGAACACAACTTTTGCTATAAATAAACATTCTTGCATACCGAGCCTTTAGTTACTATATGTTCCTCTTCTTTATGTCTTTAACGATTCAAAACTCACAAGTACTTTGATTTAAGTCTTCTGGTCGTCTTCCTAAGCGCTCAATGATATGTTTTTTGAGTATTTGGAACATCCTTCTACAGTATCCTTAATGGGATTTGCTCCCGATGGGAGTTAAGGTAATATACAAATTGTTGCTTGTGGACGTTTTAGTCTAAATTAAGTTGCCAGGAAACTCCAAATCGGTCTTCAACAAATCCAAATTTTTGACTAAAACCATAATTACCCAATGGCATTAGTACTTTCCCATTTTCCGATAGCTTCGTGAATAACTGTTCCAGTTGGTTTTCGTCCTCACATATAATATAGTTTGAGACTGCTGGAGTAAAATCCCATTCATGTATGGCAGGGCTGTCACTGCACATAAAGAGCTTGCCATTCAGCTCAAAAGTGGCATGCATTATTGTTCCTTCTTTTCCAGGCCCTTCCTTTCCCCATCGTTGCAGGGCTATTATTTTGGAATTGTCAAACAGTTCTATGTAAAGGTTCATAGCCTGTTCGGCATCTTCTTTTTGGAATGTCAAGAATGTTGCAATTTGTTCGATTGTCTCATTTGACGATTTTAATTTTTTTAAGCTGTCCAATTCCGTTCGCAGGGATTCAATTTCTTGGTTGGACTGATTGTTTTGTTGACGTTGGGAACAAGCTGATACCAGCAACAGGAGGAGTAGTGTGGTGACGATTGGTTTCATTTTTAGGTTAGTTAAAGTGTTTCTATAATTTGGATATTATTTCCGCAGGAGTCATCAAATACAGCTATTTTTACGGTTCCCATAATGGTTGGCCTTACGCTAAACGATACATTCAGGTTTATAAGTCTTTCATATTCCTGCTGTACATCATTAACTTCGAATTGTGTGTAGGGTATACCTGCATCTTTCAGCGCTTTTTGATACGTTTTGGCAGGTTCAAAATTGTTTGGTGATGGCTCTAGAAGTACCTCTGGGCCTTCTTGGTCTTCTTTGGCTACCACAGTCAACCATCGGTTACCTTCACTTATGGGCACATCATGTCTTTTTACAAAACCAAGTTTTTCAGTATAAAACTTTAGCGCTATGTCTTGATCTAAAACAGGGATGCCTATACCTCTAACTCTCATTTTCTATTTTTTGATTCATTTGGGGCAAGAAATGGAATATTATTGTAATTGGTTTTGCGAAAGTTGCTCTTTTTGGAATTCAGTGGGTGTAAGCCCTATTTTATTTTTAAAAAGTGTGCAAAATGAGCTGTGGGTGTTATATCCAACCATATAACAAACTTCTGAGACACTCATACCTTTTTTCAGGAATTCCTTTGATTTTTCAAGTCGTAGCATCGTCAAATACTGTTTAGGTGTTAAACCGTAATATCTCTTAAAAAGCCGTAGTAAATGATATTTTGATGTAAAGAGGATGTGGGACAGAAACGCCAGGCTGATTTCTTTGTCGAAATTGCTATCAATGAATTTTCGCATTGCTATTACCGTTTTGAGTTGTTTCTCATTGGAATAGCAGATTTTCCTGATTCGATTTATTTCGACTTGGTAAAAAGTCATTTTGCTCATATCGTTGCTTTGTATTTTAAGTAACCTATAGTCCAAGCTACGCTAATTATTTTGGTTTTATCGCTCAACAACCTGTTCTATAAACGTCTCTTTATCCCCATTTTTGATAATAAGTATGGAGGCAGCTGTTGCCAAACCTAGTCCACCGATTAATCGAAGAACAGGAACCTTTTGTTTTTCCACCTTTTCAATTTTTGATTTTGGCAATTCCATTTTCTTTTTATTTACTATGACCGAAATAGTATCAGTACGAATATCTTGACATTGTGCATTAAAGGTCTGTCCATTGGAATGGGTTATTTTATAATTTTTTCCTTTTTCAATTTTGTTGATTGTGACAGGCCTATATACCTGACAACTTTGAAGAAGAACAAATAATAAAGCGATTAGTTTTAATTTTTTATGCAATTTGGTTTGATTTGGATATGACGGTTATATGTATAGTTAGTTGTGCGAGCCTTAACCCCAGATAGGTAGTTTCTAACGAAGCCTTGTATGAGCACACGATACTGGAAATATAAGAGGATTTTCAGAAGTAGGCGAGAACAAGCAATTACTTATAGCCATTGTTGTAGTTTGTTTTTAATTAAAGATTTCAGATTTAGCCAATTGCCTACTTATGTTTTTCAAATCATGACCAGTACCATCTTTGTTTGAAGTTCCAAAATAAGCTATTACCAAATCTTTATTGGGAGAAACATATAAACCTTGCCCATGAAAACCACTTTTGTAAAAGTCACCATCAGCCATAGTAAAGTCCCATTGATATGTAGAGAAAACAGGTTTTTCACCATCCAAAAGAATATTAAAAGGAATGGAGACCGATGCTTTCAACAAATCTGATCTTCCTCCTTTCTGAATTTTCTCCAAAAAAGCCTTGCTAATTACACTCTTGGGACCTGAAGGTGTAAACAGGAGACCAAACCTTCCCAAATCTCTTAAGGTGGAACTTATACCCCCATAAACGGCTATAGTGTTCCTTTTGGGTGTTAACAAAAGACCATCATTTTCTGCACCCATTGGTTGCCAGATTTCTTTTTCCAATATATCTGTATATCGCTCACCTGTTACCTTTTCAATCAGCCAACTGAGTACGAAAGTATTGATTCCAGAATAGTCATTGGATAGTCCTTGCTCTTTGTACCTGTCCATTCTTATAATAGCTTCATAAGGATTATTTGGAGTTTCATCGGAGGAGGGAGACCATCCAATAGCCCCTTCAAATCGCATGTAACAGGAAGTAAGGTCGTTGTATGTTTCCATACCATTTTCAAATTCCCAGCAAATTCCAGAGGCCATATCGAGTATGTTGGAAATTAATATACCATCCCAAGCGGTGTTTTTTAACTCTGGAATGTATTGCTCAATGGATGTATTTGACTTAATTAATCCTCTATCCTCATAAATGGCTACTAAGGCAGCTGCAAAAGGTTTGGACACCGACATGTAAAGGTGCTTTTGATTGGGATACATTCTAGGATACGCTTCAAAAACAATTTTCCCACGGTGTAGTACCAATAAACCATCAACTGGCGTTTCGTTAATATAATTGGCCAAACTGATTTTCTTCTTTTTATGGGATACTTGGAATGAGTCAATGGAAGGTTTTAGATCAAGGGACAGTGGTCTGGTGTGTTCTGGCTTTGTGAGTGTGATATTGGGATAGAATTCTGAAATGTTGGTGTAGATGTATCTTGATAGGTCGCCCCCCTCAAATTGGCTCGTCAGATTGAATCGGTTATGGTACTCTAACTTTGTAGAGACTGATTTTTCAATCTGGTTTTGAGAATTAGCCAAACCAATAGTAAGCAAAAATATTACTGTAGTTGTTTGGATTTTCTTCATGGTTAAATAAACTACAATGGTAACGTATAAGAATAGTAGCGGATTTTATGCCCTTTCTTTTCGGTTTATTACTGTCGTTTGATTTATAAATATCATTTCGTTTTAGCGATTAAACCGCTATTATTTTTATATAATGTTGTATGCTGGCTTATTTTTCTGTTTGTCATTCAGCGTTGGCGTGAAAGCTCTTTTGGTTTTTTAGCGTTTGCCTTGAACTTTGGAAAAAAACCAAATGTGCTTGAACATTGCTTTGGCTAAAACTGCATATAATATTTTCCCTCCTCAAATTTGTAAAAAGTCAACTTGTCATTTCCATATTCCTCAAGTGTTTCCATAGTCACAGGTTCGTATTTCTTCAATACTGCACTTCGTTCGAGTTTTCCTTTTAACCAAATTCCAAATATTTGTAAACTTTCCTTTGAGCGAATATTTTTATAATAATCTCCTTGCGTTCGCATTGGAATAATAAGTCCATCATCTGTGTAAGCTAAAAAATCACCTTTTGGATAAAACTGTTGCGAATTCAGGTCATTACTGGCAATTAATTCTATTTCATACCAAGGTCTTGGTTTTATTTTACCAGTTGAACGACTCCACCTACCTTTCCCAAAATATACATTTAGGTTTGATTTTTCTTTTTCCGCAACCCTATCTAATGGGAATACAAATTTTGGAAGTCCATCAACGGTTATTTTTTTCGCATCATAAGTTTTTAGATTAGTCCATATCCTTTCAACTTTATTTAAAACAATCTTCTTTTTCCCTGGCACGGTAATTTCCGCCTTATCGATAGAAATAGAATATGTAGGCGAGTAAAGGTCATTGAGAAAAGCAACTAAATCTACTTTTTGATTTTCATTTAATACTGGTACTGTACATTCAATATTTCCTTTGGTGCCACTTGCTGAAAAGTTTGAAGAGCCTACATAAATGTTTGAAATATCATCTTTGTCAAATTGGTAAACTTTTCCGTGATATCTTCTGCCGTTTGTCACAAAAACACCAGAGTTATTTCCAAGTGGTTGTAATGTATTGTGTAACTTGGTAACAGCATCCAGCTTTTTTTGACTTAACCCCTCGTAAAAAGCCATCCCTAAAAGCAATCGAGATGTTCCTCCTTTTTTTGCAATTTCAACGAATGGTTTTTCAAAGGCTTTTATAACGTCCAAAGAAGCATAACCTGAAGCAACTGTCACATTTTTCGAAGTAACAAATTCTTTATCTAGTACATTTCGAAAATCACCACCATATTTTTGAATATTAGTGTACATTGGGTTTGACATTTTCTAAAAATACTTTAATCTGTTTCGCGAAAGGTAGGATTCCGGAAGGCGGAACAGAATTGCCAATTTGCTTTCTTACTTCTGTGATTGTTCCCTCAAATACAAAGTTGTCTGGATACCCAAAAAGTCTTGCTCGTTCACGGTTTGTCAATGGTCTAGGTTCGTCATAGTGGTAACCCCAAGTTCCACCACCGCCAGCAGCAATTATAGTTGTCGATGGTTTGTCAGGATGAAGTCTTCGATAAACGTGAGAAATCATACCTTTCACATAATGAGGTGAATCTTTTGGTATATCTGTAAAATTACCGCCAGGTGGAATTAGCTTTAATTTTTCTATTGTCTTTGGTTGGATGTTTTGATGTTCATTATTGTATTTAACTTTCTTAACACCTTTTAAAGCTTCTTTTGACGATAAATAACTGTCTATATCTCTAGTTGGTGCTGGAATATCAAAGAACGTGTTTAAATCTTTTCTAACACCAATAATTAAAACCCTTTCGCGAAGTTGCGCTACACCATATTCGGCAAAATTTATCAAATGAGCAGTAGTATTGTACCCATAATCTCCAGTTTCTGAAAAGTTTTTGATTATCTGTTTTATTGCTTTTTTCTTATTTGCGGTTAAAATTCCTTTTACATTTTCGGCAACAAACATTAAAGGTTGTTTTTGAGAAACAATTTCTACAAAATTTTGATAAAGATTTCCTCGGTCAGTAGTTATTCCACCTCTTTTCCAAATCATAGAAAAATCTTGACAAGGAAAACCTCCAAGAATTAGGTCAGCATCTGGAATCTGTGAATAATCCAATTGAGTTATATCTCCACAAACAATGTGATTTCCAATATTCTTTTCGTAAGTTTCACAAGCCCTTTGTTCAATGTCATTTGCCCATTTTATGTTAAATCCTGCTTGATGGAAACCTAAATCCATTCCACCACAACCAGAAAATAGCGATATAGCATCTATTTTTTCTTCTCTTTCTGGAGTTTGATTATTGAGTTTATTTGGCGAATAAATTCGCAATTGAGGCTCTTTTACTTCCATATTAAAATTTGAATTCACCTTGTTTAGCTTTTTTTATTTTCAAGTAGTTCGATGTTTCTTTCGCAACTGTAAAAATTGATTCCGAACACTTGTATTGGTTTGCCTCTCTAGCAAACTTGTCTGCAAAATATAAATCAATTATTCTTTGCTCATCTATATTGAAGAGTTTTGCTAGTAATTTCAATTTATTCTTGCTAAATGCTTGAATTCCATTTTCAATTCGGCTTACTGCACTTGAATTAACACCAACTTTAGCGCCAAAATCGGTTTGCGTCCATTCTCGCATTTCCCTTTCTTTTTTTATGAAATCACCAAAACTTGTCATCATCAAAAAACATTTGATATAATAATAACAAATATAAAAATGTTATGCGATTTTACTATCAAGTTTAGGTTTTTTTGGCTAGTGATGGGGAAGTGAAAGCTCTTTTGGTTTTTCAGCGTTGGCTTTGGGCGTTGACAAAAAACAAATGTGCTTGAACGCGGGTTGGCATTTTTCCGTTTACACATAACGGTCTCGACTATGATTCAACAACGAAATCAGCCATTGATTTATTCTTATATTTTGGTGTGGCACAAAGCCACAATGAATTATAGCCATTGTTGTGCTTTCATTATTTGGTAAAAGTGGAAAAGTGTGATATAATTATGGTAGTTTACTTGTGTTTTTCTGGTATCTGATTATCAGTTCTTTCGCTATCAAACATCCATGAAAGAATCCACCATCTATTTCCGTCATTGTATAATTGAATGCTATTTATCCCTCTTTCCGTAACTGGTCCATTTTTTTCTGTTGTTGTTTCATAAGTCGACCAAATGTGAACTATATTTCCAAATTTTTGCGTTTCTCTGTTGATTTCATATTCCCAAAATCCAGTTTTTGGTACTCCAAAGCTTTTATGGTAATCGGATAAGTTTTGTGAGATGATATAGGGTTTATTGTTTTTATCCTTTCCCGTAACCGATATTAATGCATTTGGATGGTGTAAAGACAAATCTCTTTCCCAGTCTCTTGGCTGTCCAGCTGGACCGGATATAACATCATAATAGGCTTTAATTATACCATCTATGGTCGCTATATCTGCTTTTAATGGATAATCTTTTTTATTAGAATCTTGCGCATTCATTATTATGGATAAAAAAAGAAATACAGTTAGTGATCTTATCAGTTTATTATTCATAGTGGTTTTCTAATTTAATTTATTAATAAGGTCATTATTAATGAAGCACAACGGTCCGGCTATGATTTCGGTGTGGCATGATTCGCTAGAATCGTTCCGCAAAAGAAATCAGTTGTATGTTTGGTTTTTAGTTTCATTTTAGTTCTTCAGCCACGTTGAATTATAGCCCTTGTTGTGCACAGCTTTTCTTCAAATGACATGAATACCATATGTAAACGCGGTGATGAGCACTAAAACAATGGAGAGTAGGGCCCCCAAGTTCCAGAAGCTGTATTGCGATTCCTTGACCATTCGGAACAGCTGTACCGCACCTAAAATCATGATGACCAAACAGAACCATGGCAGCCATGCTGCGCTATTCACAAGGCCAAAAAAGAGGGTTAGCCCTCCTAAACTTAGGGTAGCGAACATATAGTACCCTAATCCAATTAAGAAGGCTAAGACCGACAAGAACAAAAGTGTCTTAAACCTATCTGTTGTTTTTTTTCGGATGGACCTGGTCAAAGCACGTATAAGGTATACCAGCCCCAATAACAAAGGAACAGTGAGTATCATTATCCATAAAATATTCTGGTCCATCGCTACCTCCTTGATTAGGGAACTGATTTTAGTATTGGCATAGAGCGAAGTGGTAAAAGGGATGGGCGTAGTCGCCAGCGGTTGTATGCAGTCACTATTGGGCTGTACCTCAGGTTGTTCTAGAAATGCATTAAGCATCTCGTTGCCGCATGGCGTAGTAAAAACCCCATGGCCTGCCTTAGGGTATTCAAAATAGTAACCGTTAGGGTACCTACCTTTCATTATTCTACTGTACTCCGGAGCGGTAATGGGATCAAAGGTTCCGGCAACAATCAATGCGGGGGCATCACTGGTCACTGGTATGGTATCCCGAGGATTATAAGTAATCGTAGTATCCTTGGTGTAAAAATCCAGCCAAAAATCCGCCCACATATATTCTGGGATGTTCTTTTTGGTTTCTTCATATTCCGCGATCACTTGTTCTTGCCTAGCTTTCCAGTCGTAGGTATAATTAATGACCGAAGTACCGTTCGATTCCAAAAGTATTTCCTCTAGTGCGGGATAGATGCCGATGCCCAAAAAGTCCAATTCATTGGCGATAAATGCCTCCAGTAATAGTGGGATATCCTTATGCAAAGTGGGATTGTATAGCAACTGGTGAATCACAGAATTTACCAAATAGGTATTGAATACTATTTTGGTTTCACCATTGTAGATTAAAGGCTTGCTCATGGAAGTCTTCAAAAAGGTGTGAAAACGCTCCTTTAGATTGGGATAGGCAGCGTTACAGCTGGGGTCCTCGGCACATTCGTCCAATATTTTTTCCAAAACATCCTTGTAGAGTACGCCCAAATCCCCTTGCTGATAATCCCTCATTGGAACATTGGAATCGCTGTAAATGGATCGTATTTCAACCTTGGACCCTTCCGCAGCTCGAATAAAACCCTGAATCCCAATGGTACCGTTTGAGGCACCAAATAGGTTGATCGTTTTATACCCAAGTTGTTCAATGAGCTTTAGGGCATCCATGGTTTTGACTGCCGTACCATATTGGCGATAATCAATTCCCTGCTGCTTAAGTTCATCAAAACAGGTATAGAATTGCTGGTTGAGTTGTTTATTAAATGCATCAAAGGCTAAGTCTTGCTTTACCAGGTCCAAGTGTTTTTGACCCAGATCGGAGCATAAGTTAGGTTCCGAGTAGCCGGATCCCCGGTAATCATATAGGATAATATCCCTATTCTTAGCGGGAATGATATTCGATTGCCATAGGGTCAAATCGAGCTCCGGTTGTCCCCAACCTCCCCCAAAGACAAGTATTGGGTCTGGTTCAGGATTGTCTACCGTACTTTTTACAAGTGTAAAGGCCACTTTTATCCATCTACCAGTATGATTTTCATAGTCCTCTGGCACATTAAGGTATCCGAATTCAATGTTAGGATAATTTTTAAACTGGTCGCAGTCATCCAAAAAGCAGTCTGTTTTCTCAATGGATATGCTTTGTTGACATAAAGCGTCAATAGAGAGCGTAAGAATCAATAAAACTATTAAGTACTTTTTCATATGGTTGATGAGTTGTGCACAACGGTCTTGGCTATGGCTCTGTGGCCAGCACCAGACAGTTTTTTATATATTCAAGTTAGGAAAAAATGGTCAAGCGTTAGCCATGGGTTATAGCCATTGTTAGCGGTAGTGCTTTTTAAATTATTTTTTCCGTAATCTGTCCAAGAGAATTTCAGCCTCGATATTTGCACCGTCCATTTCTAAGGCTCTTTCCAGATATCTAATTGCTTTGTCCTGTTCCTTTTCATAGAAATAACTCCTGCCGAGCAAGAAATTCAAATATGAGGATTCAATTTTCCTTTCGATAAGTCCCTTGCCCAACTCAATTACTTCCATTTCCCTGCCCAGATTACTCAGCATTCCCATGGCACTTTCCCAGTCCGTAACTCTAAAGTTTTCTGGTTTTATAATTGATTCTATTTCAGGACTTTCTCGTAGAAAGTAAAAAGCAGGTAGATAAACCGACCATTTTGGGTTTTCTGCAAGTCCTTTCTTTATCCAATTAATTGCAGAATCTTCATTTCCCAGGGCGATGTTTGCACTTGCGATTTTGGCATACATTCCAGTCCAACCGTCCAACATGGATTCAGCCTCGGTCAATTTTTGTTTTGCTCTTTTTTCGTTTCCTTCTCGATGCGCATAAAGTGCTTGATTCAAACGAATTCTTCCATAATGATAGTCCATTAAAGTTTCCAATTCTTTTATTGGATTTTTGGAATTGTCAACCCGAAGGTCGATTTGATTGTACCATTCATTTTCTGCACCTTTAACTACAACAGCGGCCGACTGTTTCCCCGAGATTTGTCCGCCCGCGTTTTGCCCTGCGACCAAGCTTTTCAAAAGTCGTTGTGCTAAGGTTCCTGTTGAGCTTTCGAAGGTTTTGGACATATCAGAAAGCACATTTTCTTCGAGTTGATTGCCAATGACAACGTAATTTTCCCCTAATATTTCTGAGGCGTCGCCATTCCAATATTTCAAGGAACTGCCCGTAAAGGCAAAAACATTTCCATTTGCGTCCATTCCCGATATTTGGCGATAATTCGCCTGATTGTCTTCATTTCTGACTTCTAGGATTGCCTGTTCGACGGTTTTGCCCAACCTTAGTTTTTCAATTCCCTCAATTCCATATTTGGGTTCGGTCTCCGCAATGACCGAAAACGCACCTACTTTCGGTTCTATGTAAATCGTGGAATTTCCAACGTAAATGTTATTGGTAGCTACTGCAATTCCCCATTCTTGGGCGCTTTCATCATAAGCCAAGATTGAAAAGGTTGAGTTGATGTTCCTGTCCGTAATAAGGCTAGGTAGATTTTGCCCAAACGAGCATTGGATAATAGCAATTAGACTAAATGTTAAAAAGCTTCTGGGATTTTTCATTTGATTGATTTTTGATTGATGAATAATTTTTTGGCAGCATTACTGCTAACATTTATATAAAGATACATCAATCAAAATCACCACTTTGTTGCCCAATAACCTGCAAAAAGTTTGGTTATGGTTAGGTTGGTTAAAAAATTAACATAACCACCAAAAATAGCGGATAAAGATTCCTTTATTAAAATTTTAAAGGGGGAAGAGGTAGGTGTCAGTCCAAAACTTGCTCCATTTTAGCTTTGATTTTTTCCAAACACAGATTACCCAGGCTACCTTCATGCGTATGTTCAATGTCTTTTTTGGGTTTAAAATTGCCATTTTCTATGGCTTTGCCCATACTTTTGTATGCATACCTAAAGGGGACACCATTTTTTACCATTTCGTTTAGCGTGTCCACACTAAAGAGATAATCGTATTTGGAATCCTCCAAAATATTAGGTCTTACTTGAATTTCTTTAAGACTAAAGGCCATAATTTCCAGACAAGCTTTCATATCCTGAATGGCCGGTACAATTACTTCCTTTACTAATTGCATGTCCCTGTGGTACCCGCTTGGCAGATTGGTCATAATCATGCTCAATTGGTTGGGAATGGATTGTAGTTTATTGCATTTACCACGAATGAGTTCAAACACGTCAGGGTTTTTTTTGTGGGGCATAATGCTGCTCCCGGTGGTCAATTCATTGGGGAAGGAAATAAAATCAAAGTTCTGGCTCATGTAGAGGCAAATATCCATGGCCAGTTTTCCCAGAGTAGAGGCAACGCTGGCAATCCCAAAGGCCGTAGCGCGTTCTGCCTTTCCTCTGCCCATTTGGGCAGCCACTACATTATATTTCAGAGTCTCAAAATCCAAAACTTCCGTGGTAAAACTTCGGTCAAGAGGGAAGGAGCTTCCGTAGCCTGCGGCACTTCCCAACGGATTTTGGTCGGCTACTTTATAGGCTGCTTGTATAAAGTAAAGGTCATCCACCAAACTTTCGGCATAAGCAGAAAACCAAAGCCCAAATGAGGAGGGCATGGCAATCTGTAAATGAGTATACCCGGGAAGTAATACGTTTTTATGCTTGTCGGCCAATTTCAATAAGAGGTCGAACAAGGTTTTTACCTGAGTTGTGATTTCGCTGAGTTCATCTTTAAGATAGAGTTGCGTGGCCACCAAAACTTGGTCGTTTCGGGAACGCGCCGTGTGTATTTTTTTGCCTACATCTCCTAGTTTTTCAATCAATAAATACTCAATTTTAGAGTGCATATCCTCAAAGTCATCCTCTATGGTAAAGGTGCCTTTCTCAATGGATTTTCCAATGGCGTCCAGCTCTTTGACCAAACTTTTGGCTTCATCCTCGTCAATGAGGCCAATTTTTCCCAACATTTGCGCATGGGCTTTGGAAGCAATCACATCGTATTTGGCGAGCACTAAATCCAATTGACGGTCGTTGCCCACGGTAAAATGGTCTATTTTCTTTTCGGTACTGAATCCTTTATCCCAAAGTTTCATAGTTTCAATATTCAATTATCAGTTGTCAATAACCAATGTCTAATTGTAAATTGTTCATTGGTTATTGTAAAAATCCTTCTAATATTTTTAGGTACAAGTCAATGCCTTCTTCAATTTCATGAACAAATATATATTCATCGGCCGAGTGGGAACGCGTACTATCCCCAGGTCCTAATTTAAGGGATTGGCAACTTAGGGCCGCTTGGTCCGAAAGAGTAGGCGACCCATAGGTTTTTCTTCCTAAAGCCAAACCACTTTTGACCAAATCGTGATTCGGGTCGATGGCGGAGGAGTTTAAGCGCAACGAACGCGGTGTCATTTGGCAAGGTGCTTCAGCTTGTAAAAGTTCCGCAATTTCAGCATTGGAGTAGCGGTCATTAACACGAACATCCACTACCATATCTACATGGGCGGGAACCACATTATGTTGTTTGCCTGCATTGATTTGAGTGACGGTCATTTTCACCTCTCCCAAGGCCTCTGAAGTTTTTTCAAAACGATAATTTTTGAACCACTCCAACACATTAATGGTGTTATAAATGGAATTGTTGTTGTTTGGATGGGCGGCATGGGAGGGAGTTCCTTCTACTACAGCATCAAAGACGATAAGCCCTTTTTCTGCAATCGCCAAGTCCATTAGGGTAGGTTCACCAACAATGGCTACATCAATTTCGGGCAGATTCGGCAAGAGTGAAAGCAAACTGTTTGGACCTGCACTTTCTTCTTCTGCCGTTGCTGCCATGATGATGTTGTGATTCAGGTCATTTCGATGATAAAAATGCACAAAAGTGGCCAAAAGGGAAACCAAGCACCCACCGGCGTCATTACTGCCCAAGCCGTAAAGTTTACCATCTTCCACATGAGGATGGAAAGGGTCTTTGGTATATGCGGTATTTGGTTTTACCGTATCGTGGTGGGAATTCAACAAAAGGGTCGGTTTGGAGGAATCAAAATGCGCGTTGAAAGCAAATACATTGTTGACTTGCCTCTGGGTTTTGATACCAAAATCTCCCAACCAATTTTGGATGGCATCCGCGGTTTTATCCTCTTCCCCTGAAAAGGACTGGGTGGAAATCAGTTCCTTCAATAAGGCAATTGCCTTTTCCGTTAATGTTTTTTGATTGTGACTCATAATGTCAGACGTGTATATTTTGATAAGGTATTGGACAACATACTTTCGTCTCCAATACATACTTGATGAACGTTATTTTGCAGGGCATAAAAGCAATTGTGCATTTTGGGTAACATCCCATCTGCAATGACACCCTTTTCGAGCAGTTCCTTATAGTTTTCGGAGTTGATGTGTTCGATAACCGAATCATCATCAGACACTTCACGCAACACGCCTTTTTTCTCAAAACAATAATACAAAGTAGTCTGATACTTTGAGGAAAGTCCTACCGCTAATTCCGCAGCAATGGTATCTGCATTAGTATTCAACAACTGCCCTTTTCCGTCATACGTTAAGGCACAAAAAATAGGAGTGAAACCAGCTTCCAAAAGCTTGGATATGTTTTCTGCATGCACCCCATCTACATCTCCCACAAAACCAAAATCGATATCCTTAACCGGTCTTTTATGGGCATATATAGCATTGCCGTCAGCGCCACTCATCCCAATTGCGTTGGTCCCCATACCTTGAAGCTCCGCCACGATATTTTTGTTGACCAGGCCTCCGTAGACCATCACCGCAACGTTTAAACTATCCGCATCCGTAATTCGTCTCCCATTGGTCATCTTTGCTTTAATTCCCAATCTGTTCCCCAGTTCAGTCGCTTTTTTTCCACCTCCATGAACTAAGATAGTATTGTTCTCCATTTTGGAAAATAGCTTCAACACCTGAGTCAAGGAAGTTGCATCTCCTATGACATTACCACCAATTTTTACTATGGATAATTTTTGTTTCACTATATCATTTTTCTGATGTTATTTCGAATCCTTCTGGATGAGAAATCTAGATATCTCTCCTTCGACTTCGCTCAGGAATCGATATGACCTTACATATTTTCTAAAATTCGTTTCAATACAATTTGCGCCGAATAGGTTCGGTTATTGGCCTGCTGAATCACCAAGCTTTGTTTACCATCCAATACAGCATCTTCAACGACTACATTCCTTCGAACAGGGAGGCAGTGCATGAATTTGGCTTTCCCTAATTTGTCTTGAGTCATCATCCAACTAGAATCTTTGGAAAGTACTTGGCCATAATCCGCATAGCTGCTCCAATTCTTTACGTAAATAAAGTCGGCATTTTCTAAGGCCTTTTCCTGGTCGGTTTCTAATTGACATCCTTTAGTAATTTCTGGATTGAGTTCATAACCTTCAGGATGGGTAATCACAAATTCCACCTCTTGATTTTTCATCAGGTTCACGAACGAGTTAGCTACAGCATGAGGTAAAGCCTTTGGATGTGGTGCCCAAGACAACACCACCTTGGGCTTATCTTTTGTTTTGTTTTCAGCCAATGTAATCGCGTCTGCCAAAGCCTGTAAGGGATGTGCTGTAGAGCTTTCCATATTAACTATGGGAATTGAAGCAAATTTGGCAAATCCATTCAGAACTTCTTCGGCTTCATCCTTTGCTTTATTCTTTAATCCAGCAAATGCACGAATGGCCACAATGTCAGCAAATTGCGAAACCACTTGTGCAGCTTCTCGAATATGTTCTGAAGTGCCTTGGTCCATCACAGTCCCATCTTGGTATTCCAGAGCCCATCCTTCATTTCCAAAATTCATGATCATAACTTCCATACCTAAATGCATTGCCGCTTTTTGTGTGCTCAAGCGCGTACGTAAGCTATTATTGAAAAATAATAAACAAATAGTCTTTCCCTGTCCCAATTTTTTGAATTGATACGGGTCTTTTTTTAATGCAATCGCTTCGTCTACCCAATCGGGAAGCGAATCAATATCCTGTAAGGAGAGAAAATGTTTCATGAAAGTTCTTTGTTTAAGGCTTCAAAGAATTGGTCAATATGGTCTTTGGAAATGTTTAATGCTGGTAATATGCGCAACAGCTTCTTATTCTTGGAACCTCCGGTAAAAAAATGCTGGTTATGTATCAATCTTTTACGCAGGTCAGCGACTTCAAAATCAAATTCCAGCCCCAGCATCAATCCTCTTCCTTTACTCTTTTTTACCTGTGGAATCCTGGCTGCTTGTTGTTTGAAATAAATTCCCAAGGTTTTGGCATTTTCAATCAAGTTTTCTTGCTCCAACACTTCCAATACGGCCAAGGTAGCGACACAGGCTAGGTGATTGCCTCCAAAAGTAGTCCCCAATAAACCATAGGATGCCTTTATGGATTCATGAATCAAAATGCCACCCACGGGAAAACCGTTACCCATGCCTTTGGCTATGGAAATTATATCAGGTTCTATTCCATGGTGCTGGAAAGCGAAGAAAGCTCCGCTACGTCCAAATCCGGATTGTACTTCATCGGCAATGAGTACCACCCCATTTTCTTTACATTTTTCGGCAATAAACTGATAGAATTCGGTGGTGGGTTCATCCAATCCGCCCACACCTTGAATGGCCTCCAAGATAACCGCACAATACCTGTCGGATTGAATAGCCTTTTCAAAAGCATCAAAATCATTCAGCGGCAAAAAAGTAACCTGCTGTTGTTTGTTTATTGGAGCATTGATGGCCGGATTGTCGGTTGTGGCCACGGCGGCCGAAGTCCTTCCATGAAACCCATTGGAAAACGCAATCACCTTGGATTTTCCAGTATGAAATGAAGCCAGCTTTAAGGCATTTTCATTGGCCTCAGCCCCAGAATTACATAAAAACAGATTGTAATTTCCACATCCTGAAAGTTTGCCCAGAAGGTTCACTAATTCCTGCTGCAATGGATTTTGTACTGAATTGCTATAGAAAGCGATTTTTTCCAATTGGGATTTTATTCGATTCACATAGTGTGGATGCGAATGACCAATCGAGATAACCGCATGGCCTCCATAAAAATCCAGATAGGTCTTTCCATGGCCGTCCTTTACTTCAATTCCCTGAGCAGAAACAGGGGCAACATCATATAATGGGTATACATCGAACAACTCCATACTATCCTTTTCTGATTTGACTTATTTTTTCGAACGAGCTAACTATGCCACGAATCAGCGATGAACTAAGTCCCTGATGTTCCATTTCGTTCAATCCTTCAATGGTACAACCTTTAGGTGTGGTTACCCGATCAATTTCTTCTTCAGGATGCGTGCCTGATTCAATCAAAAGATTAGCAGCTCCATTGCAGGTATGCATGGCCAATTCCTGTGCTTCTTTCGCATCAAACCCCAGTTGAATGGCGCCTTGTGTTGTGGCCCGAATGAGTCGCATCCAGAATGCGATTCCACTGGCGCAAATGACCGTAGCGGCCTGCATTTGTTCTTCTGGAATTTCCAGAGAATGTCCCATTCTGTTAAAAATGGCCTTAGCCAAATCGATTCGCTTTTTGCCCAATTCATTGCTGCATATGCAGGTCATGGAATTACTAACTGAAATCGCCGTATTCGGCATACTCCGGATGATATACTTATCCGAACCAATAGTTTCTTCAATTTTGGAAATGCTGAAACCCGTAATCGTACTAATGACCACATGCTTTTCAGTGAACAAATCCTTGACTTGTTCCAGTATAGTTTGAAAATGGCCCGGTTGAACGGCAAAAATCAATATATCCGAATGCTCTACCGCCTCTCGATTGTCCGAAGTCACGGTCACATTTCCGTATTTTTCAAAATTTTTGATATCATCCAAATTCCTTTTGGTCAGGTACATGGTCGTTGCGCCATTACTATGCAAAACCCCTTTGGCGATAGATAGCCCTAAATTTCCTGCTCCTATGATTGCTATTTTCATTCCTATTTTCTTTTAAAAGACTCCCGCCTTAAGTTGTAGTCCCAAATCTTCTTTTAGTCCAAACATTAAATTCATATTCTGTACCGCTTGTCCCGAAGCACCCTTTAATAGATTGTCAATCGCCGAGGTGATGAGTAAAACATCCTCATGTTTGTGCAAATGCACATGACATTGATTCGTATTGACCACTTGTTTCAAATGAATGGGTTCATCCGTTATATGGGTGAACAAAGCATCCTTATAAAAGCTTTTATAGAAAGACTTCGCTTCTTCCAAACTTCCATCATATGAAGTATACGCCGTAGCCAAAATACCTCGGGTGAAATTGCCTCGGTTTGGTAAAAATCGAAGTTTACCAATGGTATTCCCAAAAGACTGAAGACCTTCTCCAATTTCTCCCAAATGTTGGTGGGTAAAGGGTTTGTACCACGAGATATTGTTGTTTCTCCAGCTAAAATGAGAGGTAGGTGATAGACCGACTCCTGCACCGGTACTTCCTGTCATCGCATTAATATGGACCTCTTGGGATAATGATTCTTGCTTGGCCAGTGGAAGCAAAGCTAGCTGGATGGCCGTTGCAAAACAACCTGGATTAGCAATATGATTCGCTTTGACAATCTCCTCTTTTTGTAATTCCGGTAGACCGTACACAAAGTGTTTGTTTTGAAATTCAGCGTCGTTTTCCAATCGGAATTCGTTGCTGAGGTCTATGAATTTAGTGTTAGCACTAAATTCATTTTCCGATAAAAACTTGGAAGAATTTCCATGTCCTAAACATAGAAAGACAACATCAACCTCTAGGTTTGATACCCCGGTAAACTCTAATTCCGTAACACCTAAAAGGTCAGGATGTGCACTGGAAATAGGTTTTCCTGCTCGCGTAGTACTAAATACAAAATCAATTTTCACTTTAGGGTGGTTGAGCAAAATTCTGATGAGCTCTCCGCCTGTATATCCCGAACCGCCAATTATTCCTGCTTTTATCATTTTTTATTCTTTTGCGTCATGTTGAATTTGATTCAGTATCTTATCGGAATGAGACCCTGAAACCAGTTCAGGGTGACGTTTATTCAATATTTTTGTTTACGTGGTTTGCAATTTTTCCTGGATTGGACAGGATTTTGATGAATCCTTTAGCATCATCCGCTGTCCATCCCTTGTTCATCTCACCATAGCTCCCGAAAGAAGCATTCATTAAATCGTGGGCAGAATTGATACCATTTAGCTCAAATCGATATGGATGCAAGGTTACAAGTACATCGCCGGATACATTTTTCTGGGTATCGGTCAAAAAGGCCTCGATATTTCGCATTACTTCATCCAAGTAGTTCCCTTCGTGCAACAGCATGCCATAAAAGTTCCCGAGCTGTTCCTTCTGGTATTGCTGCCATTTACTTAAAGTGTGTTTTTCCAATAAATGGTGGGCTTTGATGATGATTAAGGGAGCGGCAGCTTCAAAACCAACTCGACCCTTGATTCCAATAATCGTGTCGCCTACGTGAATGTCTCTTCCAATAGCATATTTGGAAGCTATTTCAGATAATTTCTCAATGTTCTCAACAGCAGTTGCTTTTTCACCATCTACGGCCACAAGTTCCCCTTTATCAAAAGTTAATTTGAGAACTTTGGAAATCTCTTTTTCCAGCTGACTGGGATAGGCCTCTGAAGGTAGCGATAAGTGAGAGGTCAGGGTTTCGTCACCTCCAACAGATGTACCCCAAAGCCCTTTGTTGATGGAGTATTTGGCCTTTTCCCAAGAATACGCTATCCCATTTTCCTTCAGGTAGGCTATTTCAGCTTCTCGGGATAGTTTGTTGTCTCGAATTGGAGTAATGATTTCAATTTCTGGGGCTATGATTTGAAAAATCATATCAAAACGAACTTGGTCATTTCCAGCCCCTGTACTTCCATGTGCGATATGTCCGGCTCCTATCTTTCTAGCATGGTTTACAATTTCAATGGCCTGTATAATCCGTTCAGCACTCACAGATAGAGGGTATG
This sequence comes from Bacteroidota bacterium, assembly GCA_039184805.1. GTDB lineage: Bacteria > Bacteroidota > Bacteroidia > Flavobacteriales > Flavobacteriaceae > Flagellimonas. The sequence continues at coordinate 33,122 of JBCDAX010000003.1, read as the reverse complement.
TATTGTTTCGTAAAACATTACCGAAGATGAGGTATTTGACCACTTTGTGGTAAAACGTCGCAATGGCATCAATGGAAGTGTATGACGATGCTCCTAATTGAAGTGCTTTTTCTTTGATTTCTTGAATTTCCGAATCTGTGAAGCCCCCAGTGTTTACACTAACGGCATGCACTTCAAAGTTTTGTTCGTTGGATAGGTATTTGGCGCAGTATGAAGTGTCAAGTCCGCCACTATAGGCCAGTACTAATTTTTTCATTTTGATTTCTTTTTAAGGAAAAGACTTTGCTTTATATCTTTTAATCGCTGAAAAGCTTTTCCATTGACTTTTTTGGTATTGTTTTTTGTATCCTTTGGGTCGTGTAACATTCCCGTGCATAGGCACATTTTTCGTTCTGTTCTCGTTAGGATGTCAAAGTTTTTGCAGGTTTGACAGCCTTTCCAAAATTCTGGGTCATCTGTTAATTCAGAGAAGGTAACAGGTTTATAACCCAGTTCATAGTTCATTTTCATCACTGCCAATCCCGTGGTAATACCAAATATCTTGGCATTGGGGAACTTCTTTTTGGAAAGCTCAAATACCGCTTTTTTAATCTTCTTAGCTAGCCCCTGATTTCTATAATCGGGATGCACAATCAAGCCTGAGTTGGCCACAAAGTTTTTATTCCCCCAAACTTCGATGTAACAAAAACCTGCAAAATTCTCACCATCTAAAGCAATTACAGCGTTTCCATTTTTCAGACGCTGAATAATATATTCCGGTGTTCTTCGGGCAATACCAGTTCCCCGAACCTTTGCGGATTCGGTAATGGTATCGCTTATGATCTGAGCGTATTTAAAGTGTGATTCGTCAGCAATTATAATTTCCATTGCCAATTCGATTTAAACTAAAATGTGAACTAAGGATTTGATGGTTTTGCGGAAATGGACTCACCTATTTCCATAACTAGAGTGCACCCTTACGGGCGACGACGGGGAGCGAAAGGACGTACGGGAGCGATAGCGCTCAAAGAAGTCAATATGTAATTTTGTCCATTCATTATGGGTTAAATGTACAAATTAATTCCAACCTCCCTAATTTGAGGATGTTTTTTTGAAGAAATCTAACTTTTTTGTCTTCCTAGTGTTCAATTCATAAATGAAAAAGGCGAAGACCGCAAAATACTCAACGGCCAAAAGCCATAAATTTTCAGTAAAATCAGGATTTGAATAGGCCCAATAGCTCAATACGACTACCAAAGTCCAAAGAATTGGAAACTTATATTCCGTGAAAATAGTCAAGGTTAACAGGAAGATAATATACCAAGGGTGTACCGTGCTGGACAGTATCAAATAAGCAAAAAGAACCCAGAGCATAGTTCGAATTAAAGTTTTGAAGTTTTCATTCTTCCTAAAAAATGTAAGAATCAATGCAATGGCTATTACCGAAAGGGCCATAATCTTACCGTAGCTTTTTATCAGCTCCCAAGGTTTTGAATCAAAGAAATTGACCCCAATGGATTTGACCAAGTTGTATATTCCAGCATTGAACTCAAAATTGGAGAACCAAAGTCCAACGGTTTCAGAATAATTATCAATGAAAATAGGCGTGTAGAAGGGAGCAAGGAAACCGATGCAGGTGGTAAGAATCAAAGCGTAGAATGCAACACTCCTTTTAAATCCAAGATATCTAAAGAATAAAGGCAAGAACAGGATAGGAACCAATTTCACCAAAATTGAAAAAGCATAAATGGGAGCCGCCCTCGCCCACTTTTTCTTAGCTAATAAATACATGGCCCAAACAAAGAAAAACAGCATGGTTCCTTCGAAATGAAGATTTCCAGTTAGTTCAATAATGACCAAAGGATTGATGAAATACCAGAAAATCAAACCAGGTTCCATGTTCAAGTGCTGCAACAACTTTCTTCCAAAAAATACAATGCAGACATCTGCTAGTATGATTTGTGCCCTTAAAGCGATAATAGTTCCTAAAATGCTTTTCCCGCCCAAAAAGGTTGCTACCGTGAACGTTATTTGATTTAAGGGTGGATAATTACTAAAATGTTTAGCACTTAATTCTCCCATACCTTCAAATAAGGTGGTATAATTTGCAATAGGTATTTGGGACCATTCCAAAATCTGGTTTGGGGTATAGAGGTATGGATTGATGCCATTTTTAATTAATTGCCCATCCCATATAAATCGGTAAAAATCTTGCGAAAGATTAGGTTCTGCAAAAAGAAAAACCAAACGGAAAATCACTCCTACGGCAAAAAGGAATTTGAAATTCCACTTTTGAAGCTGGACCAGTTGATAGTGTAAGAAAAACAATCCAGCATACAATCCAATAAGCTTCGTGAAATCTTCACGGTTCAAGTCAAAAGCAAAGCTTAGATAAAATAACAAACTTATCAAACAAAGCAGCAAGGGTATTTTATGAAGGTTCCAGAATTTGACAAACTGAGTCGGCATCTTTTGAATTACTTGGAGTCGTCTAAAATAGGTCTTTTAAAACGGATCTTGAAACGAGTTTTTGGAGTTTTGATTTTAGTAGTTTGCGACTTTCAAAAAAAGGTAAACCTTGGTTTTTCCAGTATCTTGTAACAATATTATAGTTTTATAGTCTTGTAAGGCAGTAATTACTTCCATGGTATATCAACCTCAACTTCCCGAAACAAAAAAACACATCGACCATTATTGGATTCTTAATGCTAAAGACCTTTATACATTGGACGGTACCCAAATGTTTGCTTATCCTGGTATTACACCGGATATGATTATTGTACTTGAGGGACATTATTCTCTAACGTACAGTGGGAAAAAGTTGATGTCGGACCGAAGCCTTCTGTTTAGTTTTATCCATGATAAGGTACATATTGATTTTTCAGCTTTGAAAAGCTGCATTGTGGTAAAATTCAAGTCTAGGGCACTTTCTTCCTTAAAACCATTTATTCGGGATAGTGTTGAAGTTATTATGAAGAATTCGATGGCTTTTGCGGAGGACGTTTTCGGTATTCAAATGCAAAGATTGAATGACTATTTAAAAACATGTGCTCCAGAATTAATTGTTTCTGAACTGGACCATTGGTTCGCCCAACGTTACCGAAGGGAAGACGAAGGATTTATGGTAGAAATGTCTCAAGAAGTAAGCCATGACTGTAACTTGAGTACCATCATGGATGCCACCGGCTATTCCTATTCAACTTTAGAACGGTATTTCAAAAAGGAAACAGGTTTGACCCCTAAAAAGTTTCAAACCCTTCAGCGTTTTAAGAAAGTGCTGCGTGAGCTTTCGACTACAAAAAACCAGGATTGGCAGCATTATGTCTTGGAGTATGGGTATTACGACCAGAGTCATTTTATTAAGGAAATGAAAAGGTTCACAGGGCATACCCCGTCAGAGTTGTTGGGAATTCCGCACTTCATAAAATTACGCCCACATTATAGTTGACGAATTTTTACAATGTGGGTTGAATCCAAATACCAACCTTTGTTCAAAAATCAAGAACGATGAAATATTTATGGCTATTTATAGCTTTCAACACACTGCTTGCCTGTTCTTCTTCTAAGAAAATTACCTACGGAACAAATCCTAATGCAGAATTTCAAAAGATTTTAGACGAAGAATGCGGAAACACAAAAAATGGTATTGTAGGGATGTCCCTCACCGTTATATCACCCCAATTGGACGTTGATTTCACAGGAAGTTCAGGATTTGACAGTCTGGAGAAAACTACCCTTCTCAAAGCTGAACAACCTTTCCGAATAGCCAGTCTGACCAAGGTTTTTGTAGCCACCTCCATATTACGACTGTATGAGAAGGAATTACTCTCATTGGAAGACCCTATTTCCAACTATATTTCTGAAGAGCATATCACAATTCTGGAAAAAGGAGGTTATAGTCCCGAGCTAATCACAATTAGGCATTGTCTTACACACACTAGTGGCCTATACGACTATGCCGAAGGAGGCCCCGAGTATATTAAAGAGGCCTCAAAAGACCCAAATAAACGGTGGACCCGAACGGAACAGATACAATTTGCCATGGACAATGGACAACCCCATGCGGCACCAGGGAAAGAAAATCATTATAGTGATACGGGCTATGTGCTTTTGGGGGAAATTATTGAAAAACTTAACAAATCAGGCCTTGCAGAAGGATTACGCGAACTTTTGAAATTTGATGAATTGGGGATGTCAGCTACCTACTTGGAAAGCCTTGAAAAAAGACCAGGGGGTTTGCTGCCAAATGTAAAAAGATATATGGGTGAAATAGATGCATCGGATTGGGACAATTCTGTTGATTTGTATGGTGGTGGAGGTCTTGTCTCCAATACAAAAGATTTGGGTGTCTTTCTACAAGCACTTTTCAATGGAAGAATTTTTGATTATCCGGATACATTGGATATTATGTTACTTAAAAAAGAATTTGATGATAAGGGCGAAGGGCTGCCAGAGCAGCGATTGGGTTTTGGCAGTATAGTAGGAAAGAAATCCGGTATTGAAGTTTATATGCATTCAGGTTTTTGGGGTACTGTTTTTATGCACATCCCCGCATACAATTCTAGTATTGCCTTTAATAACACCAACGATGGTGATAGTCAGGTCTTGCAGCGCACCATAGATTATGTTCTGGAATTGGGAAAAAAGAAAAAATAAGGTTTTTCGAATCAGATTAACCGGCGTGATTTAAACCGGCACTTCCATTTGGCCTAGTCCCAAATGGAATTATATCATAATCGTAAAGTTTATTTCTTCTAATTCGATTCTTGGATATGATGTACTGAGAACCATCTTTTTTCCTTCAACCACTGCTCCCTATTCTTTTCTGGGCTTCGAGTTCGCTTGGCCAGGCTGAAGAATTCGAATTGTTGTTTTTTACGTGTGTTAGTTTTCATGATGTTCGTTTTTTGATGTGATGAATGTTATGCTGTAGCGACCAATATTTCGGCTTCCCCGTTGGTTGGGTCCGTTGCTTTCTCGCCATAGATTTCGATATCCGTAGTATACGCCCTATCTAGGTTGGTATTCCAGATTTCCATCCATGTATTAATAACGGCATCCTTGGTTAAATCCCCTTTGGCAGTGAACTGGGCATAATTGGAGGCTGGTACAATCTTTACGGTTAGATCTTCCGGGATATTATCCAAACTGAATACATTACAACCAATAACCAGAGTATACGGCATGGAGTGGTCACCTTCATAATCCGTGTAGATCGCATAAATTGTCTGATCCATTTTATTTGGAATACGACTAAGGACATTTTCGGTACTAAATCTTTCCCATAGTTGAGGAATATCCTTTTCCCCTTTTCCTGGTGCATTGGAGGTTCTAATCGCAATCCCAACAATGGTAAGTTCTCCTTTTTTTGTGCTTGTCATGATGATTGATTTTTAAGATTGATACAAAACTAAACCCTGTTTATGACAAGGGTATGTCAGGGGTGGTTTGTAATTGGTCAATTCATAACCGGCATACATCAATTTGCTTCAATTTTTTAACCTTAGGCCAATGATATTTGTTTCGCTTTACCGTGGTTTCGATATCTCTGGAGTGCTGGATTGAATCGACTAAAGTCAAAATGGTTAAAAAGCATTTTATAAATAAAATCAATACTTATGAAGAAGGTTCTGGTATCACTCGTATTCTACGTATCGATGTTTTCGGGATTATTTGCACAATCAATCAGCGAAAGTCCGGAGGAACTATTTAAATGGGGTCTGCCAATGGAAGTAAATGGCGTTGAGGTAGTTTCCACCAAACCAGCCAATGGATATGTTGTTTTACAAACTGGCGAGAGACTTGAGGGGTTATTAAAATTGAAAAAATCAAATAATGAAATAACTCAAATTCAACTGAAGGCCAAAAAGAAAAAAAAGTTTGAACCCAATCAAGTTTCAAAATATGGTTTGAGTATCAAAATGTCTGATTTGAATAAAAATGGAGGAAAGGGGTTTAATGATGAAGGAAAGAACTTTACAGAATCCAAGATTACATTTAAGGATGGAAATGAAAAATCTGGGTATTTGGCTTTTCAATCCAATCGAAAGCTATTTGAGGGAAAGCCTTCTGGAGCTAAGGATTTTTACGTTGGATTCTACTTTACTCCGACTAAAGATGGTTACTTAACATCATATCCAATAGCTGACATAAAAAAAATTACTCATGGTGAGAAAGAGTATTTCCCTATAAATGGAGGATTTGTTTCAACAGAAGGTGGAGGAAATAGTAAAATAATAGTATTTCAAAAGGGCACTTTGATGCTAAATAACGAAGAATCCTTGTCTGGCGAAATCAGACAAAAATTAGTTTTTACCAAATGGTATGCAGATTCAATTTACGTGAAGACCCATGAGGACGAAATGAAGATTTTTGGGCCAGATTCTGTAAAGAGTTTTACACAAATGATTGACGGAGAAGAACGTGTCTTTATGAATATTCAAAATGTTTTTGTTGAAAAACTATTTGACGGTAATAACTACCTACTTTATCGAAATCCTTTCCCATCTGAAAACAAAATATTGAGCGCAATTGCAAAATCTGCTACAATTGTAGGTGCGGACCAGGTAGCAACCCAAAAAGCAAGAAATCAATATAAGAGAGATGTAAAAAATGATAAGGATATAGGGGATTTGGCTGATTCATATAGTGAGGCAAAGAAGACACAACTAGAAACCTTTAAACAAGGGGTAGATATGAGTAATGATATCAGCATAAAAAAGAAGGAATATGTAGTTCGTTTAAAAAGTACAGGAGAAGTACTCATATTAGGTAAGAATAAGTATAAAAAATGGTTGAAGGAGCAAGCATCGGCATGTTCAAATTCCAATAGCGAAGCACTAAAACTCTATTCTTCTGATATATCACAAATTGTTGAAGCCATTAAAATTATTGATATATGTAAGTAATCCAAGTAATTGATCGGGTGAGGAGCTTAGCTTGGTTGTATTTAGGTTCAAATGCGGATGACGTTAATAGTAAATTTTTTTGTTTGTGTCATCATAATTGTTTTTTTAAAAACTAAGTATATCCAGTTTATGATAAGGGCGTACCAAGGGTATTTTGTAATTGATAATCTATGTACATCAATTTGACCTGGCCTTTTAGATCCAAAATTCATAACTTCACCTATTAGAAAATATGTCTCTTTGAAACAAAGCATATCTTGGTTATTATCAACTACAAATTAAGAAAATGAAAGATTTTAGGTTTTTAAAAGTAAAGTTTTTTCTTTCAATCATTTTATTTGTTTCCTGCAATAGTGAGGATTTTAGCGATGAAATAGACTCATTGAATGAAGAGGTAAAAGAGATTAAAAATGTTAACAATCTACTTGAATTAAAAAACCTTCTTTTAGAGGCTAAAATCAATGGGGAACTCGTCAAGAATATCATAGTTGACGAAGGTTCTGTAGTAGGTCTTGATTTGGAAAGTCAAGGTGAAATTAAGATAGAAAACAATCTTGTCGTTGAGTTTGAAACCAATTTGGATGAATGGTATGTTTCTTTTCTTTTCAATGATTCCAGCTCATTAGGTATGGCATTTTTAGGCAGTGAGGTTGGTATAAACATTAATGTTAACCTAAATCCGTTTAATAGTGCCCCACTGGCAGCGCAAGCAAGTATTGAAACCCCATTAAACGGTATGTTTAGGATTCGAATCGTCGGTCAGGATGGCGAGTTTTCAGATATAGTCACTTCAACAACAGAGGTCAAGACTAAACATGAATTAGATATTCTAGGGTTATATGCAGGTTTTGAAAACATAGTCGAATTCACATTTCTTAGCCCGAAAGGAGATGAAAGGTTAACCGTCGTCAGAATGATAAATACAGATTCTTTGCCAGACGGGTTTCCAGAATTTGAAATTGTGAGGCAATATGAAACTGAGGAAAAGAACGTAGTGTTCTTAGTTAACTTTCGACCAACAGGTATTCCTTTTATGGTTGATCGTTTTGGTAAAATAAGATGGTACTCAACTGGGTTTTCGGAAGGCGCCAAATACGCTCTTCAGCGCTTCAAAAATGGAAATATGGGATTTGGGAAAGGAGGTAACGGACAAGGTTCAATCTTTGAATACTCAATAACAGGAGAGCTAATAAAAGAATATTCTTTTTATCCTGAATTTGAAAATGCTCATCATGATGTTTATGAGATGAGTAATGGTAATTTTATAGTTCCTGTTAACAAGGTAGGTGAACCTACTGTTGAAGATTATGTCATAGAGCTGGATCGAAATTCTGGAGCAACTACGAATGTATGGGATTTGAACTTAATTCTTCCAAAAAGAGATACGTTATGGAACAATCCCGTTGATTGGGTTCACGTAAATGCTGTGATTCATGATGAAAGAGACAATTCGATTATTGTTTCAGGTCAAAGACAAGGCTTGTTTAAGGTTTCATGGGATAATCAATTAATATGGATAATGGCTCCTCCGTATGATTGGGAAGGATATGAAGATTATTTGCTTACTTCCTCGGATGAAAATATGGAGTGGAACTGGGGACAGCATGCTCCGCTAATCACCCCAAAAGGAAATTTACTGTTTTTTGACAATGGATTTGGACGGGGATTTGGAACTTCTGCAAAGTTTAGTAGAGCGGTTGAAATGCAGATTGATGAAAATGAAATAGGTGGTACGGTTAAAACTATATGGGAATATGGTAAAGACAGAGGTGAAGCATTTTACTCTCCAATAATTAGTGATGTGGATTATCTTGAGGAAAGCGATACTCGTTTAATTATTGCTGGTTCACTTGGCTTTAATCATGAATATATTGACAAGGATAATATTAATAACTCGTGGTCAAATGACTTTTTAAGGAGTAAGATAGTAGAAGTCGATGCTAACCAAAATGTCCTTTTTGAACTAAATATAAATTCAGATATAACAAATAACGGAGTTCCTAATAGCTCTGTGTACAGAGCTGAAAAATTAAAGCTTTACTGAAACCATTGCTACGGTTGATAAAGTGGTTTTGTTTTTATCGATTTTCCGGGTCAAAATTACTTTCATTATACCTGTCATAAGACTTGTAATACTCCTCTAAAGTCATGTTATGGGATTCAAACGTAACGTAGGTGTTGGTGACTTTTTGGATGTGATCAATTCGGAATACCCTAAAGGCTTTTCGAAGTCTGCAATAGGCAATCAACAACCATTTTTCTTGAGTGCTATATAGGGCAAAGGGTTCAATATCTCGGTTGGTGGATTTGTTTTCCAAAGAGAGGTAATCAATATTCAAAACCTGAAAATTGGTCAAGGCGGATTGAATCTGCATGAGATAGCTACTGGTAGTTTGACGCGAAAAGTTTTCAAAGAAATAAACACGGTCTTTCAAAAGACTTGCTTTGTCTTTTTGCGAACCTTTTAACAGGGCTTTTATTTTTAAAATGGCTTCGGAATAGTATTTTACAAAAGAGGCATCTTTGTTTTTTACTACCAATTGTTCAGCAGTTATCAAAGCATTTGCTTCGTCTTCTGTGAACATGACCGGAGGCAATTGATAGCCATCCATCATAGAATACCCTTTACCTTCTTCGGTAAAAATAGGCACTCCAGACTTTTCCAGAGTTCGAATATCTCGATATATAGTTCGAATACTGACCCCGTGTTTTTCGGCCAAGGTTTTGGCAGTAACAATCCTCGAAGACTGTAATTGGGTCAAAATTGCCGTAAGTCTAGAGAGTCTAGGTTTTTCTTCCATCTTATCCCAAGCGCTCATTTACGAAAGTAAAAACGGCCATGGCCAAGCTTATTACGCCAAAAGTGGCAACAGCTCTCCATACGGCATCTGTTTTTGTAAATTCCCAAATCGCCAAAATGCACAGTACAGTGCAGGCAACCAATGACAAAGAGATTATTATGAAACTCAATAATCTAACAAACTTAGGATTGATAATGCCTTTTTTACCTTCTATTGAATTTTCTTCTTTTTGTAACATAGGTAATAAATGTACCTATTTTGAAATTGAGATATGCTTAGGTCCCAAAGCAGACTTTTAAGATCTGCTATTTTAGGCATTTAAGGAAGTTAAATGTGATGTGAGTTATTATGCTTTTGCAGTCAAAGACTTAAAGAACACAAATCCAAATCCTAAGAACAACATCAAATGGAATGGGAACAATCCAAAATCATTCAAAGGAATCGCACTATACATTCCAAATAGGAAGTAAACCATAAGAGCAAACTCGATGACCATATTTGGAGATAGCTTTTTGGCGAGGTATTTATTTCCTTTCCAACTGTCAGTAAGACTATTGATATTGAATTTAGGTGTTCTTACGAATTCACTTCGTTTACCCATATGACCTTCCATAACTGCAATGGAATTATGAAGAGAAAATCCTAAGGCCACAGAGAAGAATGTAAAGAATAACTTGATGTAATCTACAAAATTATCAAAGCTACTGCCTTGGATGCTTTTGTAAGTAAACCAATAGCATATAAAAAGAATAATGGTACTGATAATAAAGAAGCTGGTCACCTGAAAAATCCAACCCAAGTGTCCATAAGTATTTTTGATATAGAGCATGGGAATGCTTAACAAAGCCACGATAAAAACACACAGGAACATAGAACTGTTCAACAAGTGCATCACCCCATGAAATTTGGTGCGAAAAGGGATATTTTTAGCGGTAATAACGCTCCAAACCGTTTTTCTAAAGTTTTCTGCACCACCCTTGTTCCAGCGGAATTGTTGTGAACGGGCAGCACTCATTACTACAGGTAGTTCTGCAGGAGTTTCGACGTCTTCTAAATACTTAAACTTCCAATTCTTCAACTGGGCACGGTAGCTCAAATCCAAATCTTCAGTCAAGGTATCTCCCTCCCAGTTTCCTGCATCTAGAATACAATCCTTTCTCCAAATTCCAGCGGTTCCATTAAAATTGATAAAATGCCCTTTTGAGTTTCGACCCACTTGCTCTAAAGTAAAGTGAGCGTCCAATGCAAAGGCTTGGATACGAGTAAGTGTGGAATAATCTCTATTGATATGTCCCCAACGTGTTTGCACCACACCAATTTCTTCATCCTTGAAATAAGGGACTGTCTTCTTTAACCAATCACTTTCCGGTAAAAAGTCAGCATCGAAAATAGCTACGAATTCTCCTTTGGCGATTTCCAATCCTTCTTTTAGTGCTCCAGCTTTGAAACCTTGGCGGTTCTCTCTTCTAATGTGCTGAATGTCCAAGCCAGTTTTTTGAAGCTCTTCGATACGCCTAGCGGTCTCGATTACGGAGTCGTCCGTAGAGTCATCCAACACTTGAATTTCCAGCTTGCTTTTTGGGTATTCTATTTTGGCAATGTTGTCCAAAAGTCGCTCCATCACATATTCCTCATTGTATATCGGAAGTTGAATGGTCACAAAAGGAATTTCTTTGGGATCTAGAAGATTAAATTTTGGGGCTTCTTCATTTTGTCTTTTTTGACCGAGATAATTGATCAGAAGATTTAGTTGTGCCAGGCTGTAGAAGAAAATCAATATCAGTGCTGTACTGTAAATGGCAATGATGATGAAAGCAATTGTTAGTCCCATTATTTTATGCTGTATTTAAAGATCCAACCCAAGATTTTTACGCCTGCAAATATAGTACCTTTTACGGTTCCTGAAACTTTTGAGACACCTATTCGTTGTTTATAACATACTGGTACTTCGATATATGACATTTTTTTACGTAAAATTTTCAGTTGCATCTCTACGGTCCAGCCATATGTTTTGTCTTCCATCTCCAAAGCTTTGAGCTTTTCGTATTTTATAGCACGAAAAGGTCCCAAATCCGTAAATTTTGCCCTGAAAAACAGGCGCATCAAAAAAGTGGCCAATTGATTCCCAAAAACTTGTTGGGGAGTCATGCTTCCAGGTTCTCGAAGTGATTTTTTTCGCGCACCAACCACAAAATCAATATCTTTTTCCAGTATGGGAGCCACTATCTTATCCAATTCTTCAGGATAATCAGAATAATCTCCGTCAATAAATACGATGATATTGGGCTTTTTGGATTGCCGACCTACATATTCCATACCCTTAAGACAAGCATACCCATATCCTTTTCTGTTTTCGGTTAGAACGGTAGCTCCAGCTTTTTCGGCGTTTTCTACCGTATTGTCTGTGGAGCCATTGTTAACTACGATTATTTCAGAAACAGAGTTTGGGATTTCTTTTACTACCTTGGCAATCGAATCTCCCTCATTCACCGCAGGGATAATAACTTTGATATCTGCCATTTATTTTAAATCGGAAAGTTTGTTTTCTTTCTTGAAACTACGGAAATCATACCACTCTTTAATTTTTTTCCCGTTGCTATATTTTTGAGCAGATTTCAGTTTTTCATCTTTATATTTGAGACAATAGCCATTTTTGATTCCCTTATGTAGCTGGCATTTGTGATTGATTTTACCTTTTTGATCATAGAATAGCCACCATTTGGTCATATTGCCTTTGACATAGTGCCCTTCCATATCTAATTTACCATCGGGGGTGTAAAAATACCAATATCCTACTTTTTGATTATTCCTGAAATGACCTTGCTCCATGATTTTTCCATTGGGAAAATAAAACTTCCAAAAATCTTCTTTGGAATCCCCTTTTTTCCAACCCTGAGCCTTAATCGAACCGTTGTTATGGTACTCTCGGTGGTACTCTTTTTTCAAGGAAACGGAAGAAACTAAAAAAATGAAAACCAGTAAAAAGCGTAACATCTTACTTTGAGTTCACCAATTCCATTAAATCTACATCATTCCCCAACAATACTTGATTGCTATCAATTCTTCCTTGTAAAGGTCCATTTTCCAATTTAAGGACACCCCTTGGGCAAACCGCAGAACAAATACCACATCCTACACAGCTGGAACGCACAATATTCTCCCCTTTTTGGGCATAGGCACGTACATCAATACCCATTTCACAGTAGGTGGAGCAGTTACCGCACGAAATACATTGTCCACCATTTGTAGTAATTCTGAATTTGGAGAAAAGTCGTTGTTGGAAACCTAGAATGGCAGCCATGGGACAACCAAAACGGCACCATGGGCGATTTCCTAAAATAGGGTAGAATCCCGTTCCAATAACGCCTGAAAATATACTTCCAATCAAAAACGAATACGTTTTGCGAAGTGTACCTGATTTGAATAGAAAAACATAGCCATCATTACTAAAAAAATGAAATGCAATTAAGGCCATGATGATTACAAAATATCCTACAGCACCATATTTCGCATCTTTTTGGAACTCATCTCTCTTGAATATCATGACCAAGGCCAAAACAATGGTCAATAAAACCGCAACTCCTAAAAGAAAAGTAGTTTTGGTCAGCCAGTACTTACTGGTATCGTTTCCTAAATAAGAGTAAATTACAGCCGTTGTCATAAGGGTTACAAAAACAACAACACTGTGAATTACCCATCTTTCAATTTTCCACGCTCTTAATGATTTATCGCTTAATTGTCTGAAGGGGTCTCCAACTGTTTCGGCAAGCGCCCCGCAACCACAGACCCAGGAACAATACCATCGTTTACCGTATTTGTAGGTAAGTATTGGTGAAATCACAAAAATCAAGACAATTGAGAAGATTAACATAGCGAAACCTATGTTACCCGAACTTAAAAAACCTTTAATTCGATAACTTTCAAAATTGTAATAGTTCAGTGGCCACATCAACTTTAAATCCAGATAGGGAATACTGCCACCATCCACTATTTTATGCCCATTCAAACGGGCCATGAACTCCGGAATTAAGAAAGCAAAGGATAATTGAAAAAACATTACACTAAACGTTCTAATACGCTCATAGCGATTGTGCCGGTATTTCCAAAGAAATTTGGTGCCGAAAGCAAGAATACCAACAGTATAAAGTGTCCCATATACAAACCATTGACTTGCTGGATTACCACTTAGTATGCGACTTAGCGGGTCAAATAATGCAATAATTCCCTTATTGTCCCCGTCTTTTACTAATCCCAAATATTCAGGATAAAAATATAGTATGATATAAAACCCTGTTAAGGCAATACCTACAATCCATCCCCAAAACCCAAGACTTGAAACAGACTTGAACCATACCCCATCATTTTTGATACCAGGATATTTATACATATACGCCTCCCAAGCAAACCAAACAGTACCCGATATAATGCTCAACATGGCTATGGTAAACCACATTGGCTTATTTGGGAAACTAACGTTGAAGGCTGCTAACAAAATAATGGCCAAGCCAAACATACCTGTCAATACTGCTAATTTCTGTTTCCAGCTCATGATAACTGGAGGTTGTCCCGTTAGGGCCATGCTTCTATCGTAAGTGCTCATTGTATTAAGGTTGTCTTTATATCAATTGAAAAATTCTTTTGATGCTTTTCTTTTTGGGTTTTATCGAAGTTCCTCTATCCGAGTTGTATTTGGATAAGATGGCAGATTCATGGTGTTTGTAGAATTCTGGATCAAAATTGGCATCAGCCAGATGTTCCATAACGTAATCCACCCCACGTTCCTCAGTCAGCCATCTATCAAATAGTTCATGTCGCATGCGAATTCCAAAGGTGTTGATGCCAAGGAACTTGTTGTTCTCCTTGTTATAGGCTACTGTGATACATATTTTTTCGGAATCATGTCTCCAGTGAAAATGCTCTTCAAACTCTTTCATGCCCCTTTCGGAGAAAACCCAACCATACGTTTGGTACTCTATGTCTAAAAACTTTGCAGAATTGAACCAATGTCCAGGCTTATACTCAATACGATTGCCGCAGATAGTTTGTGCGACGGTTTCGCCCATCATCCTTCCCGTATACCATACAGCTTCAATGGGTCTTCTATTCCCAATAGGTTCATGTTGCTCGGCACAGTCCCCGATAGCATAAATATCCGGTATGTTTGTCTCCAAGTATCGATTTACCTTAATTCCCCGTCCCAATTCAATTCCAGAATCTCTTAAGAAATCAATGTTTGGAGTAACCCCTGCGGTCAATCCAACCATATCACAGGCCAATTCCTCGCCTGTTTCCGTGATGATTATAGATTTAACTTTTCCGTTTTCATCTGAAACAATCTCTTTTAAGTTGGTAGCCAAGCGAAGGTCAATATGGTGTTCCAAAATATGTTCATTGATCATTTGGGATTCTCCCGCTGGTAAAACCCCATTCCAGAAACTGCTTTCACGAACCAAGAACGTAACAGGGATATCCCGAGTACGGAGCATTTCGGCTAATTCGATTCCAATAAGCCCTCCACCAACGATAACTGCGCGTTTACAGGCATTCTTGTTTGGAGCGTTTACTTCCAACAAATCCAAATCTTGTTTTGAGTATAGACCTTGAACACCATGAAGGTCTTGCCCAGGCCAACCAAACTTGTTGGGTTTGGAACCCGTTGCCAATATTAGTTTGTCATATTGCAGGGTTCTAGAGCCATCTAGAGTCAATGCTTTATTTTCTGTATCCACCTTATTGACATAGGCGTTTACCAATTCAATCCTGTTTTTCTCCCAAAACCAATTTTCGTAAGGTTGGGTGTGCTCGAATTTCATATGCCCCATGTAGACATACATTAGCGCTGTCCTAGAAAAAAAGTAATCGGTCTCAGCAGAGACAATAATGATTCTTTTATCAGAAAGCTTTCGAATATGACGTGCTGCCGAAACACCTGCAATGCCATTTCCAATTATAACAATGTTTTCCATGAGATTTAGAAGTTGTTGGTTGTGTCGTTATTAAAGATAGGAACTTAACAAAAGCGAATTATTTAGAAACAGTTTAAATACGGAATTCCATCGTAAGGTTATGCAGATTAAAGCGAACGCGTAACACGCTGATTATTATAATCTTAAATAAATCATAAAATAGTAATCGCCTTGTATGGTGTTCAAATGACCCTCGACATAATGGTCAGTTTTAATCAACAAAACAATTGTAATGAAAACGTATAAAACACTAATCACTTTACTATTTCTTGCCTTTGTCCAGTTTGGGTTTGGTCAAGGAACATCGGAGTTTTTCTCTAAAGCAGATACTTTTTTCAAGACCTATATAACTAATGGCCGGGTTGCTTATAAAGAAATTAAAGCAAATCCTTCTTCTCTTGAAGAGTTATTGACCTTGGCAAAGGATATTAGAGTAACCAAGGGCGATGCCAAAACCTATCAAGCATTTTGGATCAATGGATATAACCTATCCGTTATTAAGGGAATTGTAGATAATTACCCCCTAAGTTCTCCATTGGATAAAGCAGGATTCTTTGATAAAAAGACCTATGATATAGGTGGAAAAAGTACCACGCTAAACGATATTGAAAACAAACTGCTACGTGCGGTTTTTCCGGAAGAATCCCGCTTTCATTTTGTGCTGGTTTGTGCTGGTTTGGGCTGTCCTCCTATAATCAATTCGGCATACACTCCGGAGAAATTGGAATCCCAATTACAAAAGCAGACGGAATTGGCTTTGAACAATCCAAACTTTATTCGGGTCAAAGGAAAAAGAGTAAACCTTTCCCAAATATTCGAGTGGTATACCAAGGACTTTACCCAAGGCGGTAAAAACCTCATAGAATACGTAAATCAATATCGAAAAGAAAAACTGGACCCTAAAGCCAAAGTAGGCTACTACAGTTATGATTGGGCCCTGAATGAAACCAAATAAGAAATACTACAACTATTCAACGCATTATGAAAGCAATATTTAAAAACACAATCTTTGCTGCTCTATTTTTGGGTACAGCGATTATCACAGCTCAGGATGATGACCAGTCTGGGAGTAATATTCAAAACTTGACACCTTCCAAACTTATTGGAAAAGGACAGTGGGATATTAAACTATTCAATAACCTTTATACCCAGACCGAAAGTACTTTTGAGGCTGAAGACGGTATTCGTCAAAATTTCTTCACCTCTACTTTGGAAGTGTTCACCGGAGTTTCTGATACCAAAAGGGTAAATGTTGGGGTTATAGCAGAATACAGAGCCAATGGTCGTGATTTCAACTTAGAAAATGGGACAACGGAACGCAGAAATACTTCAGGACTGACTTCCATTGCTCCATCCATTAAAATAGTACCGTTTAAACGAGTAGGTAATTTCTCCATTTTAAGTTCTTTCTCCATTCCCCTAATTAGTCAAGAGGTGGATGACAATGGCGTATTCTTGGATCAAGATGGGTTTACTTGGCAAAATCGGTTTTTCTATGATTACACGTTCCCTGGTAAAAAATGGCAGATCTTCACCGAAATAAACTCGGAATACAATTTTGGGGAAGACGCGGTTCAGGATGCTAATGGTATAACGGTTGAAGGAAGTTTTGCAAACAATAGTCTTCGTTTGACTCCAGGGGTGTTTTTGAGTTATTTCCCCAGCAGCAAGTTTACTGTATTGGTGTTAGGTCAGCATACAGAATTGATAGATTTAGGAAACAATTTTAGTCAAAATTTCACTGCCCTGGGAGGTGGTGCCAAATATCAATTGACAAAAGAATTAAATGTTGAATTCCTGTACACCAACTTTGTACGAGGAAGGGATACTGGGCTTGGTGAGACATTTAACATAGGTTTACGAGCCGTTTTCTAGTCGGAAGCTTATATAAAAGCCTAAATTAGAAGTCTTAATTCTCAATCTATGAAGAAATTAGGACTTCTTTTTTTGTGTATGCTCCAGTTTTCCTGCAACAGCCAAAAAAAAGAGAAAATTAATGGGGTAAGTTTTGTAGGGTCACGTGAAAAAGTCGACCAAAACCATGTGGAGCCTGTTTTGCAGGTCAATGCCAACTATGCTGCGGTGATGCCGTTTGGATTTGCGAGAACCCTGAATTCTCCTAAAATAATTTTTAATACAGAAAGGCAGTGGTTTGGAGAGACCAGAAGCGGTGCAAAACAGTACATTGAAATGTTGAAGAAGAATGGGGTAAGAGTGATGATGAAGCCTCAAATTTGGATTTGGCGGGGAGAGTTTACCGGGGATATGGTCATGAAATCCGAAGAGGATTGGAAGATTCTGGAAAACTCGTATGACGATTTTATTTTAACCTATGCCAAGCTTGCAGAGGAAACCAAATCTGAGATTCTTTGTATTGGAACGGAGTTGGAGGAGTTTGTAAAGAACAGACCTAAATATTGGAAAAATCTCATTAATAAGGTAAAAAAGGTGTACTCTGGAAAGTTGACATATGCGGCCAATTGGGATGAATATTCAAGGACACCTTTTTGGGAGGAATTGGATTTTATTGGAGTAGATGCATATTTCCCCCTTTCTGAAGAACGCTACCCAACCATGGACGAATTGAAGTTGGGGTGGCAGCCTTGGAAAGCAAAGCTGGTCTCCTTATCAGAAAGTAAGGATAGGCCCATACTTTTTACTGAATTTGGATATCGAAGTATGGATTACACGGCTAAAAAACCCTGGCTGGTAGATAGGAATCAAATGGATGTTAACCTACAGGCCCAAGCGGACGCTACCCAGGCTATTTTTGATGAGTTCTGGAATGAAGAATGGTTCGCAGGAGGGTTTATCTGGAAATGGTTCATACACCATGATAGATCCGGCGGAACAGAGGACAACCGATTTACACCTCAAAACAAACCCGCAGAAGAAAGGATTCGGGAATTTTATGGAAAAATTTGATGAAAAGCACTAAAACTATTTTATTCCTTCTGGGCTTCGTCCTTATTTCATGTTCATCGGATGGAGATGTGGAAATTGATTTGGACGAGACTCGTTTGGATTCTTTTTTGTCGGGTAGGGAATTGGTAGTGGACAATGTGATTGCTTGTGCCGCAAGCAATAGAAATCCAGAGGTTGTAAGTGTTTTTCTGTATCCTAGACCCGGTGTTAGCAATATTAGGTATTATGAAACCCAGAATGCGGAGGTAGACAAAGACGACTTTTCCCAATATACCCAGCGAGAACTACCTTTAATCGATGTTTTTAACGGCTATTTACTGAAGTATGAAGTACTACCCGATGAAGAAAAATGGGTAATTGTCAGTTTTGAGGAAGCAGGTGCTGTCCATATTTCAAATCCTATTCGGTTAAAACAGCTTTCCAAACCTACGGAGTATTTATCAGAAAATGTAATGACGGACTTTTCTATGGGAACTATGCCTGAATTTACTTGGCAGGATGGGGTTTTCACCGATTCTAGAATTTACTTCCACGTAATTACCAACGCAGCTAATGATTTCTTGTCGGGAACATATACTTTCGAACGAAGATTCCAGTACTACAAGTTGGACAATGTAGTTTTGAATATTACTGAAGAAACACCTCCCGATTTACTACCTGAAACGTCGTATAATTTTAATCTTCTGGCGGTAAGTGAAGATAATTGGGTGAATTTATTCTCAGAAATACCTTTTTCGTTTGAATAAGTTCAGTTTTAACAGGGATAATCCAATAGAGCTTAGAAATTCTGAAACGAATAAGTTAGCTTTAACAAAAAAGAAGTTGCTGTGATTCGTAGGTGCTTGGTAACCTTATCTATTTGCTTGTTTGTGCTTTTCGGATACGGCCAAGCTCCTAAAGTGTCTAGCCTCAAAATTCAAGGTAACGAAAGGACAAAGACCTCTTTTCTGGAAACAATCATTAAGGTTGAGGGTGGAGCTGTTTTGGATACCACAAAAATGGAAGAGGATATGTACCGACTTAAGCGGTTGCCTTCTATTTCACACGCCTATTACCAAGTTTCTGAATCCTTTAAAGAAAACGAGTACGATGTGGTATATGGGATTGAGGAAAACTTTACCCTGATTCCTTTCGCCGGTATTTTTACTTCCAATGATGATGAATTTGCCTTTCGTATTGGTCTGCAAGAGTTCAATGTTTTAGGGCGAAATATTACCTTGGGCGGGTTTTACCAGCGGGACATTTTTGATTCGTTTGGCACTCATATTCGGGCACCCAACATTTTTGGTCGAAAATGGGGTTTAGCTGTCAGCTATCAAGATTTGACTACTGAAGAACCCGTTTTTTTGGATAATGGCAGTGCGGATTACCGGTACAACAACGAATCTATTGAAGCTCTGGTTCTATACCAACTCAATTTTAAAAATAGGTTTGAGTTTGGAATCAACTTTTTTACAGAAGACTATCAATTTCTTTCTGGAGATACCGACCCAAATGTTCCCTTGGCCTTACGAGTGAACAAACATTTGCTAAAATTGCTCTACAACTATGACGCAATTAAATTTCATTACCAATACCTATCTGGATTTAAAAGTTCACTTAATTTACAATATGTGCAAAGCGATGATGGACAGCTTCCGGAATTTTGGATTGGCTTCAACGACTTTACGTACTTTGCGAGAGTTGGTAAGAAAGGAAATTGGGCAAGCAGATTGCGATTGGGGCTATCAAGCAACTTAGATACCCCTTTTGCCCCCTTCGCTGTAGACAACAATTTGAATATAAGAGGGGTAGGAAACACCATAGATCGTGGTACAGCAGCTATTGTTTTGAATACCGAGTACCGACACACTCTGATTGATAAGGATTGGTTCGTACTTCAAAGTAATGTTTTTATTGATGGGGGTTCTTGGAGAAATCCGGGAGGTGACTTCAGCGATTTTGGAGACGACCAAAATTTGCGAATATACCCTGGAATAGGACTTCGTTTTATCCACAAGCGAATTTTCAATGCCATTTTCAGAATTGATTATGGTCAAGGCATCACAACAAACTCTTCACGTGGTGTGGTTTTTGGGATTGGGCAGTATTTTTGATGTTAGACTTCTGCCATTTTTTTAGATATTTGTAAAGCATCCCAGCAAAAATTTCTTTGTATGAAATTCACACTTGCATTTATACTGTGGGGTGCTTGGGTATGCCTTTCTTTCGGTCAAGAAACTGCATATAAAGTGGTTGCAGAACCTGGAGAAGGGATTTATTCCATTCTCAGAAAACAAGGGCTAGACCCTGTAAAGCATTATCAGGAATTTGTGGAACTCAACCAAGCCAACGTAAAAGACGGTAGTTTTTTGCATGTGGGAAGGGAATATGTTATTCCTTATGCTTCGGAATCTTTCAAAAATGTAGGGGTTAGAATTCTTCTGGCTTCGGATAAGGAAGAGCCGGTTTTTGAAAAAGAACTTCGAAACCTTTCCAAGAAAAGTGATGCCTTAAAGGATGTGGTGTACTATCTCATAACGGAAAATGAGGAAAATGCTCCAAATAGTTTTGCTAAGGAAGTAGAACTCAATTTGGCAAAAACTCTTTTGGAAAATGGGGCCCATGTGTTTGTGCTTGAGCAAGAAGGATTACCCTATTCAGATGATAAAGATTCTGGAATACAACTTATGGGAACTTACGTGGAAGCAATAAACAAAAGATACCTCAAACATTCGGGAAAGTATCAGAGGCTTTTGATTATCCGTGCCAATGGGCAAATCAAAGGGAAAATAGATGTTTCGGTTTATCATCATGAAAAAAGCGAGGAAGGTCAGCGGTTGGCACAAAACCTGAGGGAGGTTTTTCAAAAGCATAGTATTAAAAATCGTTCTTACAAGAACATAGAGGCCATTTTTGAAGACAATAACACCTTATATCTTGCGAAAAATGTGCTACCCGCGGTAAGCTTGTTGGATATTGATGGTACGTCAAAAGAATCCAAAGCTAAGAGTATTGAAGTAGTTTCCAATAAAAAGGATTTAGCCCGATGGTTGGCGAATGGTATTCTTAAAGATTATGCCGATCTTAAAATTGAAGAATAAGTCTTGTGAGACTCTTCAAAGAATATTCAGGTCAAAATATTTTTTTGGTAATAGCGATACAGTTCTTCAGGACCTGCTCCCATATAGTTTTTTAGATGGATCATTCCAAAGTGAAACTGGACTTTAAACCAACCTTTATCCCTATACTTTCTCGCTGAAGTGATCACATATTCAGGAAGTACTTTAAATTCGGTTTGTTCATAGAGTCGCTGAATAAACTCAGTATCCTCGTATATAAAGTAATTCTCGTCAAAGCCTTCCGTCAACTCAAAGAGGTCCTTTTCAATAAACAGGGATTGGTCACCTCCACGGCAAAGGGTATGGTTGATTCGTGTGAGCCACGCAAAAAAACGAAGCATTGGATTATTGGAATCGAATTTCATACGAAAACAACCTGATTGACTGCCTTCTTCTACTGCATCCAAAATAATGGTGTCAAAACCTTTTGGAGGAAGTGTATCCGCATGCAGAAAATAAAGGATACTGCCTTTAGCCCGTTTAGCCCCGGCATTCATTTGTCTGGCTCTTCCCCTTTTGGAAGAAATAACAGTTGCTCCGTGAGATTTGGCTACTTCGATAGTGTTGTCCGTACTTCCACCATCTATGCAGATTACCTCTTCGACCTGAAAAGAAGAAGTACTATGTGATTTGAGATGCTCCAATACCGCTCCCAAACCCTTTTCTTCGTTTAAAACGGGGATTACGATGCTTATTTTTTGATTACTTCGCTTCATTCAAACTCCAATCGTAATCCAAATAACTAATGCTTGCTTTCTTGTCTATTGGGTTTTCCAGGTAAAGGTTTATATACTCCAAAAGAGAACTGTTGTTGGTAAAATCACCTTTGTACCATTTAAAAATTCTGGAAAGTTGTGCTTTTCCATTTTCAAAGCGATTCCTTTTGGAATCATTTACAAAGTCGGAAGCCGTTTTGGATAAGAGGGTTTCCATATTTTGTGAGGTGAAAGCGGTATTCAACAACTTAGGGCAGGAATAAGATGCACAATTGATGGCGAAGTGAATTCGTGGCTCATTCATTTTGCGTAATACCTCATGCTCAATATCATTTAAGGAGGTGGTAATGTTGCCTACCGCAATCCACTTTTTCTTCCACCGGTTGGGAATGTCTTTTATGCTTTTGGTGGGGTAATTGTCCACAATAAGTTTCACGGTTGCCGCATTGTAAAGATTGATGTAGTAGGCTAATTTATCATTTTTCGTCCATGTTGAGGTTGGTGGCGTATTGGATAGGCTTTCTATATACGACTCCAAGGATTTGATGTCCGCTTGAAAACCTATGTAATTCACATTTCCCTCATCATCTACATACTTTTTCAATAAATCGTTCCACGCGGTATGATTGGGCTTTTCAGCTTCCGCACCAACATTCTGAACTAGAGCATGTGATTCAAAAACCGTTTCGTTGGTAAGTTCGGGTTGACAATTGAAAAATGAAGTAATAAGAAGTGTATACCCCCAAAAATTCATAGCAATAGATTTTATGGTTTTATCTACATGGGAAGTCTAAAAAAAAGGGCAAAACTTTCATTTTGCCCTCATAAAATCTTTTAACAACAACCTCCGCCGTCGTAATGCCAGGTGCTTTCACTGACATGGATTTCATCAGACGCCTGGGCCAGAGCGGCAGCAGTTTTATCACATACCGCTAAAGGTTGGTTCTGTTGGAGTACATGACCTTTATGGTCATCAAAATATTCTTCATCACCATAATAAATTGCTGTTTTTCCTGTAAAAACACAAGGTCCATCGGGTGGCATTGGGTCTTTGATGGCTGCAATTTCAATGGATTCAATGTGAATCAACTCATCAGTTGGGTAATGATTGGGCGTTAAAACTCGATAGGATTTTCTTGCTCGAATTTCTATGGTTCCGAAACCCGCGTCGGTCAATACTTTTACGTAATCTTTAATTGGAATACTACCACTTAAGCAAAGTGCACGTAAACGATCATCGTTGCGAAGCTCGTCGTTCATGGGCTGTTCGCAGGTTGGGTCACTCATCACTAATCTTCCGTGCGGCTTTAGCACGCGGTACATTTCTGAAACCGCTTTTTTCAAATCTTCCATTTTGAAAATATTGAACAAGCAATTTTGGGCTGCTACGTCAATACTTTCATCGTCAACAGGTAGGTTAAGAGCATCTCCTTTGACCAAATTCACGTATTCGCTTTTGAACCAATCGTTTTCTTCTTCAGCTATTTTGAAGTTATTTCTGGATGCTTCCAACATTTCATCCACAGAATCTACACCGGTAACGCCACCCATTTGTCGAGAGAAGTAAGCGAACTGGAGCAGTTCCATTCCACCTCCAACCCCAACATAAAGTACCTTGGGGTCATTCACCAAATCTTGAGCAGAAACTGTGCTTCCGCAGCCATAGTTCATTTCTTGCATGATTTTTGGGATTGACAATCCAGGGAACTGCCATACGGGATTTGTAGTACAGCATAAACCAACATCTGGCGTTAGGGCCGCCTCCTTGTACAAATCTTGGGTTGCATCTAAATAACTCATATTTCCTTTATTAATTCTTTAAACAGTCGTATCATTTTGGGTTCGGTCTTTCCTGCTATTTCAATAATCTCCTGAATATTAATGGGTTGAAGATTGTCTGGGTCGCATTCGTCCGTCAAAACCGAAACAGCTACTATGGGTAGTCGTAAATGATTGGCTACAATTACTTCTGGAACCGTACTCATTCCTACGGCATCAGCTCCCAATACTTTTAGCATGCGGTATTCAGCTTTCGTTTCCAGTTGGGGTCCTACAACGGATACATACACTCCCTTCTGAAGAGAAATATCCTCCTTGTTTGCTATAGCCTCCACTTTCTGTCGCATCTCAAGGTCATACGGCTCGCTCATATCAACAAAGCGGTCGCCAAACTCCACAACATTTTTGAAGGCCAACGGAGAGCCTCCTTGAAGATTAATATGGTCTTCAATAAGCATGATATCCCCTTTTTTGAAATCAAGGTTTATAGCCCCGGCCGCATTGGATACGAACAAACGTTTTATTCCCAGACCGTGCATTACGCGGATAGGATAGGTAATATCTAAAAAATCGTAGCCTTCATATAAGTGAAACCGACCTTGCATCACCACTACTTTCTTTCCTTCAATAGTACCATAGATTAATTTTCCTGAGTGAAACTCTACAGTGGCCAAAGGGAAATAAGGAATATGATTGTAATGCGCCTCAATTGGGTTTTCGATTTCATCTACTAATTGCCCCAATCCTGTACCGAGAACAATTCCAATTTCCGGAGAATCAAAACCTCTTTTTTTAAGATATTCCAGAGATTCCTCTACTTGTTTTTTAGTCATTCATCATATGTTTTAAAAAGGGGTGAAAAGCCTCTATATCTTTAATGTCCTCATAGTGGTCCACGTCATTCTTTTCCAGTAACAAATAAACATCTTCTTTTTTCAAATCCTTCAAGGTGTCGCTTAAAACTGATGATGTACCCCAGGTTTTGCCTTGGAAAAGGGTTGAATTTTCAACTTTCATTCCCAATAGGTAATATCCTCCATCTTCTGCGGGTCCTATCACGTAATCGTGGGTATCCAGACTTGAAAAAGCCTGTTCCAAATCCGATTGCGACAAATCGTACATATCACTACCAATGATAACGATTTTTTTAAAACCCGAATCAAAACCATCCGAGAACGCCTTTTCCATGCGTTTTCCCAAATCATCCCCTACCTGAAGTCTCTTTTCATAAAAGGTGTTGTCCCAAATATCGTTATCCCAAATTTCCTGTGAATAATACACGTGCTTGCTGGAATTCAAACCCTTTGTGAATTCCACTGTATGATTCAGTAGGAATTGATATACTTCTAAGGCAGCAACGTCGCCAATTTTGGCTGCCAATCTAGTTTTACATTTACCGAGTTCGGGATTTCGGGTGAAAATAAGTAACAGGTTAGTTTGTTCTTCGTTCAATCGAATCGTTTTTGGTTGTATACACTTTGTCTCCGTTTGTCAAAAGCAATCCCCATTCCTTACTAAAGGCATGTACTTTTTCCGTTTCCTTATCTTGTTGGTCAAATACGGGATACCCTAAATTTTTCCAAAGAAATATGCCTCCAAATAAGTTTTTAGTATTGGTATGACCCGCTGACACCAACTTTTCTCCAATATCTTCGGACCTAGCGCCAACAGAGCAATAGACCACTATTGTTTTATTGTCTTTTAGCAAGGAAGGGTTAACCCTATCAAGATTAAAGTCTGAGTATCCCACCCAAATAGCATTTTTCAAGTGGCTTACTTCAAACTCCACTTTTT
The DNA here is from genome assembly GCA_039184805.1 of Bacteroidota bacterium. GTDB lineage: Bacteria > Bacteroidota > Bacteroidia > Flavobacteriales > Flavobacteriaceae > Flagellimonas. Next base: position 7,153 of record JBCDAX010000003.1, on the reverse strand, counting down.
CACGAGCATCAAGGATGACCAAATCATTGGTATTGACTAGTTCTTTGGGCTGAATGTAGGCAATACTGCCCAAGTTTAAGGAGTCTAGTGCTTCTTGAAAGGGGGATTGTGCCAACATTCGAAAAGCAAGACTTAGGCTAAGAAAGAAAAGATATGGTCTTAACATCACCTCAAAAATAAAGACTTGCTGTGATACTTTTGATTCATCAGAAAACAATTATGGTTATCTTAAGGGTAATTTAAGCTCCAAACCTCATGAATCGGATTTCAATCCTTTTTTTTGTTCTTACTTTGTTTTTCGCCTGTAAACCCAAAAAGGAAGTAGAAAAAGAGAAAATTGACGAACCTCGAGTCTATACGGAAATGTACCGGCCCCAATTTCATTTTAGCCCAAAAGAAAAATGGATGAACGACCCAAATGGGTTGGTTTACCATGACGGCGTATATCATTTGTTTTATCAATATTATCCTGATGACATAGTTTGGGGTCCCATGCACTGGGGGCATGCAGTAAGCGATGATATGATGCATTGGGAACACAAGCCTATAGCCTTGTACCCCGATGAACATGGACTGATTTTCTCGGGAAGTGCTGTGGTAGATTCCAGTAATACCTCTGGTTTTGCGAAAAGCGGAGAGATTCCATTAGTAGCTATGTTCACGTATCATTTAATGGAAGGAGAAAAATCAGGAAGGGATGATTTCCAGACTCAAGGTATTGCGTTTAGCTTGGACAATGGGGATACTTGGGAGAAGTATGAAGGAAATCCTGTAATTGGTAATTCGGGAATACGGGATTTTAGGGACCCAAAAGTATTTTGGCATGAAGAAACGGAACAATGGATCATGGTTTTGGTTGCTGGAGATCATGCTAAATTTTATACCTCTTCCAACCTTAAGGATTGGAAATACGTAAGCGATTTTGGAAAAAGGCAGGGTGCTCATGGAGGGGTCTGGGAATGTCCAGACTTGTTCCCGTTACCCATAGAAGGTGCCGAAGAACAAAAATGGGTGCTGATTGTCAGTATTAATCCTGGAGCCCCCAATGGAGGTAGTGGAACCCAATATTTTATAGGTGATTTTGACGGTAAACGTTTTGTTTCAGACCAGAAAAAGCCAAAATGGTTGGATTACGGAACTGATAATTACGCAGGAGTTACCTACAACAATACGCCAAACAACGAACGTATTTTTATAGCTTGGATGAGCAATTGGGATTATGCAAGGGATACGCCGACCAAGAAGTGGCGCAGTACCATGACCCTCCCTCGAAATTTGAGCTTGAGGAAGATAAAGGATGATTATTTCTTGGTGAATTACCCCTTAAAATCCGTTGACGACCTAATCAAGTCAGTACTAATTAGAAAAGATGCTATAGCCACAGGTGAGGAAGAAACGATTTATACTAAGGGTCTGGAGCAGTCTCAAATTAGGTTCAAGACCGCTTCCAAAGACTTTAAAATTAGTCTTAAAAATGGTTTGGGAGAGGTAGTGGATTTAGTTATGGACAGTAAAAGCAATTCTCTGTTGCTAGATCGTATGAAATCGGGTCAGGTAGGTTTTCAATCTGAGTTTGGAAACAAAAAGCATTATGCTCCAATGGATTTGTTGGGAAATGATGTCTATGAAGTCAGCATATTTTTGGATTGGTCATCCATAGAGGTATTTATAGATGGTGGATTGTATACGATGACGGACCAAATTTTTCCGACAGAACCTTTTAATGAGCTCATTATTCAAAACAAGGACTCAGAGCAGCCCATCTTGAATTTAGTCGTATCCGGGGTAGAGTCGGTCTGGTAGAAGCGCACAAATAAAATATACCTTGATTAAAATCATGCTTTTTTAATAAGGTTCGCATAAATTTTGTCAAATCAAATTCCTAAAAACAAACGTGACTTCGGAAACCATCACTACAATTAAGGATAAAATTGGCGGGTTGATTGAAGAAATCATTGCCCATGAACAAGAAAACATATCTGTTTTAAAGGAAATCCACCCAGAATATCTCGAAAGTGCCAAAAATCTCTTGCACTATGGAGTGGTAAGGACTTATGATTTAAGGGAAATACAACTGAACCTAAAGCAATTGGGACTCTCGCGCATGGCCAATGCCGAAGGTAACATTTTGGAGAGTCTTGTAAACACCTACAATCTTTTGAAGCTTATTTTACATGAGGATGAAGAATTTGGGCATGACCATCATCATGAACTGGGAAGGGGTAAAGCAATTCTTGAATCCAACACTGAGGCTCTTTTTTTGAATCAAGAAAGGAATAGAAGAGTACGGATAATGGTAACTATGCCTACTCAAGCTAGTACAGATTATGAACTGGTTTTGGAAATAGTCAGAAATGGGATGGATTGTGCTCGTATTAACTGTGCCCATGATTCGCCGGAAGTATGGAAGGCCATCGTGGAAAATATACGCCAAGCTTCTAAAGTATGTGGAAATGAAGTGAAGATTGCCATGGATTTAGCAGGCCCCAAAATACGAACAGGCGCTTTAGGCGAAGGCCCAAAGGTTAAAAAGTTTAGGCCCAAAAGAAATGTGGAGGGTATTGTAGAAAGCCCTGCTCTCATTGTTTTGGTTTCAGAACACAAAGAGAACCATAATCCTAATGAAATTCCCATAGCTTCGCATTGGATGGAATTGGTTCAAATTGGAGATAAGTTCACCGTTAAGGACAGTCGAGGGAAAACCCGCAAATTAATAGCCGTTGCTGTCAATGATGATGAGGTCTTACTTCATTGTAGAAAAACTGTCTACATGAAGACAGGCATGTTGCTTGTTGCTAGCAGGTCTTCAATGCCAGATGGAATTGTGGGAGAAATTCCACCTATCGAAAAATCCATTCAAGTGCATACTGGGGACATTTTGCATGTAAAGGGAGACAATTCCATAGGAACGCAACCTGAATTTAACTCTACTGGGGAATTGATAAAACCTGGAAATATTTCTTGTGTGCCATCTTCATTGATCACTAAAGTAAAAGAGGGCGAACCTATACTTTTTGATGATGGCAAAATAGAAGGTGTAATTGAAAATGTCCATGCGGACTACTTTGAGGTAAAAATCGTGAAAGCGAGATTCGAAGGGTCGCAGCTTAAATCTGAAAAGGGAATCAATTTCCCCACTTTGGATTTAGGCTATTCAGGATTAACAGAAAAAGATAGGGAAGACCTGAAATTCATAGCCCAATACGTGGATATCGTAAACTTCTCCTTTGTGAATACCGAAAAAGATGTGGCGGAATTGCTTGAAGCCCTTAAGCATTTAGGCGTAAGAGACAAGATTGGGGTCATCTTAAAGATAGAAACTCGTTTTGCCTACCGTAACTTGATGAAAATATTACTGAAAGCAATGAAGACACATCCTATTGGGGTTATGATTGCTCGAGGCGATTTAGCCTTGGAGGTAGGTTGGGAGAATATGGGAAAAGTACAAGAAGAAATACTCTCTATTTGTAGTGCTGCGCATGTTCCCGTAGTATGGGCTACCCAGGTTTTGGAGGGGTTGGCCAAAAGAGGAGTTCCCTCACGTTCAGAGATTACAGATATTACTTCTTCTTTGAGAGCCGAATGTGTTATGCTGAACAAAGGGCCCTACATTAATGAAGCCATTTCCCTATTGGATAAAACCTTGGGAAATATGGAAAAATTACATAGTAAAAAGGAAGGGCTTTGGCCTAAGATGGACAGCTTGTAAACTTAGCAATTTGGTAACCACGATCCTTTTCGTAAAAGAAGGGCAAAATGTAATTTATAGCTTGGTTTTTAGACTAATACTTGGTCAACAAATAGTAACTTAAGAACACATTTGATATGAAAATTGGAATAAACGGAATGGGCCGAATTGGAAGGGCCGCATTAAAAGTAATCAACGAAACGCCGGGCTTGGAAGTCGTGGCAGTAAATGATATTGTTCCAGTTGAGAACATAGCCTATCTGCTTAAATATGACACGGTCTATGGGGTATACAATAAAGAAGTATCTCATGAAGACCAAGCCTTAGTAGTGGATGGGAACAAAATTCACTTCTCATCGATACGAACCCCTGAGGAATTGCCATGGGGTGAACATGAGGTGGATTTGGTCATTGAAAGTACAGGTGTTTTCACCAACGGTGAAGATGCCGAAAGGCACTTGAAAGCTGGGGCTAAAACCGTAATTATTTCCGCGCCAACCAAAAGCGTGAATACACCCACTGTGGTTCATGGTGTGAATTCTGTGGATGGTGAAACCAGTGTGTTTTCCTGTGCAAGCTGTACCACCAACAACATTAGTCCCGTAGTTGAGGTCTTAGGTAGACGAATTGGAATTAAAAAAGCGATAATGACCACGGTACATGCCTATACAGCTTCTCAAGGTATGGTCGATGCCCCATCCAAAAAGAACTTTAGAATGGGTAGGGCTGGAGCACAAAACCTGATTCCTACAACAACCGGAGCCGCCATTGCCACCACAAAGGCATTGCCCCAATATGCTGGTAAATTTGACGGTGTTGCCATTCGGGTACCTGTTCCTGTGGGCTCTATTTCAGATATGACCTTTGTGACCGAAAGAGAAGTCACTCCAGAAGAGGTGAACCAAATTTTAGAAGAAGAAGCAAATACGGACCGCTACAAGGATGTTTTGGCCACTACGGACGAGCCCATTGTTTCCTCCGATATTATTATGAGTCCCTACGCATCCACCGTAGACTTAGGTATGACCCGGGTGGTAGGAGGCGATTTGCTTAAGGTGATGACTTGGTATGATAACGAATGGGGTTTTACCAATCAGATGGTAAGGCAAATACTAGAGATAAAAGGATAACATATAACGAAAAAGGGAAGCAAATCGCTTCCCTTTTTTTGGTTGGTTGTTAGTGTGAATGAGACATCCCTTTAGGACGGAGACTTCTTTAAAGGCCTAGGGCCATTTTTAGTTCATGTAGTGGTATAGACTGTTGATGAGCGCAATAACGGAACAGGCCACCATCAAATACCAAAATACATAGCCTATTTTTTGTTCTACAGTGTTCATTTTGGATGGGTTAAAAAAGGTTGAATTTTGATTTCTTCTCGAAATTACTGAAAAGTACGAGTAGATCTTTTTACGTTTTTATTCCCTGCAGGAGAAAAGTCATAATTGGTCAAAAAAGGCGTATAATTGGAATTCCAACAATACCGGTATGGATACTGATTTAAGAAATATAGACCAAGCTATTGCCCACCGCATGCGAAAATGGGGTATTCCCGCGGTACGCATTTCTTTTGCAATTATCTTTTTTTGGTTTGGGATACTAAAACCCTTTGGGCTTTCTGCGGCAACGGATTTATTAAAGGCAACTGTGGCATGGCTCCCTTTTGGCGACCCTGAAACCTGGTTGGTAGTTATTGGTTGGTGGGAGGTAGTTATTGGAATAACCTTCCTTTTCAGGCAGACTACAAGAATTGCCATTGCGCTTCTTTTTCTGCAAATGCTGGGAACGTTTATGCCCCTGGTATTTTTACCAGAAGTCACATTCCAAAACGGAAACTACCTGCTACCTACCTTAGAAGGTCAATATATCATTAAGAATGTTATGATTATCTCTGCTGCCTTGGTATTGGGTGGGACTTTTTCTAAAAAAGAGGTAAAAAAGATTTAGACTAGTGGAGTGCCTTTAAGGCGCTTTTCTATCTTTCTTTTCTTCTCGGTGACGCTCTTCATTACGTCCATAAGTTTAGAATCTTTGGTCTTCTTGTAGATTTCGTTGATGGAAAGAATAATTTGCTTGGCCTCACGGGAAGCTTTTACGCGGTCGCTGGTGGACATATGGCTTAGAGTCCTATTGTTGAATTCCTCAGCTTGAAGTAATAACTGCTCTGTCATCTTATTAATAATTAATCCAGTTTATTTAAAAGTAATCCAGATTGGGTAAATATAAACCTTAGTTTGATATAAAAAAGTTATTGCACTATTCATTTTATAGATTTATGAAAATCTTAAGAAAGTAGTCCACCGACTACAAAAGGAAACATGGATTTTTCCATGTTTTTGGTTCGTTTTTATGCCCAAAGCGTTTTGGTCTTTGTTTTCTGCTGTATAGGCAATGTATAGGTGAGATACATAGGATCTTTTGTACGGTAACTTGGCTTTTGCGTCTAGTCTTTTTATGCAGAAATTCACCATTGTTGTAGCTTGTGATCTCTAGTGCATTGGAGGTGATTTGTAGTGAAGTATCCTGCTTTTCTATTTGAAACTAGATGAATATTTTGAGTAGGTTTTTGGACGCATTGAAAGAGCAAAAAGTGATATCAAGTTAAGTACTCTGGTCAAGGTTGCCGAATACTTCGACATTAAGTTATCTGAATTTTTCAAAAAAGGATTTCAGCGATAACTACTTCAACATTGCTGTCTTTCAATTAATAATCAAATCGGGTTGGAAAAACAAAGCTTACGGCAATATGTGTATCATTTTTACAGAAAAAATTTTGAAAAAAATCCACAAATTCTTACAAATAGTTATATATTGTGACCAGAAATGATTGGCAATTTTCTAACCTCCTTTGACTAAATCATTTTTTAAATCAACTTCATTTTTTTAAAATCAATTGCAAGAAACGACCATAACACAAAGGGGTCATCTTGATATACATTTTATTAATTTTTCAATTGTCGGGGCTTTTTTTATGTGAGGATTTTCATGAATACTTATTTCCTCAACCTCTTTCAGGATAAGTCACTTGAATTAGGTTTTCGGCGCTAATCTTAAATCTAATTTATCATGAGAAAGTCAAACAAAACAATGTTGTTAATTTTTGGTATCGCTTTAATGGGGGTATCGTGTGAAGCCACTTCAATAGCAGAAGAAGAAAGAGAGTACAATGAAATTACAAAGAAAGATTTATTTGATGTTATTAAGCCTACGGGCACGGTTACGCCAAAGAACATCAGAAGACCAGGTAACGCACATAAGTAATAGGGCTTTTGGCACATTTTTAGTTTTACTATCTGGCATCATAATATATGCCGATAAGATAGTAGAGTATTTTGACATCCAAATTCAATATGAGTTCAAATATTATGTTGGTTTGGATGTTTTTTTGTGGACTATCAGTCAGACCTTGGTAGTATTGTTACTGGTTTCTGCTTATTTCTTTAAGCCGTATAAATGGTCTCTTTT
>JBCDAX010000002.1:0-181797 GCA_039184805.1 Bacteroidota bacterium | reverse complement strand
GTCATCAGTCATACCATTTACTGTACCTGAAATATACACGGTCTTTCCAACTTTAACTGCGTGATTGTAACCAATATACTCTTCAACGTTTTCATGCCCAGGGATATGAAAGATATCTTTCTCAAGTTTTTGGGCGGAGGTGATAATGCTGAACAGCATTAACATACTAACTGTAATTTTTTTCATGTTTTTAAATTTTTTGAAATTTCAGGGTAATTCAAAAAACAGCATGAATCAAAAAATGGAAATGCGTAAATAAGATTTTTGTATAAGTAAGCTATTATTCCTTAAACAAAGTTTAAGCATTTCTCTGATAAAACCACTAATCTAAATGGAGTTTGTTGGTGTATTCTGAAACTCTCATTTTCGTTTTTATTTCAAAAACCAGTTTGGTTCATTATGTTATGATTTGGCGCCTATTCTACTTCCCCATTCAAAAAATACCATCTTCATTTTCAGTTTTTTCAAATAAAAAAGCTTCCTATAGGTAAGGAAAAAATCCTTACGTCATAAACGAGACCAAAATGTAACAGCATTTTAATTCGAATGTCTTACTGGTAAACAAAAACATATTATCATGAAACGAATCATCCTGTTAGGACTATTATCTTTTAGTTTATTCGGCGCGGCCCAAGAAAAAGAAAGTAAACTGACCAATTTCGCTTTCGTAGTTGGAGATTTCGAGTTTAAAGGCAAAACTCTAAAAAGCAAAACCGAGTATAACCATTACAATGGTATTTGGAAATCACATTACATACTCGACAATAAAGTAATTGAAGAAGATTTTAAAATTATTGGTGAAAACGGAAGTACCACTTTTCATGGTCTAACACTACGTTCTTTTAATTCCAAGACAAATGAATGGGTAATGGGCTTTTTCGATGCCTTAAATCCAAAATGGTATCCCTTAGGACAACCAGAGTTTAAGGACGGTACAATTTCTTTTAAAGGCAATCTTCCAGGTTTACAACCAGGGCAACTTCTTCAAGTTACCTTCTACGATATCCAGGAAAATAGTTTCAAATGGAAATCAGATATCTCGCCTGACAACGGAAAAACTTGGATTTATGATTTTACGGTTATTGAAGCAACTAGAAAGTAGTTAGCAAACCTATTTTACCTTACTGATTTATATGATGGAAAAAATGAATTTTTTGAAGGACTTACATCTTTTTTCAGCACTATTAGGGCTTTTATTCTTGATAGCCCTCGGGTTACGCTACAAGGTACAGCGAAAATTCAACCGCTTTTTTTTAGCCCTATTGTTGGTTTTTTCATCAGGGCTTTTGCTCAAAGTATTTTTTTCATTTGAAGTTTATGTACAAAACCCGAAACCATGGTTTTATGTAATGATTCTTGCATACCTGCCAGGTTTCTTGTGGTATTATCTCGCTTTGGATTTAAAAGGGATTCCGAAAAAAATCAATTCCGACCACGTTATTGGTCTCATTCCGCTACTCTATCGAATTGGAATTATGATATGGATAACCCCTAAATCAGTTGAAGAAATCTTGCAAATGCGACAATACAGTTGGTATGAAACATACTTTTACATTACATGCGCAACCGTAGCATTTTCCAATATCTGGTTTTTTTGGGTGACATGGCGCAAAGGATATCTAACAATAAACAGACACTTTTCCAAAGTGTTTGGTTTATTCACGAAAATTACAGCAATCACTCTGGTATTCTGGTGTACTGCATTAATTTGTGCACTCCATTTCATTACCTATCAATATTTATTTGTTTATGTGATGATTGAGACATCTTTTCTCATCATAAGTCTCACCATAGTATTCTTTGCGTTTAGTTATGTCGTCAACCCTGGACAGTTTAAATTCCTTTGGAGATTTTACGACTCAAAGGAGTTTTTAGAATTAAAAGAAGTATTTGATAAAATTACGGTAGAAATGGAAACAAATCTCCTTTTTAAGGATTCACAGTTAAGCTTATCCATGTTATCTGAACGTATTGGTGTGCCAAGCAAGAAAACGAGTAAGGCCATAAAGTATTTCACTCAATATGCATTTCCAGAGTACGTCAATATGTTCAGGATTAAAAACTTCATAACTTCTGTTGAGAAAGGAAAATCACTTCATTTCGATATTTGGGGTTTGGCCCAAGAATCTGGCTTTGGTAACAAAATGAGTTTTTATGAAAGTTTCAAAAAGACTACTGAATTGACACCAGGAGAATTCATTAAAAGTTCCAAACCGGCCATTTCACTAAATGAAGATTATAAAAGTATACCTGCCTGAGTCAAAATTGTATTTGGTAAACATACTTATGAAAGGAATATGTCAATGATTATTCAAAACCTTGCAATACCAATACATATAAAAGGATTTTAGCAAAATGAAAAACATTCAGGTTTTTTATTTAGTTGTATCCATACTGATTTGGGTTTTAGGGTATTTCCATACTGGGAAATTCGTAAGACCAAAGTGGAAGGTGCCTGGGAAGCTAGTCTTTTACCTTGGAGTATCTGCTATTTTAGTCCATTGGTTTGGGCATTGGGGATTAATTTTTATTATCGGCCATCCTTTAATTGGCTTTCTATTTCATTACAAAGTTTGTGGTGAAAATGATATCAATTGGTTCACCTGTGAACCAAAAGAAAAATATGTTGAATTACAGAAAAAATGGGCCAAAGGAGATTTTACTAAATCAAAAAGGAAGAAATAACTATGAGTTATAATAAAATGATTTATGAAATAATTCCTTTTGAATGCTTCGATTTTTTACTGTTTCGTTTTTACTATGACCAATGTCAGTATCCGTTTAACTATTAAGTTCTCTGATGATTTCTTTCATTGAAACTTTGCTTTCTTTCATAACAGGTAATAAGGGCCAAATATGTGGCATCTCTTTTCCAATGTTTACTTTCACTTGGACAGAGGCAACAAGCATTCGTTTTACCATTCTTCTTTGATCGGGGTAGGTTATGTCATTTTCAGCTAGGTACAACATCGTAGTTGGAAACTTTTCAAAGCTTCCATAGATAGGAGAAATCGCAGGATTTTTCAAACTCGTTGTGCCTGCGCACATAATCTTTGCACTTAATACTCCAGTTTTGGATAGCATCGGATCATCAATGTCTATTTCCTCGATTTCAGGATTTGACATTGTTGCATCGACAACAGGAGATATCAGCACAAGTCTTAAAGGAATCTCAAGGTTTTTCTCAATCGCCCTTTGCACTAGTGTAATACATAACGTACCACCAACGGAATCCCCCATCAAAGTAATTTTGTTTGAGGAAAAATGCTGTAAAGCCTCTTGAAAAATCATATCAATATTTTGTGATATTTCAGTAATGATATGTTCTGGTGCCTTTGGGTAGTCACACATCCAAATGGTATAATCTGTTTTCTTTGCAATTTTTTTGATTGAATTCCAATGATGTTCAGAAGGACCGGACACAAAAGCACCTCCATGGATATATATCAACAATTTTTCAGATTTTGCTTTTGGTTTAATCTCTGTAACCCGAGTTTTCCGCACTTTAAAAGTGACCGTATTTGCCCTAAAAAAAACTACCCTTGGCATGTACACATCGTTCTTTCGTAAGGCCTGATAATCAATTGGATTTTGCATAAAGAGTTTCTTTACACCTTTAACCCTTAAAAAGGAAATTATCAAATGGTAAGTCAAGCTTAGGCCCATGAAAAGTTTATTTTATAGTTTGAATATGAGATCAATCAAAGGAATGATGGATTTCCAAGATTTCTTTACTATGTAAGTGTTGATTGATTTGTTGCTCATAAAAGTTAATTGAACGCAACTTTCTTTGAGTTAATAATTTGATTTGATCACCCTTAAAAGGAGAATCGTTCTCAGATGCGTTACCATAAGCCAATATACCTCTTGCCTTATTCGATTCTCCAAATTCTATAATCGCAGTGTAAGCAGACCCTCCTGCAAGTTGATACTTAAAATTGTTTATAGGTCGATAGAAACCTGCATTAAAACTTCCTATCTCACCTAAGCCCAACCCACCGTCAACAGTATAGTCCCCATACTTGGTTTTATAGACTGATTTCCATGGGACATCTAAACTCCCATAGCGCTTTAAGGTTCTTTTAGCGGCAGTTAATAATATTTGCTTTGCGTTATCGGTAAGCGTATGTGGCGTGTTCAATGGGTCATTTAAATCAAAATCAGTTTGAAACATCTTCTTCTTCCGAGCCATGAAATACCAATTGACGAAAAGAACAGCCCCAACACTTTCGTTGTCCAATTTTTTGTCCCATTCCCCTAATATTTTTGATGCTTGATTGAGGACTGTATCATTAGATTTTTTTGCAAAATCAATGAGCTCATCCAAACATCTATCCGCCATTTCAGAGTAGGTAGATGATTGCATTTCCTCCAAATTTTGAAAATTTAGTTTTGACTTGGATAAAAGTAACTTTAGGGAACGAGTACTCCGTAAATCGAAATTGTCTGTCGCTTTCGGGGCAATGTATTGTGGATAATCAATGGGTACATCTATAAAGGGATATGTACTGGTCCAAGGATTGTTATTTGAATTGGCCACAAAACCGCTTTTCGGGTTTTTGATTTTTGGTAAGTCATTATAATCCACATAAGATTCAACTGGACCTTTTAATCGGGACGCTTTGATAATGCCAGACCAATCCTTTAACTCTCCCGAAGGTCGTTTAGGTATTATCCCATTATAGAGATATAATATTTGCCCATGCTTGTCGGCATATATTATGTTTTGAAGTGGTAATTGGAGCATTTTCATGGCTTTCTCAAACTGTCTCAAATTTTTAGACTTTGCCATATTCAAGAACTGCTTATCAAAAAAAGGGCGATCTAGTCCTGACAGTCGCAATGCTATAGCTTTATCTCTTTTTTCATCTATAATAAAACCATAGTTAGTTTCCTTAATCTTGATAACTTTCTCGTTAAAACCCTCCCCTGCTTTTATCTTGATTGTTTCAGTCCTACCTTGAATCTTTTTCCAATCTGTATTGTCTTTGTAATATCCCTCTTTAAAATCCAATTCGATTAAATCCATGGAGTCAGCTTGGTTAAAAGTCAAACCCCATCCCAAATGGTCATTAAAGCCCATGGTAATAGTAGGGCTTCCAACCAAAGAAATCCCATATACATTTAAGTTTTTGCCAGTCAAATGGGATTCAAAAAACAAGAAATCGTCGAACCAAGGAGGATGTGGCTGCATCATGAGCATTGGATTTCCGGTTTCCGATTTTGATGGTGCAATTGCCCAAGCATTTGAACCCGCACTTTTCCATAGGCCCGCTTGTTTTTGCAGGGTAAAAGCTCCGACCATTAGATGGTAACTCATCTGTAATTTGGTCAAAGGATCACTATTTTGTATTGGTAAGACTTGTTTTAAATGCTCTTTAATACTTTCAGGATGTGCTTTACAATAATCATTCATTCCCTGCACAAACGCTTTCAAAATTCTTTTTGTAGAAACATCTTGTGCTTCAAACCACGATTTCGACCTGTTGGAAATGTCCAACTTTCGCAATAACACATCTTGGGTAAGGTTTTCATCCCCTCCCCAGTACTCCGCAGAACGTCCTCGAGATTTCCCATATGATTTTAATATGAGATTGCAGTGTGCCTTCATTTGGGCCCAACCAAAACCATAGTAAAGTTCAGTTTCAGTTGTTCCAAAAATATGGGGGACACCCCAGGTATCCCAACGAATTTCAGATTGCTTTGTTTGTTGAGCTGAAACAATGTAATTCACACCTAACAAAACAACCAGTAACTTTACCCTGAATCCCATCTTAGTGACTTTAGATATTTGAGCAAAATTAGTTGAGCCTAATATGTAGTATGTATTGAATCAAGAATCAGAACATATTTTAAAACTTTCCGTGCTTTTTTCTGTATTCGGAAGGAGTTATACCCGTTTTACTTTTGAATGCAGTATTAAATACAGACCTGGAATTGAAACCGGTATCGTACATAACTTCTTTAATCGATAGGGTTTCTTTAGAGTTTTTCTTGAGTTTTTCTTTTGCCAACCGAATCCTGTAAGAATTAACATAGTCACAAAAGTTATAACCGATAATATTGTTTATAGCCTGGGAAAGTACTTTGGGGTGAATGCCTATGGCGTTTGAAAAATCAGAAATACTTAAATCAGGATTTAAATACGGGTTTTCCGTACTCATATGGTGTTCTATCTTTTCCGCGACTTTTTCCAAATCACTTTTCTGATTCTTATCGAGATTTCTCTTCGACATAGTGAACTTTCCTATCTCAAAATCTTGATATGATAGTCGCTGAAATGTCTGAGGGTTTTTAATCGCGTTATATAAAATCAAGTTAATCCATAGGAGCACGCTTAACTGAACAAATACTTCCAACGAAACTTCCATCCCCATTAATCTTACCCTGTTCACATAAAATTGTAGCAAATTAAAAAGTGTAATCGCAAACATTAAAAAAACAATACTGTACAACCACTTAGCCTGTGAACTCCTGTTTTTTGCAGAAACATAAGGTAATGTCTTATTATAGGAATAAATGGTTTTGAAGGATAACACACAATAAAAAAGCATTATGGGTAATAGAAAATCATCCATTATCCTATAAGGACGATAACCTAAAAAAGTAAAAACAATATACAAGCAAAAAGGAGAAAAATGAAGCCAATCTCTAGTCTTAAACTTAACATCATTCAAGAGGTGAAAGCGAACATAAAAAAAAATAAAAGGGCCATAAAGAAGTCCATAGCAGTAGCTGTAAGGAGATAAAACTTCCGTATAGTATCCATTAGTATACAACAGGTTATAAGTAAACTGTAGTGCCAACGTAAATAAAAGAAGAGACAAAAATCTATTGCTCTTCAACTTGTAAAACTTTGGAGTAACCAGAACAATGGCAAACAAAAAGCTTTGCCAAACCACAATTGCGTGAATAATGTTTATTGGATTAAGTTTCATTTGATGGGAAGTGCAAACCTTGATTGCAAATCGTATTTCTTCCTTAAAGTTAAGCTATCTTTCGAAAAAGACGGTTTCTTCAAAGCGGATTTATCGTAAAATTAATTATTGAAGAAATCACATTAAGTTGAGTAAAGTTCAACAAAATAAAAGACTTTAATAGTTTGATTCTAAATACGTTAGCAACTCTTTGATTTCCACTTTGTAGATATTCATTCTACCATTCTGAATCTTATTATAGAATTTGACAATAGAATCATAACTACTGTATGTAGATGTTGAAGAAACAGTGGTGTCAAATTTATCACTCGAAAAAAACAAGGTTTTCCCATCCGGGCTTAATACGGGATCGGAATCCATAAAAAACGTATTCACCTTTGGACCTAAATTTATAGGTTCTCCCCATGTTCCATTGCTCTGTCTTTTAGAAATGTATAAGTCATAATGCCCAAAACCTCCTTTTCGCTGGCTGACGAGAAACATATACTTGCCGTCGGGGCTCACTTCTGGGTCCGCATCACTGGCTAAGGTATTGAGTTCATCTACCAATTCTGGTTGCGAATATTTTCCATTCTCAAGTTTTGAGATATAGATATCGCCATTTTTAGAATTGGGTCTGTTCCATGAAACGAAATGGATGGTCCCATCAGCTTGAATGGTAGGATAAATGATATCAAACTCATCATTGATTTCACCCTTTACCAGTTTGGGTTCTGACCAATCATCTTTAGTTTTTTCAACATACCACAGGTTTGAACCCCTTACATCTTCAATCCCAGATGGGCGGTTTGATGTAAAATATAACCGATTTCCCTTTTTTGAAAAATAGGGGTTCGTGTCATTATATATACCACTAAATGGGGCTACTTTGGGTTTGGACCATTGGTCATCTTCCTTTTCAACATAAACAATTACGGTACGTTGAAATCCAGGTAATCCTTTAACAAAAAAAAGAGTGCTTTCATTTGGGGATAAAGTAGTTCCAAACTCAAAATCACTAGTTGAAACAATACCAGGTTCAACTAATTCTACCTCAAGATTCTCAAGTATCCTGTTCAGCGCTTTATCTTGAGAATATATCTCGAAACTTAGAAAAAGCATCATACACAATGGTAAACAAATATTTTTCATAAGAGAAATTTATGTGGTTTTTGGACACCCCAGTTTAAAACCTATGTATGTAATAATTCCTTACCGTACTTAGTTTTTTTCTATCGGACAGCACCGAATACTAATGTTCTGATAATAAAAGGACTACTCCTTAGATGTGTTCCCCTTGATTATCTCCAATATTTTAGAATCAAAACCAACATGCTTTAGACGAATACCTATTAAGATACCCCCAATTAGTAGTATGACGCTTTTCAAATAAAAAATAGCTTCGGTAAGAACTAAAGCAAGAATTATAAAAATGAACAAAAGAGCGATAATAAGAAACTTCTCTATACGCCATTGCTTTTTTATTAAACCCGCAGAAATACTACAGCCTACCTTTCTTAATACCCAATCAGCCAACCAAAAAATAAGGAAAAGCTCTACAAAAGGTTTGAGCACACCAAACAGCTTGATGCTCATTGATTTAAGTTCCATCATAAACGTATGAGTATTATCTGTTCTTGGGAAATAACTACTTGCTATAATAGAAGTCAGATAAACACTACCTCCAAGCAAAATGAAAAAAATAAGCCAATTCTGCGCTAAAAGAAAAATCTGATTGGATTCTATTTTATGCTCCTCCATTTTGTAATTGATTGATGGAAACAGCATCAATGATACAGGTTTTAACAATATCATTTTGAGAATAATTGTCAAGATAAAATCCTTACATCATTATTATCAAAATCAACTTCTATCACTATTATTTTTAGACATTCAAAGAACGGATGTTACCTATACCAATAGGGTAGTAAAACATCGAAAAATAGTGTGTATAATGAAACACTACTCCCTAGTTCTCTCAAGTCTATTTGCTTTATCAGCTTGCCAACCAACTATGAAAGAGCAAAGTATGGCAAGGGGGAAAGAAATATATATCGCTAATTGCATCACCTGCCATCAACCAGATGGAAATGGTATTACTGGAATTTACCCTTCATTGGTCAGGTCCAATAAGATTTCCATGGACCAAACCAAACGTGCGGTGCAGCTCATCAGTCATGGCTCATCATTCGAGGGTGGAATGAAACCTATACACCTTAGTGAAAAAGAGATTGCGGATGTCATAAACTATATCCAAAACTCTTGGGGAAATGAAACTCCTGCAACATCAACCACTGAATTAAGAGCAATTATAAATAATTGACAATGGGTCATTACTCTTTAAAAATCAATAATAAGATTTATCCGGTGCATATTGAACATGATACACCACTACTGTGGGTTTTAAGGGATAAGCTAAAACTATACGGAACCAAGTACGGATGTGGTATAGCACAGTGCGGAGCTTGCACCGTTCATGTAGAAGGAATACCCATGCGCTCTTGCAGCATACCAATTGATAGTATTGGTGACAAATCTATTACTACAATTGAAGGCTTGTCCAAACAATCCAACCACCCTATACAGATAGCATGGGAAGAAGAAGATGTACCACAGTGTGGCTATTGTCAGTCAGGTCAGATTATGAGCGCCGCGGCCCTTTTGGAACGTATTCCCAATCCCACTGATAAACAAATTGAAAGAGCTATGAAAGGAAACATTTGTCGTTGCGGGACGTATTCGAGAATTCAAAACGCCATAAAATCCGCTGCAAAAAAAATCAATGGATTGCATGATGAATAGACGTGATTTTTTAAGGGTTGGCAGCAAAGTTGGAGGTGGATTGGTGGTATCAATCTGCCTTCCCGCATACGGCAAATTTATTTCATCAAATAGATTTATAACAGATATAGAGTTCAACAAGTTCATTTCCATAGATACCAATGGTGAGATTACCATAATGCTCACCAAACATGAAATGGGGCAAGGTACGGGAACTACCATACCGACCATTATAGCAGATGAACTTGATGCGGATTGGTCCAAAATAAGAATAGAACAAGCTTTCTATGACCCAAAATATACTTGGTTGGAAATGGGCACTACCGGAGGTAGCGGTTCAATTGCTCGGACATGGGATGCCGTTCGCACTGCCGGCGCTACGACAAAAGCCCTTTTAAAGCAAGCAGCAGCCAATAAATGGGGTGTAGACCCAATAATTTTGGAAGTGAATAATAGTAAGGTCACGAATCGGGTAACGAACCGGACATTTGGCTTTGGGGAATTGGCAAAGGAAGCCGCGAAAATATCCATACCTGAAAATGTTGTTTTAAAAAAACCTGGTGGATATGTGTATGTCGGGAAATCGGTCAAAAACCGAATAACCAAAGATGTCGTTTCCGGAAACATGAGATACGGCATTGATATGGATGTTCCCGGGATGGTGTATGCTTCAATTGAAAGGTGTCCAATTTATGGAGGAAGAATCAAAAACTATGATGATACTGAGGTGAGGAAAATAGAAGGCGTGATAGATGTATTTCCAATAGCCATACCACAAAAAATTAAAGATAGCCTGCATTCAATCATAGGATATGTTTATGATGGGGTTGTAATAGTGGCCTCCTCCACTTGGATTGCTATTAAAGCACGAAAACGGCTTAAGGTAGAATGGGATGGTGGAGAAAATGCCAATAGAAGTATTGAGTCTTTAAATGAGGATATGGCCGCTTTGAAAGATTCTCCAGCTTTCATGAGTATGGACCTTGGCAATGTTGGGCCTTGTTTTCAAAATACTGAAAACAAGATTTTAGAAATGGAATACAACACCCCATATCAGACGCATGCCGTTATGGAACCTCTAAATGCTACAGCGCATTTTCAGGATGATGTCTGTGAAATTTGGGTCGGTATTCAAGACCCTGAGAAAACAATCAACAATGTATCCAAGGCTCTACGAATACCTGAAGAAAAAGTAAAAATTCACGTTTTAAAATCTGGTGGTTCTTTCGGTCGACGTTATGCCGCGGATACCTCTATAGAAGCAGCATTTATTTCTAAAAAAATTGGCAGACCTGTAAAACTTACATGGACCAGAGAGGATGAGATAAAGAATGATCATTGCCAACCATATCTCAAAAATTACATGAAAGCGGCAATTACACCGGATAAATCTGTTGTAGCCATAGAAAATCAGGCAATCTGCACCATTAATTATGCGGTTTGGTCCACAAAGTGGGATCACTACTATGCCTTTCCCAATATTCGATGTTACCGAAGTAAAGTACCAACGTTGCTGCAATATGGAGCTTGGCGTAGTGTTGGCGAACATTCGGCAGCTTTATCCAAAGAATGCTTTATTGATGAATTAGCACATTACTTAGGAAAAGACCCGCTAGACTACCGTTTAGAATTGTTAAGCCATGAAGTGGATTGGGGAGACCCAAAAGAAATACCGCAGGGGGCCATTGAACGAATGCTGGCCAGAAAAAAACTGTTACGAGAAAGACAGATAGAAGTTCTATCCTATATCAAGGCAGATGGATTATGGTCAAATGAAACTCTGGATGGAGGTGGGAAAGGGTTGGCCATGATGTGTTTCGGAGACACCGTATGTGCGGAAATTGCAGAAGTGGCTATGGAAGGAGAACTTGGTTATACGGTGGATAAGATAACGGCAGTGGTACATTGTGGTATGGTCATTAACCCACATTTTGGCAGAGGACAGATAGAAGGAAGTATTATCTGGGCTTTGTCCGCCGTAAAATATGGGGGCGTGGAAATAGAAAATGGAGCAATCCAAAGAAGCAATTTTCATGACAATAAGGTTCTTAGAATGGATGAACTCCCCGAAATTGAAATTATATTCATAGAGAGTGATGAACGCCCATCGGGCCTTGGGGAACCAGGTACCCCTCCATTGGCGCCAGCCGTTCTCAATGCCATCTTCGATGCTTGTGGCAAACGGGTACGCAAAATTCCAGTTGCAAAAGAGGATTTGATAGAATCAATCAACAGTATCGCATTATAACTGTAGTTGAAAAGAACTTACTATGCGTTTTATAGAATATCTATTTATCTTCTTCTCTTTACAATCCCTTTTGATTTCTATCTTATTTATGGTCAACCCTAGGGGGGACAGACTAGCGAATAGAATTTTTGCTCTTATCCTTATCTTATTTTCATATGACCTTTTTTATTCGGTCCTATATTCTTCACGATTTAATTTGATTTTGTACACCCAATTGAACTTCACCTTCATTTTGCTTTTATCTCTGTATGGTCCGCTTTTCTATTTTTATTTAAGACGGGTTAGTTATGGAAAAGGGTTGGTTTGGAAAGATTTGTTTCATTTGCTCCCCTTCATTCTATTGAATTTGATGTATCTAAGATTCTTCATGTTGTCCACAGAAAAGAAAATAGAAGTATTGCTTAACGGTCAATATGTTGATTACACAATCAATTCTAAATGGAATTATTTGATTATAACAACAGTACTTTTTAGTTATGGCATTCTAAATCTTATTGGATTTAGAAAAGCTTATCAAGGGGATTTTGAAATGAAGATTTGGATTAAATATATATCTAGAGGTTTTTTCCTTTTCACCCTTGCACATGTTGTTTTTTGTTCAGTAACCTATTTGAAACCTAATTTTTCCGGTTATAGCTTTGATTACTTTATTCCTGTGGTCTTAGTTGATTTGATTGGTACCGTTCTCTACTTTGCCTTTATTCACCCATCTGTTTTTCATCTAAGAACATCCAATAAAAAGTTAGTAACTATTGTGAAATATGGCAAGAGCGGACTTACAAAGGAATTTTCCTTGGAAATGAAAGAAAAGCTTGAGGTACTCATGAAATCAGAAAAGCCTTTTTTGAATCCAGAAATAAGACTTGACGAATTGGCTAAAATGTTGGATGTCTCTAGAAATCATGCTTCGCAAATTATCAACGAACATTTCTCAATGAATTTTTTTGAGTTTATTAATTACTATAGAATCGGTGTAGCAAAAGAGTTGCTGTCATCTCGTACCAGGGATGTTTCAGTTACTGATGTGGCATTTCAATCCGGTTTTAATAATAGAATATCCTTTTATAAAGCCTTCAAAAAATTTGAGGGAACCTCCCCATCAGAATTTAAATCAAAACGTTCACTCCAAAAGTCTGTAGATGACCATAGATATGCTCATTTAAGTTAACCTTACAGGTTGCGTAGAAGAGTTCAAGTTAAAAGAAAACGGAAAATTTCAGTTACAAAAGAAGATTCGGAAAAATGAATCGACAACATTTAATGATACAACCTTCATCAATGCCCACATAATGACAATTTGAATTACATACAAAAGTCCTCAAATTCCAATTAATAAAACTCTATTCCATATACAACACAATGAAACTGATTCAAACTCTTATAATAATCTCCTGTTTATTTGGTCCAAGCATGGTTAAAGGGCAAAATAATAACGGACTTATTGAAAATCTCTGGCAAATTGGACTTGGATTGGGAGAGCTTCCAACCGGAGGTAGTTTTAAACCGAGCATCGCTGTAGGATATCATTTTACCGATAAGATATATGCAGGTTTGATTTATCAAGTAAAAGATAGAATCGAACGAGATGACTCATCATTTAACGCTAAATCATCTAGATTAGATGGACTACTGAGTTCATCGGAATCTGTGGCCCAGCGTTTTTTGGCACAAGTTAGATACACCCCAATAAAATACGGACCTTATCTCTCAGGAGGATTTGTTTACAATGGAAAAGATACCGAAACCATGTTATTCGATTCAAGAAATCGAGAAATCTCAAATGAGAACTATTCTGGAAACCTAGAGATTCAACAAACAAGGCCAGCTGGTTGGGGAGTAGCACTTGGCATAGGGTATCAGTATAATTTTAAAAATGGGTTTTCAACGGGGTTTGAATGGACTCCTGCATGGGGTCAATATCCAGAACCTCAATACGAGTTTTTTGGAGCTGCCTCTTTATCTGAAGTCGCCCAACAAGAACTTACAGACAGAATGAACAAAAGATTTCGGAGAAATGTAACTAATATGTACAAGGTATTCCACCTAGGGATTGCTTACCGATTTCAATAAAATGATTAATAAAAATGTTCAGAGCTTTTGCCTGAAAGGTCACGCTTATCTTAATCCTGTAACATAAGGGAATTTGCTTGGAGTAAACAAGAATATTAAAAAAAACAGAAACAACGATGAAACGTAAAAGTAGTATAGTTTGTTTTTTTATTGTCCTAATGGCGTTTGCCCAGAACGATTCTGATGATAAAATTGAAATGGCCAAAGCCATTCTAGATTCAATTGTTCACAGAAATAATCATGTTGGCCTTAGCGCCGCAATTATGGTCAAGGGCAAAACTTTATTAGCCCAAGGTTTTGGATATAAAAATATGGAGACTAATGAGGTGCCAGATGCGAATACCTTGTTCAGAATATATAGCATCTCAAAACCTTTGGCAGGTTTATTGGCCATGAAAATGGTTGAAGAACAGAAGTTAAATATTGATAAAGAGATAGGGAGTATACTACCGGGCTTACCCAAGCACCTCCATCAGATTACCTCTAAGCATTTGCTGGCGCATATTTCGGGGATTCGGCACTATAAAAATGGTTGGAAAGAGTGGGATTCGATAAGTCAATTCAGATGTAAAACACCTCTGGAAGCCTTAGATGTCTTTGTCAAGGATTCTTTACTCTTTAATCCTGGTGAGCAAGTGTCGTATACAAGTTTTGGGTATGTTCTTTTAAGTGCTATTCTTGAGAAAGTTGGGAAAAAACCTTTTACAGAGCTAATGGAAGAAAAAATATTCGTTCCGAGCGAGGCAAAAAGAATCCAGTTAGATGGCCCTATAGAAACCTATCCCGAAAATATTACTTCTTTTTATGACATAGAAAATGGAAAAATTGTAAAAACTAGACCAGTGAACAATAGTTGTAAGTTCGGAGGAGGCGGTTTTAATGCTTCTGCCCACGCGGTTGCTAAAGTCTGGAGGCCTATATGTCGAAGAGAATTATTAATGAAGAAACTTACGAATATTCAAAACGGCAAGTGAAACCCAACAATGGAGAGATGATCTATACTTCAAACATGGGAATAGGCACAAATACGAGAAATGGACGGACTTCGATGTTGTCGAATGGTGCTGGCCCTGGTGGTAGGTCTACTGTTTACATGTATCCAGATGATAAAGTAGTGGTTGTTTTGATTAGTAATACATTAGGCGATAAACTTCAAAAAGAGACCATACAAATTGCTAGACTTTTTGTAAACAATTGACTTTAGAGTATAATAGAAATCCCATTTACCGCTGGATAGTATAACAAAAGCTTATGGACTAATCATTAGCAAATACTTGACAAATCAATAATTAAAACAATTGCCATCGATAGGACAGAAAATGGTACTTTTAAAGATTCTTATTCACGAAACCTAGGTCTGGAATTTGCATATGTAGGAAAAGGCGGTAAACTAAACAATACTTTTAGAATTCACACTTCCCAAAACGATGAAAATCTAGATAACAACTTGTATTATGGTTTTAGTGGGAACTTCAATACTCGTAGAATTAGAACAGGTTGGACCTTGGATGTGGTTGGTGAAAACTATATTACCGAGGTTGGCATCAATCCGATACTTGAAACTTTAATGCCGAAACTGGAGAAGTTGTTCGCATTGGCTTTACGAAATTCAATCCATTATTTAGATACTTGTTTTATCCCGAAAATGAGAAAAGCATTTTTAATTGGCATGGAGTAAGAACCTGGCATATAATTCATTGGAATCACAATCTAACCTTTAATGAAACAGAAAATAATTTGGCATATGATTTTAGATTCAAGAACACCTCGTTTTTGACAGTTGACATTAGATATCGTCAATTAAACTTACCTCTTCCAACGAGTTTTCTAGGGAATTTCACACCCTTACAGGTAGTAAATTATAATTTCACCCAATTTGGTCTAGAGTATGGAACAGACAATAGAAAGCTATTTAGCAGTGACTTTAGGGCCAGTTATGGAGACTTTTATAATGGTAATCGTTTGAATCTGCTCGCAAATGCAAAATTGCGGTTTCAACCATGGGTAATTTTGGTGTTTCCTCTAACTATAATAACGTTAGACTACCCGACAATTTCGGAAAAAGAGAAACTCATTTACTTCGATTCAATGGAAGTGTTAGTTTTTCAAACAATATGTTCCTGACCAATGTTACCCAATACAACACTCAAACCGACAACTTTGGTATTTTCACAAGATTTCAATGGCGTTATTTACCTATGTCAGATTTGTTTCTTATATACACCGACAACTATAACACGATGGATAATTTCAGTCCAAGAAATAAGAGTTTAGTTATAAAGCTGACATATTGGTTTTAGTTTTGTAAAAACATCTCATCCCCTTGATTAAGAACAATTTATGTTCAACTTGAAAGAGCATAAGAAAAGTGACTTAAAGTCAATTCTTCCATTTATTACTTCTGTGAAATACTCTTGCCTTTCTTCAACGAGTGTAAGATTCCTTTAAGTTCAAACTTTAAAATTTAATTTTCAACGCTCCTGTTTTAAAGGAATCCTGAAATTTCATTAACAAATCGATAGATTATTTTGGTTCCGAAAAACGAACATTTTTAAAAAATTAAGTGGATAAACAAATGATTACCGTCTTGTTATACTTCTGGTCTTTAGCTATTGACCCAACCAATCTTTATGCATCTTTCAGGAATTCAAAACTTTCGTTAAAATATCCTTGGTTTTTCCATTTACCACTTCTTAAAATCTAGAAAATCCCTGCGAAATATAGTAAAGGCCATTACCTTAAAAGTAATGGTATTCTGAAGTCCCTACTTGTGGGGAAGAGGAATAGCAAGAGGGTAACGCGCTAAAGCGGCGCTACGTTGGCGATTTGCTTCGCAAATGATTGACTATTAGGGGGTTATTTGGGGTTTTTGAATTCGGGTCAAACCCAAAGTTTGTTGAAAAACATCCTAAACGCCCCATTAACACAGAAAAAGTTTGTTGAAAAATGGTTGTAAAGGGGAAATATGAATACAAATACCTGGCTTTGAACTTAAAGGCATCCGTGGTAAAACGGTTCCGTTCATTCGCTAAAAAGGTAGCAGGTTCGCAATCCGAAGCCTTGGAGAAAATGATTGATTTTTTTGAGTGGCACGGCTTTAAGCCCAATGACCGTTTTGTGGACAGTATCTTGGAGGAAATCCGAAAGAACAGAAAACGCACCGAGGCCAATATTGCAATTCTTCGAGATATTGAGATTACGCAGACCAAACCGAGTAATATCATGCTGCTTTCCCTTTTTGGGGAAAACCTCAAACAGCGAGAACCAGCGAGAAGGGAAAAGAAGTTTATAGAAAAACTGAAACCATCTCAAAAGGAAATCGATACTACAGTGCCCAAAATTCGGTATGAACGTTTACAAGATGAAATGAAAGGGCTGTCCCAAGATTTTCAATATGTATTGGGCAAAGCCCGTTTGGTAAAGAGCAGGTTCGGCAAGCCTTACCTAAAACTTGAGATTTCCAGAAGCGAACTTGCAAGGTATAAGAGAATGGCAGGTAAAATCGTTTCAGGTGAGTGATTATTGATAGCAGCATTGAGTAGGTGCGCCCTATCCGATTTTTGCTTTACGCTTATCTGTCGGAACACTACAAAAATCGGACAGGATCCGAGCGCAAAGTTTTGGGGTAAGGATTTGGGACTTGTAGCACGAAACCTTGTTTCGCTCGCTTATGTTGTACTCAAATCAAGAACCCAATTTGAATTTAGCTTTGACAACTTCCATATCCTCCATTAGCTTTCTGTCGATGACTTTAGCATAAATCTGTGTTGTTTTCAAAGATGAATGCCCAAGCATCTTGCTGACCGATTCTAAAGGAACCCCATTGGCCAAAGTGACAGTGGTCGCGAAGGTATGTCGGGAAAGATGAAAGGTGAGTTTTTTTGTAATATTACAGACCGTTGCCACTTCTTTAAGGTAGAGGTTGAGTTTTTGGTTGCTTATTACCGGTAGTAGCCTTTCGCTACCAGAGTTGGAATCGGAACTATATTTCCAAAGTATTCTTTCAGCAGCCCGTAGTAAAGGAACACTACTTTTGACATCGGTTTTTGAACGATGTATCTTTATCCATTTATCCCCTTTCATATCCAGTACGATATGGTCGTTGGACAGCTTTTCCACATCGATATAGGACAGCCCAGTGAAGCAACAGAAAATAAAAAGGTCCCTGACCTGTTCCAATCGTTGATTTGGCATTTCGGTCTCCATGAGTGTTTTGAGCTCCCTTTCATTGAGTATGTCCCTTTCCACTTTCTTCCATTTTGCCTTCCAATGGTAAAAGGGGTCTTTGCTGATCCAGTCGTTGGCATAACAGATGCGCATGATCTTTTTTAGATTGGTGACATATTTGGTGACCGTGTTCTGTCCACATGATTTTAAGTTGGTCTTTAGGAAATGCTCAAAACGTTTGATGAAATTCAGGTCTACTTCTTTGACATTGATATCCTCAAAACCGTACTCCTTAGTAATAAAAGATTTTAGATGTCTTGCGGTTCTCAGGTGTCTTTGGTACGCGCCGGACGAGAACTCCCTGCCAACCAGTTCGGAAATCTCTTTGTTATGGTCGTCATAGATATTGAGGAGGGTTTTGAGCCGTGTATTTTTGCCAAGAAAAGTGTCCTTTAGCATTTGGGCGTCGTATAGTCGACAGTCGGCGACAAACTTTCCCTGAATCTGAAAAAGCCTAGCACGGACATCTTCCAGGAACCTGTTTAGTACCCGATTGGATGCTTTTGAGTTTTTGGCGCGTCCAGAACCAGTGTTCCAATCCTCTACTTTGACCTTGCGGTGAACGCTTGTCTCTGCCCGTTTTCCATTGACCGTGATACGCAGGTAGATGGTACATTTACCGTTTTTATCTGGATGGTTTTTCCTAATGTAGAACAAAATGGAGAAGGAATCGTTCATTTTTGTTATGCTTTTCGTTAATTAATTTCAACCAACTTTCTGCTTAAAAAACTGAACTTCAATTTTTTAACATATAAACAGGAACGTTTTTGCGAATACAAAAATTACGCACCGAATTACTCACCGGATAGGGTGATTTTATATGATATCAAATGATATTTGTAAAAATTAAAAAGTCTGTAAACTATTGATTTACAGACTTTTTGAATTTAATTGAAAGGTTTAAGTGACCCAGGGAGGATTCGAACCCCCAACCCTCAGAGCCGAAATCTGATATTCTATCCAGTTGAACTACTGGGCCAATTATATTATGAACTTAGTTTTGCCTTTACTATAGTGGAAATTGTTTTTCCATCGGCTTGACCAGCCAATTCTTTGGAAACTATTCCCATTACTTTGCCCATATCTTGCATTCCTGATGCACCAATGGAATCTATAGCTTTCACCACAGCTTTTTCAATATCCGCTTCGCTTAATTGCTCAGGTAAAAACTTCTCAATTATGGCTGCTTGTGCTAATTCTGGTTCTGCTAAGTCCTCTCTTCCTTGTTCGGTAAAAATAGTCGCACTATCCTTCCGCTGCTTAACCAGTTTTTGTACCAATTTGATTTCATCAGCCTCAGATAACCCATCAGAGGCACCTTTCTCAGTACTCGCTAACAACAAAGCCGATTTAATGGCACGCAAAGCCTCCAAAGCTACCGTATTCTTGGCTTTCATTGCTGCTTTCATTTCCGTCATGACTTGTTCCTGCAAACTCATTCTTATCCATTTTGGGCTGCGAAGATAAAAAAATAAACCCGAAAGTTTCACAACTTCCGGGTTTAAGCTTTCCATATAAAATGGATGCTTTTTAAACACTACTAATCAACATTATCGTGCAAGAATGAGTTGTTGGAGCGCAATTGCATTTCGTCATTGCTATCCTCACTCAAGGTGGTCCTGGAAACTTTCTGTTCCGTAGGTGTGTCATTCAAATCAACCCCTTGTCTTTTATAGGCGGGTTGTTTTTCAATTTCATCTATGCTATTTCGATTGTTCTGAAATTTATAGTTGAAATTCTTGAGCTTTTTTCTTCGCTCATCAGCGCGTTCCTTGAGTAGGTCATTAATGGAACTGTTCATGGGGTCCTTGCTGTTCTGAGGCATATTTTCATTTTCTGGCTTCCCCTCTACCTCAAGTGTCTTCTTTTCAAGTACCAATTCATTATCTACTAATTTGGGCTCATGGGTTTCGGCAACCGATTTAGCTCCTGTCAACTGGGTTTCTAACTCCATATACTCTTCCAAGTTATATCGCGTCTCTCCTTCTTTTTTGAATTCTAACACAGGACTCACCTCCACATATTCGTTTACTTCGATATCCTTCACATCATTATCCAAATCAAAGACTATGGTGTTGTTGGATTCTTCCTTCACTGGCTCATTGATGGGCATATCAAACGTAAGGGCAAATTGGTCTTCCTCTTTCGTCGGTGATACTACTTCTGGGTCTACCACCTCAATATTATTCAAAATGTTTTTGGCCTCGATAATAACGAATTCGTCTTCCACATTTTCGGGTACTACTTCTTCATAAAACACATTGAAATTTCTGAGGTACTTTGTGGTTGGGATTAAATCCAAAGACTGAGATTCCTGCTTTAGCTCCTCCACAATATCTTCCTCCATCTCCAAAGTATGGCGTACTACAGGCGTAGGTTCCACGACTTCTGCTTCAACCCGAATGTCCTGTACTGAGGTGGATTGGGTAGTAAGTTCTTGTTCTGCAGTTTGCTCATCTTCCAGAGTATAGAATACTTTTTTGGTTTCTGTATTCACAATTTCATCCTGTTGGTCAGCATGAAATCCCGTAGCAATTACAGTAACTGCAATGGCATCACCCAAATCATTATCTTCTCCAACACCCATGATGATATTGGCTCCATGACCTGCCTCAATCTGAATGTAATCATTGATTTCACCTATCTCATCAATGGTAATTTCCTGTGTGCCAGATACAATAAGCAACAACACATTTTTAGCGCCATTGATTTTATTATCATTTAACAAGGGAGAATCCAACGCCTTCATAATGGCCTCTCCTGCTCTTGCTGAACCCGAAGCCGTTGCAGAACCCATAATAGCCGTTCCACTATCAGACAAAACCGTTTTGGCATCGCGCAAGTCAATATTTTGGGTATAGTGATGCGTAATTACTTCAGCAATACCCCGAGCTGCAGTGGCTAAAACTTCATCTGCCTTGGAAAAACCTGCTTTAAACCCAAGATTTCCGTAAACTTCCCTTAGCTTATTGTTATTAATAACTATCAAAGAATCCACATTGGAGCGCAGTTTTTCTATCCCCAACTGTGCCTGTTTGTTTCGCATGGCACCCTCAAACTGAAAAGGAATGGTGACGATACCTACGGTCAGAATATCCATCTCACGAGCAAGTTTGGCAATAACCGGAGCCGCGCCAGTACCTGTTCCGCCACCCATACCAGCAGTAATAAATGCCATTTTTGTTGTGCTTTCCAACATGGCCTTGATATCCTCCATGCTTTCCAAAGCAGCTTGTTCTCCGACTTCCGGGTTAGCTCCTGCTCCAAGTCCTTCAGTGAGTGAAACACCTAACTGAATTTTGTTGGGAACTGAACTGTTCTGTAAGGCTTGCGCATCGGTATTGCAGATTACAAAATCTACACCATTAATACCGGCTAAAAACATATGGTTGATGGCATTGCTACCACCACCTCCAACTCCAATTACTTTTATAACGTTGCTTTTGTTCTTGGGTAAATCAAAAGCGATGTTGTCAAATTCGGTGCTCTTACTCATGTCGTTCTTTGTATTGTTTATTTTTTGTTGCTCAAAGGGGTTATTATTCTGCGTTGTCCAAAAAGTCCTTCAACTTCTCCGACCATTTATCGAAAATAGATTTGCGCTCCTTGTTGTAGACACCTGAGGTTTGTGCATCAGAAACCTCTTGCTCTACCAATACTTGTTCTTCTTCCATGGATTCATCCATGCTTGCCATATTTCTTTTTTGGCTTTCAATGGCATTCATCAACAATCCTACAGCCGTAGCATACAAAGGACTGGCAATTTCCTCATCGGAATCTCCAGCTAGGTGCTCGTTGGGATATCCGATACGGGTATCCATCCCAGTAATGTATTCCACCAATTGCTTTAGATGTTTTAACTGGCTTCCGCCACCCGTTAACACAATTCCAGCAATTAGTTTTTTCTTTTGTTCTTCGTGACCGTAGTTTTTGATTTCCACATACACCTGCTCAATAATCTCCACAACTCGAGCATGGATTATCTTTGATAGGTTTTTCAATGTGATTTCTTTCGGTTCACGACCTCGTAAACCAGGAATGGAAACTATTTCATTATCCTTGTTCTCTCCCGGCCAAGCAGAACCAAATTTCATCTTCAGCAACTCAGCTTGCTTTTCGATGATGGAACAGCCTTCCTTGATATCTTCGGTAATCACATTTCCACCAAAAGGAATTACTGCTGTATGTCGTATGATGCCATCTTTAAAAATGGCTAAATCGGTGGTTCCACCTCCTATATCGATAAGTGCAACCCCTGCTTCCTTTTCTTCTTGACTTAAAACTGCATCAGAGGAGGCTAATGGCTCTAAGGTAATATTACCTAAATCCAAACCTGCACTTTTAATACATCTACCTATATTCTTAATAGAAGAAACCTGCCCAACAACCACATGGAAGTTGGCCTCCAATCTTCCACCATACATTCCTCTTGGTTCCTTGATTTCAGATTGACCGTCTACTTTATATTCTTGTGGAAGCACATGGATGATTTCCTCACCAGGTAGCATGACCAACTTGTATACTTGATTGCACAGCTTGTCCAAATCATCATCCCCTATTACTTCTTCAGAGTTCGCCCTAGTGATATAATCGCTATGTTGGAGACTTCGAATATGTTGACCGGCGATACCCACTACAACAGACCCAATTTTTAGTCCAGCATTGAGTTCAGCCTGCTCCACTGCCTGTTGAATAGAGGAAATGGTTTGAGTGATATTGTTCACCACACCCCGATGAACCCCCAAACTTTTTGATTTCCCCGTTCCTAGAACTTCGATTTTACCGTATTCATTTTCCTTACCAATAATTGCCACAATTTTGGTAGTTCCAATGTCCAATCCAACTGAATAATTACCCTGTTCCATACTTTAAATTTTGGTGCAAACCACTTGATTGTTGAATTCGAGGCTTACTACTGCGTATTTTTCCAAAGAGTTATCCTTGGTCGCTTTTGCATAGAAAGCCATGAAATTTTTAAACTTTTCATTTAGATTATCTACTCCGCCCAGATTAACCACAAAATTTTCCATTCTGAACCTGAGTTGATAGTTTCCTTCTTCTTCAACATGGATACCAATCACATTTTTTCTAAGAAAGTCATCTGCGTTGATATAGTTTAGAATCGTATAGGCATCCTCCAAAGTCTTCCCCGTGATTTTCCCCGTAATAATGGGAACACGTGCGGAATGATGCTTTGACAACGGCATACGTTTTCCAACGTCATCCAAATAAAATTTTGATGCGCCTTCTATTCTTCCAATGGGTTTTCGCTGAACAATTTTAGAAACAAGCTTGCCATCTACCGTGAAATAGATTTGGGCCTTTTTTACCATATCGTTGGATTGAATTACCTTCTCTATGGTATTCAAAACTAATTGTTCTTTAGTCCTATTTTTGACGCTTCCGTAATTTTGTATTAACAATTTATTAACTGAGGCCTCATCAACAAATAAGTTACTGTCTCCCAGAAAGTTGATGGAAATTTCTTCTACCTCTCTTTGATTGCTCCTATAATCCGAAAAACCATATAGGCCGATAACGGATAGGATTAAAATGGATAGTTTTAGTGTGTCCCAATTAACTCGCATATGCCAATTCTTCTTTTATTTTAGATACTTCCAGACCAATGTCACCAGCTCCCATAGTGACCAAAATCTTGGTTTTTGTCTTCTTCAATTCTTCAATTAGATTGGATTTATCCACTAATTTTTTATTCGGGTTTTTAATCTTTTCCAACAGCCATTCGGAAGTCACTCCTTCAATAGGTTCTTCGCGGGCCGGGTATATGTCCAAAAGCAGCACCACCGTAAACTTTTCAAGAGTACGGGCAAAGTCATCTGCAAAATCCTGTGTTCTGGAAAACAAATGCGGCTGAAAAACTGCGGTCACTTCTTCACTAGGATACATCTCACGGATAGCTTCAAAAACAGCATTAATCTCGGTGGGATGGTGTGCATAATCGTCTATGAAAACCAAATCTTCTTCCTTGATTTGATACGAGAATCTTCGCTCTACCCCTTTAAAGGTTTCCATAGCCCCTGCTAAACGGTGCAGCGGACAGCCCGCATGCACCGCCATCGCGAAGGCAACTAATCCATTGAGCAAATTGTGCCGTCCAGGTTGATTGAAACGGGTTTTTTCCAATCTTCCTTTGGGCGAGATCAAATCAAAAATGTAGGTTCCATGTTCAATTGTGATATTTTCTATGCGATAATCGGAATCATCTTCAATTCCGAAAGTCACACCTTCCAGAGGCAAGCCATTTCTTATAAAAAGGACACCTTCTGGTTTTATTTTATTTGAAAAATCCCCAAACGTTTTTTTCAACTCATCAGGATTTCCATAAATATCCAAATGGTCTGCATCCATTGAGGTAATACAAGCCACATCAGGCGATAGATGCAAAAATGAACGGTCGAATTCATCCGCCTCAACAACGGAATACTCTGTTCCCTTCAACAAAAAGTTGCTATTGAAATTTTCCGAAATCCCTCCTAAAAATGCCGTGATGGGCATTCCGCATTCGTGAAGCAAATGAGCCAAAATACAAGAGGTCGTTGTCTTTCCATGGGTCCCAGCCACAGCAAAGCAAAAGGTGTCTCTGGTAATGATACCCAAGACCTCCGCTCGTTTTTTAATCTCATATCCTTTTCCTCTGAAATATTGAAGTTGAGAGTGGGTTTCAGGAACCGCCGGTGTATACACTATTAGCGTATTTTCCTTTGATTGAAAAAATAATGGAATCAAGTCCAGACTATCTTCAAAATGAACGGAAATTCCATTTCTTTGAAGTTCTTTGGTGATTGGAGATTCTACTTTATCATATCCCACAACTTCTTTACCAACATAGTTGAAATAACGTGCCAAAGCGGACATACCGATACCGCCTATACCGATAAAAAAGACGTTATGTATATCCCTTAAGTTCATTTCAATAATTTTTCTATTTCGTCCACAATGTGTTCCGTGGCCTTTGGCAAAGCCATTTTTTTTATGTTCGTCCCCAGATTCTTTTGCTCTTCCTCCGAATCCAAAAGCCGTGAAAAAACAGAGTCAAATTTTTCCTCTAGCTCATTTTCTTTGAGCACCAATGCGGCATTTTCAACTTCCAATGCTTTGGCGTTTTTGGTTTGATGGTCCTCAGCCACATTGGGGGATGGAATGAACAAAACTGGCTTACCTACCAAGCACAACTCAGAAACTGAACCCGCGCCAGCTCTTGAAATAATGAAATCTGCAGCCGCGTAAGCCAAATCCATTCTGTTTACGAAGGCTTTTACTTTTACGGTTTCAGATTCATATTTTTCATAATCCTTTAAGTACAGTTTTCCACATTGCCATAGCAATTGAACTTCTTGATTTTCAAAAAGTCCTAGTTTGCTTTCAATAAGTTGATTCACTCTGCGTGCGCCCAAACTTCCTCCTAAAACCAAAACCGTCTTGTTGTTTGCATCTAGCTCAAAGAAGGAAAGGGCCTTTTGTTTATCCGTTTCTATACTCACTAAATCGGCTCGAACCGGATTTCCGGTTTTCACAATTTTCTCCTTTGGAAAGAATCTCTCCATATTATCATAGGCCACACAAATGCAGTTTGCTTTTTCAGCCAATAGTTTGTTGGTAATACCTGCATATGAATTTTGCTCTTGAAGCACGTAAGGAACCTTTTTTTGAGCTGCCCTTTTTAACAAGGGTCCGCTAGCAAAACCGCCCGTGCCTATAGCCACATCGGGATTAAACTTCTTGAGTATGTTACCAGCTTTAATCAAACTTGTTATCAGTTTCAGTGGAAACATCACATTTTTCCACGTTATTTTTCTTTGCAATCCACTTATCCAGAGGCCTTCTATTTTATAGCCTGCCTTCGGCACTTTTTCCATCTCCATTTTATCCTTCGCCCCTACAAACAAAAACTCTGCCTGTGGATGTCTTCGCTTTAGCTCATTTGCTATTGCAATGGCCGGATAAATATGTCCCCCTGTTCCCCCACCAGAAAGTATGAATCTATAATTGCCCACTTAATACTTCCAAAGGGTTACTTTCATCCACATCATAGGATTCCTCTTCCATATTTTCTGCCTTGTTGCTCGCGCTCAGCACTATTCCAATCGCCATGCAGGTCATCCAAATAGACGTTCCTCCCATACTTATTAAAGGAAGAGGTTGTCCCGTGACCGGAAACAATTGAACCACCACAGCCATATTGATAAAGGCTTGGAATACGATGGGCAATCCAACTCCTATAACCAGTAATTTTGAGAAAATAGTCTTGGCCGAATTCGCCACAACCACAATCCGGAACAGTAACAACAAATAGAAAAACATCAGGGCTCCTCCACCCAACAAACCATATTCTTCAATAATGATGGCAAAAATGAAATCCGAAGTGCTTTGTGAAAGCATATTTTTAATAACACTTTTCCCTGCTCCCTTTCCGACTAATCCACCTTCGGCAACTGCAATCTTCGCCAAAGTAAGTTGATGTAAATCATCACTATCTGCTTTCTCGGGACTCCAAAAGGTTTCTATTCTCGATTTCCATGTACCTGCGCGTTGCGGAAGCACTTCTGGTGCTTTGAAAAGCACGAAAAGAAACATGCCTCCCAAAACCAATCCAACCCCTATCATAGAAAACAGATATTTTAATGGGTAACCTCCTAGAAAGCATAATATCAAAACCAGAAAACTGATAATGGCCGCGGTTGAAAAATTCTCAGGTAAAATCAGCAAAACCACCAAAGCCGTTGGTAGCCAAAGGGGTAAAATGCTTTCTTTAAATGTGATTTGCGTATCCTTTATCTTGGTCAAGTACCGAGCAATCCATATCATCAAAACCACTGAAGCCAATGTGGACGTCTGAAAATTGACTCCAACAAAGGGAATCTTTATCCATCTGTTTGCGGTTACCCCACCTATTCTGGTCTCTACGGTTAGCGTATAGGCTAACAATATCAACACAATGGGCAAGGCAATTATGGAAAGGCCCTTAAAGTAATGGGTTGGAATGCGATGTACCGCATAGATTATTCCAAAGCCCAAAAACAAAAGAACACCGTGCTTTACCAGATGCCCCAAAGTAGTTCCATCATCATTGACATACACCAAATTGGTACTAGCGCTATAAACTGGCAAAAATGAGAAGAGGGCCAACAGGGCAACTACACCCCAAATGGCTTTATCTCCTTTCAAATTTTTCAGCAATGCCAACATCTTATAATCTCTTTATTTCTTCTTTGAATTGATTTCCACGGTCTTCGTAGTTCTCAAACAGGTCAAAACTTGCACAAGCGGGAGAGAGCAACACGCTATCTCCTCTTTCCCCAATTTTATAGGCCACCTTTACCGCCTCTTGCATGGAATAGGTCTCTACCATTAATTCAATCACATTACCAAATGCATCCTTTATTCTGGAGTTATCCATTCCCAAACAGATAATGGCTTTTACTTTTTCACGTACCAATGGCATCAATTCCGAATAATCATTCCCTTTGTCCACACCACCCACAATCCAGACGATGGGTTTTTTGATGCCTTCCAAAGCGTAATAGGTTGCATTTACGTTGGTTGCTTTGGAATCATTGATGTACTCCACATGGTTGATTTTCAATACTTTTTCCAAACGATGAGGCACCCCCTGAAATGTCTGGATACTTTGACGAATGGTTTCCTTCCTAACATTGACCAAAAGCGCGGCTAGGCTTGCAGCCATTGTGTTCTTTAGGTTGTGTTGACCTTCCAAGGCCAAAATATCTGTACTCATTTCCAAGGTTTTATGTTCAATATTCATTTTAATCGTATCGTGTTCCAGCCAAGCCCCCATTTTTAGTTTTTCCTTAATGGAGTAGGGCACTAATTTGGATTGAATTGGGAATTTTTGGAGTCCTTCGCGTATCACTGGGTCATCTGCATCATAAATGAAAAAATCATCTTTAGTTTGATTCATCGTTATTCGAAACTTCGAAGCGATGTATTTTTCAAACTGATACTCATATCGGTCCAAATGGTCAGGAGTGATATTGGTTAGAATAGCAATGTGTGGTCTGAACTCTTCAATACCATCCAACTGAAAACTGCTAATCTCCAAGGCAAATAGGTCATAATCTTGTTCTGCCACCATTTTAGCATAGCTATCGCCGATATTGCCTGCCAACCCTGCATTCAATCCTCCATTTTTCAGCAAATGATGCGTCAGCATGGTTGTTGTGGTCTTTCCATTGCTTCCAGTAATTCCAATAACAGTTGCCTCAGAAAATTGAGAAGCAAACTCCATTTCGGAAATTACTGGAATCCCTTTTTCCCTCAATTGCTTCACCAAAGGCACTTTATCTGGAATCCCTGGGCTTTTCATTACCACATCAGCCTTCAGAATCCTTCCTTCCGAGTGCTTTCCTGACTCCCATTCAATCTCAAAATGTTTAAGAACTTCTTTATATTTTGGTTGTATCTCCCCTTTGTCCGAAACAAAGACTTGATACCCTTCTTTTTTTCCTAAGATGGCAGTTCCCACTCCACTTTCTCCACCTCCAAGAACCACCAAACGTTTCATTTACCTCACCTTTAAGGTCACTATGCTGATAATGGCCAATAGAATCCCTATAATCCAAAATCGTGTGACTATTTTGCTCTCGTGATATAATTTCTTCTGATAGTGGTGATGCAAGGGTGCCATTAAAAACAGACGCTTTCCTTCACCATATTTCTTTTTAGTCCTTTTGAAATAGCTTACCTGCAACATTACGGAAACCGTTTCAGCGAAGAAGATTCCGCATAGCAGCGGTATAAGCAACTCTTTCCTTACTATAATGGCAATTACTGCGATAACACCTCCAATAGTCAGGCTACCTGTATCACCCATAAAAACCTGGGCTGGATATGCATTATACCAAAGGAATCCAACTAAGGCTCCTACAAAAGCGGCAATGAAGACCACCAACTCCCCAACCCTAGGCAGATAGAAAATGTCCAAGTAATCTGAGAACTCTATATTACCGGATACCCAAGCAAAAATGCCGAGCGTTAGGACAATAATGGCTGAAGAACCTGCCGCCAAACCATCTATCCCATCCGTTAGATTGGCTCCATTGGAAACTGCTGTCACAATGATGATGACCACCGGAATGAAAATGAGCCAAGCATAGTCCTCAAATCCTTCACCTATCCAAGTAATGATTTCTGCGTAATCCAATTCGTTGTTCTTGAAAAAGGGTACATTGGTCCGAACCGCCTTTATCTCCTCACCATATACTTGCTCAACTTTAAAATTTTCGGTGATTCTTGTGGAATCTTTCTCTTTGATAGTAACCGCAGGATGGAAATAGAGCACGGCGCCTACTATAAGGCCCAAACCTACTTGACCCATCACCTTGAATCGGCCTTTTAATCCCTTTTTGTTCTTTTTAAAGATTTTGATGTAATCGTCAATGAATCCAATGATGCCCATCCAGACCGTGGTGATAATCAAAAGGATGACATAGATATTTTTTATATCAGCAAACAAAATCACTGGGAGCAAGGTGGACATGATAATGATAAGACCCCCCATGGTTGGCGTCCCAGCCTTTTGCTGCTGTCCTTCAAGTCCCAAATCCCGAATACTTTCTCCTATTTGCTTTGCTTGAAGGAAAAGGATAATACGCTTTCCATAAATCATGGCTATTAAAAGCGATAACAGGACAGCCATTGCAGAACGGAAGGTCAAAAATTGAAACAATCCTGCTCCGGGCAGTTGATATTGTTTTTCTAAGTATTCAAACAAATAGTATAGCATCCTATTATTTATTCAAGCTTTCCAAAGCCTGTTGTAGTTCCTTGTAATCGTCAAAATCTGTTCTTACCCCATTGGTTTCCTGATAGGTTTCATGTCCCTTACCGGCAACCAAGATGATATCATTGCTTGAGGCCAACTTGCACGCAGCCTTAATGGCTTGTCCCCTGTCTTCAATGGAGAGTATTTTTTTGGTGTTCTGGGGCTCCACTCCGTTTTCCATTTCTTTGATAATCTCCATAGGTGGCTCACCTCTGGGATTGTCAGAAGTAAAAATGGCTTGGTCACTCATTTCTGAGGCGATATGACCCATAACCGGACGCTTCGACTTATCACGGTCACCACCACACCCCACAACGGTGATGACGTTTTCATTTCCAGTTCTTAATGCATTGATGGTAATCAACACATTTTTCAGCGCATCCGGTGTATGGGCATAATCGACAATAGCCTTTATTTTGTCTTTTGAGATAAAGTATTGGAATCGCCCATCTACTGTCTCCAACTCACTTATCAAGCGAAGAATTTCAATTTTATCCAATCCCAGTTCACAAGCTGTGGCATATATGGCCAACAAATTGTATGCATTAAAATCGCCTATGAGTTTGGTCCAAATCTCGTTGTCATCAACCTTTAAAAGTTGACCATCAAACTGCTTTTCCAAAATTTGTCCCCGGTAATCCGCATAGGATTTAAGAGCATAAGTCAATTTTTTGGATTTTGTATTCTGAAGCATCACCAAACCATTCTTGTCATCGATGTTACTCAAACAAAACGCCGACTTAGGGAGATCATCGAAAAGTTTCTTTTTGGTGTCCCGATATTCTGCAAAAGTTTTATGATAGTCTAAATGATCGTGGGACAGATTGGTGAAAATGGCACCTGTGAAATGTAATCCTTCGGTTCTTCTCTGATGAATCCCATGGGAACTCACCTCCATAAAACAAAACTCGACCCCTTCCTCACTCATTTGGGACAAATACTTATTTATAGTAAGCACATCGGGGGTGGTATGCGTAGCGGGATGTTCTTTATCATGAATCATCACTCGTATTGTGGAAAGCAAACCTACTTTATAACCAGCCTTCGTAAACAAATCATACAAAAGAGTCGTTACCGTAGTTTTACCATTGGTTCCGGTTACTCCTACTAGTTTTAAATTCTTTGATGGATTCTCGTAAAAGTTACTGGCGATAATAGCTAAAGCGCTATTGCTATTGTTCACTTTCAGGTAAGTGACACCATTTACCATCAACTCAGGAAGTTCCTCACATACAACAGCAAGTGCTCCAGACTCCACGGCCTTGGAAATGTATTTATGTCCATCGGTAAGGGTTCCGCGAACCGCAACGAACACGTCATCCATTTCCACTTTTCGGGAATCAAAATGAATGTCATTCACCATAATATTGGTAGTTCCACTTACCGCAGATAGACTTACTCCATATAATATGTCTTTAAGCAGCATCATGAAAGTTCCAATATGATTTTAGTTACAACCTTTAAATCTGTTCCTTGTTTAACCGATTGGTTTTTCACCTTTCCATTACCTTTAACCTCTACTTGAAGTCCAAGGTTTTCCAGTAACGAAATAGCATCCATACCGCACATCCCCTTCACATTGGGGACTTGGTAGTACTCCTTGCGGACTTTTGCATAGTACTGTTGATAGTCCTTTTCCAATTCCTCAGACTTGGGCATATCGTCATCCACTTCATCCACAACTGGTGAAATCGTATGAATTTTTTGTGCCATGGATTTGAAAACAGGTCCCGACACATCTGCTCCGTAATACCCGACACTTTTATCCGGTTCGTGAATCACCACAATACAGGAATACTTAGGATTGTCAGCTGGGAAATACCCAACAAACGAGGAGATGTAAGCCAACTTATCTGGGTCTTTGGCCACATAATTCTTTTGACATGTACCTGTTTTTCCCGCCATACTGAATTCTGGTGAGTATAGGTCATGACCGGTTCCATAGTCTTTTTCCACAACATCTTTAAGCAGCTGCTGAACCTTTTTCACAGTTTCCTTGGAACAAACCGATGGATTGATAACTTCCTTATCAAATGCCTTGACAACCTTATTTCCATCTTTCACGGATTTTATCAGTTTAGGCTTGATAAACACTCCATCATTGGCAATGGCATTATAAAATGCCAAAGTCTGTAAAGGCGTCATGGAAACCTCGTACCCATGGGACATCCAGGCTAAGGATATTCCTGACCAACCTTTATCACCGGGATAGCGAAGAACTGGTTTGCCTTCTCCCACGATAGGCAATCCAAGCTCATTCTGTAAATTCATGTTCATCAAACGATCTACAAATCGCTCGGGATTTTCCTTATAATTTTCATGAATCAGTTTAGCAAAGGCCGTATTGGAAGAAAGTGCAAAGGCTTTAGCCAATGATATTTCACCATATCCTCCCCAGCGAGAATCTTTTACCACTCTATCATACACCCTGTATCTTCCTTTTTCCGTATCAAACACACTGCTGGTATCCACAACTTTATCTTCTAAAGCAGCTATCATGGACATTAATTTGAATGTAGAACCAGGCTCATGCGATTCCCCTATGGCATAGTTTAATTTTTCATAGTATTTGCCTTCGGAAGTTCTCCCTAGATTGGAAATTGCCTTAATTTCTCCTGTTCGGGTTTCCATAACAACAACACTTCCGTGGTCGGCTTTATATTTCTCAAGCTGCTCCAATAAGGCATAATGGGCAATATCTTGGATGTTGATATCGATAGTGGAAACTACATCCCTACCATCCTGAGGTTCGACTATATTATCTAAACCGACAGGCTTCCACTGTCCTTTCGCAATTTTTTGCTTTAAGCGTTTTCCTTCTTTACCTCGCAAATAAAGTTTCCCGAAAGCGCCATCCATCCCTACCCGGGTATAGTAGCCGTTCTCATCCACTCTTTCATATCCAATACTACGCGCCGCCATTTTTCCCAGAGGGTATTCACGAACCACTTTGTGCGTCTCAATAAAACCTCCTTTGTACGGACCTAGCTCAAAAAGGGGAAATTGTTTGATTTTCACATAGTCCAGATAATCCACATTTCTGGCAATCAATTTGTACCGATTGCCATTGGCTCTGGCTTTTCTAAATAATTGACGATAGTATGAAGAGGGTTTATTGAAAAGACCTGCCAACGAATCTGATAGTGCTGGTACATGCTTTTGAAAATTCTCTTGGGAAACGGTCTTGGCATCAAAACGGATTTCATATTTCGGTACTGAAGCTGCCAACAAGCTCCCATCATGGGAATACAAGTTGCCACGATTAGGCTCAATGGTAAACATCTTTTCAGTTTTGTTCAAGGCCAACTCCTTGTAATCGTCGCCTTTCACCATCTGAATATCAACCAACTTAAATACAATGCCCATTGAAAAAACGAACAATGCACCCGCTATTAGGTACAGTCGATTCATGATATTTTTTTCGGTGATGGCCATTAATCTTCGGACTTTACTTTTATTTTTTTGGGAGGGTTTTTTGATGGGGCCAAACCCGCTTCGGCCATGGATTGGCGTATAGATGATTCCAACCGCATTTGTTGTACAGCCGACCTGCCTTCAACGAATTCGCTTCGGAGTTTGCGAACCTCTTCATTTAATGCGGCGATTTCATGAACCTTTTTATCGGCACGATGACTACTGGAAATCATCAATGCTGCCAAAAATGAAGCAAATAATAGGAAAAGCCAGTTCTTCGGAGCATCACCGCTAACCAAAAACTTTCCTTTTAAAATGTCCAATAAGCCTTTTTTCATTTTTCGTTCTTTAATTGATTTAGGTCTTAAATCCGTTCTGCAATTCGCAGTTTTGCACTTCGTGACCTATTGTTTATGGCTATTTCTTCTGTTGATGGGACAATTAAACCGCCAACTTTTTTTAGGGGCACATTTACATTTCCATAAAAGTCTTTTTCCGCTTCCCCTTCAAACTTGCCGTCCCTAATGAACCTTTTCACCAACCTATCTTCTAAAGAATGATAGCTTATCAAGCTTAATCGGCCCTCTGTTTTTAAAATACTGGGTGCCTGAAGAAGAAATTCCTTAAGCACTTCTATTTCTTGATTCACTTCGATACGAATGGCTTGATATACTTGGGCGAGGATTTTATTTTCTTTCACCTTAGGCAGAAAATGCCTTAAAACCGCCTTCAACTCTTCCGTTGTCTTGATTGGTGAAGCTTCTCGCGCCTGAACAATGGTCCTTGCCAAAGCTTTTCCATTTCGGAGCTCTCCATAACCCAAAAAAATTGAGGCCAATTCCTCTTGAGTATATGAATTCACAACTTTAAAAGCTGACAACTCATCATCTTGATTCATCCGCATATCCAAGTCCGCATCAAATCGAATGGAAAATCCCCTATCCGCTTTATCAAATTGATGGGAAGAAACCCCAAAGTCTGCCAAGATTCCATCAACTTCCCGAATGCCATAGAACTTTAAAAATTGATTGAGGTAGCGAAAGTTCTGATTGATCAATTGAAACCTAGCATCTTCTATAGTGTTCGCTAATGCATCTTTATCTTGATCAAAGGCAAACAACTTTCCACGCCCCCCCAACCTTCTCAATATTTCCCGAGAGTGTCCGCCACCTCCAAAGGTGACATCCACATACACCCCGTCTTCTTTTATTGCCAATCCGTCCACTGATTCTTTCAGGAGAACCGGATTGTGGTATCCACTAGTCATCGTCATCAAAAATCTCTTCGGCTAAATCCGCATAATCCTTCTCACCTTCCTCCAAGACCTTCTCATATTTCGCCTTATCCCAAATCTCGATTTTGTCAAAGACAGCATTCAGTACCACCTCTTTACCAATTCCTGCAAAATCCACGAGGTTTTTTGGTATCTGAAGTCTTCCCGAATCTCCGTCAATCACGACCTCTTTCATCCCTGCCACGAAGTTTCTCACAAAGGCATCGTACTTCCTATTGATTTTGCTCTTCTTCATCACCTTTTGCATCAGCACATCAAATTCATTCTTGGGATACAATTCCAAACATTGTTGAAAAACTGACCGCTTAATCACAAACCCATCCTGTAGTACAGGTAAAAGCTGATTCTTTAGGGAAATAGGTAAAATCACCCTTCCTTTGGTATCAGCTTTACAATCATGTTGTCCTATGATATGGGTCACTAGAAATCAATTGGTTAGTAATAACAACTCAAATATATAGATTTTATTTCCACATTTATCCACTTAACTCCACATTTGTTAATAAATTCCCCACTTTTATCGATGAACGTTAGGGTTTTCGTGTTAAAACCAAAAAAACGGTGTATTCAAACCGTATCGCTTTAATCGGAAAAAAGGGGCTCTTCAGATTCATTGAAAAAAATCTGTGTTATATGAATTGCCTATATTTGCCGTCCCAGTACCAACTAACTTTAGATGGAAGACCAAATCATTCGAGAAGGCAAATTCAACTACATTGAACAAGGTGAAGGGAAACCCATAATCATATTACATGGTCTTATGGGAGGATTAAGCAATTTCCAAGGGGTTTCCGAACATTTTCCATCCAAAGGATACCAGGTTTTAATACCTGAACTACCCATATATGACATGCCTATGTTGAAGACCACCGTAAAGAATTTTGCCAAGTTCTTGGAGGAATTTATTGAATTCAAAGGTCTAAAGGATGTTATTTTACTGGGAAATTCCTTAGGTGGACACATTGGTCTGCTCCATACCAAGTTGTATCCTGAAATGGTGAAAGCTTTGGTGATAACCGGAAGTTCTGGCCTTTACGAAAAAGCCATGGGCGATGGTTATCCAAGACGGGGTGATTATGATTTTATCAAACAAAAAGCTGAGGATGTCTTTTATGACCCGAAAGTAGCCACAAAAGAAATCGTTGACGAAGTTTTTGCAACGGTCAATGACCGCATGAAATTGGTAAAAACGTTGGCCATTGCCAAAAGCGCCATCAGGCACAATATGTCCAAAGACCTTCCTAAAATGCACACACCAACCTGTATTATTTGGGGTGAAAACGATACGGTAACACCTCCAGAGGTCGCTACCGAATTCCACGAACTATTGCCCGACTCTGATCTGTTCTGGATTGAAAAATGCGGGCATGCCCCAATGATGGAGCACCCAGAGGAGTTCAATACCATTCTTGAAAGCTGGTTGGACAAACGTAATTTCTAGCCATGAAAATCACATCGGCCGAATTTGTAATGTCCAATTCAAATGTGGCCCAGTGCCCAAAAGAGCCTATTCCTGAATACGCTTTTATCGGAAGGTCCAATGTGGGGAAGTCTTCCTTGATAAACATGCTTACCGAACGGAAAAGCTTGGCGAAGACTTCTGGTCGACCTGGAAAAACACAGCTTATCAACCATTTTAAAATCAACAACAATTGGTTTTTGGTGGATTTACCAGGTTATGGGTACGCGCGAGTATCCAAAAAGGACAAAAAGACTTTTCAGAAATACATAACGGAGTACTTTGAAAAACGAAAACAACTTGTTTGTGGCTTTGTTCTTGTAGACATTAGGCATGACCCGCAACCTATTGACTTGGATTTTATGGAATGGTTAGGGACCCATGGTATTCCCTTTGCCATTGTATTCACAAAAGCCGATAAACTGAAACCCGGAGCAATTGACAAACATGTTCAATCTTATCTTCAAAAACTTTTGGAAGGTGTTTGGGAAGAAACTCCACCCTATTTTGTCACGTCTTCCAGTAAACGACTAGGAAGGGAGGAGCTCTTAAACTATATTGACAGTATTAATAAGGAATTCGACGCTTCCTGATAACCAACTCTCTGCCAGACATCTCTAGCATACAACTCTTTTAAAAAGAGTAATTATATTTGGGTATCAATCAAAAAATAACCAATGAAAAATCAATATTTTGGCATTCTTGCCTTTTTCCTTATTTGCGTTTCCTTTTCGCTGAAGGCCCAAAACAATTCAAACCATACATTCTCTCAAGAGTTAAATGAGCTAAAATCATACTTTCATATTCCCGGTCTTGCTGCCATAATAGAAAAAGATGAGGAGGTGGTATTTGAAAAGTATATAGGATTGGCAAATGTGCAGGATTCAATCAGCGTTACTTCAAACACGGCTTTTCCAATCGCTTCTTTGACCAAAATCTTTTCTGGTGTTTTATTGATGAAATTAGTTGAAGAGGGCAAAATCTCACTACAAGCCCCAATAAATCAATATTTAGAAAAAAGTGCACTTAGTGATTCCATTTCCATAGAACATGTTCTTACCCATACCTCCCAAGGTAACCCTGGACAAGACTTTTATTATAGCTACCGCTTTGGGGCCTTGACCTCTGTTATAGAAAAAGCGTTTGGCAAAGACTTCCAAGATGCTATCTCGTTGGTTATTTTTCAATCGGTTCAAATGGATAGTTCCTGGTTTCTTACTGACTCACTGGAAGTTTCAAAAAGCAAACTTGTGTTCGCCCGCCCTTATCTATTCGACAACGATATACAACCAGGCCCTGTTGAATATGGTGTGTCAGCTTCGGCTGGATTGGTATCTACTGCAAGGGACTTACTCAAATTCAGTAAGGCACTTGATGCTAATTCTATAATTTCCGATTCATCAAAACAGCTTTTGTTTTCTCCTTTAAAAGGAGGTCTACCTTACGGACATGGTATTTTCAGTCAAAAACTAGAAGGGCATCAAATTCTATGGGGTTATGGGCAATACGATGCATATTCAAGTTTATTTTTAAAGGTTCCTGAAAAGAAAATCACTTTGATTCTTTTAGCCAACAATAACCTGAT
The DNA here is from genome assembly GCA_039184805.1 of Bacteroidota bacterium. GTDB lineage: Bacteria > Bacteroidota > Bacteroidia > Flavobacteriales > Flavobacteriaceae > Flagellimonas. Next base: position 143,999 of record JBCDAX010000002.1, on the reverse strand, counting down.
GAGCGACCCAGCACGATTGATTTATGGCGATATCACTAGTTCGCTTTTCGCCCTTAGCTTTCTAAAAAACTATGTTTTTGATAACAATTTGTCTGATGATTCCAATTTTCAAAGAAATCAACTCTTAGCAAAAGCTTTGGCAGCTTCATTTATGTCAAGGTTTGATACTTCGCAATGGAAACGAAGTGTTCAACTTCTCGATACCACATTTACATCCTACCCAAACGTTCTGGATTATGCTGACCTAAATCTTATGCACAATCTGATGTTCTTGAAGACTGTTGCATTTCATAAAGAATTAGGAACATTCACCAAATTTGATGACAAAATTGAAGCTATTGGCAGGAAATTACTCAAAGCTGACCCCGAGAACCCATATGCCAATGTATACATGGGAAATTTTTACGATGGAAAAGGAGATTTTGAAAAAGCTAGGTCACACTTCCAAACTATAGTAGAAGCAAAAAACTTTTCTCCTTTTTGGTATACAGGTGTTGCCAAAGAATGGCTCAAAGACAACCCGAAATAATCTTAGGCTATTCTTTCCTTCAAAAGTCGAATTAGAGCGTGAGGTGTTTTTAAGCTATTCATTTCTTCGGTTGAAATAAAAACCTCCAGACCTTTTTCGGCCTCCACTAGAACAATTGGATACGTAAACTTGTATCCAAACTTAGATGCATACATTTTTTGGAATTCATCCTTGTGCAAAAACGTCATATCCATATCACTTTCTTCGCGAAACCTTTTCCAAGTTCGATTTTCACGCACCACACCAAAGGTGATATCACATAGGTTACAATCATAAGTAGAAGGGCTAAATACTTTATGCATGCTATCCATCAAGGCGTTACGTGCTCCCGAATTGGCGTTGTAAACGAATATGAGTTTTTCACTATTTTTCTTCTCCATGTTTCAAAAATACATTGGTTTTACAGGAAAAGGAGGAGATTTAAGTGTATTTTAATCTTTCAAAAACCAACACCATGATAGCACGAATTTGGGAAGGAAAAACCAAGGTGGAACACGAAAAAGTATACGAGCAGTTTATGAAGGAAAGAGCAGTTCCTGATTATTCCAAAACTGCAGGTTTTGTGAAACTTCTTTTTTTAAAGCGAAGCGACGAGCATTTCGCATATTTTACACTAGTTACATTTTGGAAAGACCTTCAGGTTATTGAAAATTTTGCTGGTAAAGACTATGAAACGGCCAAATATTATCCCGAAGACCAAAACTACCTACTGGAATTTCCTGAAAAGGTTATCCACTATGAGGTTTTTGAGGAAAGCTGAAATCTACTTTTTCAGCTCCAGTTTTTCTGCAAAATAATCACAGAAGTCCTTCATAGTTGCAGTCATTTTTTCGTCCTGCGTGGCTTTCATAAAAGTATCTGCCATAGTGACCAAGGTTTGATGGAAAAAGACCTTCATCTCATCAACGGGCATATCCTTGGTCCAAAGGTCAATTTTTAAAGACTCTTGGTTCTTGCTATCCCAAACCGATAGCATCATGGCTTTGGCCTCCTCATTTTTTATTCCACCATCTTCCGCAGACCAGTTCAATTCTTCTGGTACGCGGTTCTCGTCTAGACCAACCTTAAGTGTAATTTCCGAAGTATGTTCTACCGCCATCTATCTTTTTGGTTTATAGTTTGATTTTTTAAATAATTCATCCGCGGGCATATCCAATAGTTCAATCAATTCAACTTCTGGATTTTTCTCCATAAATGCTCGTACAATCTGCCAACCCATATACCTTCCCAGTCGTCCTGGAGATTCATTATCCAACGCCAGTTGAAATTTTGAAAATGGAGCTGGGTCTAAAAAACGCCTGTCCAAGCTTGACTCAGTGCTATACAGAAGTTCACGTTCCACGAAAAAACGCCAAATCTGTTCTTCGTTGGCTTGAGCCCAATCCGTTTGTTCCTCAGTGTAATTGATTTTTTGGGCATCCGAATTTGCTGGTAATAGTTTATCCTTCAGATACAATTCCTTTCCGTAATAAATCATTCGCGAAAGAAATGTTCTGTTTCTTGGATATTTCAAAACTTTTTTTGCAAAGGCATTGGCCACATCAGAAACCAAATACTTCTTGTCTAGACTTTGAGCTACGTAGCTAGCGATACCTTCATAAAATCGATGGTCTTGCCCTAAGTAATTATCCAAGCCCAAGAGCAAAAGTGAATCCGTCAAAATGATACGGTCTTCATACCGAACATCTGATATTAAGGTGATTACTTTTGGGATTCCCGTATTTGGAAAATAAAAGGAGATATGCTTGAAAAGCGATTCAAGTTCTTCATTTTGCTGTGAAAACGTACCAAATGCCCTATCAACTTCCTCCGAAAGTTCTATTTGAAGGGTATCCTTTAGTTTAGCCTCCCAAATACTATCTGGAAACTGTTCAGGAAACAAGTAAGGGTATTTGGATTTCAAATTAGGGATTTCATCGGGTTGAGCTGTAGCAAATTCACGGTCAAATCGATACACCTCTATATCCACAGGTAGGCTGGCAATCTTTTTTTCGGTTTCATCCTCTTTTTTACATCCTACAACCGATAAAAGAAAGACAAAAATCAATAAGCCAGATATTTGATACTCAAAGTATTTGGACAACCCCTTCATTTTTATACAATCAGCGTTTATTTTTACAGGGCACAAAGGTAAATTTTTGAATCTAAAAAGAAAGCTATGCAAACTGAAAAGGTAATCGAACACATTGTAAACTGGCTAAAGGATTATGCGGTTAACGCCAATATTGAGGGATTTGTCATTGGTGTTTCTGGGGGAATCGATTCCGCGGTCACCTCTACTTTATGCGCAAAAACGGGTCTACAACTCTTATGTGTTGAAATGCCCATACATCAAGGTGAAAACCAAGTAACTCGGGCAGACCGTCACATTGATTGGTTGATGAAAAACTTTCCGAACGTAAAACGACAGCCGGTAAACCTTACCTCTGTGTTTGATAGTTTGGTGGAAGCGCTCCCCAAAGTTGAAAATGAGGAGGAACGTTTTATGTCTCTGGCGAATACCAGAGCTCGCCTTAGGATGACTACCCTATATTATTTTGCAGCCCTGAAAGGCTACTTGGTGGCAGGAACGGGAAATAAAGTAGAAGACTTTGGTATCGGTTTTTACACCAAATATGGGGATGGAGGTGTTGATTTAAGCCCGATAGCCGACCTATTGAAAACTGAAGTATATGCAGTAGGTGGTGCCTTGGGTGTAAATGAAGATATTATGGAAGCTGCCCCTACAGATGGGCTTTGGGGAGACCATAGAACAGATGAAGACCAGATTGGTGCCTCTTATCCTGAATTGGAATGGGCCATGCAAATGGATGATGAAGGGAAAACTGCATCTGATTTTTCAGGTAGGGAAAAGGAAGTGTTTACCATCTATAAAAAGTTCAATTCTGCAAATAAACATAAGATGATTCCTATACCTATTTGCGAAATTCCTGATAGTTTAAAATAGCAATTTGTCCGAAAAAACCCAGCTTAAGACGAAAAAAACCCCAGAAATTTTAAGGTTTTAAGAAAAAAATCACACTTTTATGTCAGCAATTGGTTAACTTGCCGTCACGCCGTGTAAGTAAATAATTACTAAACAACTTATAAATTATTTAAACCCAAACTGAATGATAAAAGTATTAATAGCTGACAACCATCCCATAGTTCGTCTTGGTATTAAGCAAGTCATTGAATCTGGCTCCGATATGGAAGTCATTGCCGATGTTGCTACCACTGGCGAGTTGTTTGAGGTGTTAGAAAAAGTTACCCCTGACGTGGTAATGTTGGAGATGGATATTCCAGAAATCAATGGAATTGCCACATTACGCAAAATGAAACAAGAATTTCCCAATGTAAAAGCATTGATGTACAGCGGACAATCTGAAGATGTCTATGCACTTAGCACCATCAGAGCTGGCGCTTTTGGATATCTTTCAAAAACAGCTGATTTGGATTATATCATTTCTGCAGTGAGAAAAGTGAGTGAAGGAAACATGTTTATCACCAACGAGCTGGCCCAACGATTGGCCTTTGATGAAGGTACCCAGAAACCAAGAAGGTTTTTCAGAAAACTATCTTCCCGTGAGGTAGAAGTACTCAAGCTTTTGGCAAGTGGAAAACGAAACAAAGAAGTTGCCGAAGGTCTTAACCTCAATGAGAAAACGGTAAGTACCTACAAAGCACGTTTAATGAAAAAATTAAATGTGGATAATCTTGTGGATTTACTACAGCAAGCTAAGGCGTTAGAGCTGTATTAAACATAAACCAATACCAAATAAAAAATCCCGGGCCAGATGCTGCTGTTTCGGGATTTTTTTATGATAGTACGCGGTTCAATTTTGCATTAAGCAGTTTGTTTAATTGCAGGTAATTCATGATTTCTTCCAAAGTCTCTGAATTATCACCTACATTCTCTTGTGTATTCAATTGCAATTCTGCGATTCTAGATTTAATCAAGTTGCAGCGTAGGGTCAAAATGGTTTCACCCACTAACTGTGCCACGGCAATTTCTTTGCCCTTCGGATAAATATCCTTTCGTTCCCAGTCGTGAAGCGTGTATCGTTCTTCTTCCATTAAGATTGAGGAAACTTCCCCTACCAAACCTTGCTCCAAAGTCGATAAAAAACCATTGATGGTAAACTCTTCTTGCTCATTTAGGTCACCAATAAGCCGATAATAAATGTTTTTGAATTGTTCGTTGGTCAATTCAATTTCATCTTCCTGCAAGTCCAAGTACACTTTTTCGTAGACCTTTGCCTCTATTATTTCAGGTTCCAAAATCAATTCTCCCTCTTCATTTTCTTTAAGAACCAAATCTTCAAACTCCTCTTTTCGATTACCGTATAGTAGGAGCATTTCGATAATCTTCCGTTCCAACTCATAAAGCACATCTACTTTTTCGGCTACCGTATCATGCTTCACTACCTCAAAGGCTTTCTGTTCCTGCTTTATTTTTTTTGCTGTCTCTCCGCGCTCTTTCTTGGTTATTTGGGCTAGCGTATTGTATAAAACCTCTTCGGAAATCTGCATGATCTTCGCGCACTCTTGGATATAGATTTCCTTTTTTATCTGGTCAGGAATCTTACTGATACTATTGACAATATCCCTAACCGTTTCAGCTCTTTTGATAGGGTCGTCTGCAGCTTCCTGAGTTAAAATCGAGGTCTTGAATTGTATGAAATCCTTCGCATTCTCCTTTAAATACAGCACTACATCCTCATAGGTGTTGTTCTTGGAAAAACTGTCAGGGTCTTCACCTTCAGGAAAAGAACAGACTTTTACATTCATGCCTTGTTCCAAAATCAAATCGATTCCTCGAAGAGAAGCTCGCAATCCTGCGGCATCTCCATCAAAAAGCACGGTAATATTCTTAGTCAACCGATTTATCAATCGAATTTGCTCCGGGGTAAGCGCTGTTCCACTAGAAGCCACAACATTTTCTATGCCTCGCTGATACATTTGAATTACATCCGTATAACCTTCCACTAAATAGCAGTTGTCCTCTTTGGCTATGGCCTGTTTGGCAAAATAGATACCATAGAGTACTTTACTTTTATGATAGATATCACTTTCCGGCGAATTGAGGTATTTAGCGGCCTTCTTATCATTAGTCAAGATTCGCCCACCAAATCCCAAAACCCTTCCACTCATGGAATGGATAGGAAACATGACCCTACCTTTGAATCGGTCGAATTTCCTAGTGGTTCCATCAGGCTGTTCCTTTACAATAGTTAGCCCTGTTTTTTCCAAAAACTCCAATTGGTAGGATTGTTCCAAAGCCGATTTGGTAAAGGCTTCCCACTCATTCATGCTATAGCCTAAACCAAATTTTTTAATGGTTGTATCGGAAAATCCTCTTTCCTTGAAATAACTATGCCCAATGGCCTTTCCGGGTTCTGTGTCCCACAAGGTCTCTTCAAAGTATTTTTGGGCAAATTCAGAAACCAAGTACATACTTTCACGCTCATTGGCCTGTTCTTTCTCCTCATCCGTACGTTCAGTCTCCTCTATTTCAATATTGTACTTTTTGGCCAAATACCGGATGGCCTCGGGATAGGTGAAGTGTTCATGCTCCATGAGGAATGCAACAACATTGCCTCCTTTTCCACTACTAAAATCTTTCCAAATTTGCTTGACAGGCGATACCATAAAACTGGGGGTTCGCTCATCACTGAATGGACTCAGTCCCTTAAAATTAGAACCTGCCTTTTTCAACTGAACAAAATCACCGATGACCTCCTCTACCCGAGCAGTTTCGTATACTTGATCTATAGTGGTTTTTGATATCAAATCTGCAACTAAAAATAGCTTTTAAAGGTACACAAAAATCAAAATGTACAAGCCCTGCTTTATACTACATCTTCAAGTTTCTGGTATATCTTCACTATCTTAGTTTTTCACAAAAAATGCAAGCGAAAAAGCATGTCCGTCTACCAAAAACTTACCAAAGTAGGGTCAAAATTTTTAGGAAAACATATACTTTTCAAACACGGATTCAATTTGTCCCCCATGTATCGAAGAAGCACGGGCAGAATCACTCATGTGTCTAAGGATTTGATGGATATCCGTATAAAACTTCCCATCAACTATAAGAACAGAAATTATGTGAGTTCCATTTTTGGAGGAAGTATGTTCTCTGCGGTAGACCCTATTCCTATGGTCCAGCTCATGAACATATTAGGCGAAGGCTATGTAGTTTGGGATAAATCGGCAGAAATACTTTTCAAAAGACCGGCAAGACAAACGCTTTATGCGGATTTTACTTATCTGAACGAGGAGATTGATGAAATAAAGAAACGGGTCGCGGAAGAAAATGAAATTACCATAGTAAAAAGAACCCAATTAATGGACAAGGATAATTCCAAGGTATTTTGTGAAGTCAACAAGACCATTTATGTAGCGGATAAGGTTTTTTACAAGAGGAAAAGAGCAAAAGTCAATACATCTAAATAATACTTTGTTATGATACTCTTCTTTGGGACAAGACCTGGAAAATCAAGTTCTCAGTTGCTTCAAGGAGTTTCTTGTCCGTTCTGTGGACAACGGAATACCTTGACCGTTATCTCCCGACCCAATTATGCACACCTATTTTGGATTCCAATATTTACCATCAACAGCTCAACCCATGCGGAGTGCTCCCATTGCAAAAAGTACTTTTACAAGGAAGAGTTCTCCACCGAAATGAAACAAGCAAGCCAAAAAGTCTCTATCACCTCTTCAAAACCTTGAAGAACCAATTGCTCCCGCTTTGCGTATTCCAAAGCCTCAAATAATAAAGGCCAACCGATAAATTTTCAACAGGAATGGCATTTTCCATTTCTCCGGTTTTCACTAAGGCGCCTTGTGCATCAAATACTAGGTACAACAACTGCCCACCTTCGGGTAAATCCTCAAAAAAGATGAAATCTGAAACCGGATTCAATACCCTCAGTATGGCCTTTTCAACCTCGTTGACTGGGCCAGATACCCCAGAAGTATTGTTCCATATATCGCTTACCGTAATAGTATCTACCGAATCAAATTGATTAAAAGTCAAGGTTAGTTCATAATCTTCTTCACCGTTGAAGGTATAAAATCCGGGATCTATTGTAATCCCGTCGTAAGGGTTTCCATCTATATTTTCAGGGTCTATCCCTTCCCGTAAATTAATGTCAAAAGATTTTCTTTGGGAATTTTCAACTATCTCAATCCGATTGAAGTCGATTTCTGGCCTTGCGGAAGTTATTTTTACCTGGAGAGGTCGTTCCTGTACTATGTCAAACTGTAAAGAGTTGGTACTATAATTTTTGTAGTCAAGAAGCAAGAGTGGATTCACGTGGGGATCAATGATTTCATCAAAAACGGTGGAAGAAGAACAATTTCCCCTTTTTTGTGATTCCCTTGAACACAAAACACCAAGTCTGACCTCAAAATGATTATGGTCAAAATTGGTATCGCCTGTTTGGCCCACTGTGCCTATGAAATCTCCCTTTTTCACTAAAACACCCGTTTGTATACCATCCGCAATGTCATTTAAATGGGAGGAAATGGAATAATAACGTTTTATAAATTTTCCATGGAAGAATATGGGCGTTTTCATGGTATGCGATATTACCACCACGGTTGAGCTGAAAGGATTCTCTGGGTCGCTTACCTGATAGGCCGAGTGGACAACGCCATTAGACATACTTACTATGGGGTCTCCGGAGTTTCCTGGAATATCAATTCCCCGATGAAAATCATATCGCGAAGCAGATTGCTTCCATCTTGGACCAAAAGGGGATGACACTTTGACTATATCACCATTAGGCCAAATAGTGTCATCATATCGAACCCTAATCCCTTTTTTGGAAATATAAAAAGTATTCTCCTTACAAATTGAGGGCAAACCATCTATAGAAAGACATACTGTGTATACCCCTTCTGCGCTATACGTGTAAACCGGGTTTTGTTCTTCTGCGGTACCGCCATCCCCAAAACTCCACGAATAGGTATGTTGGTTGCCATCATTATATATAGAGGCATCCAAAAACTGAACAGTCATACCTTGCATTCCTATAGCCGTAAAATCTATCTCATTAGCATAAGAACTAAGAGAATAAAGGAAAAGTAATATGCAACACCTAAAGTACGTCACTATCTAACTTGATAATTGTAGACCAATCGATTCTAATTCGACTAGCCTATTATTATTCTAGTTAGGACAAAACGAACGCTTGGGGCAGTTAAAATTTACGAATGAACATTTTCAATTCATAGATAACTGCCCAGCTACAAAAGAAAAAATTTAATGTCCATAAAAACATAATGAAAAGTAGTAAAAACCTTATATTTCAAAATTTTAATAAGGTTGCCTTCCCAAAGCTGATTCAACATTAAACACTTCTTATTTATAAATCGAACCTTAGGCCCAAGGAGATGTTGTTTTGTTCCACGATAGCGTCTTTGAAAATAGGATTGAGATCGTATTTGGCATAGAGCAAAATCCCATCAAATCCAATATATCCACTAATCCCATAAATAAGGTCACTGGTGTTATAGTCCCGCTTTAATTTCTCTTTTATCCGATCACCATTCTGATTGTATTTCAGTTTCTGGCGTGTTCCCAGGTTAAAACCACCATATCCGCCAATCCCAATTCGTAATTGATTTTGTAAAGAGTATCGAATGCTGTTTTCGGTTTCGCGAAAGCGAGAAGGGCCAAATTCAAAATGTAAAGGAAATACAAGATTATCCATCCTCAGTTTGGATTTATCCAGTTCAAATTCAAACTCTTCCAGGGTAGTTTGATCTCCATCTTGCACAAAAAACTGATTGTCATCAGGTTTAAGTCCATTGAATTGAAAGGAAAAACCATAGTGGAATCGCAAAAAATTAGAGTTTCTAAAAACTCGTGTTCGCCATTGCCAACCCATCTCAAAAAACCGACTCCCACCAATTCGATATGGGGAATCACTCAACGATTGTCCTTCAATTATGGCATTGTTTAACCCAATAGCAAAGACAAAATCAGAATAGGTTCTCCGGTCGTATCTCACTTTTTTTCTCCAATCCTTTCCATTGAACAGAAAAGCAGGTTTTCCATTAACATCAACCCCCAAACGGACACTTTTATCTGCAACAGTATCCAATTCGATAAGCACCAGAGTTTTACCCTCATTACGTTTTAGAAGTTCTATCTGATTTTGAACAATAGAAACCCTATTCTCAATGTTCAGCGCCCTCTTTTTAGCTGCTTCCTCCTTAAGTTCGTTGGCTTTTTCCAAAGTTATTTCTCCCCTATCCAAACGCTTGTTAATATCCTTCACCTCTATTTTCAGAGCCTCCTTTTCCTGTTTGGTAATCTTTACTTTTTGCTCCTCCAGTATTTCGATTTTACTCTCATAGTTTCGTTGTGCATTAAGATTTTGGCTTATTATAAATAGAATTATTGTTGCTAAAAATAGTGTGATTTGTCTCATTTTGATTGATTTTAAAACCTTCGGTTCCTGCCTCCCCAAAAAATGGGGAGGAGAAAACAAAGGCTTTTTGATTGATGATTAATTATTCCTATCAGCTACAGCAGTCCGTACTTTTAAATAGCCTTGCTTTAGCGCTTCAAATATCTGGTCCCGGAAAGATTCGTCCAGCTCATCCTCCACTTCGGTCAGGAGGGCCATAGCATCAACTCCCCCCTCCTTGTCAAACAATTTGTCCGAAAAAATCTCCTGTTGCGCGGCCCTGAGCAGGGAATCCACTTCAGCATCTGTTATCTCTGAGTTGGCGATATCTTCAAGCAAGATGACCTGATTCAATACTTCATTGGCCTTTTTATCGATGATATCTTCAGAAATTACAATCGCAGAATCCTTTAGGGGTATTCTACTGAAATGTTCTATTTTCCCAACTTCTTTAACCATCTTTATGGGCTCCTCTGATTGAGTTTGGATTTCCGTGCTGACAGGAGTTTGATTCGAAATAACTACCGCTTCTGTCCCCTCTACTTTAAAATCGTGCACTTCTTTATTTTCCTTAGTTTCCATCGTTGGGTTTTCTCGCTTTACAACAGGAATCACCTTTTCCTCTGGTGAGCTAATAAAAAAGTGAATTCCAAACGCAATGAGCAACCCTATAAAGGCTGCTGCTACCGCATAACCATATTTACCCTTCTTTTTTGGTCTTTTCATTCCAGAAAGCTCGCCAGCTATTTTTTCCCATGCACTGGAAGATGGAGCAATTTCCCTTGCCTCTAATTTTTCTTTAATGTGTTTTTCAAACTTTTCCATACCCTTTCTCATTAGTTTCCACCTGTACTTTTCGCCATCCACTTTAAGTTCTCTTGAAGCATCTTTCTTGCTTTAAACAATTGCGATTTTGAAGTCCCTTCCGAGATTTGTAGCATTTCCGCAATCTCATGATGCTTATACCCCTCAATGGCATATAGCAAGAATACCATCTTGTAACCTTCGGGAAGCCTATCTATTTGCTCCTGTATGTAAGCCACATCAAACGCATCCTGACCTGTTTCAGTTGTTTTTTCTTGATTTTCCAACACCTCATTGTCGTACACGACAAATTGTTTCTTTCGTAAATGGGAGATACTCTCCCGAACCATGATTCTGCGAATCCATCCTTCAAAACTGCCTCGATGCTCAAAAGTGTCTAAATGTTGAAAAACCTTTACAAAGGAATTCACCATTACATCCTCCGCAAATTGCATATCCTTTATGTATTGTCTACATACGCTCAACATTTTTCCGGCGTACTTTTCATAAAGCGCTTGTTGCGCCCTTGAATCACCAGAGACTGCCTTCTTTATCAAGGCTTTTTCGTTATTGTTCAGCGCTATGATTTTCAAGAGCGGTTTCAAGTTTGTGTTCTATCTAGATAGACGTCAATGGAAAAGAAAACGTTGCCTGAGCCATGGATTTTTTAATCAAAAAGCATCAAACCCATGATTATCAGTTCTTTATTTTTTTCGGTCCACTACGTAATTGACCATTAAGGTAAGTGAATCTTTGTATTGTGAATCGGGATAGGTACTTAAAAGAGTCAGCGCCTCATCTTTAAATTCCAACATTTTGGAAACGGCGTACTCCAATCCACCCATTTCCTTAACGTAAGCAATAACCTCTCGCACTCTCTTTTTGTTCTTGTTGTGATTTTTGATGGAATTTATCAACCATCTTCTTTTTTCGGCATTGCTTTGATTTAGGGCATAAATAAGGGGGAGGGTCATTTTCTGTTCTTTGATGTCGATTCCAGTGGGCTTTCCTATTTTTTCCGCTCCATAATCAAAAAGGTCGTCTTTTATCTGGAATGCCATTCCGCAGAGCTCCCCAAATTTCCTGAAGGTTTCCACATGTTCGGTATCTGGTTTGACCGAACAAGCCCCCATACTGCAACAGGCGGCAATAAGAGTTGCTGTTTTTTGACGAATAATATCGTAGTAAACTTCTTCGGTGATATCCAGTAGTCGGGCTTTTTCAATTTGAAGCAATTCCCCTTCACTCATATCGCGAACCGCATTGGAAATAATATGAAGCAGGTCATAGTTCTTATCATCCAAAGCCACCAATACTCCACGTGAAAACAGAAAATCCCCTACCAAGACTGCAATTTTATTTTTCCAAAGGGCATTAATGGAAAAGAAACCCCGTCTTTTATGGCTTTCATCCACAACATCATCGTGGACCAAACTAGCGGTGTGGATAAGTTCGATTATTGATGCCCCACAATAGGTACGTTCATTTACCTCACCCCCATTTATAAGTTTTGCGGTGAGAAAAACAAACATGGGTCGCATTTGCTTCCCTTTCCGATTCACAATGTAGTAGGTAATCCTATTAAAAAGAGCCACTTTGGAAGACATGGACTCATGGAACTTTTCTTCAAATAGCTCCATCTCATGCGCAATAGGTTCCTTAATTTGTGAAACAATTTTCATTAAGATTCAAAGATACTCATCAGGAATCTTTTAACTAGTCGTTATGAGGGAAATATTGTTGCGAAGCCTAGTTTTAACCTAATCAACCAAAAATCAAATCATATTCCGGAAAAATTTAATCTGCGTACTTCTAACTGGATTATTCACCAGCCTTTCTTTTTCCCAAGAAATTCAAGTCAATGGAATGACCGTCTCATGGAAATTCAATGAAGAAATTATTGGATTTACAGCTTCAGCACCTTACGAGGGATGGGTTGCATTGGATTTTAATACCAAAAATGATATTGTTGGCAGTAATTTGATAATGGTAAGTGTTTCCAATGGTAAGGTAAAATCTGAAGATTTTTTCGTTATTGGCGTTGGAAATCCAAAGCCTGTAAACCAATTGGGTTCCAAACCACAGGTTATCTCAGCTAGTGGTTCAGAGTCGGCCGGCAAGACACAAATCAGCTTTTCTATGCCGACAAGAGCTTTGGATAAATACCATTTGGACCTGCAAAAAGGTTCTAAAATCTGGCTTATTTGCGCCTTTAGCATGGAAGATGAGTTTGACCATCATTCGCGAATGCAGGAACATGTGGAGGTAGAGCTATAAATCTTAAGATTTATTGGCCAATTGTCCGCAAGCAGCATCGATATCTTTTCCTCTGGATTTCCGAACCGTTACGGTTATCCCATTTTTCTGAAGTGTATTCTGATACATTTGAAGCGCTGAATCCGAAGCTTGTTGAAACTCTCCATCATCAATGGGGTTGTATTCAATAAGGTTAACTTTAGAAGGGGCAAATTGGCAAAATTTCACCAAAGCATCTACATCTTCTTGGGAATCATTAATACCTTTCCAAACCACATATTCGTAGGTAATTCGGTTCTTGGTCTTTGCATACCAATATTCCAGAGCTTCGCGTAGATCCTTTAAAGGAAAAGTAGCGTTGAAAGGCATTATTGATGTTCGCACTTCATCAATTGCTGAGTGTAGAGAAACGGCCAGATTGAATTTCACTTCTTCATCGGCCATTTTCTTAATCATCTTTGGTACGCCCGATGTGGATACGGTTATTCGCTTGGGAGACATGCCCAAACCTTCAGGCAGTGTGATTTTATCAATGGCTTTCAAGACGTTGTTGTAATTCATCAAGGGTTCACCCATACCCATAAAAACAATATTGCTCAACGGTCTATCAAAATACAATCGGCTTTGGTTATCTATGGCAACGACCTGATCGTAGATTTCGTCAGGATTCAGATTACGCATTCGCTTTAAGCGGGCTGTGGCACAAAACCTACAGTCCAAACTGCATCCCACTTGGCTTGATACGCAGGCTGTCGTTCTTGTTTCTGTTGGAATCAATACAGATTCCACTATCAATTCGTCATGAAGTTTAACCGCGTTTTTAATGGTGCCATCTGTGCTTTTTTGCATCTGATCGACCTGAATGTGGTTAATCACAAAGGCTTCTTGAAGCATACTTCGGGTATCCTTGGAAATATTAGTCATGGCATCAAAAGAATGGGCTGATTTTTTCCATAACCACTCATACACTTGGTTACCACGAAACGCCTTATCTCCCCGCTCCATAAAAAAGTTGCGCAGCTGATCTTTGGTAAGCGCTCGTATGTCTTTCTTCTTAATTTCCACTTTGATAAAGATAGCTACAAAAAATCCCGCTAGAGTAAACCGTTATCCTAGCGGGATTAGATTTTATATATCCATTGTTCTTATAGGATAAGCATGGCATCCCCATAAGAATAGAAGCGGTATTGTTCCAAAATGGCTTGTTTGTATGCTTTCTTCATTAAATCATGACCTACAAAAGCAGAAATCATCATCAGAAGAGTAGATTTAGGCAAATGAAAATTGGTTACCATACAGTTGGCAATACTAAAGTCATAAGGAGGGAAAATGAACTTGTTTGTCCATCCTTCAAATGTGTTCAAAGTATGCTCTGAAGAAACGGCGCTTTCCAAACCACGCATTACTGTGGTTCCTACTGCACAGACTCTTTTCTTGTTGCTTTTCGCCCGATTTACTACTTCTGTAGCTTTTTCATCTATCACCAACTCTTCACTGTCCATCTTGTGTTTGGACAAGTCTTCAACCTCAACTGGATTAAAGGTACCCAACCCAACATGCAATGTCACTTCGGCAAAATCCACTCCTTTAATCTCCAAACGCTTTAATAAGTGTTTAGAAAAGTGTAATCCTGCTGTAGGAGCTGCAACAGCACCTTCATGTTTTGCATAAATGGTCTGATAACGCTCTTCATCCTCCGGTTCAACCTCTCTTTTTATGTACTTGGGAAGAGGGGTTTCTCCCAACTCACGAAGCTTCCTTCTAAAATCAGTATACGAACCATCATATAGAAATCGTAATGTTCTCCCTCGTGAAGTCGTATTATCGATTACCTCAGCCACTAAGCTTTCATCATCCCCGAAATACAATTTATTCCCAATCCTAATTTTTCTGGCGGGATCTACAAGAACGTCCCATAGACGTTGTTCCTGATTTAGTTCCCTAAGTAGGAAGACTTCGATTCTAGCCCCAGTCTTTTCTTTATTTCCATAGAGTCTAGCAGGAAAAACCTTGGTATTGTTCAAGACCATTACGTCACCTTCATCAAAATAATTGATTAAGTCTTTGAACATTTTATGTTCGATTTTTCCGGTTTCCCTGTGGATTACCATCAGTTTGGATTCATCCCTGTTTTCTGCAGGATATTCTGCCAATAGTTCTTTAGGTAATTCAAAGTTGAAGTTTGATAATTTCATCTAGGCTCTTTTAGATTTTTATAAAGGAGGGCAAATATACAATCCTGAAATAGGGGATGTCAAGTAATTTGATGATAAATATTCCTATACTTCGCCTATCTGAAGACCGAGGGTTTTAAGGTCATCCCAGAAATTAGGATAAGACTTGGAAACTACCCCAGCATCATTCACAAATAGATGGGTTCTAAGAGCAAGTGGTGCAAAGGCCATGGCCATGCGATGGTCATGATAGGTATCGATAAAAACTCCTTCTTGTACGGAAGGAATAGACTGTAACGTCAAACTTGCTGTATCCGTTTCCACTTGTGCACCCAACTTGGTTAACTCTGTTTCCAAAGCAGCCAAACGGTCTGTTTCCTTTATGGGAAGTGTATGCAATCCAGTCAAATGACAACCGATTCCCAATCCCAAACAGGTAACAGAAATGGTCTGAGCCAAATCCGGAGCGTTGGAAAGGTCATACTCGAAGGAATCCGTATTATGAGCGTCCACCTTCTTCAAGGTAATTTCATTTTCAGCAAAGGAAGTTTCCACTCCAAATTGGGAATAAATCTCTTGAAGTACGCTATCCCCTTGTAATGAGTTTTTCTTGTAGGCCGAAAGCTTTATTTGTGAACCTATTTCGCATAGAGCAGCAATACTGTAAAAATAGCTTGCTGAACTCCAATCAGACTCTACGACCATGGTTTTAGCATCTACTTCTTTTTTGGGATGAACAACAATTTTGTTTCCTTCAAAGGTTGTAGAAATTCCTAAATCCGTTAAAAGACTTAAGGTCATTTTGATATAAGGGACAGAAGTGATTTTCCCGATAAGCTCGAGTTCCAATCCATTTTCTAGACTTGGTGCTATCAACAGCAGGGCAGAAATGTACTGACTGCTCACATTTGCTGGAAGTGCTACTTTGCTCTTGGTTAGTTTTTTACCTGAAATCCTAAGCGGAGGACACCCTGATGTATTGGTATACGTTATATCCGCGCCCAAATCCCTTAGTGCATCTACCAATACTTTTATAGGACGTTCCTTCATTCGTGATGAACCGGTCAATACTACCTCTTTTCCCTCCTGGGATGCAAAATATGCTGTAAGAAAACGCATGGCTGTTCCCGCATGATGAATATCCACTTCACCCTCTCTTATACCGAGACCTTTCTGCATGACCTGCCCATCATCTGAATTGGAAAGGTTGTCAATCTTGATATTGGGAAAAAGTGCTTGAAGTAACAGAAGTCTATTCGTTTCACTTTTGGAGCCCGTAATCCGAATTGAAGCATCGATGGAAGGTTTTGACAGTTGGTTCAGCTTAAGTTTCAAAAGACTTGTATTTAAAGACCAAAACTAGAAAAAACCCACTTAATGACCCTTCAGGGAAATCACTTTATTTCAGTTTTTTGTTGTTTTGATGACGCTCGTGGTCCCGTTTGGTCTTTACATCCAATTTTCGCTCAAAAGCTTCTTGTAAATCTACTCCGGTTTGATTGGCCAGACAGAGTACTACAAAGACCACGTCGGCTAATTCTTCACCCAAATCTTTGGTTTTGTCCGATTCTTTTTCGCTTTGCTCGCCATACCGCCTTGCAATAATCCGAGCAACCTCACCCACTTCTTCCGTTAGTTGGGCCATATTGGTCAATTCATTAAAATAGCGGACTCCATGGTTTTGAATCCAATCATCAACCGCTTTTTGGGCGTTTTGGATATTCATACTTTAGATTTTCGACAAAACTATTTTTTCTGTTTCTTTTTCAACAATTTGAGTATAAAATTCTTTCAGATAATCATAATATTCCGCTGGAACAATTGCTGAATTGGAACTTAACGTTGCTCTTAAATTTATCACATTGTTTTTGGCTGATACCAGATATTTGAATGATCCTACATTATCCGGGAGTGACAAAACAATAGATTCAGGTACTGACTCAACCTGATATCCTTCGGGAACTTTTATCGTAATCATATATTTATCTTCCCATGGATAGCCATAATCTACCGGATATTCTCTTTTTTCTGATTTAAAGGGACTTTCTGTTTTGCACAAATGTAACATTGGTGAAAAATAAAGTTTATTGGAAATTGCTTCAACAGCATCCTCTCTGAAAACAGTGTACTCTTGAATGATGGGCTTATCTAAATCGGTATTGTTCTTAAGTTGATAATCTGATATTTCCGCATCCCCCTGTTCTTTTTCCATTTCCTCAAGAAATGCGTCTTCAGTACCCTTGTTATACATATTTCTGAACATATAAGCATTATTGTCGGTATATTGTTGTCTTACCTTGGCTTCAATAGACCCATCTTCATTCAAATCCACATTCATTAATACCATATCCATAGACTTTTTCTTCGGCATTAAATCCACTACCGCAGCATTACCCCCTTCAGAAACCATCCTACCCATCCAATTAAGAGTCCTGACGGGCAATACATCCAACGTGCTGTACTTGTTTGTGGCATCGAGAAGATGGTATGAATCGCCTATTTTAACCGCTGCAATCACATAATTGTAGCCTTGAAGCGTAGGAAACAGGGGTATCCCATGATTTCGTGTACTTACCAAAACTGGTTGGGCTTGAATGTTTGCGTGTTTAACCATGGCCACAAGCATCAGGTTGATATCTGCCGAATTCCCAGTTCCTTCTTTGTAGGCTTTCTTCGTCCCTTCATCTGAACTATAGCCTATATATTCATTCCACTTGACCTTTTGTTTTACAAAATCCAATATTTTTTTGACTTTCTCTTCCTGGCCTACAACCCCTTCTAAGACCACATCTAAATCTTCCTGAAAATATTTGGCTCTATCCAATTCTCCACCAAAGGAATCACTCTTATAAATGGTTTTCACAACATCATCCCAAGTCTTTGAAAATGAATTGTAGGTACCTCCTGGAATTTCCAATGAAATAATCTCAAATTTTACCCCAGCTCGAAAATTGCGAATATCCGAGACGTAGTTTTCTTCTTTCATAGCTGGTATATTCTCAAGGTTAAAGCTCGTTTTTGTAGAATTCAGGTTCAAGTTGTTATCCCTAGAGGTCTCAACCTTGGGAATAAAGGAAAGAAATCCTTTTTGCCGTTGTCTGAACTTAAAATATTCCAGAATCTTCATAGTAGCCTTCAACTTCTTTATTGGAATGGCGTCTTGAAAGACAAACTCATCGATACTCTGGATATAGGGAGAAGTAATGGTATAAGTAAACTCCACAACCGAGCCAATCTTGACGTTGGGCATTGTGAATTTAACCTGGGTCCTATTTTTGGACTGTTTCGTCTTGAAAATGCCATCTTTTGCCAATTTTGTCTCGACGACTTCTCCGTTTTCAAGGGAATATGTATACCCTTTTATTCCACTAATCCGCTCTTCATCTCCTCCGCCATTATAAAGACTTACGGTCTCTGTGGCAAAATCAAAGCCTGATGTGTTGTAGATTTTTATTCTTTCATGAATTTCGGTTACGAGTGTTAACCCTTCACCTTCTCGGTATCTATAAAAGGAGTTCCTATACTTATAAAGATATGTTGCGGGTGCGGAAGAATCCTTGGCGTACGCCTTCTCCAATACTTCTTCCTTGGATACTTTTCTAAATTTGTAATTCTGCGCGGTTAATTTGAATGTTGCCAAGAACAACAGAATGTAAATGACTTTTTTACTCATCGGTTTGGTTTGTAAGGATTAGTTTCAGGTTATCAATTTTAGCTACTGTCCTTCTAAAGGATCTGTAGGCATTATATTCTTCTTTTGGATAATCCCCTTTTAACAAGAGTAGTTTCCTTTTGTATAAAAGCTCATCGTCCGTTTGCTTTATCAATTCCATTTCATAGCTACCAAACTTTGTTGTTTTGACCACTTTTGACGGTAACTCACTTACGCTATATCCTTCTGGAAGTTTTATGGTGCATTCGTCTTCATCCAAAAATCCTCTTTGAATTCTGAATGGTAGTTTCCTATTTCGGTATCTATTTGGAACGTAACCATTATTATTAAAGGCATTAATGGGAACAATAAGATCATTTCCAGTCTTAGAAACATAGTTGGTAGCCTCAATTTTTACTTTTTCAGTAAAAACCACATTCTCCTTATCGTTTTTAAAATTGTACCCCTTGACATCCAATCCATTAATATTGGACCAAAAATTCCGATAATGCTTTATTAAGTCTTCTTCTGATCGGGTTTCTAGGTAAAATCGATTGTCGTATTGTATTCCTTCTGTTCCTATTTCAACTTCTCCCTTAATAGAACCATCTTCCAAAATCTGATAATTCGATTGAATTCTTTGCAGATTTTCTTCATTCAAATAAGCAGCGGTTTTGATAATTTCACCTCCTTCAGGTTTTACAACAAGAACTTTTCTGTCGTCTGTGAAATCCCCAATAAAACCAAACGGATGTACCTGGGATGTACAGTCTATCCAATAATATTTTCCTTTATATGGAATGGCTACAATGGCGTGATTTCCCTGCAATAAGTCCGCAAAATCATCATCGAAATCCACTTTTGTACTACCAGCTTGAACCACAACATAATAGGATTCTACTCCTACTGCCTCTAGAAGTGCTTTTGTATAGTTAGAGAGTCCTTTACAGTCTCCATATTTTACCTTATCAACTTCGATTGCACTTATCGGCTGAAAACCTCCAATCCCAATTTGGACGCTTATATAACGTGTATTGTTTTGAACATAGTCATAGATGATTTTAGCCTTTTCCAAATCATCGTCTATCCCTTCGACCAAACTTTTTGCCTTGATTATGGTACTTCCTTCTAATTCGGTTCTACCTGATAGAAGATTTTTATCAATCCAAAGCCCCATGTCCTTCCAATTGTCTACACTTGCGTTGAATCCTTTATAGTGGAATTTAGGGAGTCGAACGGAAAGCATAGGACAAAATGTATTAAATGGCGGGCTAAGGCTTTCTCTTTTTAATGCAGGGATATTATTTGAGCTATAAATGATTTGATTTGTATTTTCCTGTTTGTCAAAAACAATCCCTGATAGATTCTTTTCAACCATAACGGGTTTTAAATCCGATGAGGGGTATGAGATTGAATATCTGCTTTCTTGTACAGACATACCATATCCCGAAGTAAAATACCATTGGGGCACAACTCCAGTATCCGAACTGGTAAACTCACAAATAAATTCAACGGTGTAGGGATATTTTACAGGAACATATTTGTAATATAACAATCTGTCATCTAGATATAATGAGAAGCCATCTACAGCTGCAATATCCCTAAAGTCCTTACGCTTGATATGTTCAATCTCACTTCCCTCTGCATCATAAACATATGCTTCTATTTTTTTAATCTTTTTTCCTTTGTCATAAAATGCCCTAGTGCTTACCCGACTATCGCCTTCCTTGTTGAGAACGGTAATCACCAACCTGCTTGAATAGGTCATTTTATCAACTGCCTCAACAGCAATGTCAATGGCATCTAATCTTGCCACTGCGTTGGCGTTCTTAAGTAGTTCTGGAGGAATATCGGAATACTTAAAATTTTGGGAAAATGAGAATAATGAAATAAATAAAAACAGGAGGGTAAGTGCAATCCGCATTAAAGAAGTTAGGTTGGTTTATTTACCTCTAATATGCCAAAATTCCTACAAAAAAGAAAAGCTTATTCGATAAAAATGCGTTATTCCTTGTTTTTCGTATCCATCCAAATGGTTACCGGACCATCATTTAATAGTTCTACTTTCATGTCTGCGCCAAATACGCCCGAGCCCACTTTTTTTCCCAAATCCAATTCAATTTGAGTCAAGAATTTTTCATAGAGTGGGATAGCAACATCTGGCTTGGATGCTTTAATATAGGAGGGTCGGTTACCCTTTTTGGTCTGTGCATGAAGGGTAAACTGACTTACTACTATGGCTTCTCCGTTTTCTTGAACCAGAGAACGGTTCATCACTCCTTGCACATCATTGAAAATTCGAAGGTTGATAATCTTATGAGACAGCCACTTAATATCTTCTTCGGTATCTGCATCTTCAATACCCAATAAAACAAGGAGTCCCTTTTCTATTACTGAAACCACCTTACCCTCAACGGTTACACTTGCTTTTGATACTCTCTGCACTACTGCTCGCATCGTTATACTTTGTGAATATCCATTCTATAGTTCTCTTCTTCTCCTGTCACCATCTGGACATAGCTCCGGTATCTGCTCCACGAAATCTCATTTCTTTCCAAGGCAGCTTTGATGGCACATTTTGGCTCATCCAAATGCAAGCAGTTATTGAACTTGCATTCTGATTTCAACTCAAAAAATTCAGGAAAGTAATCTCCTATCTCCTCTTTTTCCATATCCACAATACCAAAACCTTTAATTCCTGGCGTGTCTATGATTCTAGCCTCAAAACTGAGGTCATACATTTCAGCAAATGTAGTGGTGTGTTGCCCTTGAAGGTGTTGTTCGGATATTTCCGCGGTTTTTAACCGCAACCCTGGCTCCAAGGCATTTACCAACGTTGATTTACCAACACCTGAGTGACCTGAAAACATACTCGTTTTACCAATCATGTATTCTCTTACTTTATCAACATTCAATCCTTCTTTCGCAGCTATTTCAATGCAATGGTACCCTATCCTTTCATAGAGTTGCAAAAGGTAGTTTACCTCTACCATTTCATCGGCATCATATACATCCATTTTGTTAAACAAGAGAACAACGGGAATGTCATACGCCTCACAGGTCACTAAAAAACGGTCTATAAAACTGGTAAAGGTCGTTGGATTGTTCAAAGTAATGAGTAGAAACACCTGGTCGAGGTTAGTAGCTATTATATGGGTCTGTTTTGAAAGGTTTACCGATTTTCTGATAATATAGTTCTTTCGTTCCTCAATGTGGGATATCACCCCCACCGTTTCATCTCCTATTTCTTCTAGATGAAACTTTACCTCATCGCCTACCGCTATAGGATTGGTACTTTTAATGCCTTGTATACGGAACTTTCCTTTTATTCGGCACTGGTAGAACTTTCCCTCTTCCGTTTTCACAGAATACCAGCTGCCCGTAGATTTGTAAACAGTTCCCTGCACTATTTGTTAAAATTTTTAATTACAAAGAAACAATAATACTGGATTATCAACGTATATCTTTGTTTACATATCAATAATCAATCATATCTAATTTATTATGAAAAAAATTTTATTTGTAGCGGTTATCGCACTAGTATCGACATTTTCTGTCAATGCGCAACAATTTAAAGTAGTAACCAGTGTGGAGTCTATTGTTCCAAACGGATTGGGTAGATCCCGTATTGTTAACGCCCTTGAGGACAAGGATTACAGGGAGTACACTAGTGTACAAACTGAAGATGACAACACCAGAAACAAGTCAAAGCGTGGTGAAATCCGTGTTAAGAACTTTGAGGAAACCAAATTGTTGAACTTCTATAATATTGGTGGTATCCGTTTTCAGAACATCGCTGCTAACGATGCGCTTATCACTTCCATGATCAATGATATGGTCGCTAACGGTTGGGAACTTGTTTTTGTTACCAGTGCTGTGGAAAGCGAAGGTGGAAAAGGAGATGGTAAGGGTATCTTTATTACTCGATATATATTCAAGAAGTAGATTCTACCTTTATAAAAAAGAAAAGGCTCTGGTGTTCAGAGCCTTTTTTATTAATCCACCATGCGAACCCTTCCTCCTACGAAGGTGTTTTTATTTACTTTGTTCGGTTGACCGTAAACTTCAACATCACCTCCCGCTTTAATATTGATATCAATTTCTTCCATGGCATAAACCTCGGCCTCTCCACCAGCGGATATTTTTACCTTGGCTGATGAAGTACGTAACTCTCTCCCTTCAAAAATGCCCCCTGTATTCAAAACAATGCTTTGGCTTTTTGCCAGTCCCGAAGCTTCAATTATCCCTCCGGTAACTGCTCTAATGTTGGCATGGCTTACGTCCATTCCAATTTTAATCTTAGCACCTTCTTGAGCCTTGAGCTCAATCTCATGCTGACTGACCATCTCATTACAGGTAATCTCTGCTCCTTCGTTTCCATCGATAACCTTTAAGTCGGTATAGTAGACTTCAATAAAAGTATCCTCTCCTGTAAACTTTTTATCCAATTGCATTCTGAGCTTTAAAACTCCATCACGGTTCATCCAAACAATATCGTCAACATTTCGTCCTTTAATCATAATTCGGTTTTCATCTGATTGAATCAGATTGACCTCAATTAGGTCAAAAACTTTGATTTTATCGAAATCTCCTACCTCTGTGTCAATGGTTCTTTGTGAAAAGCCGGATAGGGTAAAAGCTAATATGATTAGTGTACTTAGTGCTTTCATGTTTTCTGTTTTTTCTAAAGATAAGACCTATCTAAAATTGTTACACTTAGAAGCAAAAAAATGCCACCCAAATCAATTTTGAGCGGCATTTTTATTTTTTCTTTCTAAGTCTATGCTATGCGTTGATAATCTTTTCTTGATGATTTATAGATTCTTGGTGAATGGCCTTGAACATACGAAGCACAAATTCTTCGCTCAGTCCACGTTCCTCACCTTCCAAAATCATGTTGCCCAAAATCGCATTCCAGCGATTGGTCTGAAGAACCGCTACATTTTTCTGTTTCTTCAGTTTTCCAATTTCATCGGAAATCTTCATACGCTTCCCAAGCGTATCTATTAATTGATTATCAATTACATCAATTTGAGCACGGAGATTGCTCAACTTATTGTTGTATTCAGCCTCTAAATCCGTTTCCTTTCTCATCTTCAAATCAATGAACATTTGTTTGAGTGTATCTGGGGTCACCTGCTGGGCTGCATCGCTCCAAGCATTATCAGGATCAAAGTGGGTCTCAATCATAAGACCATCAAAATTTAAGTCCAGAGCTGTTTGGGAAACATCAAATACCATATCTCGTTTTCCCGTAATGTGACTTGGGTCATTGATTAAAGGTAAATCTGGAAAACGGGTCTGTAATTCAATCGCCAATTGCCACTCTGGTATGTTTCTATATTTCGTCTTTTCGTAAGAAGAAAATCCTCTATGAATCACACCTAATTTTTTAATGTTGGCCGAATACAACCGTTCCACAGCTCCCAACCAAAGGGAAAGGTCTGGATTTACTGGATTCTTTATCAATACCACCTTATCTGTACCTTCCAAAGCGTCTGCTATTTCCTGAACAATGAAAGGACTTACCGTAGAACGCGCACCAATCCATAACATATCAATGTCGTGCTCCAAAGCAAGGTCCACGTGATTTCTATTGGCAACTTCGGTTGCTGTTTTTAAACCCGTTTCCTCTTTAACTTTTTGCAACCACTTTAGCCCAATTGCTCCTACTCCTTCAAAATTACCTGGTCGGGTTCTAGGTTTCCATATTCCAGCGCGGTAATAGTTCACATCAGAATCTTTGAGTTCATGTGCTATTTTCAACACTTGTTCCTCGGTCTCGGCACTACATGGTCCGGCTATGACCAATGGATGTGGCAATGCCATATCATCCAACCATTTTCGCATTTCTTTACTGTTCTCCATGGTATGATTTACAATTTTGTAAGTGGTATTCCTTTTAATATT
Organism: Bacteroidota bacterium; assembly: GCA_039184805.1. Classification (GTDB taxonomy): domain Bacteria; phylum Bacteroidota; class Bacteroidia; order Flavobacteriales; family Flavobacteriaceae; genus Flagellimonas. The sequence continues at coordinate 119,273 of JBCDAX010000002.1, read as the reverse complement.
TGTTTTATTCTGTTCGTATTGTTCATTTCATTGTATACTTTTTCAAAATCTCCATCCAGCAACAGCTGTTTGAACTGTTCCAAATTTTGGATGTATTCCTCCAAAGTTTCCACAACATTATCTTTATTTTGCTCAAAAATTGGGGTCCACATATCCGGTGAACTTTTGGCAAGACGTACGGTACTTTCAAAACCACTGCCGGCCATATCGAATATATCCCGCTCGTTTTTTTCTTTTTCAATCACCGTTTTTCCCAGCATAAACGAACTGATGTGGGATAAGTGTGATACATAGGCGATGTGCTTGTCGTGGGCCACAGGATTCATATATCGAATGCGCATGCCCATACTTTGAAATAACTCCAAAGCCTTTTCTTGAAGCTTAAACGCGGTCTTTTCTACTTCACAAATAATATTTGTTTTCCCCTCGTACAATCCCTCTATAGCTGCAGAAGGTCCCGAAAATTCCGTTCCCGCTATGGGGTGGCACGCCAAAAAGTTTCTTCGCTTTGGATGGTTTTGTACTATCTCACATATCAAACTCTTGGTGGAGCCTGCATCAATAACCACGGTTTCATCTCCAGAAGCCTCCAAAATTTTAGGTAATTCTTTAACCAATGCATTCACCGGAATGGTGACCAAAACTACATCTACCTCGGATAAAATCCTGTAATCTGACTTTTCATGTATGATTCCCAAATCCAAAGCCTGACTTAGATGTTCTGGATTGGAATCAACTCCAAAAATTCTAGTTTTAGGCCATACCTTTTGTATGTCCTTGGCAAAAGAACCTCCAATTAAACCAACACCTATTATTGCTATCTTCATCTTAAAATCTATCTAAGGCCTCTTCAATTTTTTCTTTTTCCACACAAAGGGAAAAACGTATGTAACCCTCTCCATTGGAACCAAAAATTGTTCCTGGAGCAATGAAGATGTTCTTACCATAGAGCACCTCATCAATGAAATCCTCGGAAGGCTTTGAACCTTCAGGAAGTTTGGCCCAAACAAACATACCTGCAGCATTCTTGTCATAGGTACAGCTCAACTTATCAATCAATTGGAACATAACGTCCCGACGTTCTTTATATTTTTTATTCAGGGCAGCGAACCAATTTTCTCCACTTTGCAATGCAGCGACCGCTCCTTTTTGAATGCCATAGAACATTCCCGAATCCATATTGCTTTTCACTTTAAGAACAGCATCAACATGTTCGGGACTTCCCATGACCATGCCTACACGCCAGCCTGCCATATTAAAAGTCTTACTTAATGAATTTAATTCCAAAGCCACGTCTTTTGCGCCTTTTACCTGTAATATGCTAGTCGGATTTGGATTCAAAACAAAACTATAGGGGTTGTCATTGACCAACAAAATATCATGAGTCTTGGCAAATGCGACCAAGTCTTCCATAGCCTTGGGCGTAATCCTTGCCCCAGTAGGCATGTTCGGGTAACTGATCCACATCAACTTGACTTTGGACAAGTCCAATTGTTCCAATTCGGAAATATTGGGCAACCAGTTGTTTTCTTCAACCAAGTTGTACATGATAGGTTCCGCTCCTACTAGCTTAGTTACCGAAGTGTAGGTAGGATATCCAGGATTGGGTATTAATACTGCATCACCGACATTCAAAAATGCCAAACTGATGTGCATAATACCTTCTTTGGAACCAATGAGCGGTAAAATTTCCGTTTTTGCGTCCAGCCCTACGCCAAATCGGTCCAAGTAAAAGGAGACCATAGCTTCCCTAAGTTCTGGTAGTCCTTGATAACTTTGATATTGATGCGCACCGGGTTGCAGCAATACATTTTGCAATTCAGTCACCGCTTCTGGTGGTGGCGGTAAATCTGGACTGCCAATCCCCATATTTATAATAGGTCTACCCCCAACAATCAACCCTCGTACTTCTCTTAACTTTTTAGAGAAGTAGTATTCCTGAACCGTATGGAGTCTTTCTGCAACTATCATGATAGCAATGCGTTTTTATATTCGCCCAGAACCCTAAAATCTTCCGACATAATCTGTAAAAGAGATTTTGCTTTATCAAAATGTCCATAATCGTCAAAAGTTACATCTACAAAAAAGGCATACTTCCATGGAGTTTCAATTACCGGCAAGGATTGGATTTTGGTTAAATTCATATTACAATCGCTCATTACGTTCAATACCGTCGCCAAACTTCCACGCTTATGGTCGGTAATAAATCGTAATGAGGCTTTGTTGATTTCTTCTTTGGGTAACACTTTGTTCACTTTTTTAAGTATAATGAAACGTGTTGCATTGTTCTTTATAGTTTGAATGTCGGAAGCAACAATATCCAAATCATACAATGAAGAAGCCACTTTAGGTGCAATGGCTGCAATGTTTCCTAATTTTTTTTCTTGAATCCGCTTTGCAGTTTCAGCCGTATCCACATCTTCCACAAGTTTTATCCCAGGATAGTTTCTAAAAAACTCCTTGCACTGCAATAATGCCATAGGATGCGAGTGCACTTCTTGAATATCTGCAATATTTCGTCCTTTCAACACCATTAAATTGTGATGAATATTCAAATAATGCTCTCCTATAATGTGGATATTGTTATGGTAAACCAGATTATAATTAGGAATAATAGACCCTGCAATGGAATTCTCGATAGCCATAACGCCTTTATCCGCTGTACCTGACATCAAACAGTCAATCATGGCGTCAAAAGACAAACATTCCACCAAATCAATGTTTTCCCCAAAAAAATCATGGGCCACTTGGTGGTGGTTGCTTCCTTGTATTCCTTGTATGGCTACCTTGAGTTTCATGCAATAAAAAAGCCCCGATTTTATGTCGGGACTTTATATACTTTTTATACCTATCGTATACTAGAACAGTCCCGCTCCTCTCTTAAAAAAGAAGTAGAAATAAAAACCGTTCCAGAAATACGTATTTGACATTACTTTTTAAATATGAGGCTAAGATTATCCTTTCCTTTTAAAAATCAAAGCATTGCTATATTTTTTTTCATTCCATTCACCTATATGCACATTCGTTGCGAAATCTGTTTTTTTATTGCGTGTATTTTAAGAATTTTTAAAAATTTCCTTTCTAAAATTCAGAATTAGAATTGTGGTTACAAGTATACCTGCATAAGAAATCTTAATAGTATTTTTGAAGACATATAAAATTACATGTCCATAACGGTCTCCAATATCAGTAAAACTTTCGGTGTTCAAAAGGCACTAAATCAAATCTCTTTTTCTGTTGACAAAGGAGAAGTAGTCGGTTTTTTAGGGCCGAATGGTGCGGGTAAGTCAACCATGATGCGCATTCTAACAACCTACTACGAAGCGGATGAAGGTGAGGCCCTAGTAAATGGACATAATGTAACAACCGCTCAAAAGCAGGTCCAGCAGAGTATTGGTTATCTACCTGAACACAATCCATTGTATTTGGAAATGTATGTAAAGGAGTATCTGCAGTATAATGCCAGCGTTTACAAGGTATCAAAATCACGTATCGCGGAGGTGATAGAACAAACCGGATTGACTCCGGAGGCCAACAAAAAAATTGGACAGTTGTCTAAGGGATACCGGCAACGGGTTGGATTGGCTACAGCATTACTCCACGACCCTGAGGTTCTTATTCTAGATGAGCCCACAACAGGATTAGACCCAAATCAGCTTATTGAAATTAGAAAGCTTATCCGCCAAATTGGAAAGGAAAAGACCATTTTACTTTCTACCCACATTATGAAAGAGGTAGAAGCCGTCTGCGACCGGGTGATAATAATAAACAAGGGAGAGTTGGTAGCTGATAAAGCGCTAAATGAGCTACGGGAATCCGAAGAACAAATTATAGAAGTGGAATTTGATTATCGGGTGGAAGAAATGCTTCTCAACAAGTTACCTCATGTATCCAAGGTTAAAAACATAGGAGGTTTTGTGTATGAAATTAGTTTTGAGACCTCCAAAGACATGCGCCCCGCCGTTTTTGATTTCGCGCATGATAACCAGTTAAAGACCCTGCAATTGAGCAGGAAGAATAAAAATCTGGAGAGTTTGTTTACCGAACTAACCTCATAATTCCACTCAAATGATATATGTCAGCAAGTAAAAATCCGCTACCTCTTTATCTTTGCTGATTAACAGGCCTAAGAGAAAATATGCAAAAGAAAGAAGCCAAACTAGAGCTCTCAAAAGAAAAAATGAGGGAATTGGGTTATGCCACCGTAGATGCCATACTTGAACATTACCAAACCCAGAATGATAAATTACCGGTTTCCACAAGTTCAAGAAAGGAAATGGATTCGATTTTTTTGGAGGAAGCACCAGAAAAGGGTTCTGACCCAAAGGCCGTCTTGGACTTCGTGCTACAAAACGTTATGTCCAATTCTACGTTGTTGACTCATCCAAAGACCTATTCTTTTGTACCAGGACCCAGTAATTATGTAAGTGTTATGGCAGATGCACTGGCAACGGGTTTTAATGTTTTTTCAGGTGGATGGGTAGCATCTCCGGCTGCAGCTGAATTGGAAATCATTACTATTCAATGGCTTCTGAAAATATTTGAATTCCCTCCAAAAAACGGTGGAGGCATTTTTACCAGTGGCGGCTCCATGGCCAACCTTACGGCACTTGCAACGGCCCGAAATATTAAATGTGGAAAAGATTTTTCCAAAGCTATTATCTATTTGTCCGACCAAGCCCATTCAAGTAATATTAAGGCAATTCGGATTTTAGGATTCAAAGAAGAACAAGTACGGATTATCCCAACGGATATTGAATTCAATTTTGCGCTGAACAAATTGAAGAATCGCATCGCCAAAGATCGTCTTCAAGGGTATAATCCTTTTTGTTTGCTAGCATCAGCTGGAACTACAAATACAGGTACTGTGGACCCTTTGCTTGCATTGGCAAAAATTTGCAAAAAAGAGGGTTTATGGTTCCACATCGATGGTGCCTACGGCGCGGCAGCTATTCTTTCTCCAAAGGGAAAAAAAGTATTGAAAGGTATTGAGAAAGCAGATTCGTTGACGATTGACCCCCATAAGTGGTTATTCCAGCCCTATGAAATGGGGTGTTTATTGGTTCGCAACCAACGACATTTAAGTCACACCTTTACCGAAAAACCAGAATATTTAAGGGACATTGAGGGAAATACATCGGAAATCAATTTTTATGATTTAGGTATTCAGTTGACTCGAAGGTTTCGAGCATTAAAGTTTTATATGAGTATCAAGACCTTTGGTTTAGATGCTTTTAGGAAAGCCGTGGATTACAATATCTGGCTTGCGGAACAAGTAGAGGAACTCATGCGGGGTAGTACGAAATGGGAGGTTGTTCATCCGGCAACTTTGGCCATAATCAATTTTAGGTACAATCCTATAGAAAAACAGTATACCACCGACGAATTAGATAGGATCAACCAATATATCTCTGAAAAGGTAGTTGAATCAAGACGGGCGCTTTTGGTGACCACCTTGTTGAACAAACAAGTAGTTTTACGAATGTGTTTGATCAACCCCAGAACTACTTTTGACGATATAAAAGAAACGATTCAGCTTTGTGAGGATTTTGCAAAAGAGTTCCAAAAGATGGGATAGGTATGAACATTATTTAATCCTATCAATATTTGAATCCACATCACGGTTTTTAAATCTCACTTCGTCTCTATTCCCAAATCGATATTTCAAGGATAGTGCAACCTCCCGTAAATCAGTAAAATAGGTCCCATCTGCAACAACCCCATCCAAAGCATAACTTTCTTGAAAGTTTGTTCCACGGGTAATATCGTTAAACCGTAAGGTGCAATCCCATTTCTTAAAGAAGGTTTTTGACACCGACGCTTCCAAAGAATATAAACCGTTACGACTAAAAATGCCCTCTTGTCGTTTACTCAACACAAAAGCCCCCAGAACAAGGGTAGTATCCTTTGCGATTTTGAATTGATGGTTGGTATAACCATAAAAATAAGGTCTTGCCTTGGTAATAGTGGCCGTACTATCCTTCAACTGATTGTAATACATGATCAATGTTGTATTAGAGGTCCATATACCTTTGGTATATGGCACAGTAACACCAGTATAAAATCCTATCTCTTTTTCAAGATTTACTAAAGACAATACGGCTCGGTCGGCAATCTCATCGTATGAAATTGTGAAATTGGTGGGGTTAGTACTTTGATAATACGTTGCGAAAAATGAAGTATTTCCTTTTTGATAGTTTGCGGATATCTCATTGGTAAACGTAGGTCTTAAGTTCACATTTCCAGAAGCTTCTAAAAAAGGGTTGATGAACGCCGTTATGGAGCTTGCCCTTGAAAAATCGGGTCTATCAATATTTCGAGCATAGTTAATGCTGAGGGTTTGGGTACTATCCAAGGTCATTGAAATATTGGCTTTGGGAAACAAACTGGTTATACTTCTTGAGATTACAAGAACATCTTCGGTAAGCACTTCTCCATCAACCTCATTGTGTTCAACTCGAGCCCCAAGTTCAAAGGTGGTCTTAGTACTGAGTTCACCTGAAAATGAACTATACCCTGCAAACAAGTTCTCTTCATATGAAAAATCAATCTGTGTATTTTCATTTTGTGGAATTTCCTGGATATCGGTAAAAGCGTCTGCTCGAGCTAAGCTTACATTGCCCCCCCATTCCCATTTTAAGGTTTTTGATAATGCCTTTTCTAAATCAAATCGAAATGCTAGAGAGTTTATACTATACTCTTGTTCCCTGGTTTGGTCCAAAACAAAATCGGTCCCATTTTCACTATTGCTTATTTCCGAAGCCAAGGTCTGACGAAAGCCTGAATATTGAATACCCGTAAATAAATTCCAGGAATTGGTCAGTTTTTTATTGAAATTGAAAGAAGCACTGTAATAATCCTTAGTGTTATCATTTTCAGATTCACTGCGAATGCTACTTTCAACCGTTCTGTCAACAATAAAAGTGTCCCCTATAAAATCAGCATCATCCGTTTGCAATCGTGCAGATGCATTTAGGCTGATATAATCTGTATCGTTCCATTGATGATACACCCCAAAACTAGGATTCAGCTGGGTTCTCACATTTCTTGGAATCAAAACCAAATAATCTACCGAAACATCACGCTCTGGAATTTCAAACAAAAAGCTGTTGCTCTCCCACTGAAGTATTTGATTATATCCCAAATTCCCACGAACCGTCAAGTTTTTTGAGGAGAAGTTTGAGTTAAACGCTAGGTAATTGTTGAAGTTACGTTTTTGCGAAGCCGTTTCTTGCAGACTTCCCTGAAACCCCGGACTAAATTCTTTTTTTAATTGGACAAGAATAACCGCTCGGCCTTCTGCTTCATATTTTGCGGAAGGGTTGTTAATTAACTCCAATGATTCAATACCATCAATGGGTAAAGCGCTAAATTCTTCAATAGAAATACGTTGATTGCCTAAATAAAGCAGAGGATTTCCCTTTCCTAAGATTGAAATGGATTCTCTATCCGCCGAAATCTGAATATTTGGTAATCGCGAAAGCAAATCCACGGGGTCAGGGATTGATGAGAAATATGGATTTTGAACATTTACCTTTAAATTTCCCGCCTTATATTCAATTGGATTTTTAGCCGCAACAACCTCCACCTCGTCCAAGTTTTCTATGTTTTCTTTTAACTCGACAACGAGTTCAACAGGCTGTCCAACAACTATTTGCTTGGAGTAGGTTTCATACCCCAGCCCAGAAATTTCCAAAAGATAAGTTTCCCCTCCTTCTACTTCCATTTTAAAAATACCTTCCACTAAGGCAGTATACCGTATTATGTTTTCGTGTGAGGAATCGAACAATAAAACATCAGCTACAGATATTGGAGTTCCGGTTTCGTCCGTAACCTTTCCTTGTATTTCGTATACAACTTGGCCCCATACGCTCATCTGAAAAAATCCTGTACAAAGAAGAAAAAAGAGTTGTCTCACTTTCTGGTTTTGTGACCAAAATAAGCGGGCTTAATCGCCATGACGAAAAAAAATGGGTCTGATTTAGGTACTAGTACCCGTACTTTTTTGAAAGAGCTCTTGCCGGTTGGCAACATCCAACTTATTGTAAATGTGTGTAATATGTGTTTTAACCGTACTTAAGCTTATGTAAAGTTCATTGGCAATCTCTTTATTCGTCTTTCCCTGTAAAATTAGGTTTCGCACAGTAGCCTCTTGTTTGCTAAGTACCGAAGGTATAGAAGATTTTTTCCTGGCCCTAAACCAAAAAACGGAAGTAAACAATATACCACAAACAATAAGTAGACTAATGTTGAACCATTGACTTCGTGCTAGTTTGTTTTCCAAGCTTTCTTGATTGATAAATGCCATTTTTTCCTCTAAAAAAAGGTATTCTGAAGGTGGAATTCGGCTTTCCCTCAGTTCGTTCAAAAGAGCACCATAGTACGCCTTATTTTCGCTGATATCACGGTCCAAAAGCTTTTTTTCATCCAAAAGTTTGATTGCCATCAGCTTTACTCCCAAAATCTGAATGGAGTCTCTGGCATAGGAACGTAGCTCACTATTGGAACTGGAAGTAGAAGATTCCGTCAGTTTTAGTTTTGTTTCAAAACGTTTGAATTTTTTCCACTCCGAAAGGGACAGGTCATCATACGCCTCGCTTTGGCTTGTATTCAAGGTAGGCGTTGTGTTTTTATCTTGACTAAATGAAACAAAGGTGAGAATAAAGCATACTATCGTCAAGACTTGTTTCGAAAAGGTCATTCTTATATGGTTTGTATAAAGTTGCAAATAATATGGATATCGGACAAGTACCCATTTCAAGTTGTCTCAATTAGGAAAGCGGTGTACTATCAAAAAGGGAATTAATTGCGTTATCCAAGTCATCTTGAATATTTGGAGCTGTACAATTGGTCAAAATGGAAACGACCACCTGCTCCTCTGGATACACGAATAGATTTGAATAGGCCCCAACACTATTCCCTACATGGCCAACAAAACGCCGCCCTTTTGCATCCTGGCTCACCTGAAAGCCCAATCCATAGTATGTGGATACCCCTTTTATCTGTTGCGGTGTAAATAATTGGTCGTAGGTTTCTTTTTTTAAGAGCTCTCCTTCCAAAATAGCTTGTCCCAATTTGGCAATTTCATTACTGGTTGATAAATATCCCCCTCCTGCTAGCTTATAGAAATTATTGACCTTAACTGCGTTTTTAAAACCGGTCGAAGTTTTGGTGTAAAATTCAGCTGTTGAGCGCAACGACTCCAATCCTAGTTTTGGGTCTTTTTTTTCAGGGATTGTGGTTTTAAGCATGCCAATAGGGACAAGTACCTTTTTTTCAACATAGTTTTCAAAGGGCATTTTGCCAGCTTCTTGCATGGCCAAGGATAATAGAACAAAATCATAGCTATTGTAGAGGTATCCTTTTCCAGGTTCAAACACCAAAGGGTCGTCCTTAAAAATATGGATGCTATCCTTTATGCCATAAGCTTGATTTAACGCAAATTCTTTTCCTTGATATCCGCGTATTCCTGCAGTATGTGATGCTAGCTGTCGAATGGTAAAATCATACTTTTTTTTAGGGTAGTCAGGGACATATTCATAAAAAGAAGTGTCCCAATCCATTAGACCTTCTTCCACCATTTTCCCCAAGGCCAATCCTGTAATGCATTTGGAAATACTAGCAATTCTGAAAATAGTATCCTCTGTGTTTATACTATTTTCTTTTTCCAAACTAGAATGACCATAGCCTTTTTCAAGAATTTTTTCTCCTTTTTTAAAAACGGTAACGGACATTCCAGGCACTTTGCTTTCTGTTACCAAGTTTCCAAATACTGCATCGGATTTAGCTAAACCTGAAAGATCATGCAAAGAATTTCTTCGTGCTTGTTTGGAAAAGAAGTGGCCCAGAAAGGAAAAGAACCTAGCCATTTATCATTCTCTAAAAATCAATCGACCATTAAAAATCTCTTCAACATTTACTGTCTCCGGTCTATTAATACTGATTACATCACCAGTGCCTCGAATCACACCTGTTAGACTTTGTTGCGGATTTACAAAAACATTATTGGTCCCGCGATGGTCCAAGCTTACATTTTCAGCCACCAGGTTTTCCGCTTCAATACGGGAATCGCCTGCTGCTATAACTACGCTTAAATTTTCTGCAGCTCCCCTCAACCGAAAGAAAGCGATTCCATTCACCGTAATCGAAATTTGTTCAACGTCCAATGCCAAATCAAAAGAACCGTCCGTTGTTTCTGATTCTGTATTGATAAAACTTTCTGCCAACAACCTAAGATTTGGATAACTTAATACCCCATCACTGGAAATCAACAATCCAGTGCTACTTCGAATTTCTGTAATGTTGGGGGATGTTACGTAAATGGTGGAAAGCCCAAAATCCCGAACAAAATTACATCCGTTTTCGTTTCGGACAATAAGCCTCCCGTCTTGTACTTCTGCTGAAATCTCATTCAATAAAAACTCCCCAGATTCAATCTCTACTCGCTGCTCAACACCTTGCCTTAAAACCAAATTCAATTTTTCGAACACAGTAATTGTTGAAAAATCAGGAAGGTCTACCTCAACCCGAACCAAATCTCCTGAATTTTGAAAACAATCCGGGACATTTTCTCCATTACACGAGAGTGCTAATACGACTGAAATGAGAACATACCACTTTTTCATAATCGTAAACCTATTCCAAATTCAACAGCTTCCGCGGCGGCACCATGGGATTTAAGTGTCACAGCACCAAAGATTTTATCTCCAAAATATCGCTTTAACCCAACGCGATTATATACTCTCCCTTCAAAATCAAAGGGGTAATACACATAATAACCTAGTTGGGTCACGATACTCATTTTATTGATGAATAACTCATGCCCAACAAAAAGTCCAACACGTTTGAAATCTGTATCCTCATCCACATTTAATTCAGGAAAAGATATGGATTGAAATCGTATCAGTTCCTTTAGGAAATTGGAAAAAAAGATATCCGTTCCAACTTGAATAGCACTTTTTCGTCCCAAACGCTTGTCCGCATAGGCAGAAAAAATCCAAAATCCATATTGACCTGAATTTATCACATCACTTTCATTGACTCCTCCTCGCAATGCCAGATTATATCGGATTGGTTCTGTAATTTTTTCCTTGGCTTCTGGTTTTTTGAATTCCGGAACAAATTCACTATCCAAATCATATGTAAGCCCAATGTTGAAAGCCATAGTATTTGTTGACGTATTGGGAGCTTTGAAATTGGCATTTGAATAGTGGATAAGCGCTAAGCCTGCCTTAATCCCTATTCCAGAAATCAAGTTCTCTTTGTGATAATTTAGAAGGACCATGGTGGAACTCAACAAATGACTTCCGTAGGCATTGTTCCTAAAATTCTGATTTCTGTCATAGGGGTTAGTATTATAAGCTATCCCTTGACCAACACGTAATTGCAGATTTCTCTTAAAGAAATAAAAGTTGTAATGTGCATAAACCCCGAAATGTTCTCCTAGGGTTGGGTTGTTCATATCTTGATATATGAAGGTAAAACCTGTATCAGGATAACCGTAAAGTGCTTCCCATTCCTCTTCCCCATATCGCTTTCTATTCCAACCGAGGACGAATCCTGCCGGGTGTTCTGAAATTAAATGGGAAATATCTGGGTTATGCAGCAAAATGGAGCCGTAAAATGGACTCGCATCCACAACATACTTTTTTTTTGATTTGGTCTCTTGTGATACTCCAAAAGAACAGCACAAGATTAAAGTTATGATGAGTAGGCGCTTCATGAGGCGCAAAAGTAGAAAATTAAAACACCTCTTTAGCGATTGCTTTAATGTTGTCTGATTTTCCCATGGAATAATAATGCAAAACTGGTACTCCTGCCTCTTTTAATTCTTTTGATTGTTGCACACACCATTCCACACCAACTTGACGAACGTCTTTATTGTTCTTACAGTTTTCCACAGCATCAATCAAATCTTCTGGGATATCCACACGAAACACTTGCGGTAATAAATGTAAATGGCGCTTAACGGCAATTGGTTTTATTCCAGGAATGATGGGCACTTCAATTCCGGCTTCCCTTGCCGCATCCACAAATGCAAAATATTTTTGATTATCAAAAAACATTTGAGTTACTACATAATCGGCTCCCAAAGCAATTTTTTCCTTTAATCGCTTTATATCTGACTTTAACGAGGGAGCTTCCATATGTTTTTCAGGATACCCGGCCACTCCAATACAAAAATCAGGGCAATTGTCGGTTTCGATAACCTCATGGAGGTAACTCCCACTATTCATTCCCTTCACTTGTTTTACCAAATCTGAAGCAAATCGATGCCCTCCTCTTGTAGGTTCAAAGTATTTTTCTTCTTTCATGGCGTCACCTCTTAGTGCCATTATATTATGGATACCCAAATAGTGACAGTCTACCAAAAGGTATTCGGTCTCCTCTTTGGTAAATCCCCCGCAAAGCACATGTGGTACGGTATCCACATTATATTTATGGGTAATAGAAGCACATATCCCCAACGTTCCTGGCCGCATACGGGTGAGTTTTTTATCCAATAACCCATCCCTATCGATATAGACATACTCCTCTCTTGAAGTCGTCACGTCAATAAATGGTGGATTGAACTCCATTAAAGGATCAATGTTATTGTATAACTCTTGAATACTTCTCCCTTTTACGGGCGGAATTATTTCAAAACTAAAAAGCGTTTCTCCTTTCGCTTTCTTGATATGTTCCGTAACCTTCATTTATTCTTTTTTGTCATTCCCGTCTTCATGGGAATCTTACTATTTAGCCATTATAGGTTCCTGTCTTTACAGGAATACTGAATCTTAACTATCTACAATGTTGGGAGCCAGCCACTTTTGGGCATACTCCAGCGATACTTCTTTTCTTTTTGCAAAATCTTCCACCTGGTCTTGCTTAATTTTCCCCAAACCAAAATATTTCGCTTCGGGATGTGCAAAGTAATATCCGCTCACACTAGCCGCCGGCCACATCGCCAAGCTCTCTGTGAGTTCAACACCAATCTTCTCTTTCACACCTAAAAGCTTCCAAATGGTCAATTTTTCCAAATGGTCTGGACAAGCTGGATATCCCGGTGCAGGTCGAATCCCTCTATATTTTTCATCAATTAATTCTTCATTGGATAGGTTTTCTGATTTTGCGTAACCCCAATACTTTAATCTTACTTCTCGGTGCAGATACTCCGCCAACGCTTCAGCCAATCGGTCCGCTAACGCCTTTATCATAATGGAACTGTAATCATCATGATTTCTCTCAAATTCCTCTGCCAATTCTTTGGTGCCAAAGCCTGTGGTAACACAAAAGCACCCTATATAATCCTGAATCCCGCTTTCTTGGGGCGCAATGAAATCAGCAAGGGCGATATTGGGAACTCCCTCCCTTTTTTTGATTTGTTGCCGAAGGGTTCGAAAAACAACATGGTCATCTTCCTCGTTTTGCAAATCGACAAAAATATCATCCTCATTTATTTGATTGACAGGAAATAGCCCGAAAATCGCTTTCCCTTTCAAAAGTTCTTCATTCAATACCTTTTTTAGCATGGTTTGAGCGTCTTCGAAAAGCTCAGAAGCCTGTTCGCCAACAATATCATCTTCTAGAATGTTTGGATACTTTCCATGCAAATCCCAACTTCTAAAGAAAGGCGTCCAGTCAATAAATTCTTCTAACTTCTCTAAATCAAAATCCTCCCAAACTTGAATCCCCAGTTGCTTGGGTATGACAATGTCTGAAGGTTTCCATTGTATTTGGAGTTTGTTCTTGCGGGCTTCTCCCAAACTCAAGTATTCTTTTTTCTTGGTCCGGTTCAAGAATTTTTCCCGAAAACTTTCGTAGTCCAGCTTGATTGATTTCTTATAGGTATGCGAAGTTTCTTTCTGCAACAAATCGCCCACAACTGTTACCGCCCTTGACGCATCATTCACATGAACTACTGAATGGCTGTAAACTGGGTCTATTTTTACTGCGGTATGCGCTTTACTGGTCGTTGCTCCTCCTATTAACAAGGGAACTTTGAATTCTTGACGTTGCATTTCCTTGGCCAGGAAAACCATTTCATCCAAAGAAGGGGTAATCAATCCACTCAACCCGATAATATCTACATGCTCTTCCTTGGCTTTTTGGATAATAATTTCCGGTGGCACCATCACTCCTAAATCAACAATTTCATAATTATTACAGGCCAACACAACGCTTACGATGTTCTTACCAATGTCATGTACATCTCCTTTAACGGTAGCCATCAAAATTTTACCCGCGGAGTTGGTATTGGAATCTTTGGATTCTTCAATAAAGGGAGTCAAATGGGCTACAGCCTTTTTCATAACACGGGCCGATTTAACCACCTGGGGAAGGAACATCTTTCCGCTACCGAATAAATCGCCTACCACGTTCATTCCAGTCATCAAATGGCCTTCAATAACCTCTAAAGGCCTAGACGCTTGTTGTCGTGCTTCTTCTACATCTTCTACAATATATTGATCAATTCCTTTGACTAAAGCTCGAGTAATGCGGTGTTGAAGCGGTTCTTCCCGCCAAGACAAATCGACTTTACTTTCTTTGGTTTTGCCGACAACCGTTTCTGCAAATTCAAGGAGCCTTTCCGTGGCATCATCTCTTCGATTGAGTAAAACGTCCTCTACATAATCCAGCAAATCCTTAGGAATGTCGTCGTACACTTCAAGCAATGCAGGATTTACAATTCCCATATTCATTCCAGCCTTGATGGCGTGATATAGGAAAGCAGAGTGCATGGCCTCCCGAACTGTGTTATTTCCGCGGAAGGAAAAGGAAACATTGCTCACTCCTCCACTTACGCTGCAATGAGGAAGGTTTTGCCGAACCCATCGTGTTCCTTCGATAAAATCCAAAGCATTTAGCTTATGCTCGTCCATTCCAGTCGCTACTGGAAAAATGTTCAAATCAAAAATGATGTCTTCTGGAGGGAATTTCACTTGGTTTACCAAAATTCGATACGACCTTTCCGCAATTTCGATACGCCGAGCCAGATTGTCAGCTTGGCCCACTTCGTCAAACGCCATAACAATTACTGCCGCACCGTAGCGTTTTATGAGCTTGGCTTGGCGGATAAATTCTTCCTCTCCCTCTTTTAAACTTATGGAGTTGACTACGCATTTTCCTTGAACTACTTGAAGACCCGCCTCAATTATGTCCCATTTCGAACTGTCAATCATTATGGGAACACGAGCGATATCCGGTTCTGCAACAATGAGGTTCAAAAACTTGACCATGGCCTCTTTGCCATCAATCAAGCCATCATCCATATTTACATCTATGATTTGTGCACCCCCTTCTACCTGATGACGCGCTACCTCTAGGGCCTCCTCATACTTTTCTTCCTTAATTAACCTAAGGAACTTTTTGGAACCTGCTACGTTGGTGCGTTCGCCAACATTGATGAAGTTACTTTCTGGAGTTACGACCAAAGGCTCCAGCCCGGATAAGCGCAAATAACGTGGTTGATAGCTAACTGTACTTACCATAAACTAAATACTATCGACAGGCAATATGCGCGGTTTATATTCTTTTGCCAAGTCTGCAATCGCTTTGATATAAGCTGGAGTGGTACCACAACATCCTCCAATAATGTTGACCAACCTTTTATCAAAATATTCTTTGATTTGATCGCGCATTTCCTGTGGAGTCTCATCGTATTCTCCAAAAGCATTGGGTAAACCAGCATTGGGATAAGCAGATATTGCATATCCGGATTTGGCGGCGGCAACCTCTAAGTGTGGCACTAATTTTTCCGCTCCCAAAGCACAATTGAAACCTACGGATATTACGGGAATATGGGAAATAGAAATCAAGAAGGCCTCCGCAGTTTGACCCGAAAGTGTCCTACCAGAAGCATCTGTAATAGTTCCACTTACCATAATTGGCACTTCAATTCCCCGCTCTTCCAAGATTTCATCAATAGCAAAAAGAGCTGCTTTGGCATTTAAGGTATCAAAAATGGTCTCCACTAAGAGAATATCCGCTCCGCCATCCAAAAGAGCTTCGGCCTGCTGCTTGTAGGCCACCCTAAGTTCATCAAAGGAGATTGCTCTGAAACCTGGGTCATTGACATCTGGAGACATACTTGCTGTCTTGTTGGTTGGCCCCATGCTCCCAGCTACAAATCTAGGTTTATCAGGCTCTTTTTCTGTGAGTTCAAGGGCTACTTCCTTGGCAATACGGGCAGACTCATAATTCAACTCATACACTAGGTCTTCCATATGATAGTCCGCCATTGCGACCGTGGTTCCTGAAAAGCTATTGGTTTGTACAATATCCGCTCCAGCCTCAAAATACTTTTTATGGACCTCAGCAATAGCTTGAGGTTGGGTCAATGATAACAGATCATTATTCCCTTTTAGGGGATGTTCCCAATCCTTAAAACGTTCTCCACGAAAATCTTCTTCTTCAAATTGATATTGTTGTAACATGGTCCCCATAGCTCCATCCAATACCAATATTCTTTCCTTCAGTATTTCTTCAATTTTAGACATATAACAAATTTGTCAAAATGTGACTTTGTTTAAGTGTTATCAAAAAAGAACAGAAATATTTTCTTTTTGTCATCTTTTTCAGCATTGGCCAAATAGAATGTAGCACCTTCTCGAAGACGAGGGTTGCTAAGGTTTCAAAGGGTCCAATCCCTCCACCTTTCTTGATAACTTTTCAGTTTATACTTGAACTAGGAAACAAAGTAACGGCACATACTTTTCAAAAACAAATGAATTACCCTAAAATAGTAAGCCTCCCAAATAATGGGAGGCTCTTAGCTAAAACAAATAATTTTCATCGTTACAAAATACTTTGCACAACTTCTTTTTTTGCTTCTTTTTTAGATCCGTCAAATCCTTCTACACCACCTACCGTTGTATATTTCATTACAAAACGTTTCCCGGGATTAATAAGCTGATAGGCATATTGACACATCACAGCGGCCTCATGGAAACCGGATAGTATCAGCTTCAATTTTCCTTCATAAGTGTTTACATCACCAATGGCAAAAACCCCTGGGATATTGGTTTGATAGTCTTTGGCATTATTTACCTTGATGGCATTTTTTTCAATTTCCAATCCCCAATCTCCAATTGGACCTAGTTTTGGAGAAAGTCCGAACAAGGGAATGAAATAATCCGTTTCAACATAAGTTTCTCCTTTGGAGTCGTCATTGTGTTTGATTACTACAGATTTTAGTTCGTTTTCACCGTGCAATCCTTTCACTTCTGCTTTGGTATATAACTGAATCTTCCCCAATTTGGCAAGTTCCGAGGCTTTTTCCACTGAGTCTAAAGCCCCTCTAAATTCATTTCTTCGGTGCACTAGGGAAACTTCGGATGCTACATCAGCCAAATAGATGGCCCAATCCAAGGCAGAATCCCCACCACCGGCAATCACCACTTTCTTATCCCGATAGACTTCAGGGTCCTTAATCATGTAAGCTACTCCATTGTCTTCATAATCAGCTATATTCTTAATCTGTGGTTTTCTCGGTTCAAATGACCCTAAGCCTCCTGCAATTACCACCACTGGGGCATGATGTTGTGTTCCTTTATTAGTGGTTACAACAAAGGATCCATCTTCCTGCTTGTCTAGTTTTTCAGCACGCTCTCCCAAAGTAAATCCAGCTTCAAATGGCTTGATTTGCTCCATCAATCGGTCTACCAAGTCCCCAGCTAAGATCTCTGGATAGGCTGGAATGTCATAGATGGGCTTCTTCGGATAGATTTCGGAACATTGACCTCCTGGTTGCGGAAGTGCATCAATCAAATGGCATTTTAATTTTAGAAGACCGGCCTCAAATACGGTAAACAATCCCGTTGGTCCGGCTCCGATAATAAGTATATCTGTTTTAATCATTGTAGTATGTTATTCTGAAAACACTAATTCGTTATGCTTGTATTCTTTTTGAATTTCAATAATTCTTTCCCTATGGGCAACCACTTCACCAATAACAATAATGGCAGGATTCGATAACTGCTGCTCCCTTGCCTTGTACTCAATAGAAGCAACAGTACCAATTCCTATTTTTTCTTTTTCAGTAGTTCCATTTTGAATTATAGCCACGGGAACGTTTTGTTTATTCTCTTTTCGGAACAGCTCCATGATCTCTCCCAATTTGGACATGCCCATCAAGATGACCACAGTGGCACTGGATTTTGCAGCCAAAGCGACATCATTACTAAGCTTATGCTCTTTAGTAGTTCCCGTAATTACCCAGAAGCTCTCTGAAGTGCCACGTTTGGTTACTGGAATATGCTGCATAGCCGGAACGGATACAGATGAGGACAAACCAGGCACCACCGCCACTTCCAGACCAAATGCAGCGGCATATTCCATTTCCTCCGCCCCTCTGCCAAAAACAAAAGGGTCTCCCCCTTTTAGGCGAACCACGTGAAGCCCTTGTGAAGCTCGTTGGACTATCAATTCATTTATTTGTTCTTGCTGATATCTATAGCATCCTTTTCGCTTTCCTACAAAAATTTGTTCTGCATTTGGAGCATACTTGAGTAGTTCCGTATCAATCAAGGCATCATACAAGACAACATCTGCACTTTGAAGGGTTTTCACGCCTTTGAGTGTAATCAGGTCAACATCACCAGGACCAGCCCCTACTACGGTAAGCTTTCCTATTTGATTATTTAAAAAAGAAAACAATTTTTCGTTTGATTCCATCTTATGCTTCTTGAAGTTCAAGTTGTCTATAGGCTTCAAATTTTCTCAAAACCTCTTTTGAGGTACTTAAATAGGATTCTGCAAACTCTTTGGATGGAGCTGTCTTGTTCATTTCCAAAACCAAGTTTTCAAAACTACCTTCCAAAACCACTTTGCCCGTATCTACAAAAAGCCTATCAAAGTCCCTTATAATACTTGAATGGGTATTGGTCTTGGTTTTTTCTGCAGTAAGCAAGGCCTTTGCCGAATTTACCATAGATTGGTATGAGTAGTAGATACTTGCTGCCCATTTACTGGCTTGCAGAGCTTCTTCCGCATTTGCAATCTTCTCTTCACTTTCAAAAAAGAGGGTGGCTACTAAATCAACAATTACTCCAGCGCATTCGCCTATTCCAATCTCTTTTTTGTATTTCTCAGCATTACCCCAATCAATGAAATCTTCGGCTGTTAAGTTGTCAACACTGGAAAGGTGTTTTAGAAAATCGTAGAAATAGGTTTCTCCTTTTTCAGCATAATAATCGGCAAAAGATAATCCGTTCCCATTGGAATTGAAATCATCCAAAATTAAACGTAGCGCTTGTGGGCCACGCTTACTTGGAACTTTAACCACCTTATCCGCAAACCTTCCATTCCCATTTCCAAAATTGCCTCCTCCCAGCAACACTTGTAATGCAGGTGCCACCAATTTGTCCTTTGTCCGGATTGACATCCCTTGGAAGCCAATATTGGCCATGTTGTGCTGCCCGCAGGCATTCATACATCCACTGATTTTTATAACCACATCAGGATTGCTGATATATTGTGGATACTCGGCCTTGATAACCCTCTCCAACTCCGTAGCAATTCCGGTGCTACTAGCAATTCCCAAATTACAGGTGTCCGTGCCCGGACAAGCAGTAATGTCTAAAGCCTTGTTATATCCAGCTTCTGTGAAGCCCAATTTTTTCAATTCTTTATAGAAGAATGGAATCAATTCCTGTTTCACATAAGGGATAAGAATATTTTGTCGCAAAGAAAGGCGAATTTCTCCAGCGGCATAATCTCGAACCAACTTGGCCAATTCCCTCGCTTTATCCGTGTAGAAATCTCCCAATAAAACCTTGATACCTATTGCCACATAACCTTCTTGCTTTTGGGGTATGATGTTGGTGGATTTCCAAGATTCAAATTCATCCCCTTCAACAGATTCCACAAAAGCAGAGCTGTGATTTGCCTGTTGTGGTTTTGGATAGTTTTCAAAATCTATGGGATAAGACTGCACTGGCACTGCCAGTCTTTCCTCTTCCAACAGCACCTTAAACCCTTCCAAACCTATATCCTTCAACAAAAACTTCATCCGAGCCTTGGCTCGGCTTTTACGTTCTCCATATCTGTCAAAAACACGGATAACACCCTCCATAAGCGGAACAATTTTATCCGCGGCGAGAAAATCATATAAAACATCGGCATGACGGGGTTGGGAACCTAATCCACCTCCCAACATAACTTTAAAACCTCTAACGCCATCTTTGATTTTGGCTATGAAGCCCAAATCATGCATATATGAGAGGCCTGTATCGGCTTCAGTGGCCGAGAAGGATACCTTAAATTTTCGCCCCATCTCCTGGCCTATTGGATTTCTCAGGAAATATTCAAAAACCGTTTGAGCATATGGGGAAACATCGAAAGGTTCATCTACATCAATCCCCGCGGTTTCGCTGGCGGTAACATTGCGTACCGTATTTCCGCAAGCTTCTCTTAGGGTCACCTTATCTTTTTCCAACTGAGCCCACAATTCTGGGGTTCTGTCCAAATCCACATAATGTATTTGAATATCCTGACGTGTAGTAATATGCAACCTACCCGTGGAAAACTCATCTGCCACATCTGAAATTCGCTCCAACTGATTGGAAGTAACCTTACCATAAGGCAACTTAATCCGAATCATCTGCACACCGGGTTGTCTTTGACCATAAACTCCTCTGGCCAAACGAAGACTTCTGAACTTCTCTTCGTCTATTTTGCCTTCTTTGAATTGATGTATTTTTTTCTCCAACTCAATAATATCCTTCTCAACTATTGGATTCTCGATTTCAGTTCTGAAGCTTTGCATATTATTCTGTTTTTCCTATCTATTTAATAGGTTTTTGATTATGTCTATGTTACCCAAAATTCATTACACCGAAAATGGGTTTAATTTATAAAACCTACTCCGGCTGTGTTGTTTGTTCTACTGTCCAAAATGATAAAGGAACCATTGGTGCGATGTTCTTTGAACCGATCATAGAAAATAGGTTTGTTCAATCTCAAATGTACTTTAGCAATATCGTTCATCTGAAGACTTAATACATTTTCTTCGATACCAGAATAATCTGGATGTATCTTGTATTCAATCGAATCTACTTTGGCCAATACCTTGTTGACTCCGTGTTGTACCACATATTTTCCACCTGTTGTCAAATTATGGGAATCCATCCAAGAAACGGTTGCAGTCAATTGCTTGTCAATTGTTGGTAGGTCGCCTACCTTGACCAACATATCCCCTCGGCTCACATTGACCTCATTTTCCAAAGTGATGGTTACCGAAGATCGTCTTGGCGCCGTTTGATATTCTTGGTTATGGAAATATATCTTTTTGATTCGACTTTGCGTCATGGACGGCAGCACAACAACCTCATCACCCACATTCAATTCACCTCCATATACTTTCCCCGCAAATCCGCGGAAATCATGAAACTCTTCTGTTTTTGGGCGAATGACATATTGTACTGGAAAACGTGGAGTACCTACGTTGGACACAGCAGCCAAATCCAAACTTTCCAGGTGTTCTAGAATCGTTTCCCCCGAATACCATGGTGTATTTTCTGATTTTGTGACAACATTGTCCCCCTTTAGTGCACTGATGGGTACAAAGGTGATTTTTTGCTCTGCATAGTCACGTTTTTGCATCAACTGTTCAAAATCTGATTTAATGGCATTGTATTTTTCTTCTGAGAAATCCACCAAGTCCATTTTATTGACTGCAACAATCACTTCTTTCACGCGAAGTAAATTATTGATGAAAAAATGACGGTTTGTCTGCTCAATCACGCCTTTTCTAGCATCAATCAAAATGATGGCTGCTTGGGAAGTGGAAGCGCCGGTAACCATATTACGTGTATACTCTACATGTCCAGGAGTATCCGCAATAATGTAACTCTTATTTGGTGTTGAAAAGTAAATATGGGCCACATCTATGGTAATTCCTTGCTCTCTTTCAGCAACCAAACCATCTGTTGCCAAGGAGAAATCCAAATAATCATAGCCCTTTTGTTTACTGGTTTTTTCAATGGCCTCCAATTTATCTTCGGTCAACGATTTGGTATCATAAAGTAACCTTCCTATCAAGGTACTCTTGCCATCATCCACACTTCCTGCAGTTGCTATTTTTAAAACTTCCATTGCTTTGTTCTTGATATTTTAGAAGTACCCCTGTTGTTTTCTTTTTTCCATAGCAGCCTCGGACCTTTTGTCATCAATCCGAGCGCCTCTCTCAGATATTTTGGAATCCCGAATTTCTAAAACCACTTTTTCGATGGTATCTGCATAAGACTCTACAGCGGCCGTACAGGACATATCACCTACTGTTCTGAAGCGAACGGTACGCTCTTCCACTCGCTCATCTTCCGAACGAAAAACCACATCGTCCTCAGCGGACCATATTAACCCATCTCGGAGGAACGTATTTCGCTTATGGGCAAAATAGATGGATGGGATTTCAATATTTTCTTTTTCAATGTAGCTCCAAACATCCAATTCGGTCCAGTTACTTATAGGAAATACCCGAACGTTCTGACCTATTTCAATTTCCCCATTTAACATATCGAAGAGTTCCGGGCGTTGATTTTTTTCATCCCACTGGCCGAAATCATCACGAACTGAGAAGATACGTTCTTTGGCTCTTGCCTTTTCCTCATCCCTCCTGGCACCACCAATACAGGCATCAAACTTGAATTCCTCAATCGCATCCAACAGTGTGGTTGTTTGAAGCATATTACGGCTCGCATATTTTCCTGTCTCTTCAATCACCTTTCCTTGATCAATAGAATCTTGTACATTTCGTACAATCAACTCTACCCCCAACTCCTCTACCAGTTTATCTCGAAATTCTATGGTTTCTGGAAAGTTATGTCCCGTATCGATATGCATCAACGGAAAGGGAATCTTAGCCGGCCAAAAGGCCTTTTGTGCCAAACGAACCAATGTAATAGAATCCTTACCGCCTGAAAAGAGCAACACCGGCTTTTCAAACTGCGCTGCTACCTCCCGAATAATATAAATGGCCTCATGCTCCAAAGCATTGGCATTTGGCCTACTGGCAAGCTCGCCTGTTTCATGTTTCTTTATTTCTTCAAAAAGTATATTCACTGTTTATTGATTTAGGTATGTAAGCCACATTCACGGTTTTCCAAAACCTTAGTGGGGTCAAAATATTTATGCTCATTGGGCAAACCCAGTTTCTCCAAATACGCGTCCAATTGAGTATCATTCCAATAATAGAAAGGGCTTACTTTAAGAACTCCATCCTTACTAAGACTCAACACATCCAACGAGTCTCTGTGTGCCGTTTGTCCTTTTCTAAGATTGGTAAACCAAACATCCGGTCTGTGTTCTTCCATAGCCCGCTTGAAAGGCTCCAACTTTACCTGCTCTGTGAAAACCGCGTGCATTGGGTCGTCAACTTGAGGAATACCCATAATGGTATCACGATACGCCGCACTTTGTTTGGGTACATATAATTTCACGTTAAGTCCCAAACGGGTTATCAAATCCTCTGCGTGTCTATAGGTATTTGGTGTGTTGTATCCTGTATCGCACCAAATCACCGGAATATCTTTATCAACTTGCGTAACTGCATTCAAAATTGCAACCTCGTAAGGTCTAAAATTGGTAGTCAGCACAGGAATTTTTGCGTATTCTAAAGCCCACTCTATTACAGCTTGAGGTTCAGAGCTCCTAAACTTTTCGTTTAATTCGAATATTTCGTTCTGAGTAACTGCCATGTGCTCGTTATTTATTTACCCCAACTAATACGATTCCAAATTCTTTCATGAAAAAAGTACAACACCATCTTGGTCACCAACTCCACCATCCCTATTGAAAAAGCCAAGGAAAGCGTTCCAGTAATTATCCATGAAATCAATACGGTATCCAAAGTTCCCACTACCCTCCAGCTAATGGATTTGGCAATGCTACGTTTTGGTTTTTCTGAGGTTTTATCTTTATTGTAGGTAGCCTCAGCTCCTTTGTTGTTTACTAAAAGTTGGTCCGCAATCATTTTATTTATATTTCCTATGGATTTAATAGGATAATCAAAAATAAAAGTATTTATTACAGTAAATCGTTAAAACATCGATAAAATTACTATTAGCCTATAGTTTTAATAGATTACTAAAAAACACCAATGTTGTTTATTAAATTCTTACTTGAGTTTATAAAATGAAGAATATTCTTTTATGAAATAAGGTCAGCTAAGGTGTTATTCCTGTATACTTCCAAGGCACTATCCCTAACTTGAAGCATCAGCTTGTTTACTGAACATTGATTTTCATCCGGACAATCGTCACACTTTTCATAAAAATTCAGGCTTACACATGGAACCATGGCTATAGGCCCCTCAAGGACGCGCATCACGGAGGTCATCGGGATGTCTTTCGGTTCTTTTATCAGGTAATACCCCCCTCCTTTACCTTTTTTTGAACCTAAAAAACCATTTCTACGGAGTGTAAGTAGAATACTTTCCAAGAACTTCTGTGAGATGTTTTCGTGTTTTGCAATTTCTGCAATCTGAATAGGTTCTTTGCTATCAATTGAGGCCAGATATGTTAAGGCTTTGAGACCATATTTTGTCTTCTTGGAGAGCATCTCACGAATATAGGGAAAATTAGCTATTGCCCTATGTACAATGGGCTCGACTATTACCCCAAAGCCTGATCTATGTCCTTTGTAATATCATCTATGTGCTCCAGTCCTACCGAAATCCTAACCATCCCATCAGAAATACCCACAGATTCTCTTTCTTCCTTTGTTAATTTGCTGTGGGTAGTGGATGCTGGATGAGTCACGATACTTCTGGAGTCCCCCAGGTTCGCCGATAATGACAATAATTTTATTGCATCAAAGAACGCTTTCCCTGCTTCAAGTCCTCCTTTTACTTCAAAAGCAACTACACAGCCTCCTGCTTTCATCTGTTTTTTAGCAATTTCATATTTAGGGTGAGATTTCAAAAAAGGATATTTCACCCAAGAAACCTTGGAGTGACTTTCTAAATAAGTTGCCAATTGAAGGGCATTGGAGCAATGCCTGTCAACGCGCAATCCAAGGGTTTCCAAACTCTTGGACAATACCCAAGCGTTAAACGGGGAAAGTGCCGGTCCCGTAATTCGTGAAAAGCGATAAATTTTATCAATTAGTTCTGAACTTCCTACAGTGATACCCGCTAAAACACGCCCTTGACCGTCCATTAATTTCGTGCCGGAATGAATTATCAAATCCGCACCAAATTTGATGGGTTGCTGCAGATATGGTGAAGCAAAACAGTTATCGATCACAAGAATGAGGTTGTGTTTTTTTGCTATCTGAGCTAATACTTCCAAATCTATAATATCAACTCCAGGGTTGGTGGGTGACTCTGCGTATATGATTTTTGTATTTGGTTGAACCAGAGAATCAATTCTTCCCAAGTCATTTATATCAAAATAACTGGTTGAAATGTTCCATTTTGGAAAAAACTGGGTAAACAAACTATGGGTTGAACCAAATATGCTCTTTGCCGAAATGATGTGATCCCCACTATTCAACAATGCAGCGAAGGTTGAAAAAACGGCTGCCATACCTGAAGCAAAGGCAAAACCACTTTCTGCGCCCTCCATTTTACATACTTTTTCAATAAACTCCGAAGAATTGGGGTTGGAATATCTCGAATAAATGTTCCGTTCCTTTTCTTCAGCAAACGAAGCCCTCATATCTTCAGCATCATCAAAGACAAAACTAGAGGTCAGGTACATAGGCACCGAATGTTCCAGAAATTGCGTTCGTTCCAGTTGCGTTCGAATGGCTTCTGTTTCAAATTTTTTGTCACTCATTTTTATGCTTTTTCGGCAATCCTTAAGATATCACCAAATACTCCTCTTGCCGTTACTGCTGCTCCAGCGCCGGCTCCTTGAATCACTAAAGGATGTTCTCCATAAGATTCGGTATAAATTTCTATTATCGAGTCGGAACCTTTTACCTGACCTAAAGCGCTTCCTTTTGGCACCGAGACCAGTTTAGCTACCAATATTCCTTTATCTTGTTGCAAATCTCCTGATAAATCTCCTATGTAACGGAGCACATGACCTTCTTTTTGTTCTTCCTTAAGTCGAGCAAATTTGGCATCCATATCTGCAACATTGTTAAGAAATTCGTCCTTGGCAACTGATACTAAATCCTTTGGAACCAAGTTGTCTATATCAATATCTTCAAACTCATTTTGAAGGTCCAGCTCCCGGGCCAAAATCAATAATTTTCTTCCCACATCATTACCAGATAAATCTTCTCTTGGGTCTGGTTCGGTATAACCTTTTTCCTTTGCTTCAAGCACTACTTGTGAAAAAGGGATTTCCGTTTCTGAAAAGGTATTAAATATGTAACTCAACGACCCTGAAAACACTCCCTTTATGCGCGTTATATTCTCCCCTGAAAGATGCAATAGTTTAATCGTGTCAATCAGAGGCAAACCGGCACCGACATTAGTTTCATATAGGTATTGCTTTTGATTTTCCTCTAAGTTTTTCCGGATGGATTTATAAAAACCATAGCCAAGCGTATTGGCAATCTTATTGGAAGAAACCAAATCAAAACCATGTTCAATCAATGTATCATAGTTAGAGACAAATAATTCACTTGCTGTGTTGTCTATCGCAATCAAATTTTCCAAATGATTCTTTTCCGCAAAATCAATCACGTTTTGAAGTGTATAATTAGAACCACCCGAATCCAAATCGTTCCTCCAATTTAAGTCGACCCCCTTCGAACTTAATACCAATTTTTTAGAATTGGCAATGGCAAAAATCCTAAAATCAATCCCTTTTCGGGATTCAATTTTTTCTTGGGACTTCAGTATTTGATCTATTAGCGTCCCTCCAACATTTCCATGACCAAAAACAGCAAGGTTAACTCGTTTGGAAACCCCGAAAATCTGCCCATGGATAACATTCAAGGCCTTGTTCAAATCTGACTTTTGCACTACCAAGCTCACGTTTCTTCCGGTAACGGTGTTGTTAAATAGCAAGGGTGTAATTTGGTTTTTGACAAGGGCATTGAATGGTTTGGGAAAATTCTCCAAATCCATTCCCACTATGGAGATGACAGAGACCTCATTGTTGACCAATATTTGATTAACATCTTGAAAATTGTATTCTGTTTCAAATTCTTGGTCCAGTACCTTTTTGGCCTTTTGGGCTTTAGAAGCGTCCACCACCAAACCTATTCCGCGCTCCGACGATCCTTGGGAAATAATTCCAACATTGATGTTGTTTTGCCCAAGAGTCTTAAAAATACGTGCGTCCACCCCTACTTTTCCCAAGAGTCCGCGGCCTTCGAGATAGACCAAGGCCATATCTTCTTGTATGGATAAGGAGGTAATATCCGCATTGTGGAGGTTTGCCTCAATTCGTGTCCCTGGACTTTCAAGGTTAAAAGTGTTTTTGATGCTAAGAGGAATATTCTTTTCAATAAGTGGCACTATGGTTTTTGCATGTAGAATAGTAGCACCGAAATTGGCAAGCTCGTTTGCTTCTTCATAGGATATGGTATCAATGAGTTTAGCCTCGGAAACCAAGTCTGGGTTAGCGGTGAAAATACCGTCTACGTGGGTATAGTTCACAAGCTCTTGTGCGTCTAAAAAATTAGCCAATAGAGCAGCTGTGTAATTTGTGCCATTTCTTCCCAAGGTGGTTGTCTCTCCTTCATCATTAGACGCTATGAATCCAGTTACAATAGGAATTACACCTGGGCGTAAACCCTGAAATTTTCGTATTACATTTTCTTTGGATTGTTGTTCATCTACTTTCGCATTGCTAAATGCATCATCCGTTTTAATGAGTTGTCTTGAATCCAAAAATTCAGAATCCAGGGTAATTCCCCGTAGCAATGCAGTGACTACCTTTCCAGATATTAATTCTCCATAGGATAATAATTCATCCTTGGTTTTGACGCTATAATCTCCTGTTAAAGAGACACCATCCAAGATTCTTTTGATGGAATCAAACTCATGGGTCAGGTCTACTTTTGAAAAATCATTTTGTTGATAGTTGCAAAACTTTGAAAAGTCAGACACCACATCTTTACCCTTAGAAGCATTTTTCAGTAATTCTTCTAGTTCATCCGTGGCTTTTCCCCTAGCTGAAAGAACTACAACAATGTTCTCTTTTTTTTGTGCTCTGGTCTGAATTATATCCAAGACATTTTGTAAACCTTCACCATTAGCCAAGGATTTCCCGCCAAACTTGAGAATCTTTGGGCGTTCCACCTTCTTTTTCTCTTGAAAAAGGGGCTCCAAGAGTTTTTCAAGTTGCTGAAACTCCATTAAAAAAGCATCGTGACCATGTAAAGATTGTACTTCGCCATAGGTAACATTGGCATTGCGTAATGCTAGTTTCTTATACGTTTCCTTGTTCTCCTCAGCAGTAAAAAACAAATCGGAATTAACTCCAATAATATGGATTTTGGTATCGCTATTTTCCAATTCATCAAAAGCGGATTCCCCATTTCGGGTTACATCAATAGTCTTAAGCAGTTGATTCATCAACTTGTAAGCAGATAACTGAAAACGTTCTTGAAGCTTTTTCCCGTGATGCATCAACCAACTTTCTACATTGAACACATTTAGCTCTTCATTCGTGGTTCTTTTAAAACGCTCTTTAAATGATGCAGGAGTTCGATAACAAAGCATGGCATGCATACGGGCATCATGGACGGGCTCTTTGGAATTGACCAAAATTTGCTCTTGAATTTGACAATTTGCAATGAGCCAATCCGTAGATTTCCAATCGGAAGCTACGGGAATCAAATGCTCTGTGAGCTGTGGATTCAATGTGGCCATTTCCCAAGCTAGTCCTCCACCCAAAGACCCGCCTATAATGGCAAAAAGACGTTCAATCTTTAGCTGCTGTAGCCCCAATAAAAACATTTGAGCCACATCACCTGCTACAAATTCCTTGTAATTTTCAACTATAAATCCGTCATAGCCATTTCCCGGAACATTAAAGGCAAGGATCGTATACTTTTCCGTATCTATACATTTACCATTGCCAATTAAATCTGACCACCAACCGGTATCTCCAGTAACATTGGAGTTACCCGTTAGGGCATGGTTCACCAGAACTACTGAAGCTTTACCGAGAGGCTTTCCAAAAACCTCATAGGACAACTGGATGTCTTGGGTATGACCGCTGAATGTAGTAAAATTTGCTAATTGGAGTGTTTGAAGCATATTTTTGTTTTTGTCGGTTAGAGCACAGTCTAGAAGTAACTGTCCCTAAACTGCGCCCAATATGACAATGTTTTTAGGCTAAAACCGATTTATCTATTGATGCAAATGCTTGCTCTAAATCTGCTTTTAGGTCCTCTATGTCTTCAAGCCCTACTGATAAACGAATTAAATCTTGGGATACACCCGTACTCAATTGTTCATCTTCCGATAATTGTTGATGCGTTGTACTGGCAGGATGAATAATTAGTGATTTTGTATCCCCTATGTTGGCCAATAAAGAGAATACTTTGGCCGCATCGGTCAGTTGCTTTGCCGCTTCGAATCCGCCTTTCACACCAAAAGTGACCAACCCACTTTGCCCTTTGGGTAAGTATTCATCTGCCAAAGCTTTGTATTTGCTAGACTCCAAACCAGGATAATTTACCCAAACCACCTCATCTTTTTCTTCCAACCATTTGGCCAGAGCCAGTGCATTTTCGCTATGCTGTTTGATACGCACATCCAAAGTCTCTAATCCTTGAATAATCTGAAACGCATTGAAAGGGCTAAGCGCACCTCCAAAATCACGTAGGCCTTCCAAAATCAATTTGAAGGTGAAGGCAGCCGCACCCAAAGCCTCGTGATACACTAAACCGTGATACCCAGCCGAAGGTTCTGTAAACTCAGGGAATTTTCCATTGGCCCAATCAAAGGTACCGGCATCTATAATTGCGCCTCCTAAGGCCGTTCCATTTCCATTTATGTATTTGGTAAGGGAATGGATGACCAAATTTGCCCCGTGTTCTATTGGATTCAGCAATCCAGGAGTAGCCACCGTATTATCTACAATAAAAGGAACTTTTGCAGCCTTCGCCTGTTCAGAAATACCCTTTAAATCGAGTACATCTAGCTTTGGGTTCCCTAAGGATTCCACAAAAATCGCTCTTGTATTTTCCTGTACAGCTTTACCAAAATTTTCAGGGTCCGAAGCATCCACAAAGGTGGCTGTAATGCCTAACCGTGGTAAGGTCACCTTCAGTAGGTTAAACGTTCCTCCGTACAAACTACTGGAGGCCACAATATGGTCTCCTGACCGTAACAACGTCAATAATCCTGTTGAGATTGCTGAGGTACCCGAAGCAAAGACAACTGCTCCTACCCCACCTTCGATAGCAGCTAAACGTTCTTGTAAAACCTGATTCGTCGGGTTGTTCAATCGGGTGTAAATAAACCCAAGCTCAGCCAACGAAAAAAGATTCGCGGCATGGTCGGTGTTGTTAAACACATAAGAAGTTGACTGAAAAATTGGTACAGCCCTAGTGCCACTGGTCTGAGTAGTGTCGTGTCCTGCATGTAGGGCGTTGGTTGCATTAGAAAAATTTTGATCGCTCATGTTTTTTAATTTTTGTTGTTTAACAATTGTTGAAATTTCTGCCTAAACAGAAATAAAAAACACGAAGTCCCCCATCAGGTAGACAAAATCAAAAAGTTATAAGAAAGTGAATCGAGATTATCGACTGATGTTATCTATTTCGCCAAAGCGAATAGAATTTAGCACCTTCTTGGCAAGACCAAGGGTTGCTAAGGCTTCATAGGGTCTATTCCCTCCACCTTTCTTGATAACTATTCAATACGTGTTTGAACTTATGTAACAAAGATAAGGTCAGATTTTTTTAATATCCTAATGTTTTGTGGAAATTTTGTGGAAATGCCCGCTTTTACCTAATACGGCGAAACTGTCAGAAAGATGAATTTTAATTTTGGCTTGAGGAAAGAAGCTTTTCTAACTCAGAACATTTGAAACAAAGTAGTTATTAACTTCCCGCCATGATTTGGTACATCTAGAGATACTACTTGTTTTAATTCTATTGGTTTAAATTGGAATGGTGCTTCACATAAATTCACACCACTTTGCTTTTTTAATCTGGTGCCTTGACCGGAAATGATATCCATATTGGGAGTGAAGTCTCCCAAAGGCAGATGTTCAGTTAAAACAACGTATTGATAAACGTATAGTTTACTAACAATACGATTTATTTCTGAATTGGATAGATGTTGCAATACCTGTCTTAGAACAACACAATCCGCTGTCGGAAGATTGTCCTTAGCTATAT
This sequence comes from Bacteroidota bacterium, assembly GCA_039184805.1. Taxonomy (GTDB): domain Bacteria; phylum Bacteroidota; class Bacteroidia; order Flavobacteriales; family Flavobacteriaceae; genus Flagellimonas. Next base: position 88,031 of record JBCDAX010000002.1, on the reverse strand, counting down.
CCAGGCAGTAGAATTCCAAATTCGGATGTTGAAATTTATCTTGATTGAATTTTACTAAGTCATCGACAATGTCCACAGCGATATACTTCTTAGAATAGTCAACCAGCTCCACACCCACATTGAAATCCCCACAGCCTAAATCAATTACAGTCAATGGATTTTCAAAAGATTTCAAAAAGGATTGAATCCTATCTACATATGGTTGGACCAATTCAGGGTGATGGGACCCATCACCGGAATAAAAGTTCTCTCCATTGTCACCCCAAAGTTTGGCCTCATATATTTGTTCCATTGCCGCTTTGGTGGGCCATGGTTTTTTGGCCTTCACGACCGTGTCGGTTTTCATTCTAAAACAGAAAACTCAATACTGGAATCCGTAAAAACAGTATGGGTTTGGGTCTTAAAGTCATCCTCTTTGGCTTTGAAAATATTGTCCACATAGGTTTGTGGGTTCAAATCTATCAAAGGAAACCAGGTACTTTGCACCTGAATCTGAAGCTTATGTCCTTTTTTAATGGTATGAAAAACATCCTGTAGTTTTAGGTTAACTTCCGTTTTTTTGTTGGGTTCAAAAGGCTCTGGATTTGAAAAACTGTTACGGAATCTTCCTCGCATCACTTCACTTCGGACCATTAAGTGGTAGTTGGACAATTTTAGGTGGTCCTGCATTTCTTCGTTCGTTTCTACATTGTCAGGATGCACATCAATTACTTTTACTATCCAATCTGCAGCCGTTCCAGTAGTAGCCACATTTAAATTGGCCATAATGTCACCTGCCAAAGTAAAGTCTTGCTCCATAACTTCAGTTTCAAAAATCAATACATCTGAACGTCTAGCGGCAAAACGTTGGTCATCGGTCATGTACTTTCTGGGCGTAAAAACGCTCTTAATATCCTCAGAATAAGGCACTGGTTTCTTTACATCACTGATGAACTGTATCCCAGAATTACCATTTTGATTCTCGGATAATTTTTGGTTGTCAGATAGGAAAAATGTTTTCTTTACACGCTCCTTAGGAGGCCAGGAATCCAACATAGACCATTGCTTACTTCCAGAATCAAAAACATAGGCTTCTGGTAAACCTGTATTTCCATCGCCCTCTTCTTTCAAAAAATGATTGAAGAATTTGGTTTCAATTTTTTCTTGAAAAAATTCAGAAATTGAATCTCCGAAATAATAGTTCCCTACGGCATTTCTCCCCCTCCTTCTTGCCCAAGCTCCATGGTCCCAAGGACCAAAAACCATGGTATTATAGTTTCCTTCGTTATACTTTTCAATGTTCTTATAGGTTTCCAAGGGACCATATAAATCTTCGGCATCAAACCACCCGCCAACAACCATGGTAGCAACATGGCTTTTTACATTTTTCAGGTGTTGTATAAGTCCCTTACTTTGCCATAATTCATCATAGTTCGGATGCTCTTTTAATTCATTCCAGAAGAAATCATCCGTCATACCTTCCGGTCTCATCTTTGGCGTATCGGCCGTTTCATATTCGAAAAAGGAATTTAGATTCTCCAATGAACCTGAATCCAAGAAAAACTGATATTGATCTTCCGTTCCAATATCTGGCAAAGTATACCAAGCTGTATCAATTGGGCTATCATTGTTAGGCCTTGGAGTACCGAATAAGGAAGTTGCCCTGAAATAACTCAACAAATACGCTCCATTATGATGGAAATCATCAAAGAAAAAATCTCCAATACACGCTTGTGGTGAAGCGGCTTTTAAAGCGGGGTGGGCATCCACTGTTGCGTAAGTTGAATAGAATCCCGGATATGAAATTCCCCAAACACCAACCTTTCCGTTGTTGTTCTCCACATTATTCACCAACCATTCAATGGTATCGTAGGTATCCGAACTTTCATCTATGTCGTCATTTGATTGTTTATTGGGAATATAGGCCCTCATGTTATCGTAATGCCCTTCACTCATCCATCGGCCTCGTACATCTTGATACACAATAATATTTCCTTCCTTCATTAAATGGATATTGGGTCCTATCTGGGCTCTAAATTGGCCTTCACCATAAGGTCTTGAGCTGTAAGGGGTCCTTTGCATTAAAATTGGATACTCTTTGGAGGTATCTTTTGGGGAATAAATTGTGGTGTGGAGTTTTATCCCATCACGCATTTCAATATCCACTTCTTTTTTGGTATAGTTTTGAGCGACATAGTTCTCTTCAACGACTTCTTCTTTTTTGGTTTTTTTACAAGATTGGAAGCTAATTCCAAGAACAACAACTAGTGCCAGTGCACGAAAAATACTTTTCATAAAATTTTAAAATTTACTCAATGCCTAAATCTACGAAAAAGCGTGCGATGGGCATTTTAGTAAGCTATCCTTTAACATGATTGCGTTATTGGTTAATTGCCACCAATTTGTTGCCCTTAAAAATTAAATTACCTTAGTTCGCTTGGAACGTATTCGCATTAAAAGGCAATAGCAACAATGGCAATTCGGAAAAAAGGGAAATACAATGACTTTGGACTTGGAACCAAAAATTACGTTGGTGGTTACAGAGCACTAAACAAAGACGGGTCTTTCAATGTCAAAAAAATCAATATCCCATTTTTTGAACGCCTTAATTTCTTCCACTCCCTCATCACCATGTCTTGGAGTCGATTTTTTTTATTGATAGTGGTAGCTTACTTCACTATAAATATTGTATTTGCCTCCATATACACCGTAATCGGAGTAGAAAATCTTACCGGAATTAGAGCCGATTCACAGTTTGACAAATTTATGGAAGGGTTCTTTTTTAGTGCCCAGACAATCACAACGCTCGGATATGGTAGAGTAGCACCGATGGGGTATCCCGCCAATATCGTGGCTGCCATTGAATCTATGCTCGGACTATTGGGATTTGCCTTGGCCACTGGTTTACTTTATGGGCGCTTTTCCAGACCCTCTGCCAAAATACGGTATAGTGACCACGCTGTTATCGCACCCTATCGCGATATTAATGGATTTATGTTCAGAATTGTAAATCCTCAAAAAAATCAATTGTTGGAAATCGAGGTTCAGGTGAACCTTGCTATGCAGCGAAAAAATTCAGAGCTGCGAGATTTTTATTCGCTGGAATTGGAAAGGGACAAGGTTGCTTTTATGCCCTATATGTGGACCATAGTACACCCTATCTCTGATTCCAGCCCATTACATGGCTTAACCCAAAAGGATGTAGAGGAAAAAGATGCAGAATTCATTATTGCAATGAAAGCTTTTGATGAGTCTTCATCACAAACCGTTTATTCTAGATCATCTTACAAATCTTCCGAACTGCATTGGGGAGAAAAATTCGTCTACGTAGTCAAACGCGAAAACACCGGAATCACTATAGATGTTGGGCGAATCAACGAAACCGAGAAAGCGGAGTTGAATGCTTAATCCTATAGATTGAATTTAGCTTTCACTTTATCCACCATATCCAATTTTTCCCAAGTAAAAAGCTCTATATCCTTTTCAACTTTACCGTTATAGGGAGATTCAAAAACCTTGGTTACCGTCCTTGGTGTTTTTCCCATATGCCCGTAAGCCGCGGTTTCCAAATACATAGGATTACGAAGTTTAAGCCTTTCTTCAATTGCGAAAGGACGCATATCAAAAAGCTCCGAGGCTTTTTGGGCTATTTCACCATCGTTCATAGCTACATTGGCAGTGCCATACGTATCTACAAAAATAGATGTAGGCTCAACTACTCCAATGGCATAGCTTACCTGGACTAAGATTTCATTAGCTACGCCGGCAGCAACTAAATTCTTAGCAATATGTCTAGCGGCATATGCCGCGCTTCGGTCTACCTTACTAGGGTCTTTTCCGCTAAAAGCGCCGCCTCCATGGGCACCTTTTCCACCATAAGTGTCCACAATGATTTTTCGTCCTGTAAGCCCCGAATCACCATGGGGGCCTCCAATAACAAATTTTCCAGTAGGATTGATATGGTACGTAATACTATCGGTAAAAAGTTCTTGAATGTCTTGGGGAAGAAGCTTCTTAACTTTTGGAATGACAATGTCAATAATGTCTCTTTTAATTTGGGACAACATTGTTTCATCTTCATCAAAATCGTCATGCTGGGTTGAAACCACTATGGTATCTATGCGTTGCGGAACATTATCATCTGAATACTCTATGGTTACCTGGGCTTTTGCATCGGGTCTTAGGTATGAAATCTCTTTTCCTTCTTTCCGAATATCAGCCAACACTTGTAAAATCTTATGCGAAATATCAAGAGCCAAGGGCATATAGTTCTCTGTTTCCTTGGTAGCATAACCAAACATCATTCCTTGGTCCCCTGCACCTTGCTCTTCCTTACTACCTCTATCCACACCTTGGTTAATGTCTTGTGACTGTTCGTGAATCAATGATATTACCCCACAGGAATCTCCACTAAATTGATATTCCCCTTTTGTGTATCCAATTTCATTGATAACTTCCCGGGCTATCTGCTGAACATCCAAATAGGTATTACTTTTCACCTCTCCGGCCAAAACAACTTGTCCTGTGGTCACCAAAGTTTCACAGGCTACTTTGCTTTCAGGGTCAAATGCTAAAAAATTATCTAATAGCGAATCACTGATTTGATCGGCGATTTTATCCGGATGTCCCTCGCTCACGGACTCTGATGTAAATAGGTATGGCATTCCAAATTGTTTTACGCAAAGATTTGACGAATGCCCGGAAGAAAGATTACTTCACTTTTTAGCATTTTTTTTCCGAGGTTGCAATCAGTCAAATCTTTCCTCATTTTCGAGTGGCAAAAATATGCTAAAACCTAAACCTTGCAAAAAATTCCAATTGTAAAATCAAGTTTCTATAAGTCATAACTAATTTTAAACAGAATATACCTAGGCTGCACCGAATATTGTGTGGTTCTAAAAAAGAAATCGTTGAAGGTATCCTGGTTTAGGTCTTGATTGTTGGTGAGGTTCGTTGCGTTCACACTATACTCCCATTTACCTCCGGGCTTTTGGTATGAAAGTGATGCATTTAAAAACCCAAATTTGTTTTCAATGGTCTTATCCTTATCTCTGTAGAAATAGTAATCATAATCAGCAAGAAAAACAAAACCCTTCAAAAAAGCGAAATCCAATCGAGCAAATGGCCTATCAGTAAAGAAAGTTGACTCTAAACCTCCTGTGTCATATTGGTTGACCATATAACGATACCCCAATTCCAAATTGGGAGCCCTAGTAAAACTGCTTCCAAGTGAGAAGGAATAGTCTTGCGTAAACGATTTTGAGTTTTGTGCCACATCATTCACTATGTTAAAGGTATTCGAATAGACAACAGTGCTTCTACCACTCAACTTAATTCTACCAAAAGTTCTCTGATAATCACCTGTTCCGCTTAAGACTTCGTCATCCAGGTTTGAATTTATAGTGGTATTTACTTGATTGATGCCCTCAATACCCGTATTGGTTTTAAAGGCATCAATTCGCTTAGAGTAGCTTAGGTTGGCAAAAATACTCTGTTGATTGAACATGCTAAAGCTTAAAAAATTAAGCTGTGCTCTATGGAATAAAGCACTTTCCAAATCCCTGTTACCACGATATAAGGAATTATAATTGGAGAAAATATATCCTCTAGCGAATCTATTGATATCCGAAAACTCGCGCTGAATGGTATAATTGAATCGAATGCTTTCTGATTGTTTTAATTGGAGATTGACAAACAAATCAGGTACAAGATTGAACATACTATCTTCAACTTCGCTATCCAACTGTATGTTTTTTGCTCGGTAATCATGAATATGGAATCCGGGGTTGAAGGTGAACTTGCCCGTTTTTATTTTATAATGCAATCCAAAATAGTAGTCAGAAAAATTAAACCGCACCTCATTTCCTAAATCATCATTCCCAAAAGTGTTCTGTTCGTTGGAATCCAAAGTTTGAAATATGGATGAATTAAAGCGCTGACTACTCTGAATTGTCCCTAAAGTAAAATTCAAATTACTCTTTGGACCAAGTACCCAGAAATAATCGAGTTTGGTATCAACACGATTGGTTTTTGTGAATTGTCTCTGACCAATATTAAAAGAACTTTGTTCAAGGTCTGCGGGAAGTATTCCTGCAAATGGTTGTTCATTACGAATTACATTATAAAAAGGGTCTTCTTCGGCGTATTCATATTGCGCTTCCAAAGCAAAAATGTTTTTATCATCGAGGGTATAATACAGATTAGAATTCTGGGTAATGGTAATTGGATTTTGTTCTTGATTTTCAAAAATAGTGTCCGTTACATTTGCCACTGAAAGGGTAGATAACTCTTCATTTTCATCAGCGGTTCGCACCAAGACCTCATGGTCCCATTGTAAATTTTTCGAAGGCTGGTAATTCGAGGTAAACTTGGCCAAACCCAAACTTGTTCTTTGGTCGGCCAACGTTTGTGTATTTTCCACTTCATTGGTAGAAATAAACCTTCGGGTTGCCATGGTTTCGAGTAAGGTATTTGTTTTTGAAAAAATTCCGTATCCGGAAACCCGCCAAGTTTTGGTCGGCTTATAACTAAAATTTACTGCACCAAACTTACTTTCAATGGAACTGGCCCGATTGTTCTGTGTGGTGCTCAAACCTAATCCGGTTGCGCTTGTTGTAAACTGTGTCCCTATATTGGGACGCACATTTCCACGTGTTCCTCCTGTGAAGTTCCAATAATCCCGTAAAGAAAAAGGCACTTCCCCTACGTTATTTAAATCCGTAAGTAGGTTCAAACTAAAATCAGGACTGTAATAAAATAGTTTAGGATGCGCCACATACCTTTCATCGGGACCCAAACCACCGGTAACTTCTCCAAACCAGAATTTTTTCTTCCCCTCTTTTAATTTGATGTTCAGCGCAACGTTGTCTTGATTGTTCGTGAGTCCACTTAATTGTGAGACTTCATTATAATTTCGAAGCACCTCAACTTTATCGAGTGCATCCGCAGGAATATTTTTTGAAGCCAACTTAGAATCACCATCGAAGAAATCATCCCCCTCAACCATAACTTTGGTCACCGCTTTTCCTTCCACTTCAATTTCGCCTTCGTCGTTAACTTCTATTCCTGGGAGCTTTTTAAGTACATCCGCTAACTTTCTTTCAGTTCCTGACACAAAGGAATCCGTATTATATACAATGGTATCCCCTTGAATGGTAATTGGAATTTCATATACGAGCTCTACCTCATCCAAGCTCTCGGGTTTGGAATACAACGTAACATCCAGTTTTATATCTTCTTCTCTAGTCCGAAGGTCTATTTCTTTTGTCTCAAAACCCAAAAAGCTGATCTTGATGATGTATTCGGTATTCTTTTTTACATTGATTTTGAATTCCCCTTGAGGGCTGGTAATTCCAAAACCATCTAATTCTTGAGTCATTTTGTTGATGGCAACCACATTGGCCACATCCAATGGGTTTTGCAAGCTATCCGTGATATTACCAGAGACTTTGATTGTTTGACCAAAGGCAATACTTGCCCATACCAAGCATATTGGCATTAAAAAATATTTCAGATTCATTGGAGAATACTTAGCCCCGTATCATGATTCTAGCGCCATTTCCACGTCCATTTGAGCGAAAACGTTCGGACATTTCTTCCATTTTCTTGGCCAGTATCTCATCATACTCTTCTTGATCAACAACCTTGCCCTTATTTGGAGCTTCAATTTTTAGTTTATCCTCGGGGTTCAAAACCAGTTTAGAACACAAAATTGCTGTTCTTCCATCATTGACCTCCATGATAAGTCCTGGTAAACCCCAATAAGGACCTGGACCTTGACTCACCGGAATATCGGGAGTATACCATACAGTAATTTCTGAATTTAGGGATTCTATCCGGGCCAACATAGAGTTGTTGTTCCCTTGAGCGGTGGAATCCTTAGTTTCCCCATCTCTTGGGCTGTTTGGTCCTCTAAATGCATTGCGCATTCGACTTTCTATCTCCTCATTCACCTGTCTGGCGGCCGTAGCTTTATAACATGTATAATTCCCTATTTTTTTTGTTTCCGAACCTAACTTCCATTCCCAAGTGGTTAAACTATCTTTTATAAGGAACATTTTTCCAAACATCTCGGTTTGATTTGCATATTCTTGACTTTGGATATTCTTGTAATATTCGCCACCTCCCACACCGGCAAATGCCATTCGCATTCCACCTTGGTTGCCCGGAGAATCTAATTTTTCTTCCTGGGTATAAACTGATGTGGTCCTATCAAAGGTCAGTTCAAAACTCTGCTCCGTTCTACTTTTCACCCGTTCCATAATACGTTGTTTCATAGCTTCGGATATCTCACGATTATCCAAATTCAAATCCACATTTGTTTTGGTTTTGTAATAGGCCTTTCCCTGAAAATCCTGCCCCATTGCCGAACTAAGAAAAAAGTTGAGAAGAAGTAAGCTGATAAAAAGTCTTTTTGTTTTCATGGTTTATTTTTTCGATTGAACACATCACAAAAATGAAAACCAATCCGTAAAAGCTTGGTTAACTAGTGTTAACGTGTGTTAACCGACCAAAAACCTCAATTCATATTAATAGATTTGAAGGATGGAAACTAAGAAGTACTCCTATATTCTTTATCTGATTTTGTTTACCATAGTAGCAACAATAGCTATTCAGGTCTATTGGAATTGGGGTAATTATAAAACCAATAAACAGGTTCTTATTAATGAGGTGCAAAACAGCTTTGATACAAGTGTAGAGGCGTATTATGCCGATTTGGCCAAGACCGATTTCTTTACTTTTTTGGATACGGATACCTTGGAATCTAGGAAAAGAGATGGCTTCGTTAGTATAATCCAAAGTGACAGCATTATTAATATTGATATTCAACCTAAAGATAGTGGGACTACTATTGAGAAAATGTTGGAGAGAATCGATAGTGCAAAAATTAGGATAAGACCACGAAGGCAACCACGGCGTTTTGCCAAAATGCATTTTTTTAGGGAAAAAATGAGGGACAGTTCTGGTCCCTTCAGGAAGCTTTTCAACCGATTGATCACTTCTGCAACGAGTAAGAGTTTAGATTTTGGAAAACTAGATAGTCTATTAAACGAAACCCTGAAGCAAAAAGAAATTGATTTGGCCTATCAATTGAACTATTTTGAAGATGATTCTTTGATACATACTGTTTCTAGAGGTAAGTTCAGTAATTACTCATTGGTCACCATTTCAAAATCAAATTACCTGATTGACTATCAAAAACTTGAATTAAACTATAGTAACCCAGTCGTTGCCATATTGAAAAAAAGCATGACGGGTATTCTACTCTCTCTGTTGCTCTCAGGATGTATCATTTACAGTCTTTTCTATCTTCTGGGAATTATTAAAAAACAAAAACAGCTATCAGAGATTAAAAACGATTTAATCAGCAACATTACCCACGAGTTCAAGACTCCAATCACGACCGTTTCAACAGCCCTTGAAGGCCTAAAGAGCTTTAATGCTCAGAAGAATACTGAAAAAACAGAGAAGTATCTAGATATTTCCCAGCAGCAGCTTAAGAAACTGCATGCCATGGTAGAAAAACTATTGGAAACCGCAACCTTGGATAGCGAACGCTTGGTTTTGGACAAAGAGCCTCAAGATTTAATAAGCTTGTTACGCACGCTTACGGATAGATTTCAATTAATTACGGAGAAGACCATTGTTTTCAAAACCAATTCTAAGGAAATAATACATAATATTGATGTTTTTCATTTTGAAAATGCCATCTCCAACCTTTTGGATAATGCTGTTAAGTACGGAGGAAACTATGTCGAGTTGGGCCTTAATACAAGCATGAACCAAATAGAAATTACTGTTTCGGACAATGGAAAAGGAATTCCAAAACCCCAAATTGATAAGATTTTTGACAAATTCTATCGAGTTCCAACAGGAAATCGTCACGATGTAAAAGGTTTTGGAATTGGTCTATTCTATTCCAAAAAAATAGTGGAAAAACATGCTGGAAGCCTAAGGCTAATTCCAGATAAATCCAATACCATTTTTAAAATTGTGTTATGAGCACTCCCATAAAAATTTTATTGGCCGAAGACGAACCCGCTTTGGGTCAGATTGTCAAGGAAAGTTTAGAGACACGAAACTTTGAGGTTATTCTTTGCAAAGATGGGTCTGAAGCCTACGAAAGGTATCTGGAACACCAACCCAAACTTTTGGTGTTGGATGTGATGATGCCCAAAAAAGATGGTTTCACTTTGGTTGAAGAGATTCGCAAAAACGATATGGAGACCCCGATTATCTTTTTGACCGCCAAATCCCAAACCAAAGATGTGGTAAACGGTTTTGAACTGGGTGGAAACGATTACTTGAAAAAACCCTTCAGTATGGAGGAGTTGATTGTACGAATCCACGCACTACTTAATCGCTCCCAAAAACTGCAAAAAGACAATGTTTTATTTGGAAAGTTTAGATTCAATTATACCAAGCAACTTCTAATCTATGGTACAGAAGAAGAAAGCTTGACACATCGGGAAGCAGAACTGTTATATCATCTTATCCAAAAACAAAATGATGTTCTCGACCGCTCAGAAATCCTCAAAAAACTATGGGGCGACGATGATTTTTTTAATGCTCGAAGTATGGATGTCTTTATAACGAAGCTCCGAAAGAAGCTAAAAAAAGACGAAACTATTCAGATAATCAATGTGCGAGGACAGGGGTATAAATTGATTTGTTGAAATAAAAGGGTATCCGTACTTTGTTGTCTGACTAACTTTCAGATTATGAAAAACCGTATACTCCTCTCCATTCTCATTCTTTCTTTTTCATCGGCAAGTTTAGCACAGGACAAAAAAGACGAAAATAAATGGGATGTTTCCAATCCCTATATCAACTGGAAAATCAACGAAGTTGATTTAACCACTGATGAAGGTACCTGGATGAGTCTGGATGTAAGTCCAGATGGTAGCCAGCTTGTTTTTGATATGTTGGGCGACATCTACATTATGTCCATCACAGGTGGCAAGGCCATAGCGCTTCGTTCTGGTCTTCCTTTCGAAATTCAACCACGTTTTAGTCCAGATGGAAAACACATATCCTTTACCTCTGATGCTGGAGGTGGCGATAACATCTGGGTAATGGATGTCACAGGAGAAAACGCTAAACAAATTACCAAAGAAAACTTTCGTCTGCTTAATAATGCGGTTTGGACTCCTGATGGGAATCATTTGGTAGCTAGAAAACATTACACTTCGCAACGTTCTTTAGGTGCGGGTGAAATGTGGCAATACCACATTACTGGTGGAAGCGGACTCCAGCTGACCAAAAGAAAAAATGACCAACAGGATGTTAATGAGCCCACCCTATCAAGCGATGGAAAGTATTTGTATTATTGCGAAGATGTGTATCCGGGTGGTTTTTTTCAGTACAACAAAAACCCTAATTCCCAGATTTACGTAATAAAACGATATGACTTTGATACGGGCAAAACGACTACAATCACTGGTGGCCCTGGAAGTGCTTCTAGACCTACCGTTTCTCCTGACAATTCGAAATTGGCGTTTGTCAAGCGTATTCGAACCAAAACCGTTTTGTTCATCCATGATTTGGAAACCGGTGAAGAGTGGCCACTTTACGACGCCTTAAGCAAGGACCAAATGGAGACTTGGGCTATTTTCGGCACCTATCCCAATTTTAGCTGGATGCCCAATAGTCAAGAGATTATCTTTTGGTCAAGAGGAAAAATTCAAAAAATCAACCTGGAAACGCTCGAAGTGAATCCTATTCCATTTCAGGTTGAAACAAAAATTAAAATTGCAGAAACCCATCAGGTACAACATAAGGTACATACCGACGAATTTACAGCCAAGGTCATCCGGCATGTGAAAACTTCTCCAGATGGAAAACGAATTGTGTTCAGTGCCTTAGGTCATCTATGGACTAAGAACTTACCCAATGGTAAACCCAAACGACTCACCAAGAGCAAGAATTTAGAGTTTGAGCCATCATTCTCCCCCAATGGAAAAGAAATTGTCTACGTAAGCTGGGATGATGTCGAATTGGGTGCTATTCATAAAATTTCGGTAAACGGAGGAGCATCAACACAATTAACCAAAGTAAAGGGGATTTATCGGTTCCCCTCTTTTTCCAATAATGGAAAAAGCATTGTTTATGGAAAACAAAGTGGAAGTAATGACCAAGGACATACGTTTACCAAGGAACCTGGAATCTATTTGATGGATTCCAATGGAAACAATGCAAAAAAACTGACTGTCGGAAATGGAATCACACCAACATTTAGCTCGGATGACACACGTATTTTTTATCAAACTGGAGGCAGATTTTTTGGTTCTCTGACCAAAGAGCTGAAAAGTGTTGATTTGAATGGAAAAGATGAACGGACGCATTTCAAGTCCAAATACGCCAATCATATTGTTCCCTCTCCCGACAACAAATGGCTGTTATTTTCCAATTTGCACAAAGCTTATGTGACTCCGATGACCATAACCGGGCAAACTATTGAATTCGGTCCAAAAAGCAAGGCCTTTCCGGTAGCCCAAGTCTCCAAAGATGCTGGGTACAGCCTTCATTGGTCAAACGATAGCAAAAAATTACATTGGACTTTGGGTAGTGAATACTTCACCAATGATGTAAACCAAAGATTTACTTTTCTCGAAAACTCTCCCGACAGTATTCCTCCCATTACCGAAAAAGGCATTCAAATAGGACTGGTTACAAAAACAGACCGTCCTCAAGGTCGTATTGCATTTACAAATGCTCGAATCATTACTATGGAAAATGATCAGGTTTTGGAGAATGCGACGCTATTAATCAAAGACAATACAATTGAGGAGATAGGTGCAACAGGTGATATCAGCATTCCGTCAAATACCACAATAATTGATGCTAGCGGCAAGACTATTATGCCAGGTATAGTGGATGCCCATGCACATATTGGAGCCTTTAGAGCCGGATTGAATACAAAAAAGCACTGGCAGTTGTACGCAAATCTTGCCTTCGGAGTAACCACAGCCCATGACCCATCAGCAAATAGCGAGACTGTGTTTGGACTGTCTGAATTGGTAAAAAGCGGCGAAATGGTCGGGCCTCGAATCTATTCCACAGGATTTATTCTTTATGGTGCGGATGGTGATTTTAAAGCGATAGTAAATAGTTTGAATGATGCCCGCTCGGCCATACGAAGGACTAAAGCTTTTGGTGCTACTTCAGTAAAAAGTTATAATCAGCCTAGGAGGGAACAAAGACAACAAGTAATGCAAGCTGCCAAAGAATTAGGTGTCAACGTGGTTCCCGAAGGTGGGTCTACCTTTTTCCATAATATGAGCATGATTATGGATGGGCATACTGGAATTGAGCACAATATTCCAGTGGCACCGGTTTATAAGGATGTCGTGACCCTTTGGAGCAACAGCAGGAGTGGATATACCCCAACGTTAATAGTAAACTATGGAGGTTTAAATGGTGAATACTTCTACTATGAACGTGACAATGTTTGGGAAAATGAAAAGTTATTGAAATATACCCCTAGACACATTATCGATTCGCGAAGTCGTCACAGAAATAAGGCTCCCTTAAAAGAGTATGAAAATGGACATATCCTCGTTTCAAAATCGGTTACTGAGCTTTCCAATGCAGGTGTCAAGACAAATCTTGGAGCCCACGGACAGCTACAAGGTCTTGGTGCACATTGGGAACTTTGGATGCTCCAAGCAGGAGGCATGAGTAATATGGAAGCATTGAAAGCAGCAACCATAAATGGAGCCGAATATATAGGTATGGGAAATGAGATTGGTTCAATAAAAGAAGGGAAATTGGCAGATGTAATTGTTCTTGAAAAAAATCCCTTGGACGATATTGAAAATTCCAATTCTGTTCGTTACACCATGGTGAACGGTCGCCTTTATGATACAGAAACCATGAATGAAATAGGCAATGAGCCTTCAGAACGAGGTCTATTTTATTGGGAAAATAACAAATATAACCAGGCATTCCCTTGGCATGAACAAACTCTAAGTTTTACCATACCCGGATGTAGCTGCCACGCGCTAAAGCACTAATATTGGTTTTTCATCGAAACGTTAATAAAACCAGCAACTCTGGTTTTAGCTTCCACAAGATTCGTTGTATATTGTGGCCCTTTGCGGTTCCCCTCGCAGTTTTTAACCATTGAAGAGTAATTACCCATGCACATTGCCGTTGCCGGAAATATTGGAGCAGGAAAAACCACATTGACCAATTTACTGTCCAGACATTACAAATGGGATGCCCATTTTGAAGATGTGGTAGACAACCCATATTTGGATGATTTTTATACTCAGATGGAGCGATGGAGCTTCAACCTGCAAATCTACTTTTTAAACAGCCGGTACCGTCAGATTTTAAAGATTCGGGAAAGCGGCAAGAATGTGATTCAAGATCGTACGATTTATGAGGACGCCCATATTTTTGCGCCCAACCTGCATGCCATGGGCCTAATGACCAATAGGGACTTTGAAAACTACAAAAGTCTTTTTGAGCTTATGGAAACTCTGGTTCAACCTCCGGATTTACTTATTTACCTAAGAAGCAGCATACCCAACTTGGTCAATCAAATCCATAAAAGAGGGCGTGAATATGAAAATACCATCTCTATTGACTACCTCAGCCGATTGAACGAACGCTACGAAGCTTGGGTAGGTACTTATGAAAAAGGAAAACTTCTCGTTTTTGATGTGGACAATCTAAATTTTGTAGATGACCCTGAAGACTTAGGACAGGTCATCAACCGCATTGATGCCGAGTTGCACGGTTTGTTTTAAGTAGTTTACTCATAATAGATCCGTTCACTCGATAGAAAGTAGCTTTCACTCAATACTCTTTTTTTTAGCATTTATTTCGATCTAAGTTCATAGTACGTTAACAACAAAATAATGTATTATGGAAACTAAAAAGAACCGTGAACTTCAATTGGAACGCAATTCCAACCTTTATTTCGCCATAGGTTTGGCAACTATTTTGGCTTTGATTTATTTGGCTTTGGAATGGAAAATATACCATCCTACATTTGATGAGATTGCACAACTTGATGTTGAGGATGAGTTAATAGAGGAAGTACCAATCACCATTCAGCAGTTACCACCTCCACCACCTCCAAAAATTCAAGCTCCACCTGTAATTGAAATCGTTCCTGATGAAGAGGATATTATAGAAACCGTAATTGAATCAAATGAGCCGGACCAAGACACAGAAATAGTTGATGTAACCGAAATTGTAGTTGCTGAAGATAAAGTCCCTGACGTTGTCCCTTTTATAACTATTGAAGATGTGCCTGTTTTTCCAGGCTGTGAAGGTGCTGATGACAAACGTGCTTGCTTTCAAGAAATGATGCAAAAACATATTCGAAAGAACTTTAAATACCCTGAATTAGCTAAAGAAATGGGGTTACAAGGACGAGTTAATGTTGTTTTCACTATTCAAAAAGATGGAAGTATTGGAAATGTGCTTATGCGAGGACCTCATGAAATTTTAGAGGGTGAAGCTGGGAGAATTATCTCAAAACTACCACAAATGACCCCTGGTAAACAGCGTGGAACTCCAGTAAAAGTTCCCTTTGCCATTCCCATAACTTTCAGGCTTCGCTAAAGTTTTCAATCTGATAAAGTCGTGTTATAGAACACGACTTTATTTCATTTGTATCATTCGTGTTTACATTATCATTTCACTTATTTTTGGGTGTATTAGACAGCGTACTAAATCCATAATAAATGAAATCCTCTTTAGCCTTTTCCTTCATACTGTTCATTAATCTTCAAATGGCATGCGCTCAGTTTGTCGCCATTGGAAATCTTCCCCCTTTGATTAATGAGAGTTCTGGTATTGAAAATGGAGAAAATAAGACCATTTGGACTTTTAATGATAGTGGTGGAAGACAGGAACTCTATCAATGTGATACGACTGGAAAACTTTTGAGGACTTTAAAAATAAAAAATGCACCTAATGATGATTGGGAAGATATCACGCAAGATGATAATGGACATTTTTACATTGGGAACTTTGGGAACAACAGCAATAAGCGTAAGGAATTATCCCTTTTTAAGATTAAGATTCCTAATGGTTCTGAACTTAATTCAGATGTGGTAACTGCTGAAAAAATCAGTTTTAGATTTGAAGACCAGACTGAATTCCCTCCTCCGAAAGACCAAATGAATTTTGACTGCGAATCGGTCCTTTGGTTCAATCAAAAGCTGTATTTATTTACCAAACATCGCACACTTCCCATGAAAACCAACTTGTACAGTATTCCAGACAAACCTGGAAATCACATTGCAAGGAAAATTGGAAGTTTTGCCACAGGAGTTGCAAAACAGGGAGAACACCCTTGGTTCGGGTATTGGATTACGGCAGCAGATATGAGTCCTGATAAAACAAAGGTAGCGTTAACAAGCGGTACTACAGTTTGGGTATTTTATGATTTTGAGGCCGATCATTTCTTTAAGGGTAAAGTAAAAACCATTTCTCTAGGGCGCAATACCCAAAAAGAAGCCCTTTGTTTTGTCAACAACAGTACATTGTACATAACCGATGAATATTTTGGGCTGACTGGTTCAGGAGGAAAGATTTATAAACTAGATTTAAGCAGATACTTGAAAGAGTAACAAATAAGCACTTAGTATCCAAAAAATAAAAAACCACGCCAAAAGCGTGGTTTTTTATTTTATATAAGAGAAGGTATTCCTAGTTTTTTGAATTTTTATATTCATCAACTAATTTTTCCAACTCTTCTTTCGTTGAGGCTGTGAATTCTTTTACTTCTTTTTCAACAGCATCACCCGCTTCAGCGGTAGAAGTAACTATTGCCTTGAAAGCTCCATCAGCGGTATTGCTGATTTCAACTTTTAACTGTTTTTCAATTTGCTTGGATTCCTTCATACCATCCGTAGTGATGGAAATGGTCGTTCCGTCTGCTTTGATCATACTTACTTCGTCAGCCGGTGAAAGACTTACTAAACTTGGCGCGATTACTAATGCCACTACAGACATCAACTTCAATAAGATGTTCAGAGAAGGACCAGAAGTATCTTTAAAAGGATCACCTACAGTATCACCAACCACCGCAGCTTTGTGAGCGTCAGAACCTTTGCGACCTTCACTTTCTATAGTCTTTTTGGCATTATCCCAAGCACCTCCAGCATTGGATTGGAAGATTGCCATCAACACACCAGCAGTAGTTACACCAGCTAACAAACCTCCTAACATTTCAGCGCCGCCGATAAATCCAACAGCCACCGGCACAGCGATTGCTAAAAGGCCTGGCAATACCATCTCCTTAATGGAAGCTCTAGTTGAAATTTCAACACACTTATCGTACTCGGCAACTCCATCAGCTGCATCAAAAGTAGCTCTTTGTGCTTCCGTAGCTTTAGACATATCTGAATCTACTGCTCTCATTACTTCCAAAGCAGCTTTCAATTGAGGGATATCCCTAAACTGACGACGCACTTCTTCGATCATCGCCATAGCAGCTCTACCTACCGCGTTCATGGAAAGGGCAGAGAATACGAAAGGAAGCATACCTCCTATCAACAGACCCGCCATAATATCTGGTCGGGAAACATCGATTGAAGTAACCCCAGCTGTTTTCATGAATGCCGCAAACAAGGCCAAAGCAGTCAATGCCGCTGAAGCAATCGCAAAACCTTTACCAATAGCAGCAGTTGTATTTCCTACAGCATCCAACTTATCGGTACGCTCGCGTACTTCGCTTGGCAATTCTGCCATCTCCGCAATACCTCCAGCGTTATCAGAAATAGGTCCGTAAGCATCAACAGCCAATTGAATACCTGTGTTGGCCAACATTCCTACGGCAGCAATAGCAATTCCATAAAGTCCAGCGAAATGGTGTGAAACCAAAATAGCAGCGGCTATCAAAATAATAGGAATAGCGGTTGACATCATTCCAACGCCCAACCCAGCAATGATATTTGTAGCAGCACCAGTATCAGACTGACGTACAATAGAATTCACAGGTTTTGTACCTGTGCCCGTGTAGTACTCAGTTACTTTACCAACAGCAAGACCCGCAACCAAACCTGCAATTGTAGCCCAAAATACACCCATGGAAGTAAACTCTTTTCCACCTTCAACCCAAGATTCGGGCAACATGCCGTTAATCAAAAAATAAGAAGCGACCAACATTAAACCTGCAGAACCAAACTCTCCAATGTTTAAGGCTGTCTGTGGATTTCCACCGTCCTTTACACGTACGAAGAAGGTACCTATAATTGACATCACGATTCCAACAGCAGCTAATGCCAAGGGTAAATACACAGCTCCAAGTCCATCAAAAGTCGCTTGGAATTCAGGCAAGGTGGCAAAAACAGCACCCAACACCATTGTTCCTATAATAGAACCCACATAGGATTCAAAAAGGTCAGCACCCATACCGGCCACATCCCCTACATTGTCTCCTACGTTATCAGCAATCGTAGCCGGGTTTAGAGGATGGTCTTCGGGAATACCTGCTTCTACTTTACCAACCAAGTCAGCACCAACATCGGCAGCTTTGGTATAAATACCACCACCAACACGTGCAAAAAGAGCAATGGAAGAGGCTCCCAACGAGAAACCGGAAAGCACATTCAACACCTCTCCAATGGCCCAACCTTGGCCACTGTAAATCATGAAAAGTCCACTAAGACCCAAAACACCAAGACCTACAACACCAAGGCCCATAACAGCACCTCCAGCAAACGCTACTTCTAAGGCTTTACCCAATGAAGTTCTGGCAGCGTTTGTAGTTCGTACGTTCGCTTTGGTTGCGACTTTCATACCGATAAATCCTGCTAGAGCAGAACAAATAGCACCTACAATAAAGGATACGGCGACCATTCCATTGGAACCTGTTTCATTGCTTCCTTTAAAGAAAAGCAAAACGGCAACCGCCACTACGAAGATGCTCAATATTTTGTATTCTGCCTTTAAGAAAGACATGGCTCCGTCAGCAATGTTTTTGGCTATTCTTGCCATTTTTTCATCACCTACTTCTTGTTTGGAAACCCATACATTTTTGATAAAAACGTATAAGAGTGCCAAAACACCAAATACGGGCAGAAACTGAATCAATAAATCCATAGTTAATTTAGTTATTTAAGAATTTTTTAATGGTGGCAAAAGTAGTAAAATACCCACTAATAAAAAAAGCGCTTTTGGGGTTCAAAAGCGCTTTTTTCAACTGTTTATACTATCTAAATTGTAAATGTTCTCTTCTTTTTATGGTCGCTTTCCTCGTAGCGCTTCACACATTGGTGATATATCTTAATAGCCTCGTCCACATTGCCCCAACCTCCGGTATCAACTTTCTTTTCTTCCAAGTCCTTGTACACCTGAAAAAAATGTTCAATTTCCTTTAATCGATGAGGGTTTAGGTCACTAATATCTGTTCTTTTGCTCCATATTGGATCGTTTACCGGTACACAAATGATTTTTTCATCCGGACCCTTTTCATCCGTCATATGGAAAACACCAATGGGCTTCACTTCCATAACCACCATGGGATAGGTGGGCTCGGTTCCTAAAACGAGTACGTCCAAAGGATCTTTATCCAACGCCAAAGTTTCTGGAACAAATCCATAATCCCCTGGGTACATCATTGAAGAAAACAAAGTTCTATCGAAACGAATCTTGTTTAAGACAAAATCGTATTCATATTTATTTCGACTGCCTTTGGGTATTTCTATCAGAACATCAAAAGTTACTTGTTTCTTGGCCATATTATTTGTTTGTGCAAAAGTAGACAGTTTGACCAGACTTTACCCTAATTTCCTCAATTCCAAGGTTAATTAAAATTTAAATCCAAATGAACCCGTGACACCGAATCGTCTCGCATCGGGATTATCCAAATAGTTACCTCTGAAGTTAAAGTCAATTCGAAGAATTTTAAAAATGTTCCCTATTCCGAAAGAGTATTCCCAATAGATTTGTTCATCGGGTGCTACCAAGGGAATATTAGATGGTGAGTTTAGTGCAATATTTTCATCAGAAAGTTGCCCCCAAGCTCCACGTAATCCGACAATCTCTCTAAGATTGAGTTTTCTGAGCAACGGAATTCTAGAAAACAATCTCCCATTGAAGTTATGTTCCAAATGTACAGTAGCATACGTATCGGTAACGAACTCATAAAAATCCAGATTGGGAAAGGTATTGTAAATGGAAAACAAAGTTTGGTTTCCTGGTACCACGCTTAACAGACTCAAAGGAACTTCACCGAAGGTTTTTCCCAGCTCAATGGTACTGGTCAACCTACCAAACCCACCTACTTGCCAAGGCTGTGTATATGAAAATTGAAGTTTTTCGTAATCAAAATCACTTTCCAAAAAACCCTCAACTCCTTTAGTATAATTCAACAACAAAGTACTATGATTATCATTTATGTTGACGCGCTCCACGCCATAACCAATAGTGCGCTTACCAGGAGTGTATATTAAGGTGGTATTGATATCAAACTGTTTTACCTCCGAAGAAATACCGGTTGGTGATTCCGGGTCAATATAATCCAAATTGAAGGCTTCGGGTAAAGCTGAGCTCAACGTTCTAAATGATCCTCCCAATCGGAATCTGAAATTGGTGAGAGGTTCAATCTCTAAATTAAGTGTTGACAGATTTATATTGGTCAGTCTATCATTGGCTCCAACCGTGACCAAGGAGGAAGAGGCAATACTTCGTCCCAAAACGTCATTAGTAGTAGTAAGGCTTAAACCTAATTGTTCAATATCCCGTCTATTCCCTCCGGAAAGAATCAATCGAGTTTTTCTGTCCAACAAAAACTTTCCCGAAAGTCCATGCTTGAATTTTCTATCCGAAAATCCATACGCCATATAACCTTCTAAACGCCATGTATCATTCTGTCCAAAATAGGTTCGGGCTCCAGCCCTTACTCGATATCCTTCTGCATCATTAAATCCAAAGGTGCTGTAAATATCCCCAATGTCTAGGTTCCATTTATCAATTTCAATATATCCTGAACCCAGTACACTCACTATATTATAATAGGTCTTGAACTTAGGAACCGTTTTTAAGGTATCCAGTAGTTTAAATATTCCAGATTCATCTTCATTCAGTCGCTCCAAACGTGCGTTTTTCCAAAAAACGCTATCCCTTGTAAACACCCTTGGGTCATAAGGGTCAGCGACCTGTTTGTAAAAAGCTTCTCCTCGTGGCACATCAAACTCGTAATTGTCATATACCGTGGTTCGCTTTCCGTAGACCCCTCTGGATTTTTCCTTCTTGGAAAAACTGAAGTCACTCAACATATAATCTCTTTTCAACAAAAAGATAGAATCATTGACCACATCAAAATCCTGTTCTATATATATTTCTTTTACCCAATTAATATTGGCACTTTTGGTGACCTGAAGATTGATTTTTTTAATAGCGTAAGTCGTATCATTGACCCAGAAATCCCCTTTAAAAGTAAGCTCGTTCTTTCGTCTTGGATAATAAATGATGTTGTAGCACCATTTATTATCAATGAACGTGCTGTCAGAAAGCACATAGTTATAGGTGTCTACCCCAGTTTTGGATAAGGGACTGGTAAAGCTTTTATCGAAAAACTTCAAGTAGTTATTATAAATATCATAATCGGAATAAAGGTCCTCCACAAAAGCGGTAATCGCTTGATTTCCCTGAAATCCTGAATTTTTGTTTCCCAACACATCTTCTTTCTCCTTGTTCAGTACGTTGTCACCATACACCTTGGAGAAGTTCTCATTTAAAAATAAAGGGAGGTAGGTTTTTCCAGTGATTCGGGATGTATCCAAATCATCAAAAACAAATTCCAACCCTTTAAAGAGTTTGCTTTTTATCAAGTTGCTATCTATGGTATTGAGGTCAAACTCTATTTTCTCATACTTGTCGTATTTGTACTGTTTAAACTTTCGAACCCCATTTTCCCGTTTTTTAGCCCATATTTTTTTTAAGATATCTATGGCCGGGTTGTTTTTTTTGGATTGCTTACCCGTATAAACCACTACTTCTTTCAGTTGTTCTGTGGATTCAGTCAATTCAATTTTCATGTTGTAATTGACCTTTTGGGGTAAATTGATTTCCAAGGTCTCATATCCTATAAAAGAAATTATCAAAGTAGAATAGGTATTATCCGACTCCATATAGAACCTACCGTTGTCATTGGTAATGGTTCCCTCTGAGGAATTTTTAAAGATTAGATTGGCGAACGCAATGGGCGAACCGGATTCATCGACAACTATACCTCCGACCTTGGTTTGGGAAAATACAAAGAGGGAAGAAAACAGGGAAATGAAGAAAAGGAACTTTCGCATCTTTTGATTGATAAAGCAACAGAAAATCCATGTTGAATTTTCTCTTGTGTAAGGTCAATTTTAGTTAAGGTAATTTCTTATCAAAAACCATTCCTTTAAAAAAGCCTCACCAACCTAAAGGTTGATGAGGCTAAAATTCCTTACAAATATACGTTAGTTTTCCTGTGGATTACCTATATAACACTTTCTTAACAGCCTTTATAACATCTTGGGCGTTGGGCAACCATTCTGCCAACAAAACCGGTGAATATGGTGCAGGTGTATCCGCGGTGTTCAATTTTACAATCGGCGCATCCAAATAATCAAATGCTTTATCCTGAACATGATAAATAATTTCTGTGGCAACATTTCCAAAAGGCCACGCTTCCTCTAGGATGACCATACGATTCGTTTTCTTTACAGAATTTAAAATAGCCTCATGGTCCATGGGACGCACGGTGCGTAAATCGATGATTTCACAACTAATACCTTCCTTTTCCAATTCATCTGCCGCCTTGTAGGCCTCCTTGATAATTTTCCCAAAGGAAATAATAGTTACATCCGTTCCTTCTCTTTTAATATCCGCAACTCCCAATGGAATGGTATATTCACCCTCCGGAACTTCACCCTTATCTCCATACATCTGTTCGGATTCCATGAAAATCACAGGGTCATCATCCCGAATAGCCGATTTTAAAAGTCCTTTTGCATCAGCAGGATTAGATGGAACTACCACCTTTAACCCTGGGCAATTCGCATACCAACTCTCAAATGCCTGCGAATGTGTCGCCGCCAACTGACCTGCGGAAGCTGTCGGGCCTCTAAACACAATAGGGCAGGGAAATTGTCCAGCTGACATTTGTCTAATCTTCGCTGCATTATTTATGATTTGGTCAATACCTACCAAAGAGAAATTAAACGTCATAAATTCAATAATAGGTCGGTTCCCAATCATGGCCGAACCCACACCAATACCTGCAAAACCCAGTTCGGATATGGGGGTATCAATCACTCGTTCTGGACCAAATTCATCCAACATTCCTTTAGAAGCCTTGTAGGCCCCATTATATTCAGCAACTTCTTCTCCCATCAAATAAATGGAATCGTCTTTTCTCATCTCTTCGGACATGGCTTCTGCTATGGCCTCTCTGAACTGTAATGTTTTCATCGAATGGTTTGAAAGGTTTAAAACTCCTTTTCTACTTAAAAAGGCAAGCAAAAATAGCAAATAATACAAGAAGAACCACCTTTAGAAAAAGTAAAAAAAAGAACAAAATTTATTATGCATGCATAATAAATTGTTAGATTTTATGGCTATCTTTGGGGAGTCAAATTTAAAAAATATGAAGATTTTAGTTTGCATAAGCAACGTACCGGATACCACATCCAAAATTAACTTTACGGATGGGGACACCAAGTTCGACACGAACGGAGTGCAGTTCGTTATAAATCCCAACGACGAGTTTGGTCTAACAAGAGCCATGTGGTTTAAGGAAAAGCAAGGTGCCGCAGTTCATGTAGCTACTGTAGGTGGACCTCAAACAGAACCTACCATACGAAAAGCGTTGGCCATTGGGGCCGATGAAGCCATTAGAATCAATTCAGAACCCACAGATGGTTTTTTTGTTGCAAGACAATTGGCCGAAGTCGTGAAAAATGGTGGGTATGATTTGGTTATCGCTGGAAGGGAATCCATCGATTACAATGGGGGAATGGTTCCTGGAATTTTAGCTACCCTATTGGACATGAACTTCGTAAACACATGTATCAGCTTAGAAATTGATGGTAATAATGCCACTGCGATGCGCGAAATTGATGGAGGTAAGGAAACCATAAGCACTTCCCTTCCTTTGGTAATTGGAGGACAAAAAGGGCTTGTTGAAGAAAGTGACCTCCGTATACCCAACATGAGAGGCATCATGATGGCTCGTAAAAAAGCACTTAATGTGGTTGACCCTATTGACGGACCTTCACCTACCCAGGATCAAAAGTTCGAAAAGCCTGCTGCCAAAGGACCTGTAAAATTGGTCGATGCCGATAATGTAGATGAACTTATCAATCTGTTGCACAACGAAGCAAAAGTTATTTAATCTAAAAAAATTATGTCAGTACTCGTATATACCGAATCCGATAAGGGAAAATTTAAAAAGAATGCGTTTGAGGTAGCTTCCTACGCCTATGCCGTTGCACAACAATTGGGTGAAACGGTTACAGCTGTCTCTTTTAACGCAGAAGATGCAAGTTCATTGGGAAATTATGGGGTTTCTAAGGTTTTGAACATATCCAATAATGATTTGGATGTATTCAATGCCAAGGCCTATGCCAATGCGATATCACAAGCGGCAGAAGCTGAAGGCGCCAAAGTGGTTGTCCTTAGTTCCAGTGCGGACACTAAGTTCTTAGCTCCTATTGTTACGGCAAAACTTAATGCGGGCTACGTACCTAACGTGGTGGCCGCTCCCGAGAGCACCTCTCCTTTTGTGGTTAAAAGAACGGCATTTAGCAATAAGGGTTTTGCTTTCACTGCTATCGAGGCGGAGACCAAAATTGTTGGAGTTTCTAACAACGCTTTTGGTGTTTTTGAAAATAGCACCTCAGCAACAGTTGAAGATTTTACACCTTCATTGGGCGACTCGGATTTCACCACCAAATCTGTTGAAGTGGATAAAGTAGTGGGAAAAGCTACCATCGCTGATGCAGATGTAGTCGTTTCTGGAGGAAGAGGGCTCAAAGGACCAGAGAATTGGGGGTTAATAGAAGATTTAGCTGATATCTTAGGTGCTGCAACCGCTTGTTCAAAGCCTGTTTCGGATTTAGGATGGCGCTCGCATGGTGAGCACGTAGGCCAAACAGGGAAGCCTGTGGCTAGCAACCTATATATCGCTATAGGTATCTCCGGAGCCATTCAACATTTGGCAGGAGTAAGCGCCTCAAAAACCAAGGTAGTTATCAATAATGACCCAGAAGCTCCTTTCTTTAAGGCGGCTGATTATGGTATTGTGGGGGATGCATTTGAGGTAGTACCCAAACTCATCGAAAAATTAAAGGAATTTAAAGCCCAAAACGCTTAAATTTTGTTAATTTGCCCACTTGAAGGGGCTGTTCAGATAACTGGTTGCGCCACTTATTTGAACGGCCTTTTTTGGTTTTAGGAGGAGAATATGAGCTTAGTACGATTAAAAATAAAGGGGATATCATACAGCCAAACCCAGAATGGTGCCTATGCCCTTATTTTAAATGAGGTGGATGGGGATAGAAAACTGCCTATCGTTATTGGTGCTTTTGAGGCGCAATCTATTGCCATTGCCCTAGAGAAAGAAATCAAACCTCCTAGACCACTTACCCATGATTTGTTTAAAAACTTCTCTGACAGATTTCAGATTTTCATAAAGCAGGTTATTATTCATAAACTGGTAGACGGAGTTTTCTACTCAAGTATTATTTGTGAACGCGATAAGGTGGAGGAAATCATAGATGCCCGAACAAGTGATGCCATCGCATTGGCCCTTCGTTTTGATGCTCCCATTTTTACCTACAAAAACATTTTGGACAAAGCTGGAATCTTCCTAAAGTTCTCCAACAAGGATGAGGAGGAAAATGACGACGATAGTATTGTTGTGGATGAGATACTTCAGGAGGGAGAAACTGTTGAAATCGAATCTGGCGCTTCCTCCCAAGGCTACCGGGAACTTACTTTAGAGGAATTATACAAAGAATTGGATAAGGCCGTAGCCAATGAAGACTACGAAAAAGCGGCACAAATTCGGGACGAAATCTCCAAGCGTAAGTAATCTATGCCATATGGGTAAGTACCAAAAAGGTTTTCTTTTACTCTTTCTTTTGATATGTACCCATACGTTTGGACAAAATGCCCTTCCTACCGATTCCCTAAACATAGCGGTAGACACCACAATTATTGATGATTTAACAGTAAAGGAAAATCCAGAATTGATTCCTAACCAAGGTTTTTCCATCAACAGCTTGTGGCGCGGAGCTCTGGGCATGGCGGTTCTGATTCTAATTTCATTTCTTTTTAGCTCAAATAGAAAGGCTATCAATTGGAAAACCGTGGGTATTGGATTGGCCTTACAGCTTTTGATTGCTATTGGAGTATTGAAGGTACCCTTTGTCAAATTGATTTTCGAAAAAATTGGAGAAGTTTTTGTAAGTATACTTGACTTTACGCGGGCTGGAAGTAAGTTTCTTTTTGAAGGCTTGGTCGTAGATATGGATACTTTTGGATTCATTTTTGCCTTTCAGGTATTACCCACCATTATCTTTTTCTCTGCGTTGACCTCAGTTCTGTTTTATTTGGGCATCATTCAAAAGGTAGTTCGAGCTTTGGCTTGGTTGCTAAGTAAATCCCTAGGTATATCAGGAGCGGAAAGTCTTTCCATAGCTGGAAATATCTTTTTGGGTCAAACAGAAGCGCCTTTGCTTATTAAGGCTTATTTGGAAAAAATGAACCGGTCAGAAATCCTTTTGGTAATGATTGGGGGAATGGCCACTGTGGCAGGTGCAGTTCTGGCGGCATATATCGGTTTTTTAGGAGGTGATGACCCTGCCTTACGGTTGGTTTTCGCGAAACATCTCTTGGCGGCATCAGTAATGGCTGCACCTGGGGCAATTGTAGTTTCCAAGATTCTGTATCCGCAAACTGAAAAAGTTAATACGGACGTAAAAGTTTCCACTGAGAAAATAGGAGCAAACATCCTAGATGCCATCGCAAATGGAACCACGGAAGGGTTAAAACTGGCCTTAAATGTAGGAGCCATGCTCTTAGTTTTTGTCGCTTTTATAGCGATGATAAATGGTATTTTGAGCTGGATTGGGGATTTAACTACTTTTAATAGTTGGATTGCCACCAATTCACCATACGATAGTTTTTCTTTAGAGGCAGTTCTCGGAACAGTGTTTGCGCCACTTATGTGGTTGATTGGAGTAAATGGGGATGATGTCATGCTCATGGGACAGTTACTTGGTATTAAACTTGCCGCCAGTGAATTCATCGGGTATATCCAACTTGCGGAACTTAAAACCATGACCAATACCTTACATTTCACCTATAACAAATCCGTAATTATGGCAACCTACATGCTTTGCGGTTTTGCTAATTTCGCTTCCATTGGAATACAAATTGGCGGTATTGGTTCCTTAGCTCCGGGTCAGCGCAAAACGCTTTCCGAATTCGGCATGAAGGCCGTTTTGGGAGGATCCCTGGCATCCTTGCTTTCAGCCACCATAGCAGGGATGATTCTTGGCTAGTCTAGGGAAAGGGTTAAATGGTGAAAGGTAAATGAAAAGTGGGTAAATAATATTTTAACAACAACCTCGAAATGATAAATCTGTAGTATTATGCGGAATTTTCGAGAGTTGGAGGTCTGGAAAGAAGCCCGAACCTTAGTTAAGGAAATTTATATTTTGACGGGACAATTACCCGAATCCGAGAAATTTAGTTTGGTTTCCCAGATGCGAAGATGTGCTGTTTCAACAGTCGCAAATATCGCTGAAGGTTGCACAAAATATTCACAAAATGACTTCGTTCGTTTTCTCCAAATTGGATTGGGGTCGTTGTATGAATTGGAAACTCACCTTATCATTTGTTCTGATTTACAATTCATTACGGAAATTTCTTCAACCAAAACCATTGAAAAAGTCCAAGTATTGCAACAACGTTTGGCATCGTTGATAAAATATTATAATAAATAGCCTTTCCTTTTTACCTTTTGCTTTCAGCTTTTTTACCTTTATTCCCACGATGAAACAATATCACGATTTACTAAAACACGTATTAGAAGAAGGTAACCAAAAAGGAGACCGCACAGGAACAGGAACCTTAAGTGTTTTTGGATATCAAATGCGATTTGATTTGGCTGAAGGTTTTCCTATGGTGACCACCAAAAAACTCCATCTTAAGTCCATTATTCATGAATTGCTGTGGTTTTTAAATGGAGATACCAATGTAACCTACTTGCAGGAGAACGGTGTGCGTATTTGGAATGAGTGGGCTGATGAAAATGGAGATTTAGGGCCCGTCTATGGTCATCAATGGCGTAACTGGAACTCTGAAGAAATTGACCAAATTAAAGAGGTCGTACACACTTTAAAACATAATCCAAACAGCAGACGTATGCTGGTTTCGGCATGGAACCCAAGTGTGTTGCCAGACACCTCTATCTCCTTTTCTGATAATGTGGCAAACGGAAAAGCAGCCCTCCCCCCCTGCCATGCCTTTTTTCAGTTTTATGTAGCTGATGGCAAACTTTCATGCCAGCTCTACCAACGGAGTGCCGATATCTTTTTGGGGGTACCTTTTAATATAGCCTCTTATGCGCTATTTACCCTGATGATGGCCCAAGTATGTGGATATCAGCCGGGAGAATTTGTACACACTTTTGGAGACGCACATATTTACAATAATCACTTGGAGCAGGTAGAATTACAATTAGGCCGCGAACCTAGACCTTTACCCACTATGAAGCTAAACCCCAAAGTGAAGGATATTTTTGATTTCACCTTTGATGATTTTGAGCTGCTCAACTATGACCCACATCCACATATCAAAGCGGCGGTTGCAGTTTAAGAGTCAAGATTTTGCTCGAAAATGAATGACTAAGGAGAGCTTTATATCTGCCGTAGTGGGCATTACCACTTTTATCTCGTTGTTTTTGGCCTTCTTTCTGGTTACGGTCAAAACAAAAAACCGTTTGAGCAATCGTCTGTTTGCCTTCTTTTTACTGCTTGCCGTACTTGATTTGAGCGGTTTTCTCTTTGGTTCGCAAAACCAATCAATATCAAACCTGGGGCTATTTAGGAACTTTGCTGTATTTCTTCAGCCTCCAACCCTATACCTCTATATCCTTTCAGCTTGTTTCGCTGATTTTAAGCTAAGGCCCAAACACGCTGTTCATCTTATTCCCTTTTTGCTAGTCAATCTGGTTTTTGTGCCTAGATTCTATATACAAAGTGAAGAAGAGAAGATTCGACTTTTACAGAATTTTAAACAGGTCTTTGAAATCCAGGTAAACCATACGTTCTTCCATATTATAGTTTTGGCTTACCTGATTGCATGTTTTTTGATTTTGAGAAAAGTCAAACGACTTTATCTTGAAAATTATGCAGGAGCCAATATCAAATCCTACTATTGGTTGTTTCAATTAACCGTTGCCATCTCTATCTTTTTTGGTTTAGCCCTGATAAAAAACATTTTCAAGTTTTCTGTTTTTTACGATTTTTCAGAAGCTATACGAATCGGTCTCTTCGTTTTTCAACTAGTTATTATTTGCTGGTATCTCTTTAAAGCGCTAAATCACCCTGATCTTTTTAGAAATTTGAATTCACGTCTAAAACTGGTGGAAACCCTATTATCTGAGGAAAAAAGCAATCCCAATCCAGATTCTGATGGGCAAAACACTAATGATGCCGTATCGAGATTGAAACAATATATGGTAGAAGAAAAACCATTTCTGAACCCATCATTGACCGTTCAAACGTTGTCTGAAGAAATTGAAATACCAGCCCGCGAACTGTCCATTTTGATAAACCACCGTATAGGACAACACTTTTTTGATTTTATCAATTCGTACCGGATTCAGAGTGCTGTGGACATACTAAAAGACCCTAGCAAAAAGGAGGTGACCGTGCTTGAAATTCTATATGAAGTGGGCTTTAACAGTAAATCTTCATTCAATACCGCCTTTAAAAAACATACGGGCTTTACACCTACAGCTTATCGTTCAAAAAACTCATAATCAATAATTTATATTCTAAGTCTTACTTTTTTAAGAGGGTAGTACGACTTTACTTTTAGGACAAATGCGTTCGACTTCACGTAATCGGTCGCACAATAGGATTCTGTTTTTCAGATTTGTGGGAAATCTTTAAAACTTAAAACTGATGAAACACTTAAGTAAACTACTTCTCCTTTTTTTGGGAACTAATCCCATTCTGTTTGGACAGAACATCTCTCAAAAAATAGATTCTATTGCAAAAAGCTATCATGAGCAAAGTGGTATTGGTCTCAGTATTGGATTCATTCAGGACACTACAGAATATTATACAGCTTATGGCCCCTTAAGCAAGGAAAGTGAGATAGATATCAACGAGAACTCCATCTTTGAAATAGCTTCGATTACCAAGGCAATTACCGGGATGCTCATCGCCCAGGCAGAGTTGGAGGGTAAACTCAAGCTAACTGACTATATCGACGACTACCTTCCCAAGGCATACACATTACAAGATAAGCTCAAGAATAAAATCAAAATATCAGATTTGGCCTCCCATCAATCGGGTCTGCCCGACATAGATTTTGGAGAATTGATTGCTTTAAATCCACAGCAACCTGTTAGTAACGTTACTGAAAGTACCCTGGTGAATTTGGTCAATTCATGTGATACGCTCCAAGATTATGGAAGTTATCGCTACTCTACTCTGGGTTATACCTTGTTAGGGCAAATTTTGGAAACTACCTATGGAAAACCCTATGTCCTCTTGGTAGATGAAAAATTAATTCAGCCATTGAAATTGACTCGCACCTTTACCAAAGACTTTCAGGTGTCCAACCGAACTAAAGGCTATAATCCAGAAGGTGGAGAACAAGAGTTTTTCAACTGGAATGTGACCGCCCCCGCTGGTCTTCTAAAATCAAGCGCTTCTGATATCACTAAATACCTCAAGGTAATTCTAAAGGTAGAAGGTCCATTTTCCAAAGCGGCTCTTTTGACCGAGACTATAACCTATTCAGATAGCAATCGAAATATGGGATTGGGGCTGAACATTGTTCAAGATGGAGACAACACACTCTATTTAAAATCCGGGGATTCCATGGGACAGTCCTCCATGCTTTGTTACAACAGACGTGATGGGTGGGGCCTCATCATCTTATTAAACCAAAGAAACTCTCCACTACGACAAGAAGTATTGAACGCCATCTATCAAGTGGCACTAAAAAACTACAGATAACCATGAGATATTTAATTAGACAAGCTAAGTTAATTCCCTTTCTATTTTTGATTCCAATTACAATAGCTGGGCTACTAACAGAAAATTATGATATGATTAAACAACATGGCAGTGAAATCACTTTAACCGATTTTGCTACCGCTAAAGCATTTTTGAACTTTGGGGCAATCTCCGCAGGGATATCTTGTATTCTTCTGGCTTTAGGCGTATTTCTCAATTTCAAAAGATACCATCTGTCCAGTGTTCTTTTAATCATTTTTGGTATATCAATGATTTCAAACGGCCTTTACCCCATGGGTTCTCCTATGCATGGCCTATATGGCATAGGTCTATCTTTTATGTTACTTCCCTTCGTCGCGTGCTACGAACTAAAAAACGAACTTATCAGTAATCGATTTTTCCCAATATCTGTGTTTGCAGGGGTTGTTGTTTTCATATATTTCTGGGCTATGTTGGTTGGATTAGACCCTGCCAATTACAGAGGACTTACACAAAGAATAGCATGCGTCTTTATATTCGGATGGATAGCGTATTTTGGATTTGAACTAAACAGAAAACTGGAGTATTACCAATAACCCGCACTCTATGTCACCCCATAGATGCTTGGATTTTTGATTTGCAGATGAAGGCATCTCAGTTAAAATTTATTTAAAATATTATTATAGTTAGGATTCCTTACTATATTTGTTTCGTATTTAATCTTAAAAACATACAACATGAACAAATCAATCTTTTATCATGCAGGCTGCCCAGTTTGTGTCAGCGCAGAACAAGACATCGTAAACTTAATTGGAACAGAAAATGTGGAAATCGTCAACATCGGCGAAGTTCAATCTAGGATTCCAGAAGCCGAAAAAGCAGGTGTACAATCGGTTCCCGCTTTGATAACTCCCAATGGTAATGCACTGCATATCAACTTTGGTGCATCTATAGAAGATGTGAAAGCATAATTTTTTTAATCCATAAAGGTTAGGATTCCTAATTATTAAAAATCAATAAAATGAAATCAGTACTACAACTACTCTTAGTAGCAACACTTTTTGGGACAGCAGGTTCGTGTGCTCAGGAAAGTCCTTATAAAAATAACAACTTCGCCATAAAAGATGTCCAAGTCATCAGCAAAGCGGACTTAGGTATTACCATTTGGGAAATAGAAGTTCTTGGAACAGCAGGTAAAACCACCCCCACTAAAGTGGGACAGTTGGACGGTGCTCCGGTGCTGGGGTATGTTTTCCCAACCAGTTTACAACCCACGGATGTTGGCTTCGGTCAAACCGAGGGAATTGTTGCTCTGGCCCTCACCTCCCATCCAGATTTTGATGACACACCGCTTTGGGATGAAAACAATGACAACGTTTTTGATAATGATGGTTTGGTGTGGCACCCACATTGGGTGGTATTGACCCAAGATGATAGAGTGGCGGGCGGACTCTCTGTAAAGCAATTTAAAAAAGCGGATGAGACGGTTGTGTTACCTCCAACTAATCCTGGAATGCCTATGTATATGGACTCGCCGGGTTATCCAGTCACCACCCAAGAAAGTACAATCAAGGTGGTTGTTCCGAACTATAGAATGAATCATCAAGTAGATTTTAAGTATGATGGGGTAACGGCCTTTATGAAAGTAAACACCAGTAAGGAAAACTTACCCTTGTTAGGAGTTTATGAAGTCTACAACGTGGCTAGTGGTGACCTATCCTTACCCTATACCGTTAAGAAGCAATAAGATGAGAGTATCCGTTTGGGACACCTATGTACGGCGAACCGATGGGAAAGTAATGCACTTTGACATTCTTGTCCCCAGCACAGTTACCAATGAAGCGACCATTTTTGGTTTTGGCAAACAATACCTCAACACCAGGTATTTTCCACTGGAGAACTCTCTTCCAATGAATGTAAATTTTGTCATATTGAACGGGCAACGGAAGAAATGGTGGCCTTATTTGAGAAGGAAGGATTTGCCATAATAGAAATGGAGAATTGCCAATAATTTAATTAGGATTACTAACTTGGTCCCGTTTGCCAACGGGACCTTTTTCTATGGATAACAGCACATTTAACCCGAAAGAACAAGAAAGGGATATTTCAAGTAAGATCGTTGCTGGTCTGGAACGTATTTCGGAAGTATTCAAGGTGCTGTTATGGGAAAAAGCCAAATTAGTGGGCTTGAGTCCCATTCAAATTCAAATCTTGATTTTCATAACGTATCACAATCAGGAATTATGCAATGTGAGTCATCTTGCTAAGGAATTTAATGTGACCAAACCTACGATAAGTGATGCGATACGGGTTTTGGATAAGAAAGGTATGGTCTCCAAAAATTTCTCTTCCACAGATAATCGCAGCTATTCCCTTCAGTTGACCCATTTAGGCAAAGAATTGGTGTCCACGACCCATGATTTTGCAAAGCCTCTCAAAAAACAGGTGCATACTTTTAACCGAGATCAGCTGGAAAACTTATCCACTACCATCAATGAGCTCATTTATAAACTAAACCGAAGTGGCATATTGACCGTACAGCGGACTTGCTATGGGTGTACTTTCTATCAGAAAAATAAAGACTCGGACTACTGCAAACTGCTAGAAAAGAGGTTAACCACCACCGAAATTCGACTGGATTGCCCAGAATTTGAACAAAAGTCGGCTTAAAATGGAATTATAGCGGTATAAGATTTACCACTTTTATGCTATTTTAGAGGGATATGGGTGGGCTTTGCACTCCCATCGATGACCGAACCGAAACATTAATGAAATCCTTAATTGACTTTTTAAATAAAAAAATCAACTTATCAAATTTTTGGGTCCGCAATGGTCTTTCTTTGGTTATCATAGCCATAGTAGTGAACCATTTGGGCCAACCTGAAAGCTTTCCCTTCAACGAATCATATACGTTTCCCTGGCTTTCCATTCTTATTTCAATAGTGCTGGGTTCCGGAATCATTGGCATTGCCAAATTGAATTTTGACTACTTTAAAAGAAAGCACTTTCTTCAAGAAATTAATGTGCGACTCCTTTTACGTTTTTTGCTGTCCACCTTAGTGTATTTATCCCTTTTTTATGGGCTGTTTTACCTGGCAGTTGTCGCAATTGTTGCTAGTGTGGAGGATTATAGTTTGTATTTCTTTCTTATAGGGCTTTGCGTTACCCTGTTGATTAGTGTTATCTCCATTGCAATTTTATTTGCAAAAGACTTGTACCAACTGTATCGGTTCTCCTCGATAGAGGGAAAATTGAAGGTGGAATACGGTGGCAAGATTACTCTAGTGGGTTATGAAGAAATTGCTTTTGTATATACAGAGAACAAAATCGCCTATATTATAAAAACTGATGGCACTTCGGTATTTACAGACTTAACTTTAAATGAAATTGAGGATAAAATCAATGCACACAGTTTTTATAGGGCCAACCGACAAACCATACTCCACGCTTCGGCCATTGAACAGGTGCAGGCTGTAGAAAACGGAAAGCTGTCTGTAAAACTCAAGTCTGACTTGTCTCAAGACAGGGCGCAACACATAAACATAAGCCGATACAAAAGACAGGAATTTCTCAATTGGTTTGAGAACAAACTGTGAAACGTGCTGACCATTCAGCTATTTCTTTGATACCATTCAGGTAAAAATCCAGTATTCCTTGGGGTTCCATCGGCTCCTCCATCATTTCTTTGTTCCACACTTCAAAATCAAAAAATGATGAAAACAAATGTTTTAAAATCCACACTCACGCCCATAGTGGCCATTCTTTTATGTTGCACACTCTATCTATTGGGGTATTTTCAAGTGCTTTTTGCAGCACTCATCGTAATCGTAGCTAATCGTATCGAATATGGGAAAGGACTCTTCGCTTCCTTAGGTTTTCAACGCCATAGACTAAAAGCGCTAAACCTTTTAGTATATGCACCTTTAGTAGCAGGGGTCATGTTTGCTATATACCTCTATGTACTCATCCCTGGAGTCACCTATCTTACAGGACAGCCTATAGATTTTTCCGTGTTTGAAGCTTACGAAGGTAACCTACCCGCTGTTTTAGGCCTTTTCGTTTATATCTGGGCCTCTGCTGCATTTGGGGAGGAAATCTTGTTTCGCGGTTATCTGATGCGACAGTTTATCAAATTCTTTGGAGATAGTAGGGTTGCAATTGTCTTGAACATTCTACTGTTAGGGGCACTCTTTGGTTGGATACATGCCTACCAAGGGATAACGGGCCAAATTATAACCGGTATTATTGGAGTCACCATGGCCACTATCTTCTATTTCCGGAAATATGACCTATGGTTCTGTATTGCTGTGCATGGATTTTTTGATACCATAGCTTTGGTTTTTATGTATTATGGGATTTCGTAGGTTAGAGATTTCGGTTTTTGTGATACCTTAGGGGTGTACAGAGGTGTTCTAAATCTACTTAAGCTTATTAAACTATGTGAAAAAATTTGCGATCATATTATTTCTTGGACTATGCGCTTGTAAATCAGGGTTCAATTCTACTTCTAAAAATTGTATTGAAAAAGACCAAAGGGAGGTTCTTGAAAATGCAGTTGAATTGTTTGAGATCAAAATTCAAAAACAATATCCGAAACTTTCAAAAGAAGCCGCCTATTTTGAATTCATATCTGAATGGGCAAATAAAAAATTACCAATAATTTTTTTTCAAGATTCACTAGAATCAACGGTTCGTAATTTGAATATATGGTCGGAATCAATTCGTTTGGACAAAGACATGGACTTAGAAAAAAAAATATTCAATATTGATTCCATGAATCTCAAAAGAGTAAAATTGAACTATGAGTTTTCATCTTGTCTATCTAAAGCAACGACTGATTGGGATGGAATCAGAAACTTTATAGTAGCAAATTCTAAATATCGTTTAAGCCCAAAACTAGCCCTAAAAAATCTATATAGAACTAATGAAAATGATTTGAAGCAATTTGAAAATAGACTGGCTATAATACTTGGAGTTTATTATCAAACCATGTTCAATATAAGAAGTGTCGTTACCAAGTAGGGTTTTATCTCCGCAACACCCCAACCACATCCCGTAACGCAGCCACTACATTTTGCACCTCCCTTTTGGTAAAAGCGTTGTCTTCCAAATAAAACAACATTTCCACTGTAATGTCCAGTTGCTGGGCAAGAGCTTCGGGCGTGCCGTAGGTGTCTTCAATTAAATCGTTTAATCTGTTTATTTGATTTTTGTTCATTCGATAGTCCTATATATCGGACTATAAATGTAAATAAATTTTGGGATTTTAGCATCATGACCAGAATAAGAGATGAAAATTATCTCATAGCCCTTGGTAAGCGCATAAACGAAATCCGAAAACAAAAGGGTATTTCTACATATGAACTTGCTCTCTCATCTAATGTTTCTCGCAGTCAAATCAACGCAATCGAAAGAGGTCAAATCAACACTACCATTAGTACCATAAAAGCCCTTGCTACTGCACTCGATATTGAACTTAAAGAGCTATTCGATTTTTAGTACTTTTCAAATATGAAACAGCTCTATTCCATCCTTTGTATTCTGCTTGTTTGCAGTTGTTCCCCAAAACCCAAAGAAAGTAAAGAAGAAAGCGCACCCGTTCAAAAAATTGTTGACCTCTCCCACGACTATTCCAAAGAAACCATCTATTGGGTCACTGCCAAGGAATTTGAACTGGACACTGTTTTTGAGGGACAGACCGAAAAAGGGTACTATTATTCTGCATACAATATTGCTACGGCCGAACACGGGGGTACGCACATTGATGCACCCATTCATTTTGCAGCAGGCAAACAAACGGTGGATCAAATCCCACTGGAACGTTTGGTCGGTCATGCCATAAAAATTGATGTTTCAGACAAAGCAATGGACAACCCCGATTATTTAATCAGCGTACAGGATTTTTTGGACTGGGAAGTAGAACAAAAACTTGAAATTCCGGATGGTTCTATTGTGCTACTCGAAACCGGTTTTTCAACGTACTACCCCGACAAAGTGAGATATATGGGTACTGCCCTAAGGGGTAACGCTGCTATAAAATTGATGCATTTCCCAGGTTTATCCCCAGAAGCGGCAGAATGGCTGGTCAACAACCGAAACATCAATGCTATTGGATTGGATACCCCAAGTATAGATTATGGCCAATCCCAATTTTTTAAAAGTCATGTGGTTTTATTATCCAACAACATTCCAGCCTTTGAGAACCTAACCAATTTAGACAGGTTGCCTAAAACAGGTTTTGAGGTTGTAGCACTACCTATGAAAATAAAGGGAGGTAGTGGAGCTCCACTTCGGATTATTGCCTTGATACCTTAGTTTTACTTTAAAACTCTGGTTTGGGCAAAACAAACTCTTTGCTGATGGCATTTCCATCCTCAGAAATCCCCGCGATACGAATGAGATAATTTCCTTGAGCCAAATCATCTGGACAAAAGGTCAACGTTTTATGTTTTTTTCCAAAGATTTCCAAATCAGGTTCCCACAGAACCGTTTTTGCGACAGGAGACGGTACTTTACCCTTTACTGGGGAATCACATTCTTCGATTTCAAAAGATGCAGAGGTATCAAATCCTTTTTTGGTCATGGTAAGGATATGGGGCGACCTTCGTCCATCGGCACCAATAGGCTCAACCCCACCAGTATAATTAAGTCCTACTCCACGTTTGGTATATACAGCAACTACACCATTGGTTCCCCTGGTGCCATAAGCAACAGCATTCGCTCCGCTAAGTACATCCACCATCAAAATATCCCACACAGGCAAATTTGAAATAGCTTGTAAATCCACCCGAACACCATCAATCAAGAAAAGTGGCGAATTAGATGCCCTAAGACTGTTTAGTCCTCGAATTTGTACAATATCTTGCCCATTCTGTCCTCTCCTTACTTGAACACCCGGCATAAATCTCAGAATGTTTGTTACCGTGTTTATCCCATTTAAAGGGAGGGAATCTGCAAATATCCTGCTGGTGGGCCTACTATAAAAGGGTGTAAGTTTATTAATCTGCTCCTCTATAAGGTCTTTCTTGGTTCTTTTTTTCTCTGTGACCACTACCTCATTTAATAAGGTTATCTTTTTACCCGTTTCAAAATCATAAGTATCTATAGGGGATAAGTAAGGCTGCGCTGTACTGCCCTGATTCTGCTTTTCGTCAACCTCTTGCTTGGCCAGAATAACTTCTTCATTGGATTCCCCTTTGCCCTTCGACCAAGAGAACTCTTCCTCCTCGTCCAAAACAATGACCACCCGCTGTTTTGCA
This sequence comes from Bacteroidota bacterium, assembly GCA_039184805.1. Lineage (GTDB taxonomy): Bacteria > Bacteroidota > Bacteroidia > Flavobacteriales > Flavobacteriaceae > Flagellimonas. The sequence continues at coordinate 49,603 of JBCDAX010000002.1, read as the reverse complement.
ACTTCACTACGGCCACTGAGACGGGACGCCTTCAACACCACGGAAAGACTGTCTTTAAAGTCAAACGGACCAAAATTGAACCTACCCTCTTTGTCCGTCTGCTTTTGGGACCGATATAGCTCTCCGCCCAAGAATTCCAGAGACACAATGGAAGGAACTCCCTTCCTGTTCTTTCCTAAAGATTCTGTTCTTCCACTAATAAAAATACCTTTCTCCGGTGAAAAATAGGGGGTATTGGGTGTCTCACTAGAAATATCATCCCAAGCGAATCTTTTCCAGCTACCGCTTACCATCAATGCATCCAAAATACTTCTTCGCCGAGTAGCATCTTCTTCTTTTAATACCTCATGCACTTGACGGGACTCACCATAGTCCGAATACAACTCGAGCCAATTTTCAATATTGTCGAGGGGAGTACTTTTAGCATCTTCAACATTCGCCTCTAAAACGCTAACGGAAAAACTGCCTTTTGCAGGTATCCCTTGGTCATTCGTAAGTTCAAAATCTAGAGACCATTCGCCGTTCGAACCCTTTTTTGCGTTGGTTAATGAAAGTTTGGCGTTATTCACATTACTCTGAACGTACGCCAAACGTTCACAAATAGGCTGTCCTTTAACTGTAAATAAGGTAATGTGGGCAATACCGTCTTGCATTTTATCCGTAGGCACTCGAACAATATATTTAGAGCCATGTGTCTTATCCCCCTGAAACCAAAGAAATCTTTCTCCCCTAACATGACCTACCATAGTGGTACCTTCCAGGCCTTCCGGCATGGTTGTCTCAGCCTTAATGATCAAGTACTCCCCCATATTCTCCAAGCTGAGGGTATGTCCATTTTCAACAATGTCAGGAAGACTTTGCTCCCAGGTGTTCAGTCCCTGATTGAATCTTGCAAAATATGTAGTCCCCGATACCGGTGTAAAAGCGCATTTGGCGAGTCCGTATTTCCCCGTCTTAAAAGTGGTAACCACATTTCCAAGATTATTGACTATCTCACCTTGGACTTCAACTGGTTTTCCTTTAGCATCTAATGATTTGATTACAAGTTTACCGAGAATTCCATACACCAATTGACCCCCCTCTGGATAAAAGGAAACCCCTTTGGCACTGCCTTTATCTTCATATTCCTCTTTCTGTGTATCTGAAGCAACCTCAACAGATAAATCTGAATCACCAATATATAACTCATGCTCGTAACCAAAGGATTCTAAATTGTTCTGCATATACTTCGTATAAGCACGAATTTTATACACCCCGTTTGGTGTGTTTTCATGAATGTGAAAGTTCATAGAACATATCAACTGTTCCGCAAAACCCTTTTTCTTGGAAATCACGTTTCCATTCTGGTCAACTACTTCAAGATAGACAACATTACTGTTCGAACTTTTTGTATGGGTAATGCCATCTATAAGGAAGACGCTTACCCAAATGGTCTCGCCTTGGGAATAGTGGGTTTTATCAGTATGGACAAAAATCTTCTCCGGGGTTGATATGGTCTTGTATTTACTTAGGCCTTTAGAAATATCCCGAACAACTGATGTACTTTCCTGTGAAATTAAGGTTTGGGGAAAAAATAGAATGATCAATAACGAAAGTAGAAGTACCTTTTTCATACGGTTGACAATAAAAGTTTTATCCTTTAAAAGATAAAAAATCTTCTTTTAAAAAACTGATTCTTAGCGGAAAAGAAACTAATAGGACAATTAAAAAATGCTCTTTTCTACGAAAAGAACCACTTTACAGTGGTTTAATCATTCACTATCCAGGGCTTTTTTTAAAATAAAAACACCCGAACCTAAGCCCGGGTGCCTTTTGAGTTAGTCAGCCAAATCAAATACTGTAACGTATTTTTCTTTTAAATTCTTTTTCAATGTTGTGCTTCGCGTGTTACGCGTATAGCATTGGATAGTGCGTAAAATCCTTCCAATCCCGACAATAGGTTGTTTCCTTGTTCAAGTCCTAGCAATCCCTCTTCGTATGTAATGTGCCAAATAAGGCATATCCCAACACCAGCCTCATCAAAATCAACACCTTCCACGGCTTCCAAAGTTGGTGGTAGACCCAATATATTGTTTTGGTCATCCGTGATAACCCATCGTTGGATGCTTCCGTTCAGTTTTGAGTCGTCCAAAACAATACCGCTTACCATATCCGGTTTACCATCTACCTTAAAGGTAAAAGGCCCACCACTGATTTTTCCTGCATGCAACGGATTGCGATTTACAACCACAAAATTGGATAATGCAAAGTTACCCGTTAAATCATTGAGGCTACGGCCGCCTTCCAATCCAGAAAGCTCACCCGTATAAGTTACGTGAAAAATATAACATGTGCCAACTCCAGCGGCATCAAAATCAACTCCCATGACGGCTTCAAGCGTTGGAGGGAAACCTAAAATGTTCTTGGAATCGTCTGTAATCACATAGGTCTGTTTCGCACCGTTCAATTCTGAGTCATCCAAAGCAATGGTGTTCACCATATCTGGGCTACCATCCACAACAAAGTTGTATGGCCCCCCAGATAAAGTTCCTGCATTCAAAGCATTACGATTTACTACGACAAAATTGGAAAGGGCAAAGTTTCCAGAAAGGTCATTTACGTTTAGCCCTCCTTCCAAACCAGATATCTCATCAGAATAGGTCAAATGATAGATATAGCAGGTTCCCACACCAGCGGCATCGAAGTCAACTCCCATGACAGCTTCAAGCGTTGGCGGAATTCCCAATATATTGTTGGAATCGTCTGTAATGACATAGGTTTGTTCATCTCCTGTAAGTTCAGAGTCATCCAAAGCAATAGTACTTACCATATCTGGAATGCCATCCACAACAAACTCATAAGGCCCCCCGGAAAGTGTACCTGCATTTAGCCCATTTCGTACTACGACCACAAAATTGGAAAGTGCAAAGTTCCCAGTAAGGTCGTTTACATTTTGACCTCCTTCCAATCCTGAGATTTCCCCCGAATAGGTCAAATGATAAATGTAGCAAGTTCCCACACCAGCCGCATCAAAGTCAACACCCATAACCGCTTCCAGGGTTGGAGGAATCCCTAAAATGTTATTTGAATCATCTGTAATGACATAGGTTTGTTCATCTCCTGTAAGTTCAGAGTCATCCAGGGCAATAGTACTAACCATATCCGGTGTCCCATCCACGACAAACTCATAAGGCCCTCCGGAAAGCGTACCTGCATTTAACCCATTTCGTACTACGACCACAAAGTTCGAAAGGTCGAACAGTCCTTCTAAGTTATCCAAATTAGCACCTGCTTCAAGACCTGTCAAGCCTGTTTCATATACCAAATGATAAATATAGCAAGTGCCCACACCCGCATCATCAAAGTCAACGCCCATAACAGCATCCAAAGTGGGAGGAATGCCTAAAATGTTGTTTGCATCATCTGTAATCACATAAGTTCGATTGCTACCAAGAAGTGAGCTGGCATCCAAAGTGATAGTGCTTACCATATCTGGAATTCCATCAACCACAAAAGTGTATGGCCCTCCGGAAAGGGTTCCTGCATTCAGTTCAACGGGAGTGTCGTCTGTCTCTCCCTTATTGCATGAGATTAGGATAATTCCTAATCCTAGCAAGGACAAAAAAGATTTTAAGTTGCTCATTTTAAGTATTCTTTAAGTTAGAATCACAAAGAAATACGTGATTCATTGCAGAAGTATCACGGAAAAATCAATATTCGTTACTAATTGATTTTTAGATACTTAGAATAAAATATCTTCTTTTTTGTAAAGATTTTCAAGAAAAAGGGACTTTTAAAGAGGTATTTGGTTCAAAATGCATAGCAAACCGTGAACTATTCGTGATACTTTACCACTTAATTCGTTGCCCATGAAAAAAGTACTGATTGTTGAGGACGATTCTGAAATCATACATCTTTTGGAAATACATCTGAGGGACTTGGGATGTAAAGTCTTGACCAGTTCCAATGGAGCTGAAGGTTTGCGAAAGGCCATCAATGAGAACCCCGATTTGATTATTTTGGACATTATGTTACCTGAAATGGATGGTATTGAGGTGTGTCAAAAAATTAGGGCCAATAATATCACCTCTCCCATCATGATGCTCACTGCACGTTCTGAAGAAATTGATAAGGTGTTGGGTCTTGAGATTGGTGCGGATGATTACTTGACGAAACCTTTCAGCGTGCGAGAGTTTTTGGCACGGGTTAAAGCCATTTTTAGAAGGCAAAAGATGGACGATGTGGCACCTCTTACAAATCAAAACCCCAAAATGATGGAGTTCGACATCCTTTCTATTAACATTGAGATGCGAAAAGTGCTTTTGGATGGAAAAAAAATAGAACTCTCGCCCAAAGAATTCGAACTGTTGGTGCTTCTCTCATCCAACCCAGGAAAGAGTTACGACCGTACCCAATTACTGAATATGATTTGGGGGTACGATTTTAAAGGATATGAACATACGGTCAATTCACATATTAATCGGTTAAGGTCTAAAATAGAACCCGATATGAGCAATCCAAAATTCATTTTAACTACCTGGGGCGTGGGCTATAAGTTTAACGAAGAACTGGTGGAAAGCTAAAAACTTCTTATGAAAAACAACATTCTAACCACAAGGTTTGTCATTAAGTTATCTCTCTCCTTTCTGGCGATACTCCTGTTGGCTGGTATTGGGTATACCATAACTTCTATTTATCTATCCAACAAATACTTTTACGAAACTACTCAGCGATTGCATGCCAATCTTGCCAAAGATTTGATTGAAGAAAAATTCAAGAACAACCAACCTTTTACCGAGTCGGGAGAGGTTAACAAAGCTCTTTTCGGGGACATTATGCATGATATGATGGCCGTGAACCGCGCCATTGAGGTCTACCTTTTGGATGAAAAAGGAAATGTACAGTATTCTGTGGTCTTGGACCATGATGCGCCAGAAACCCAACAAAAAAGGGTGAATCTGGAACCTATCCAAAAATTTATTGATGAAGATGGAGCATCCTACACCCTAGGTGATGACCCCAAAGATCTCAAGCAACAAACTATTTTTTCAGCTGCAAAGTTTAATTCTGAGGGACGAGAAGGCTATGTGTACATTGTTCTGGCGGGTGAGGATTTTTTAGCAACCCGTAGTGATTTATTCAACAGTTATTTTATGCGCTTGGGTCTTGGCGGTTCACTTTTGACTTTGATTTTTGCTACTCTAATAGGCGTATTGGCCATCTGGTATTTGACCCGAAGTTTGCGAAAAATCATTTATGCTGCCAAAAGGTTTCAACAGGGTGACCTTGAGTACCGTATAGAAAATGCGGAACAAACTGATTTGGCCAACGTGGCGACCACATATAATAACATGGCGGATACCATCCTTTCGGATATTGAAAAGCTAAAGTCCGTTGAGCAATTACGGCGCGAGTTGATTGCCAATATTTCGCACGACCTGCGCACTCCGCTTGCCATAATCCAAGGGTATATTGAAACCCTTCACATGAAGGATTCAGAGCTTTCAAAGCAAGAACGGAATGAATATTTAAACCGTGTTACCCGAAGTAGTGAACGTCTTTCCAAATTGGTTTCACAACTTTTTGAGTATTCCAAATTGGAAGCCAATCAGATAGAACCGGAAAAAGAGCCCTTTTTGATTAGCGAACTTGCCAATGACATTCATAGAAACTATATGATTTTGGCTGAGCAAAAAAATATAGATCTTAAACTCTCCATGAAAGAGAACATTCCGTTGGTCTTTGCAGATATTTCTTTAGTTGAGCGTGCCATACAGAATTTAATGGACAACGCTTTGAAATTCACACCGGAAGGTGGCGAGGTAACGGTTAAGATTGAAGTGGAAAATCAAAATGTAGAGGTTATTGTCCAAGATTCTGGTCCAGGTATCAAAAAGGAAAACCAAACTTTGATTTTTGAACGCTACCGACAAACAAAGACAGGAGAACAGAAAGAGGGTGCAGGACTTGGATTGGCCATAGTTCGAAAAATTATGGAAATACACGATTCACGCATCAAAGTCTTCAGTGAGCCGGAACAAGGCACCACCTTCAGTTTTAGCCTTCCCGTTTACCATATGGCTTAAGACGAATATTCCTTATCTTTAAAGAGTAAAATCTGTTTATGATCTTGACCGATTCATTGCTTGATTTCTTTTTAGAAACCCGCAAGCATTCCGAAGCCATTTGTGAACCCCTGGAAATTGAAGATTATGTTGTGCAACCCATAGTGGATGTAAGCCCACCTAAATGGCATCTGGGTCACACTACTTGGTTTTTTGAAGAATTCATCCTAAAACCCCATGCTTCCAATTACATCCAATTTGATGAGGATTTTTCTTTTGTATTCAATAGCTACTATGAGACCGTTGGAAAAAGGGTGATTCGTTCCGATCGTGGAAATCTATCCAGACCGTCAGTAAAAAAAGTATATGAATACAGAGCCTATGTTACGAATGGGATCAAGACTTTCTTTTCAGAAAATCAAGATAAAACTCTAAATGACCTTCTTGAAATTGGAATCCATCACGAAAAACAGCACCAAGAACTGCTATTGACGGATATAAAATACATTTTGGGAAACAATCCGTTGTTACCTGCGTATTCCAATAGGTTTCAAGACCACCCTGTTGAGACGCATGAGCAGGATTGGATATCCATACAAGCAGGGATGCATGAGATTGGACACGACTCCCAAGAATTTTGTTATGACAACGAGTTGGGTAGACATACGGTCTATCTTCAAGACTATGAAATTTCGAATAGGTTAACCACCAACCACGAGTATATTCAGTTTATGGAAGATGGTGGTTACCAGCGCTTTGATTTATGGCATGCCGAAGGATGGGATTGGGTACAGCAAAATCAAATAACATCTCCCTTGTATTGGCATAAAATTGATGGCGATTGGTATCACTATTCAGCAAATGGCCTCAAAAAAGTTGATGAACTGGCCCCCATAACACATGTCTCTTACTTTGAAGCCTTTGCATATGCACAATGGAAAGGTCTTCGATTGCCTACTGAGTTTGAATGGGAAGCGGCGCAATCCTTTTTTCCATGGGGCAAACGATGGGAATGGACAGAAAGCGCCTATTTACCCTATCCCAATTATAAAAAAGCAGATGGTGCTTTGGGAGAATACAACGGAAAGTTTATGGTAAGCCAGAAAGTCCTCCGTGGTGGTTCTGTGGCCACCCCTGAAAAACACACGCGACATACATATAGAAATTTTTTCCACCCCAATTTGAGATGGCAGTTCACCGGAATCCGGTTAGCTCGATAACTCCAAAATACAAACATGCAAGACAAGGAAATTCCAACTTTTGCCTCAGTTTTTGAGCAAGAGGTCTATGAAGGTCTTACAGCCTTCCCTAAATATCTATCCTCCAAGTACTTTTATGATGAGGTAGGAGACAAACTCTTTCAGGATATAATGGCCATGCCTGAATACTATCTTACCAATTGCGAATTGGACATCTTTGAGAAGCACAAGGAAGAAATTATTCAACATTTTATAAAGGATGGTTCTCCTTTCAGTTTGTTTGAGTTAGGGGCTGGTGACGGAAAAAAGACCAAGGTACTACTAAACCAACTTGTTCAATCAGAAGCAGATTTTGACTACCGACCTATCGACATAAGTCAAAACGTTTTGGATCAGTTGGAAGACGCTATCAAAAAAGAGATTCCTGAGATTACCATAAATACTTTGCAAGGCACCTATTTTGAAACCCTTCGTGATATTGGCAATGCACATGGCAAACGAAAAGTGATTCTTTTCTTGGGCTCCAATATTGGCAATCTGCTACATCCTATGGCCATTGAATTTCTCCAAAACATGAAGGATTCCATAAATGATGGAGATCTAATTTTTATGGGTTTTGACCAGAAAAAACATCCTCAGGTTATTTTGGATGCTTATAACGATAAAACAGGGATAACAGAGGCATTCAACAAAAATGTTCTTATCCGCATCAACAAAGAAATGGGTGGTAATTTCAATGTGGACCGTTTTCTACATTGGGAGGTTTATGACCCGGAAACGGGAACAGCTAAGAGTTATCTGGTCTCTAAAGAATCCCAAAAAGTATTCATTGAAAGTTTGGACCTTAATATTCGACTGAAACGCTGGGAAACCATACATACCGAAATTTCACAAAAATATGATGATGAGGTGGTAGAATGGTTGGCGGAAAAAGCGGGGCTAAGTGTTGTAAGCTCTTTTGCAGACGCCAATGAGAATTATAAAAACTATGTATTTAAAAAATAAATTATGAAAGCCATTTGGAACAATACCGTGATTGCCGAGAGTGATGACACCGTGGTTGTTGAAAACAACCATTATTTTCCACCTGAAAGTTTAAAAAAGGAATACTTTAAATCCAGTGACACCCATTCTACATGTCCGTGGAAAGGTGTGGCATCCTATTACACTGTGGATGTAGATGGCAAACAGAATTCTGATGCCGCTTGGTATTATCCCGAAACCAGCGAGCTTGCTAAAGGAATTAAGGGAAGAGTGGCCTTTTGGAAAGGAGTCACCATTGAGGAATAATCCCCAATGGTGATTAAAGTTTTAACTACAGCTCAATCACTGCATTTTCCGTTCCTGCAAAATCGTTCCACTGGTAACGATCTGCAGCTTCATCGTTTACATAGTTTCCATCCACGATATAACGGAACTCAAATGAATTTTCTTTAGGTAAATCAAAGGTACCTTTGAAGGTTCCATTCTTTAGTTTTTTCAAAGTGCTCCCTTTTGGGTTCCACTTGTTGAAATCTCCCACTACAGCTACTTTCTTCGCTTCTTCGGCAGGTACAGTAAAAGTTACTTTACAAATTGGCTTACTTTTTAGGTATTGTTTCTTTATTGCCATGGTACTAAATTTTAGTTTTAAAATACTGGACAAAGCAAAATATAAAACCTCTTATTTACAATAAGTTAAGCTCGATTTATCATATTGATAAAATGAACTTTACAATTGCATTATTTTGGCAAAATAGCCGATTCTTTTTTTTTAAAATATGATTTTGCTACTGGGATTTAAGAATTTTTGCAATTCTATCTATCTCATCTTCGGTATTGTAAAAGTGAAAACTGAGACGAATTCCATCTCCTCGCTGTGCGCATGCAACACCATTTGCCTGTAATTTATCAAAGTGCTGCTGGTCTCCTTTAATGTTAAAAATAGTACTATGCTCCTTTCTTTCCGACAAACCTTTTTCCAAAAGCCCCAATCCAGAAAACGCGGCCATAGCCGTAATGGACAGTTTCTTTAAACGTTCTTCTATTTTTTCAACACCTATATTTTTAAGGAAATTCAAAGAAAACTGTAGGCTACCGAAATTCAAGGAGTCCAGATGCCCTGGCTCCAAATGTTTACAGAATGGTATGGAATCTCTTTTGGAAATATCCCTATCAACCGAACCATTTCCTATTGCTTTCAAATCAAATCGTTTTTTGATGGCTTCTTTTATCAAAAAGAAACCATTGCCATAACCAGCCAGAAGCCATTTATAAGCACTCGCCCCCAAAATATCTATGCCTGAACTTTCAAAGTTGAATTTTTGAGTACCACAGAACTGGGTTCCATCCGCTATGATCATAAGGTCAGGAAACTCAGATTTAAGTTGTTTCAAAAAATCCAAATCGATTTTTATCCCGTTAATCCATTGAACCACGCTAAGGGCCAAAACATCAACTCTTTTTTCATTAACTGCCGTATAAATTCGTTCTTCAAGCTTTGCGTCGATTTCAAGGTATTCCCTTTCAAAGTTTCTTGTCTCAAAAACCCAATTCAGGGAAGGGTAATCATTCTTTAGCAATAATACTTTTTGATTGTTTGGTAACCCCTCCAGAAGTAGATTCAGAGCTAGCGAAAAGTTAGGGGTCAATGCTACATTTTCTTTACGACAACTAAAAAAGTCCCCAACAGCCTCATTAATAAGATGGGTGTTTTCAAAACCTTTTTGTTTCATCTCACTCCCCCCTATCAAATATTCTTCATCATGCTTTCTTCGCCATTCAAATAAATCTGTATTAAGAAGTCCCGTGGCTGCGGTATTTGCATATAAAACTTCCTGAAGCACGGGAAATTTTTCTCTTACCCTTTTGATTTCAAATCCATTGCTCACAATTCGATTATCTTTGTTGTTAAAGATAGCCATTCCCATGCTCTCCTTTGGAAAAAAGAAATCGAAAGTCGTTGACCACGAACAACACGAGCTTTTGGAACATGCCCAAAAACGGATCGTTCAAAAGAAGCGTCTTTATTCCCACTTTGTCATCTTTTTGATTGGAAGTGTATTCTTGGTATTAATCAACAAAGTTTTAAAGTATGGAGAACAATATGACTGGTTTGTATGGGCCATAACGGCATGGGCTTTTTTATTTGTTGTGCACGCTTTTAAGGTTTTTGTGACCCATAGATTCATGGGGCAGGATTGGGAAAGAAAGCAGCGGGAAATTCTTGTGGACAAGCAGAAAAAACGTATTTCCGAAATACAAAAAGAAATGAGACAGACTTTCCCTTATCTTCCATAAATAAAAAAAAAGAATAGTGCAGGAACTTATTATTATTGCGGCGGCTGGGGAAAATAATGCCTTGGGATTAGACAATGATTTACCATGGCATCTTCCAGATGATTTTAAACGTTTTAAAGCACTTACATCAGGTCATAAAATTATTATGGGACGCAAAACTTTGGAAAGCTTTCCAAAAGCACTTCCTAATCGAGAGCATATCGTAATTACACGTGACACTTCCTACACACCAAAATTTCCTTGCGTTGTTACACACACCATTGAAGAAGCCATAGCTTTGATTGGAGGCCAGGAACGTGCTTTTATTATAGGAGGTGGTGAGATTTACAGACAGTCCATGGAAATTGCCACCTCTATAGAGCTAACTCGAATCCATGCCTCCTTTGAGGCGGATACATTTTTTCCTGAAATAGACTTGGGTAATTGGGAGTTGGTCAATGAAGAATATCATCCAAAGGATGATGCCCATACTTATGATTTTACCTATCAGACTTTCAAAAGAAGCTAAGTTAGAAGTCTAGATAGTTTACAGAAGCGTCATAGCCTTTTACAAAATTCTTTAGCACCTCTTTGTCCTTATTGGTGTAAAAAATTGACCTCCCTTTTTCGGTCGATGTAGACAGCAAGTTTTGTTGCTTTAATATGGAATGGGTTTGTCTTGCTACTGCCTCACCAGAATCTATGATTTGAATCTCTTTTGGAAGTAGTTCTTTCAATAAGGGAATGAGGTAGGGATAATGAGTACAGCCCAGTACCAGGCAATCAACTTGAGCATCCAACATGGGCTCCAAATAGGTTCTCAGTAAGGCTTCTATTTCTTCTGATTGTTCTTTACCGGCTTCAATCAATTCAACCAATCCCTTCCCTTCTTGTTCCAGTACTATTATCCCCTCCGCATGCAGCTTGGAAGTGTTGTTAAATAGACTACTGGCCAATGTACCTTTGGTGGCCAATACGCCCACTTTTTTCGTTTTTGTATGCAAGGCCGCTGGTTTTATCGCAGGTTCAATACCGATAAAGGGCACGTCATATGTATGTCGAAGATGAGTAATTGCCGTTGTGGTAGCCGTATTGCATGCAACTACGATAAGTTTGCAACCTTGTTCTAAAAGAAATTCCGTATTCTTCCTACTAAGCTTAAGTATTTCTGATTCAGGTTTCGTTCCATATGGGGCGTTTTTGCTATCCGCCAGGTATACGGTATCCTCATAAGGTAATTTTCTATGAATTTCCTTCCAAATGGAGGTTCCTCCAACCCCTGAATCAAAAATCCCTATTGGTTTGCGCATGTTTAAAAATAGCTAGATTGACAAAAACAAAAAACCGTACGTTCCAGAAGAAGTACGGTTTAGTAATATTATGCAAAGTAATGATTTAGAATCCCAACTCTCTTTTCACAGCGGGCAACAAATCTTTTCCTTTGGCTACTATGAGTCCAAGTCCAGGGCTAGCATCCATGACATAATCAATACCTTCTGCCGCTGCAACTTTTTCGATAGCTGCTTTGGCCTTGTCCGATATAGGAGCAAATAATTCTTGTTGTTTCTTTTGCATTTCTTGCACAGCAACTTGTTCTGCTTCTTGAATGTTTTTCTCAAACCCTTGAAGCTCTTGTGCTCTTTTTTCGTTCTCTTCCTTGGACTTTGAGGTCGCTTCGTTAGAGTATTGCGTGTACTTATTTTTAAGTTCTGTCATTGAACTTTCTATATCAGCTCTATACGTTTCCTGAAGTTTTTTAAGCTCAGCCTGAGCTGCTTTCATCTCTGGCATTTCAGACAACAATTGCTGCACATTAATGTGGGCTGTATTGCTTTGAGCGTTAATAAAACCTGTAGCCGCTACAAACAATACCAGGGCTACAGCCATCTTCTTTACATTTTTCATAATCTGAGTTACTATTTGAATGTTAATTTTAGTGTTTCAATTTTATTATTGGATAGAATCTTTTGGTTGTTCTTGCGCCTTTTTACGCTCCTCCAATTTGGCCTGTCTTTTTGCCTCCCTTTCCTCCAATAATTTTTTTCTTCTTGCTTCGTATGCTTTCTTGCGTTCTTCCCTCAATTTCAGCTGTTCCGCTCTTCTATCTTCTGCAGCTTTGGCTTTCTCATCTCGAGACTCCGCCGCTTTTTCCTTTCTTTCCCGTAAAGCATCACTAATCTCTTTATCCGCTTCTGCTTCCTCCTCTTTAAACTTGTCCAACCTGCTTTTTTCTTGTTGCTTTTTGTTGGATTTGCTCACTTTTCTTGTACGAGCTATTTCCCTAAGGACCAAGTCACTAATGTCGTGTCTTTTTTCGGAGTACAACATTACAACATCTGCTGATTTATCGAAAATAAAATCGTATCTTTTATTACCTCCTATTTTTTGTACTTCACTGAAAACTTGGTCTTGTATCGGTTGAATCAATAGCCTTTTTTGTAAAACCAAATCTCCTTGTGGGCCAAAACGGTCTTGTTGGTAATCTATCATTTCGGTTTCCAGCACCTGTATCTCCTCTTCACGCTCTGCGATTAACTCATCTGTCAGAAGAACTTTCTCCGCCATCAAATCTTTCTTCATTTGCTCAACAACGCTTCGCTTCAGCTCAATTTCCTGTTTCCATTTTTGAGCTTTGGCTTCTAGTTGCGTGCTTGCGTCCCTGTATTCCTCAACATTCTCAAGGATATATTCCATATCAACATATCCGATTCTAACCCCTCTTTGGGAAAATGCGTGGGCCGATACCAACGAAATCATCAATACTAAAAGAACCTTCTTGTTCATTCTTGTTCCGCTTTTTAAAAGAAAATATCGTGCCAAAATAGCAAAACCCTTCAAAATGAATTGTTTACAGAAATTATTTGGAACATATTTCCACATGATTAAAACTGCTGCCCGATGATGAAGTGTGTTTGCCAGCCACTGGGTCCAACTGAACCTGGCCTAGCATCCGTATCAAAGCCGTAACCAAAGTCGATTCCCAATAGACCAAATGCCGGCATAAAAATACGAAGCCCCACTCCGGCAGATCTTTTTAATTCAAACGGATTAAACTCAGTAAAATTGTTGAAGGCATTACCCGCCTCTAAAAAAGACAAGGCATAAATAGAAGCCGCAGGTTTTAAAGTAAGTGGGTATCTAAGTTCCAAAGAGAATTTATTGTAGATAGTACCACCATCTTGTTCTTGACGTCCTGTGATAGGATTGATAATAAAAGGGGTCAACGAGCTGTTCTCATAACCTCTCAACTGAATGACCTCTCTACCATCCAAGGTAAAGTTTCCTAAACCATCTCCTCCTACGAAGAAACGCTCAAAGGGGACATCCCCAATATCATTATTATAACTTCCTAAGAAACCAAACTCAGCATTGGTTCGTAGTACCAATTTGTCAACGAGTTGGGTATACCAATCACCTCTAAATTTAATTTTGTAGAACTCTAGGAGTTTGAAGCGTTCCTCTTCCAATCTTTCCAACTCATCACTTAAATCTTCAAACAGTAATTGTTCTTCTATTGAACCTGGATTTGGCCCTATATCAAATAGCTCTTGGGTTATTTCGTCTATTCTCGTTCGTATGCCCCTAAAGTCCTTATTAGAAAATAAAGAATAGGGAGGTGTGAATTTGGCCGTGAATTCAAAGTTGGAACCTCTTAAAGGGAATATTCTACTTGGTCCTTGAGAGCTTCTTGAAATTCCAAAGGTATAATTCAATGAATTTGAACTTCCGTTTCCGAAATTGAACAGACCGTTATTGAAATCATTAAAATCATATAGCTGGTAGCTCAAAGCATGTGAAACTGTAAAAAAGTCATCCGGCCATTGTACCCTTTTGGCCAACCCCAAGGAAATCCCTGTAATGGCAAAACCTCTGTCTCTATCCACATCAATTCTACCCCTATTATCAAAATTGGTTGCAAATTGTTGTGTTCTGGACAATGAAAAATTGAAACGCACTGGCTTTTTACCGCCCAACCAGGGCTCTGAGAAGTTCAAACTATACACTCGGAACGATCTACTGGCCTGAAGACGCAGGGCAAAAGTTTGTCCATCACCCATAGGCACAGGCTTGTATGCCTCCCCTTTAAAAATATTCTGCAACGAAAAATTGTTGAATGAAAGTCCAAGGGTACCAATGAACCCGCCACCTCCAAAACCACCTTGCAATTCTATTTGGCTGGAACCAGATTCCACCAAACTATATTTGATATCCACAGTACCTGCGTTGGGATCAGGATTCTGAATATCTGGAGCAATCTGTTCTGCATCAAAAAAACCAAGCTGACCCAATTCTCGGATACTTCGTACAATGTTGTCCTTGCTATATTTTTGACCTGGCCTGGTTCTTAATTCCCTGAAAATCACGTGATCGTTAGTCTTATCGTTACCTACCACCGTGACATGGTTCAAGAAAGTTTCTTTTCCTTCTATGATTCGAATTTCGAAATCGATTGTATCGTTTACTGCAGAAACCTCTACAGGATTAATACTTGAGAAGAGATAACCGTTGTTCTGGTAAAGGTTAGTCACATCTTCCCCATCTGGCTTGGAATCGTCTGCGATTCTCTTTTTAAGCAGGACTCCATTATACGTATCTCCTTTTCGAATACCCAGTACTTGGCTCAATTGTCTATCTGTGTAAACTGTATTCCCAACAAAGTTGACATCTCCAAAATAATACTTGTTCCCTTCTTCTACCTTTATTTTTAGGTCGATATTATTTTCGTTCACCTTAATAAAGGTATCCGAGAGTACACGAGCGTCTCGATACCCTCTTTCGGCATAGGTATCAATCAGACCCGAAAGGTCTTCTTCAAAATCAGCTTCTATGTATTTTGATTTTTTCCAAAAACGATATAGCTTCTTCTTTTTGGTATTTTTTAATGCTTTCTGCAGTCGTTTATCAGAAAGCTTTTCATTGCCTTCAAAAACAATACTTCGAATTTTTACCTTATCCCCTTTATTTACATTGATGACCATACTTTGGGTATTGGTCGCAGAAGTATCTTTTGCCGTAGCTATGTTCACTTTGGCATTTAGAAAACCTTGTTTTTTGTATTTGTTCTGAAGATAGTTTTTGGTGTTGGCAATTAAGCTTTCCGTTATTTTCTTCCCTTTTTTTAGGTCAGTATCATTAATAATGTCATCAACCTTACGCTTTTTTACACCATAAATAGTGACGTTGGATAAAGTAGGTCTTTCCAAAATATTAAGTTCCAAGAAAATCTTGTCCCCCTCAATTTTTGTGTAATACATACTCACATCGCTGAACAATTCCAAACCCCATAATTTTTTGATTACCGCACTGATTTCATCTCCTGGTACAGTAATGGGTTGTCCTACTCGAAGACCGGTATACGTTTTGACCGTCTGTTCATTGTAACTTTCCAGCCCTGTTACCGACAAACCTCCTAAAATATATGTTTTGCCATTTTCAAAGGAAGTGTCCTGGGCCAAACTAGGGTTGAAGTAAAAAAGAAGGAGGAGTAAAGTAAGGTATGGTTGTAAAGTTTTGGTGGTCCTTTTAATTGAGTTGTTCGCTAGTCTTTCCAAATCGTCTTTCTCTATTTTGGTAACTTAATATTGCCTCTACCAAATGATGCTCACTAAAATCGGGCCAAAATACGTCAATAAAATATAATTCGGCATACGCAATCTGCCAAAGTAAAAAATTGCTTATTCTACACTCTCCACTGGTACGAATAAGCAAGTCCACATCTGGCATGAAATGCGTGTAAAGATGAGTATTTATAACGGTTTCGTCAATATTTTCAAGTGAAATTATATTATTTTTAACTTTGGAACTTATCTCTATTATTGCGGTCTTCAACTCCTCACGGGAACCGTAGCTCAACGCCAAGGTCAATGCCATTCCCGTGTTTTTTTCTGTTTTTGCAATTACTTCGGATAGTTCCTTTTGTGCTTTGGAAGGCAATGAATTAATATTTCCAATGGCTCTTAAGCGGATATTGTTCTTATTCAAAGTATCCAATTCCTTACGAAGGGATGCCACCAAGAGTTTCATCAATGTTTCAATCTCAAGCTTGGGTCGATTCCAATTTTCGGTTGAAAATGCGTAAAGCGTTAGAAAGTCTATTTGGAGTTTAGCGCAGGACTCTACCGTTTTTCGCACAGCATCCACACCATTTTCGTGGCCAAAAATCCTGAGTTTCCCCCGTTGTTTGGCCCATCTTCCATTACCATCCATTATAATGGCAACGTGTTTTGGTAATCTGTCCTTGTTAACGTCCTCTAGTGTGTACATTCATTCAAAGCAATCCTGGCAGGGTTTGCGTCCAAAGGTATACGTTAATGTAAAACCTGAGAATACGTACCAGTCATCACTTAGAATATTTCCAAATCTAAATTGCTCAAAATTGGAGCCTTCGGGATTGCTCCCGTCTAGATTATCCGTAAAGGTATATCTTGCCCCAATCTCAGCTCCAAGAATTAGAAACTGATTCAAACGATACTTGGCCCCTACCGTCATTGGAATTGCAAAACTACCTTCTTTTTGGTTAATATCCTGCACTTGTTGTGCATCAAAATAATTAAAATCATACCTGAAGTAGGTAAAACCTGTGTAAAGATAGGGGGTAAAGGCAGGTCCAAGCTTATGTAGATTATATTCCACGAAGTTAAATTCAAGCCCTATAGAGCCTTCCAAAACCGAATTGTCAATTATAAAACCCCTTTGAGCGCGGGAAGATTTGGAAGATTTAGTGTCATCAGCGGTAAAACTACCATAGGTTACGCTAGCCCTCCACGCATAACGCTTGCTTTTGTTCCATTTAAAAAGACCCCCAATGGCAGGTCCTGAGGGTAGAATATAATTGGTACGACCTACATCGCCAATCACATTCGCGCCACCAGCAAATATTCCTACTTCATAGGTTTGGGCATTCATACCAAACACCGCACACAAAAAAATAGCCAAAACTATTCGCATACCATCTATAACATTAACCTAAAAGAAGTAAAGGAAAGTCTATATAATACTGGGTTACTATGTTCTCCTTTGTTAAACAGTTTTTAGCTGTTTTTATTGTTTCCAAATACATCAATTGCGTCTGTCCTCACCCCAAAGGAGTTTATTTCGAAGTGTTTTTAAAAAGCTTTCGGATTTGTATTCTATCATATTAATCGTAAAGTCTGATTTTTTGATTCTAATTTCCTGTCCGTTGGGAATACTTGCAATTCGGGAATCCAAAGAAATCAAATGATGTTCCTCCCGACCAGATACCCGAAGGCGAATTTCCGTATCATCTGAAATAACAAAGGGCCTGGCATTAAGATTATGCGGTGCAATTGGAGTAAGTACCAAGGATTTAGTGGATGGGGCTATTACGGGGCCTCCACAACTTAACGAATACCCCGTGGAACCTGTTGGCGTAGATACAATCAATCCATCGGCCCAATAGGAAGTCAAATATTCGTCATTTAAATAGGTTTCAACAGTAATCATGGATGTAGTATCCTTTCTACTGACCGTAATCTCATTTAAGGCAAAATTCAATCCATTGAATTCCTTTAATCCTGCACTTAGGTTGACCTCAACCAGGGAACGTGCTTCCAAAGAATAAGCACCAGAGATGAATTCGGTCACCACTTTGCGTACATCTTCCTTTTTAAACGTGGACAAAAAACCAAGTCTTCCAGTATTAACCCCTACGATGGGAATGCCTAAATCCTTTACATAAGTCACGGCCCTTAGCATTGTGCCATCACCACCAAAACTGATAAATAAATCAAAACTACTATCCAAACCCGAAACCTGGGTGAATTCTTCATGCTCTGAAGTAATGCCCAAATTTTGGAGCATTTTATAAAAATCGGTTTCAATAAAAGCGGTACCCCCAACTGATTTTAGTTCAGCCAAGAGTTCCAAGACAAATATTCTGTCCTGCTCTACAATGTTTTGGCCATAAAGGGCAACCTTCATATTAAATATTGAGATATTTTTCCAGGTAATCTGACCTTTGCTTCAAGTCTTCCATGAATTGGTCATCACTATTTCCAAATACTATAGTGTAATTATACCGTCTGAACGTTTGAGCTACTTCATTTAGGTTTTCGGAACCTATTTTAAGCGTAACGTGAACGATATCGTTATGGGATTCGGAAATAAAGGCTCCCAATAGCCGAGCATTATTACTTTCCACTATCTGGGCGACTTCACTAAAAGAATAATCCTTGATACCTATGGAAACGACTAGGATACCTCCAGGCTCCTTGAAAAAAGGAGTGTCAATAAAATAGTCAACAACTTCCTCTAAATTATAATATCCAGAAACCATTGCATTATCATCCAAAACAGGAATCACATTAGCCTCATTACGGGAAAACATTTCCAAAACATCCATCCACATGGTTTCTTTGGTGACATGGAACTTCTCCATTTCAAACCTGAACTTCTCAATACCTTCTTCTGGTTCAAAACAAGGAAGGTCATTTTCCGATAAAACACCTAAATATTCCCCGTTTTCTGTAATGGCAACATGTGAAAAAGTAGTTTCCTCAAAAAAAAGAATAACCTCCCTGAGAGTTTCAGAAACTTCGAAAACGGGAATAGACGATATGATTTTCTCTTGGATTTGCATGACATTACTCTTAAGTGCAAAATACTAATTTTATATAGCAAAAGGCATGCCTATTGTTTAATTTTGACACCCTAAAAGTGAATATATGACAAAGTTGAGTGTCAACATCAACAAACTGGCTACCTTGAGAAATTCAAGAGGAGGAAATGCTCCTGATTTATTAAAATCAGCCAAAGATATTGAATCCTTTGGAGCTCAGGGCATTACAGTACATCCCAGACCTGATGAACGCCATATAAGATATCAGGATGCCCGAGATTTGAAAGATATTGTCACCACTGAATATAACATTGAAGGTAATCCGGTACCGAAGTTTATCGACCTGGTGCTGCAGATAAAACCAACACAGGTTACTTTAGTTCCAGATGCGGAAGATGCGATCACCTCCAATGCAGGATGGAACACAATAAAACACAAAGATTTTCTTGTCGATGTTATCCAAACATTTAAGAAAGAAGGTATTCGCACCTCTATCTTTGTCGACCCGGTTGTAGAAATGGTAGAAGGTGCTGCAGAAACGGGCACAGATCGTATTGAACTGTATACTGAGAGTTATGCGGAAAAATTTGCTTTAGGGAATAAAGAAGAGGCCGCACGGCCCTTTAATGAAGCAGCACTTGCTGCCAACGCTCTAGGATTGGGACTAAACGCGGGACATGATTTGAGCCTTGACAATATTGAATACTTTAAGGAAAATGTCCCAAACTTGCTTGAAGTCTCCATTGGACATGCACTCATTTGTGAGTCGATTTACTTGGGAATTGAAAATGTGGTAAACATGTATTTAAACCGACTGAAATAATGGAATTACTTCACTCGAGAATTCTAGGAGAGGGTAAACCGCTTCTTATACTTCATGGTTTTTTGGGCATGTCCGATAATTGGAAAACCTTAGGGAATCAATTTGCGGAAAACGGCTTTCAGGCGCATTTGATAGACCAGCGAAACCATGGAAAAAGTTTTCACTCCGAAAACTTTGATTATGAGATTTTGAGTCAAGACGTATTCAATTATATGGACAGTCATCAAATCGGAACAGCGGATATTATAGGTCATTCCATGGGGGGCAAAACAGCTATGCAACTCGCAATTTCAAATCCAACCCAAATAAATCATCTGCTGGTTGCGGATATATCCCCCAAATACTATCCCCCGCACCATCAATATATCGTAGATGCCTTAACCCAACTGAATTTTGAAGAAATCAAAAGTAGAAAGGAAGCTGATGAAGTTTTGGCCCAACACCTGTCCGATTTTGGAATCCGTCAATTTCTTTTGAAAAACCTATATTGGGTAGAACAAGGCAAATTGGGTTTACGATTCAATTTGGATGTGCTTAAAAACAAAATGGAAGAAATTGGAGAAAGTATTTTGGCTACTTCTGTTTTTAATGGGTCAACTATGTTTTTAAGGGGTGATCGCTCAGAATATATCCAACTTAATGATTACCCGGAAATAAAAAGACACTTTCCAAACGCTCAAATCGAAACGGTTGAAAAAGCAGGACATTGGCTTCATGCAGAAAACCCAAAACAGTTTTTTGAAAAGGCGCTGAACTTCCTAAATTCTTAAAATTTGCCCTTTTTTATTATGCATGCATAATTTTTTTGCCCATTTAATTGTCTGTATAACAAATTTCATATAGATTTGGTTAATTCTGATTTAACTGTACGGTTAACTTAAACTAACTCTAATTGAAATACTCATGAAAAAAATTTATGCCCTGTTCCCCTTATTAGGGTTATTGTTTATTGCATGCTCGGATGATGATGATGCCACTACTCCTACCACCCCTGATCCTGATCCAGTAGTGATTACCTCAGGAACTGCAAATTTCTCCAATTACGTTTCCTTAGGAAATTCCCTTACCGCTGGTTTTTCAGATAATGCCCTATTCATTGCAGGGCAAGAAGCTTCATTCCCTAATATGTTGGCCTCGAATTTTGCCTTAGCCGGTGGAGGCTCTTTTAGTATTCCTTTTATGGCGGATAATTTGGGAGGTGCAACTATTAACGGTATTTCGGATGCTAATATGGATGGAATACCTGACATTGGAAATCGTTTGTTCTTGGCATTCACAGCTGATGGACCTTCTCCGACTCCAGTACCCGGTGAAGGGACTACAGAAATCACCCAAAAGTTAACGGGATCTTTTAACAACATGGGCGTTCCTGGCGCTAAGAGCTACGAATTGTTGGCAGAAGGTTATGGAAGTATTGCTGGTTTGGCCGTTGGCGCAGCAAATCCTTACTTTGTACGGTTTTCTTCTTCGGAAAGTGCATCAGTTCTTGGAGATGCTGCTGCCCAAAATGCTACCTTTTTCTCTCTTTGGATAGGTTCTAATGACATCTTGTTATACGCCACCAATGGTGGTTCTGGGGTTGACCAAACAGGAAATCTTGACCCTGCCACTTACGGAAGAAATGATATAACTGATCCAAACGTCCTTGCAGGCGCAATTCAAGGTATTTTACAGACAATGACTGCCGGTGGTGCTGGAGGGGTAGTTGCTAATTTACCTGATGTTACAGATATTCCCTTTTTCACCACGGTTCCCTTTAATCCTGTCCCTCTCGATGAGGCGACCGCAGCTGCTTTAAATGCTGCATATGCAGCATATAATGGCGGTTTACAGCTAGCATTTGCTGGTAATGCGATAGATGCTGACGAATTGGCTGCACGTACCATTACTTTTGCCGCGGGAGATACAAATGCTCCGGTAATGATTGATGAAGACCTAACGGATTTGACCGGTTTGAATCCTGCATTGATAAATTTGAGACAAACCAATGCAGATGACTTGTTGACGTTAACTTCAAGTTCATTTATAGGGACTTTAGCGAATCCTGCTGATCCAACTTCGGCAAATGGATTAGCAGTTCCATTAGGCGACCAATGGGTGCTTACTCCCCAAGAACAGGAAGCAGTGTCTACGGCACTGGCCGCATATAATCAAAGTATAGAGGCCTTAGCTAATCAATTCGGTTTGGCTTTTGTTGATGCCAATGCCCTACTAGCTGACCTAAATGCAAATGGCCTGCCATTAGCTGATGGAAGTGTTGTAACTTCAACCTTTGCTACAGGAGGTGGTTTCTCTTTAGATGGCGTTCACCCGGCACCTCGAGGGTATGCAATCTTGGCCAATGCTTTCGTTGAAGCCATAAACACTACCTATGGCTCTAATTTGCCTGGGGTAAATCCTCTGGATTTTACAGGACTATACATCGACTGATCTTAAAAAAACCTTATATTAAAAGCACCACTTAAGTGGTGCTTTTTTATTAACTCATATTTCCAACTCTATGTCTTTTATTCTTCGCTTATTGCTCAATGCACTAGCCGTTATCATTCTAGCCTATGCACTTCCTGGCGTAGGGGTTGACTCATTTGTTACTGCCCTAATAGTTGCCATCGTTTTGGGAGTTCTAAATTTCTTGGTAAAGCCCTTACTGGTCATTCTAACCTTACCTATTACCATAGTTACACTTGGTCTCTTTCTTCTCATCATCAATGCAATAATTATTTTGATTGCCGCCAATTTTATTTCAGGCTTTAGGGTAGATGGGGTCTTATGGGCCATTATTTTTAGTGTATTGCTTTCAATTTTGCAGTCTATTCTACATTCCTTATTGAAGGAGGATAAAAAGAAATCATAGACTTTGGTAATCAACTGTTTAAAAAGTTGTTGTGATTCGGAAAATACCGTACTTTTGCCACCCATTTTTCAATAGAAATTATTAGGTAGCAGATGAATATCACAAAACAGCAGATTGATGAGCTTAATGCAGTTGTAAAAGTTGCCATTAGCAAGGAAGATTACCAAGAAAAGGTGGACACCATCTTGAAGGATTACAGAAAGCAAGCCAATATTCCTGGTTTTAGAAAAGGACAAGTTCCCATAGGCCTTATTAAAAAGCAATATGGAAAAGCTGTATTGGTTGACGAGGTAAACAAACTGTTGCAAGACAACTTGAACAAGTACTTGACCGAGGAGAAGCTGGATGTTCTGGGCAACCCCCTACCAAAGCAACAGGATAACTTTAATTGGGACAATGAAGTACTGGATTTTGAGTTCGAATTGGGATTGGCCCCAAATTTTGATGTTCAGTTAAAGAGCAAAAAAGCTATCACCCAATACAAGATTGTTGCCGATAAAAAGATGATTGACGAGCAGGTTGAGCGCATCCAAAAGCAGTATGGAAAATTGGTTTCAAAAACAGAAATCGGTGTGAATGATGAAGTAACCGGAGTTTTCAAAAACGAAGGGGAAGAAATTGAAAACAAGACCACGATTGAGCTTGACAAAATCAAAAGTAAAAAAGCTACAACCGCCTTAGTAGGCAAAAAAGTGGGAGAAGAGGTGTCTTTAAACACCAAAGGACTATTTAAAGAAGATTACTTGTTATCCAGCTCTTTGGGCATCGCTAGGGATAAGGCCGAGAAACTCAATATTGAAGTAAGCTTTACCATAGAGGAAATCAATGAGAGACAAGCTGCAGAATTAAACCAGGAGTTATTCGATAAACTTTTTGGAAAGGACAATGTAAAATCCGAAAAGGAGCTAAAGGAAAAAATTAAGGAAGATTCTGAAAAGCAGTTTGAACAACAAGCTGACCAGAAACTGCTCAATGATGTTACTGAAAGGCTTATTGATGATACCAAGTTCGACCTTCCCGCCGAATTCTTAACCAAATGGATTCAGGTAAGTGGTGAAAATCCTTTGACAGATGACCAAGCCAGAGAGGAGTACGATAAATCCGAAAAAGGATTGAGATATCAGCTAATAGAAGGTAAAATCATAAAAGAAAATGACCTTCAGGTACAATTTGAAGAACTAAAGGAATTTGCCAAAGGTTTTATCAAATCCCAAATGGCACAATATGGCCACCTAGATCCCAAAGAAGAAGAGTTGGAAAATGTGGCCAACCGTGTTTTGGGCAACCAAGATGAGGTAAAGCGACTTTCAGAACAGTTGATGAGCCAAAAGCTTCTTACCTTGTTCAAAGAAAAGGCCAATTTAAAGGTCAAAGAAGTTTCCTATGACAACTTTGTCAAAGAGGTTTACGGCTAAACTTCCGCTAAAAGAAATTTAAGTATCTTTATGGTGCCGAAAGTTGAACTTTTCGGCACCTTTTTTTTAAAGCTAAATTGAACGATACCGTATGGATTACGCTAACGAATTTCAGAAATACGCCACCAAACACCACGGAGTAAACAGCATGTACTATGATAAAATCATTAGCAGCATGTATCCCGTGAATATGACCCCAAACATCATCGAGGAACGTCAATTGAATGCCATTGCTATGGATGTCTTCTCAAGATTGATGATGGATAGAATTATCTTTATGGGAACTGGAATCAATGATCAAGTGGCCAATATTGTACAAGCCCAATTGCTGTTCTTGGAAAGTGCAGATGCCTCAAAAGACATTCAAATCTATATTAATTCTCCAGGTGGAAGTGTGTATGCTGGCTTAGGCATCTATGACACCATGCAATTCATTAAGCCCGATGTGGCCACTATTTGTACTGGAATTGCTGCCTCTATGGCAGCTATTCTTCTATGTGCTGGACAAAAAGGAAAACGTAGTGGACTTACCCATTCAAGAGTTATGATTCATCAACCACTTTCTGGCGCACAAGGACAAGCTAGTGACATTGAAATCGCAGCCAAAGAGGTGCTCAAAATAAAAGACGAGCTCTATCAAATCATAGCGGACCACTCCGGCCAAACCTTTGACAAAGTCTACGAAGACAGTGACCGTGACTTTTGGATGAAGGCGGAAGAGGCCAAAAAATATGGTATGATTGACGAAGTCCTAGTAAGAGAAAAGTAAATCAGGTAGATTAAAAGCTGAAAAACAACGTGAAAATTGTATGATATTCACCTTTTTTTGCGTTATTGTGTGTTGAACCTCAAGGGTATATGGCAAAAGAAAATTTAGAATGTTCTTTTTGTGGCAGAAAAAAACCAGAGACCAATTTATTGATTGCTGGTTTGGATGCCCATATTTGTGACAGGTGCATTGAACAAGCGCATAGTATTGTTGCAGAAGAATCCAAACAATCCAATAACCAGGATTTATCTTCGGAGTTGATTCTGAAGAAACCCATGGAAATCAAGGATTTTCTGGACACCTTTGTAATTGGGCAAGAACGCACCAAAAAGGTAATGTCCGTTGCGGTTTACAATCACTACAAAAGATTGTTACAACCCAAAGGAAAGGATGATGGTGTTGAAATTCAGAAGAGCAACATTGTTATGGTCGGACAAACCGGAACCGGTAAAACGCTTATTGCCAAAACCATAGCAAGGATGCTTAATGTTCCTTTAGCTATTGTGGATGCTACGGTTCTAACGGAAGCAGGCTATGTGGGTGAAGATGTTGAAAGTATTTTGACACGTCTGCTACAAGCGGCAGATTACAACTTGGAAAAGGCCGAAAGAGGCATTGTTTTTATTGATGAGATTGATAAAATAGCCCGAAAAAGCGATAATCCTTCAATTACTCGTGATGTTTCTGGCGAAGGAGTACAACAAGGTTTATTGAAGCTTTTGGAAGGTACTGTGGTCAATGTCCCACCAAAAGGAGGGCGAAAACATCCAGATCAAAAGTTTATTGAGGTAAACACTGAAAACATTCTCTTTGTTGCCGGTGGTGCTTTTGATGGTATTGAACGTATCATTAATAAAAGACTTAACATGCAGGCCGTAGGTTATAGCGCTTCCAAAGCAGAAGATACCTTAGATAGCAAGAATATACTTCAATACATAATTCCAAAAGATTTGAAGGAATTTGGGCTTATTCCCGAGATTATTGGTAGACTTCCAGTCTTGACCCATATGAATCCTTTGGATGCCAAAACGCTCCGCGCTATCCTTACTGAACCAAAAAATGCCATTATCAAACAATATGAAAAATTGTTTGCCATGGACAACATTACGTTCAGTATTACGGAACAGGCGTTAAATTATATCGTGGAAAAAGCCGTAGAGTACAAGCTTGGCGCTAGAGGACTACGTTCTCTTTGTGAAGCCGTTTTCACGGATGCAATGTTCACATTGCCAAGTAGCGAGGAAAATGAGTTTAAGGTGACCAAAGCCTATGCGGAAGAAAAACTTTCACACGAAACCATTAAGAAATTAAAGGCAGTTTCTTAGGAACTATTTGGTTACGGAACTAGTAACTTTTTGCAATAGACTCAAGCTTATATCCGAAATTATTTTTTCATCGGAGTACAAATCGTGGCCAAAACCTGAGACAATTTCAAGTTTAGCACCAACTTCATTGGCCCATTTTATTCCAGGCTTGAATACATCGCATTCGCCAAACATAAGACGCATGGGAAGATTAGGTTTTTCCTCCTCCATTCGAATTCGAGTGGGTGAAATAGCAGTTAAAGATTTCATGGGAAGTCCTTTTAATGCCGCCTTCCAAGCAATGGTCCCACCAGTGCTGAAAGCTAGATAATGACAAGCATCTGTTTCTTTTTTGAGTAGATGGGCTACGGCAGTATCAATTCCACCTTGAACAAAAGCTTCATGGATGTTTTTTTCTGTGGAAACCGTAACGTCAACATTTCCGAGTTGTTGCGCGTCATAAAAGACGATATCAAAATATTGTTGAAGGTAGCCAAAATAGGATGTTATCCACATACCTTTCTTTACTCCCCACATATCAGAAATTACAACAAGTTTTTCCGCCATTATCAGTTTGTTTGATTGTTTAAAAGAATTTGTTCCAGAAAGTTCCTTATAAACAACGCAAAAAACGCATTTAATTGTTCATTTGAAGTAATTCTTCGATGTACGTGCGTTCATTGGACAGTCTTGGAATCTTATGTTGACCTCCCAATTTATCCTTGGACCTAAGCCAATCATGGAATAAATCCTTTCGGGCCAAATGCACTTTTGGCATCCTCAGGGTCATGTTATTGTAGCGTTTCGCCTCGTAATCCGAGTTTAAGGATTTTAAGGCGTTGTCCAAAAATTCAGTGAAATAGGCAATGTCCGATGGAGGTTTTCTAAATTCAATCAACCATTCATGCCCCCCCTTTTCAGAACCATTCATAAAAATAGGTGCGGCGGTATAATCCATGATTTCAGCATCGGTTTTAATACATATCTGTTTCAGGGCCTCTTCCGCATTTTCGATAATTAGCTCTTCGCCAAATGCATTAATGTGATGTTTTGTGCGGCCGGTTATTCGAATTCGATACGGGTTTTTGGACGTAAAACGAATCGTATCACCTATTTTATATCGCCATAAGCCAGCATTGGTAGTGATTACAACGGCATAGTTTATCCCTACTTTCACTTCCCATAACGGAATGGCACGCTCTTCCCCAGTGTTATTTACAGGAATAAATTCATAGAATATGCCATAATCCAACATTAGTAATAAGTCTTCCGAATTGTTCCTATCCTGTATGGCAAAGAAGCCTTCGGATGCATTATAAGTTTCGTAATAATTGAATCCTTTTCTGGGAAGTATTTTCCGAAATTGTTCCTTGTAGGGTATGAAACTGACACCACCATGAAAATAAACTTCCAAATTCTCCCAAACTTCAAAAAGGTGGGCCTTTTGCGTCCGTTCCAATACATCATTTAGCAAGACAAGCATCCAAGAGGGTACACCGGCCAGACTGGTGACATTCTCATTAATACTTTCTTTTATGATAGCCTCCAACTTCGTGTCCCATTCACTCATAAGGGAAACCTTGCTACTTGGCGTACTGCTATATTCTGCCCATAAGGGCATGTTTTCAATCAAAATAGCGGATAAATCGCCAAAAAAAGTACCGTTATCTTCATATAGTTCCTTACTGCCTCCCAATCTCAGACTTTTGCCTAAAAAGAGCTGTGAATTCTCGTTATTATTTAAATAAAGACACAATAAATCCTTACTAGACTTGTAATGGCAGTCTTCCAATGCCTCGGAGCTTACCGGTATAAATTTACTTTTCGCATTTGTGGTCCCACTACTTTTAGCAAACCATTTAATGGGTGTAGGCCAGAAAAGATTCTGTTGCCCTTTTCTAGATAGCTCAATCCATGGGGCAATATCCTCATAATTCACCAGAGGCACCCGTTCGCGAAACTCATCATATTTTAAGTCATCAGAAAAACCATACTCTCTCCCTATCATGGTATCCTTTGAAAAATCCATGAGTTGATGCAATACTTCGTTTTGCACATCCAAAGGATATTTCAAAAAGAGCTCAATCTGATGATAGCGCTTTTTCAACAACCAGGAAGCAATGCTATTGAATAATGGTATTGGCATTTTAGGTATCTTTGACCTATATCGATAACAGGTCCAAAGGCTAAAATAGCGTATCCTAATCTCATTATCAAATCAACCAAAAACAATTAAATTCCACTATGCTATACGAAGGTGTGTTGCGAAAAATGCGAACTGAATTAGGAAGTCCAATCCAATACTTTTTGGTTTTTGAGAATGATTTTATAAACATGAACCAGGCCTTAAATCGAAAGCTCAAAATAGAGTTTATTAAATACCAATGTCTGGGGACGGGGAAAAATGAACCTATCTACCGTCAAGGATTTTGTAAATCTTATTTTTTTGAAAGTGCTGCTGCCGGTGATTGGATCATGAAACCCGAACTCAGTAAAGCACACTTAGACATTGAAGATCGTGATTTGGACTATGAGAAGCGCGTGCAACTGCAACCTCATATTGTCTATTTGGCCAATTCAAGCAATGTAAAAGTAGGTGTCACCAGAAAATCTCAGGTACCTACACGATGGATTGATCAAGGTGCTCACGAAGCCATAGAAATTGTTGAAGTGCCCAATCGGTATTTGGCCGGAATCACCGAAGTTGCGCTTAAAGCCCATGTGAGCGATAAGACCAGTTGGCAGAAAATGCTTAAAAACGATATTGAAGATGTTGACCTTATTGAATGGAGACAAAAATTAAGGCCCTATGTTCCAGAGGAGGTGAATACTTACTTTATAGAGTCCAATTCAGAAACTCATATGGAATTTCCTGTCTTGCAATATCCTGAAAAAGTTAAAAGCATCAATCTAGAAAAAATACCATCCTTTTCCGGTACACTAAAAGGCATAAAGGGTCAATATCTGATTTTTGAAGACAACACCGTCTTTAATATAAGAGGCCACGAAGGGTATTATGTAGGGTTGAATATTAATTAGAATCTCTTATAACCAATTCATCAACTTTATCTTTTGAAACAATTTACGGGATAAATCGTCTTACAAACAAGACGCCAATACCGTAAACTGTGAAAAAGCTTCTCTGCCTTGCTCTGATTGGGTTTTTATATTCCAACTGCACTCATCAAAGAAAACCATCGAAGAAGAATATTGAAAAAGACTACAGTCTATCTTTAGCAATAGGAGAAGACTTGGATTCAATACGGCTTATAAGCAAAAACTTTGTGGAGTCTCCTAGCACCACAGAACATTTTGAGCAAAATGATTCTTTGACAAGGAGAGTTAGTAAGTTCACCGATAACATCATCACTACATTAATTGCATCCTATGGCAAGGTAAAAACGGATACCATTTTCGTTGTTTTGGCTCAACTGGATAATTCAGGGTTTATCCCAATACATCTTTACAAAAAAATGACTGCCGAAGATTTCTCTACGGAAATTGGAAAAAAAGCAAAAGAGAATTACAACGTGTATTTAGAATCAATCAGGGAAAAGAAAAAAAGTACTGAAAATGTGAATCTCAAAACCGAAGATGTCAAGCTCTACAGAATCATCGAGAAAGACACTATTAATATAGAAGATTTACTGTCCGACTATAAAGGATACAAAGTCTTAGATTTTTGGACGGCATGGTGTGCTCCATGTAGGTCATTCAATCGAAATTTTGGAAAAGAATACAAAAAATTCAATGACAAAGGAATATCGGTTCTTGGACTCGGCGTACGCATTGAAAATGATATTGAAAGAGATAGGTTTTTAACTGCCGTATCATCGGATAACACACCGTGGGGGCAATACATCGATATCGAAAACAAGTTGTATGGCAAGTTTGAAACGAAGCAGGTTCCTTTTCAAATTCTACTAAATGAAGAAAATAAAGTTGTAAAAATACTTTCTTATGACATCGAAAATGAATTAAACGAGCTTCTGCTTTCTAAGAAAGTTTCGCATTCTGAGGGTGATAGAGATTAATCTTCCTTGATAGTATCCTTTTTCTTCTTTTTCCCCAGTAATCCACCCAAAAGGGATTTAGCAGTGTTTGTAACCGGGTCCTCCTGGGTAGTAGCCGAATCCTTTTCTTTGTCTGAGCTTCCAAGTAAGCTACCTAGTACTTCTCCCGTAGTTGACTTTGATGTTCCTGTAGAATCTTTTTCTTTGCTCAAAACACTGGATAATAAATCCTTAGCTGAGTCCTTCCCTTTATTCAGGAGTTTTTGCTTTTGAATTTCTACCAATTGATTGGTCAACTTTCCTACACCAGAAGTTAAATCGGTTTTAACCGTTGGGTTGGTATAGCTACCTCCAATATTCGCCACAACGGGTATGGTCAAATTTTCCATATCCGACTCATCCAGTTGCACGATAAGATTGTTCACTTCGCTTCCTAAATATTTGGCAGGGACATCCAAAGTAGCTTGATATTGTAATTCCTTTTCAAAATTGTGGCTTCCCGATACATTTACAGCTATGTCTTTATAATTTACCGTAAACGGTTTCACCTTCACGGCACCATTATCAAAGCTTAAGGCAGTTTTCAAATCGCTCAGATTCAAATCCTTCGCGTCCAAAAAGTTTAGCTGCCCGCTAAACGCTGATAATAGCGGTGCTTTTTCCGCATTGACTTGGGTAGCCAATAGTTCGGCCAAAACATCCCCAGAAAGAGAAGCCAAATTTGGGGTTAAATCCTTTTTAAGATTTCCAGAAATTTTAATATCTGAATTCAATTTCCCTTGAAGTGCACTGGCAATTGGAGCAACCGCTTTGAACAATTCCAAAGCCTGGAAGGATTCCCCAATGTTGAAATTGTCCATTCCCAGACTCATATCAAAAATAGGGGTGTCTTCTTTTGTAGAAACTACACCTTGCAATCCTAATGTTCCTCCGAAAAGACTGGACTGCAGATTCTTTAAAACGACTCGTTCATCTTTGATGACCAACGTCCCTTGGACATCTTTAAGATTTAGATTGTCATACAAAACAGTACCCGCTTTAGCATTGATAGTACAATCTAAAAAAGATGGAATCTTCATCTCTTCGCTACCAGAGGATGTTTCTGAGCCCTCCTCTTCTGCACTATCTACCATAAAATCATTCAACGCAAACGTGTTGGATGCCAAGTCGAAATTACCTTCGATGGGTTCTTTATTGAAAAGATAACCCAACAAATTGGTCAATGTTCCGGAAGCTTTAAAATCAGATTGCCCTGTTTTGCCATCAAAAGAATTCAGAGCAACCGTTTGAGGGTTAAAAGTCAACGAGGCTTCATTTATGGCGATAGGATATTTCAGTTCTTCACTGTTATACTCAAATCCTTGTAGTTCAAGATTACCCGAAGTTTTGGTATTTTCATAACGCTTGTTTTCCACAGAGGCCATATCAAAGGCTGTAGTCACATCTGCATTTAAAAGACCCTTAAGGTTATAATCCTCCGGCATGGGATACGCTTGTGCAAGATTTGCCAGATTCATTTTGCCATCTGCATGCGCATCCACTTTAGTATTACCTAGCAATTCAGTAATGCGTGACCTTAAGTTGAATTTATCCTGCCCAATGGCAAAGGAAAGTCGTTTAATATCCACAAAAGTATCTTCAGTGATTCCAGTTTTGTTTTCAACCACGGCATCAATCATAATGTTCCGAACCGTTTGCGGTAAATCTGGATATTTAAAGGATGCATTTTCCGAGTTCATCTGAATGGAAAACTCAGGAATGTGCTCCTCGTCCACAATTCCTTTAAATTCTCCATTAACTTTGAATTCACCCGTAGTCTGCACATTTTCTATGTTCTTTGAATAGACCT
This sequence comes from Bacteroidota bacterium, assembly GCA_039184805.1. Lineage (GTDB taxonomy): Bacteria > Bacteroidota > Bacteroidia > Flavobacteriales > Flavobacteriaceae > Flagellimonas. The sequence goes on along the minus strand of JBCDAX010000002.1, from coordinate 17,497 downwards.
CAGGAATGACCGCCAAAAAGTTTTTGAAATCTGAAGAAGGGGTGCCAAAACTGATATCTACTTCTTGGTTATCTTCATTGACTTGTACAAAACCATCAAAAACCAAAGGCAACTGATTCACCATTGCTTTGTTTTCCAAAAAAGAATACTTGCTGTTCTGAAGGTCAATACCGATAAGAGCATCCAAAAAGAGTTTGTTGCTGTTCAGATACCGTGTGCTGTCCAGTTCAAAGGAAACCAGAGCATCCGTGGTAGTTTTTAACTCAGAAGTCTCCAAAGATAAATCGCCATTTCCAAAATGGTTCATTTCGTTGATTTCCAGATGCATCCCACTAGAAAAATCGTCATAGCTTATATCGGTATTGGTAATGCTGTACGATTCCAGGGCAAGCTTAAAGCTGTCGGAAGAACTAGACTTTTCCGTGGTTTCCCCAGTCTCTTTAGACACATTATAATTCGCATTCTCATCTGCATCTACATGAATCGCCAGTTTTGCATCTGAAATATTCAAGGACTTTATGGAAATGGGATCTTCCGCACTTTTAAATAGTTCGGTAATCGCCATTTTTAACTCCACTTTGTCTGAAGCGAACAGGGTATCTCCTTCAAATGGGGCATGGTTCACCAGAGAAATCCCTTGCAAGGAAACATTTGCGTTAGGAAAACTTTTGATAAGACTTAAGTTGGCCTCTTCAAAATCTAAAGTGGCATTTATACTGTTATTGACCTTGTTTTTGATTATATCGGCAATCTTGCCCTGAAGAAAAAAGGGTAGGGCAACCACCAAAGCAATAAGAATGACCAAGGTTATTCCTGTGATTTTAAGGAGCTTTTTTTTCATGATATAAGATTTGAGATAACAAAGTAACAGAGAAGGAGTTAATCCAGCAGTATCTCTTCCCCTATTTTTAAGTTAAATCTTCTTCGTAATAGATATACGAAGAAATAGAGCAAAGGGGTGTCCAAGAAGGCAATAAAAACCTTGAAGAGGAATCCACTAACGACCAAACCATAAAAAAGACTCCACGGAATCTCCCCAAAAGAACATAATAAAAGTACCACGGTAAAAGTATCAATGAACTGGGAAGAGAAGGTAGAGAAGTTGTTCCTTAGCCATAAGTACTTCCCTTTTGTAACTCTTTTCCAAAAGTGGTAAATCTGAATATCCACAAACTGGGCCAATAGGTAAGCCATCATCGAAGCGAAAACAGCCACAATGGTATTCCCAAACACATCCTTGAACATCTCATTGGAAACTGGTGACCATTCTGTAGCTGAAACAGCAGATGCCGTATATACTATGGCCAAAGAAAAGAAGGAGGCGAAAATCCCCGCTACTACGACTTGATTCGCTTTCTTTTTCCCAAAAATCTCAGAAATCAAATCGGTAATCAAGAATGTCAATGGGTAGGGTAAAATACCCACCGAAACTTCAAAAAGTGAGGCGCCTAAAATGGTTATATCCCCAAAAGGCTTCCACGAAAAGAACTTTTGAAAGATGAGATTGGAGACCACCAAGGAGGTTATAAATAGTGCGCCTAAATACAAATAGATAGAAAAGGCAACTCGTTTGTCTTTTTGCGTCATTCTCTATTTTATGTTTAGACTAAAAGGCATTTTTGCCTGAATATCTTGTTTTTTGGAAAATTGTTTGAATTCCTTTAAAATCCTGTAGGCCTCCGACCCGATTTCTTCCTCAATGACTGCCGAGCCAATTTTGGTTTTTGTGCTACTCACATCTTCCATAAACTTTTCAAATCCCGACTTATATCGTGGATACTTACGGATACCAAAATAGTCCAAATCTGCCAGTTGCGCGGCAGCCTCAATGGCATCATCTAAACCTCCCAGCTCATCCACTAAACCTAGTTTTTGGGCTTCCACCCCACTCCAAACCCGTCCTTGTGCCACAGCATCCACTTCTTCAAGGGTCATACCTCTACCTGCTGATACACGTTGTAAGAACGTGTTGTACGTATCCTCTATGCCTTCACGGAGTACATCCCGAAATCCATCTGTCATGGGCTCAAAAAAGGAGTAATCCACCGAGTTTTGATTGGTCCCTACCTGTTCTGCATTGATTCCTATGGTATCGGCCAACTCGTTGATATTGGGTATAGTACCAAAAACGCCAATGGAACCTGTGATGGAAGTGGGTTCAGCGAAAATCTTATCCGCACCAACTCCAATATAATAACCCCCTGAAGCAGCAACATTTCCAAAAGAAACCACCACGGGTTTGCTCTTCTTGGACACCTCAACTTCTCTCCAAATAATATCGGACACCAAAGCGCTGCCTCCTGGAGAATTAATTCGAAGTACTATGGCCTTTACGTTATCATCCCTAACCGCTTTTTGCAGAGAGGTATTTATTAATCCTTGTCCAATGATTTCTTTATCGCCCTCTCCATATAAAATCTCACCTTGGGCATAAATCACCGCCACCTTGTCTTGACCTGAAGGCAGGTTTCGATATTTTACCTTATCCATATAATCAAAGAAGTCCACGTAACTGGGTTTATCATCTTCGTCCAGTCCCAACTCGATTTTTAATATTTCTTCATATTCATCGTGATGTAATAAATCGTCTATTAAACCGCTGGCAACTGCATAATGCGGGGTACGGGCGCCAAGCGTATCCGCTATTGTATTTAAGTTGTCTTGGTTGATATTCCGTGAACGGGATATATCATTGATCATGGTATTCCAGATAGATGTAATCAATTCGCGGATTTGGGTTCGATTCTCATCGCTCATGGTGTTGGACAAATAAGGTTCAACCGCGCTCTTGTACTTGCCGTGTCGAATCACCTCCATTTTTATTCCGGATTTTTCTTGTAAGTCCTTGTAGTAAAGTACTTCGGAAGCCAAACCTTTGAAGTCCAAGGCACCTACAGGATTGAGATAGACTTTGTTTGCAACACTGGCTAGGTAATAATCTTTTTGGGTAAAAAAATCAGAATGTGCATAAATGAACTTTCCCGATAGCTTAAAATCCAACAAAGCTTTTCGTATTTCCTGGGTTTGGGCCAATCCTGCTTGCAGAAAACTGGTGGTCAAGCTGATTCCCTGAATATTATCATCCGTACTTGCTTGGTCAATAGCATGTAAAATGACATCCAATCCAACATTTTCTTCCCACAGACCGGCAAAAGGGTCAGAATCATCCCGCCCGACATAATCTTCGATGGGCTCAAAAAACTCAAGCTCCAGCACTGAATTTCTTTTCACAACCACACCATTGTCCGAACCGCCAATCAGCAAAGTGAAAATAAAGAACATGGCAAAAAGAATTCCAAAAGCCACAAGCGTTCCCAATATCGATGCCAAAAGATTCCTCAAAAACTTCATTCCCTTACATTTTAATCGATGCCAAAGATAACCATTGTTGTATTGTTTTGCTTAATTTGCCAAGCTGATTATGAGTAAGGAACACAAGGCATATGTATCGCTGGGGAGCAATTTGGGAAATCGTTTCCATACATTGCAAAAAGCCATTTTCGAAATTGGGAAAAGAGCTGGGAGTATCCTTAAGATATCTTCTATTTATGAAACGCCAGCTATTGGTTTTGAAGGTGAAGATTTTTTGAATGCCTGTATCCTCATAGAAACCAAACTTTCCCCACAAAAATTACTGGAAACTTTGCTTTCTATTGAACGTTTCTTTGGGAGGGAGCGCAAGAAAGGTGAAGGATATGAATCCCGAACGGTAGACCTTGACCTCCTCCTTTTTGAAAATGATATTATTCAAACGGATACCTTAGTGGTTCCCCATCCCAAAATGCACGAAAGAACTTTTGTGCTCAAACCCTTAGCCGATATTGCCCCACAGTACTACCATCCGGTCGAAAACAAGGATATCCGGAATTTGCTGCAGCAGGTAAAAGGGCGCGAGACGCTCCAGAAAAGTGCATTAAAATTCTTCAAAGACCGCGCTTCCCTGTTCGCAAAACTGCATTTTTTGGCCATTGAAGGGAACATTGGTGCTGGAAAAACTACTTTGTCCAACATGATAGCCCAAGACTTTAATGCGAAATTGGTCTTGGAGCGGTTTGCGGATAATCCTTTCCTACCCAAATTCTATGAAGACCAGGCTCGATATGCTTTTCCTTTGGAAATGTCTTTTTTGGCGGATAGGTACCAGCAATTTACGGACGATACCACTCAATTTGATCTCTTTAAAAATTTCATGGTTAGCGATTACGATATTTTCAAATCGTTGATTTTCGCCAAAATCACCTTACAGGAAGATGAATTCAATCTATACCGAAAGGTCTTTAATTTTATGTATAAGGAGGTGAAAAAGCCGGACATTTACCTCTATCTCTATCAAAATACAGGGCGTTTATTAGAAAACATAAAGCGTAGGGGCCGGTCCTATGAGCAAAATATTCCGTCTGATTATCTTGAAAAAATAAATCGGGGTTATATGGATTTTATCAAAGGGCATCCCCAACAAAACAGCATCTTATTGGACTTGAGCGATTTGGATTTCGTATCCAAACCATCCGATTATGAATTCATTTTGGAGCAGCTGGAAGACCAAATCCTTTTGACTCTTTTTTAAGAGAATTTTTGGAAAATGTTTGGATATAACGAATGGTTTTATTTTATTAGCCCTCTCTTTAAGAGAAACTAACTAACTCGAACTATATGTTGAAGCCCTGAACTTTCAGGGCTTTTTTTGTGCATTGAACTTACTCCAAATATCCCATACCACTACACCTGCGCTTACGGATATGTTCAGGGAGTGCTTGGTTCCAAATTGAGGAATCTCTAAAACCATATCACACGCGGATACTACTTCTTGGGAGACCCCTTTCACTTCATTTCCAAATATTAAGGCTAACCGTTCGTCTTTAGCTGGGAAAAATTCTTGAAGAAACGTCGCCTCTTCCGCCTGTTCAATCGCTAGGGTTCGAACACCCTGTTTTTTAAGTTCTTGAACCACTTCTAGAGTGTTTTCTTTGTACTCCCAATCCACACTTTCCGTAGCCCCAAGTGCCGTCTTGCGAATATCTTTGTGGGGAGGCGTAGCGGTAATTCCGCATAGGATTATCTTCTCCACCAAAAAAGCATCAGCAGTTCTAAAAACAGAACCTATGTTGTTCAGACTACGGATATTATCCAAAATCAGAATCACAGGCATTTTTGTTGCTTGCTTGAATTCTTCCACATTCAACCTGTCTAATTCACTGTTCTGTAGTTTTCGCATGCTTACTTTTCAACTTTAAGATTCAAAATATCAACAAAAATTTTTGAGGTCTGGGGAAAAAGGTATTTTCGTTTTTACCGATAATGGGCAAAATTAAACGAATACCTTCGCCTTGGCAACCAAAAAACCATCCAAAAAAGTGACGCCTTTGATGCAGCAATACAATGCTATCAAAGTGAAGCATCCTGATGCCCTATTGCTGTTCCGTGTAGGCGACTTTTATGAGACTTTTGGTGAAGATGCCATTAAAGCAGCCAAGATTCTGGGTATCATTTTAACCCACCGAAACAACGGTGGGGACAAGACCGAACTTGCAGGATTTCCCCATCACTCTTTGAATACGTATTTACCCAAATTGGTAAAAGCAGGACAACGGGTGGCTATATGCGACCAATTGGAAGATCCTAAACAAACCAAAAGTATTGTCAAACGTGGAGTTACCGAATTGGTTACACCTGGGGTTGCTTTGAATGATGACATCCTTAGCTCCAAGAGCAATAATTTTTTATGTGCCCTGCATTATGGTCCGAAAAAATATGGGGTTGCTTTCTTGGATATCTCTACGGGAGAGTTTTTGACTTCCCAAGGTTCTTTGGAACAGGTAGACAAACTACTTCAGAACTTTTCCCCAAATGAGGTTTTGATTTCCAAGAGTCATAAAAAAGAGTTCGCCGAGCATTTTGGTTCTTCCTACCACACTTTCTTTTTAGAGGATTGGATTTTTCAGGATGATTTTGCCCATGAACGTCTCACCCAACATTTCAAAACGCGCTCCCTACAGGGTTTTGGGGTTGATCACTTGAAGGATGGTATTGTTGCCTCTGGAGCTGTTTTACACTATTTATCTGAAACGCAACACACCCGTTTACAGCACATCAACAGGATTCAACGCATTGTTGAAGAGGATTATGTTTGGATGGACCGATTTACAATTCGCAATTTGGAATTATACCATTCCCATAACCTCAATGCAATTACGCTTATCGATGTCATAGACAAAACCCTATCACCTATGGGGGGAAGGCTGTTGAAGCGATGGTTAGCTTTGCCCCTTAAAACCATAGATGCGATTCAGGAACGTCATCAAATAGTTGCACATTTGAAAGCATCTGAAACTTCGCTGGAAAAAATTCGGCATTGGATATCCGGAATGGGGGATTTGGAACGCTTGATTTCCAAATTGGCCACGGGAAAGATAAATCCTAAAGAGGTCATTCAACTGAAGAATAGCCTAGAAGCCCTTATTCCCTTGCGTCAAATCGCTATGGAAAGTGATAATCAGGCTTTATCCAAATTAGGTAGTGCAATGGATACTTGTGATGCGCTGCGTTCCAAGATAAAGGAGGTACTGAACGAGGAAGCTCCAATTCAAATTGCCAAAGGCAATGTTATTGCTGAGGGGTATTCCCAAGAATTGGATGAGCTACGGAATTTAGCATTTTCAGGTAAGGATTATCTGGACAAGATGTTGGCCCGAGAAATGGAAGAGACTGGAATCACTTCCTTAAAAATAGCATCCAACAATGTATTTGGGTACTATATCGAAGTGCGGAATACCCACAAAGACAAGGTACCAGAGTCTTGGATACGCAAACAGACTTTGGTCAATGCCGAACGCTACATTACCGAAGAGCTCAAAGAATACGAAGCTAAAATACTAGGGGCCGAAGAACGCATCCACAGCTTAGAACAGCAGCTTTTTGAGCAATTGTTGGTTTGGATGCAGGAATACATTGCTCCCGTTCAGAAGAATGCCCAATTAGTAGCCCAATTGGATTGCCTTTGCGGTTTTGCCTGTTTGGCCAAAGACAACAACTATAGTTTACCGCAAATAAATGATTCTACGGAATTGGAAATCAAGGATGGGCGCCATCCAGTTATTGAAAAACAGCTACCTCCTGGGGAGAGTTATGTGGCCAATGATGTGATTCTAAATCGAGAAGAGCAACAAATTATCATGGTTACCGGACCGAATATGAGTGGTAAATCGGCAATACTCCGCCAAACTGCTTTGATTACCTTGCTAGCACAGATGGGAAGTTTTGTACCGGCCTCTTCAGCCAAAATCGGGGTTGTCGATAAGATCTTTACCCGTGTGGGCGCTAGTGACAACATTTCGTTGGGTGAATCCACTTTTATGGTGGAAATGAACGAGACCGCGAGCATTCTTAACAACCTTTCGAAACGAAGCCTCGTACTTTTGGATGAAATTGGGAGGGGTACCAGTACATACGATGGAATTTCCATTGCTTGGGCCATTTCGGAATATCTGCATGAGCATCCGGCCAAAGCGAAAACTTTGTTTGCCACGCATTACCACGAATTGAACGAGATGACCAAGACTTTTTCCCGAATCAAAAACTATAGTGTTTCGGTTAAAGAGGTCAAAAACAACGTGCTCTTTTTGCGCAAATTGGTTCCCGGCGGGAGTGAACATAGTTTTGGAATCCATGTAGCGAAAATGGCGGGAATGCCACAACAGGTGATTCAGAAAGCTGGGAAAATCTTAAAGAAGTTGGAAAAATCCCATTCCAGTGAAGAGATTACGGACAAACTGGAACAAGCTTCCGCAGATGAGATGCAATTGAGCTTTTTTAATCTAGATGATCCTCTTTTAGAAGAGATTCGGGATGAAATATTGCATTTGGACATTGACACCCTAACTCCTGTAGAGGCGCTGATGAAGCTCAACGAAATTAAACGCCTGCTTACCAAAAAGAAGAAAGCTTCCTCTTAAAAAGCTTTTGTATTTACAGAAATGTATTAAATTTGCATCCGCATCTTTGAAAAGGGATGACGTTCTTTAAAATGCGAAAATAGCTCAGTTGGTAGAGCATCACCTTGCCAAGGTGGAGGTCGCGGGTTCGAATCCCGTTTTTCGCTCCAAAACGCTGCTTGCAGCGTTTTTTTATTTAAGTCTGGCTCGAGTGGTGGAATTGGTAGACACGTTGGACTTAAAATCCAATGGCCATTGTGGCCGTGCGGGTTCAAGTCCCGCCTCGAGTACCAACAAATGAAAAACCAAGGAAGTTCCTTGGTTTTTTTTATGGAATAAAATGAGTCAAACTTGTTTGAGTGAAATTTTATTTCAGACAAAGCAATTCTTTTAGAATTGCTTTTTCATTTTCAGCAGGTTCGAACTGGGACTCAGCGGGGCTAATTTCCGCCTCGAGTACAACGAGAGAAGCTCTTACGAAGTAAGGGCTTTTTTTATGGAACAAAGTCAACATAAAAAAGGGGCTTGTGTTTACAGCCGGCGAATGCCGGTGACCGCCTCGAGTACTTTAAAACCTGAACCTGGCTTCAGGTTTTTTTATTTAATTCCTATTTAAAGTAGAAATCGATAGTTCTTTTCTTCTTGCCTAGCATTCTTAACGCCTACTCTTTTTAAAAAGTAGTAACTTTAATACATGCAAATGCTACGAGACTACTTTAAGGGATTTGGCGATATTTCTTCTGAAAACATGGACTATTTATTGAGTCACTGCAAAAGCCGCGAAGTTCCGAAGGGGACCGAACTCATAAAACCCAAACAAGAAGTAGATTCCATTTATTTTTTGGAGGTAGGGTTTCTTCATTATTATACCTACAACGATTTTGGCGAACGAGTCACCTTAAAAGTGGTTGAACCCAATTATTGTTGGACCATTATGGATAGCTTTGTCAATGAGGTTCCCAGCAGTGAATATTGTGTTGCCTTGAGTCCGGTCCGACTCTGCGAATTAAAAAGAGAGAAATATCAGGCCATCAAATACAAAAACCAAGAACTTGGCAATTTCATTCAAAGTATTGTAGAACAGATTCTATCTGCCAAGGTTATCGAAGCCAACAAAAAATCCAAAATGAGTATTGAACAACGCTACTTGGATTTGGTTGAAAATCATACTAAAATGGTGCAGGAAGTTCCCGTTCAAATTCTGGCTTCCCTAATTGGCACTTCCCGGGAAACACTTCACAGGATCCGCCGAAAACTGGCGGCAGCCTAAGAATTCAAAAATGTTAATGTGTCAAATGACACAGCTTTTTCATGATTAAGATTGGAATTTTAGGGTATATCTCTAAAACGAATTTCAAAACAACTTCCATCATGAAAAAAAATCCAAGAATACTCTGCATGGTGCTCTTTTGCCTTTTTGTAGGCACAGGAATTGCACAAAAGAAACAATTTACACACACCGTTTCCATCAACGATACCCAAGAAAATGTGTGGAATGCCCTTATGGATTATTCCAGCTTTAAGATGTGGGATAGCAACATTGTAGATGTTCGCTGCCCTGATGACCTAAAAAAAAGACAAAATTGCCAAGTGATTGTCGAATCTGGGCAAATTTATGAAGTAGAAATAGTGGATATTGTTGATAAGGAGTCCTACACATTACGCTATGACCTTCCTACTGGCACTCTTTACATGCAAAGAACGTTAAACGCCAGCTCTCCCACGGAACTTTCAGAAACGGTTTGGTATCGAGGTATTTCCCAAAAGACCTTTGAACGATATAAAGGCACGGATTACGAGGAGTCTTTAAAGAAAAAATGGGTTGGGTTTAAAAATTACATCGAAAAGAACAGCGGTAACGGGAAGTAAGCAACTTCATTTAAAAGGGGTAAGACTAAACAGTTTTACCCTTATTTTTTGGGTTGCAACTTTAGTATCTCCTCAAAGAAAGAATTGGTTTCCTTTGCCACGGATGCTAGGTCTTTGGATGTGATATGCGATGCAATCACATGGTCTCCCACCTCTGGAAAAGCAACTTTGTATTTGAGTTCAGCAGGGGTTCCCAACTGGTCATACATACTTAACATAGCTGGTACCGATACCACCTTATCCTGAATGGAATCATTTTTATAGAAGTATCCCATAAAAACGGGTTGGGTGACTTCTTTAAAGGTCTTTTCAGTCATGGTTTGGTCCACCAGAGCCTGAAGATGAGTTAAGGCTTCTACTCTATACTTTGTGGTCCAATATTTCTTTTTAATCTCATTGGCTTCAAACTCATGGTAATCTCCTTGCTTTACCATTCGGGCCAATTGCAGACCCCATGGTCCTGCCAACACCTTTGCGTTTTCATCATAGATTTCAATATTAGGGGAATACAGAATCAACCCTGCAATATCTTGGTCTCCTTTAGCCAAGTGCAGTGCTAAAGTGCCACCTGTAGACGTGGCCATAAGAATCACTTTATTCCCCAACTGCTTTCCAATAGCTATGGCCTCTTTGGCCGATACAATCAAGTCGTTGGCCGTTAAGTTCAGCATAGGTTCTTTTTCCCGAAGACCATGACCTGCTAAGCGGGGTAAGTATAGATTGCAGCCATAGCGCTTTGCTGTTTCCGTATGTAGGGGGTCCCCTTCCTCTTGACTAGCCGACCAACCGTGCAAGTACACAATGCTGTATTCCGTTTTTTGAGGAATGCTATCGTACCACACTATTCGGGACTGATTATCCTCTTTTATGTAAAGAATAGCTTGCTCCCTTGTCTGTATCATATTATCCAGAGCCGCCAAATCTGAAGGTACACTAGGCAATGAAGTATCCAAATCTGGATTTTCAACTTTGGGCCCTACAAAATAGACTACCACCAAAAGTAGTAGCAGTATTAGAATTCCTTTCAGGACCTTTTTAAAGAGTTTCATATTCTGTTTTTAGCATATCAGTTTTGGACAAAATCGTGATGCCCTAAATATACTATTTTAGTAAAATGTACTTTTATCTTCTTGATGACAAAATTTAAAACACTCCTTACCTATCTCGGACCTGGCTTATTGTTTGCTTCCATGGCCATTGGAACATCCCATTTAGTATTGTCCACCAAAGCCGGAGCCCAATATGGTTGGATTATGGTCATCCCTATCATATTGGCCAATGTATTCAAGTACCCTTTCTTTGAATTTGGCATTCGGTATACCACAGTGACCCAAAAAAGTCTTATTGAAGGGTATCTTAATATGGGCAAAGGGTATTTGTGGGTATATGCCTTTGTTACCTTGGTATCTACCTTCACCATTTTAGCTGCTCTATATATTGTGACCGCTGGACTTTTTATGAACCTCTTTCAGCTGAATACTTTGGATATAGGTTTGATTTCCTTGGGTTTGTTTGCTTTTATCAGCGGAATCCTCATCATAGGTCGTTATAAATTTTTGGAAGATTCTTTAAAAGCAGTTATCACCATCCTTTTTGTCGCGCTTTTGATTACCACATTCTTGGTAATTCAAAAAGGCCCAGTTATGCCTATACCCGACTATCAGGCGCCAGAAATTTTTAATGAAGTAGGTATTCTCTTCCTTATTAGTTTGATGGGTTGGATGCCAACGGCGGTTGAGGCCTCAGGATGGGTGAGTCTTTGGAGTATAGAGAACCAAAGTGCTCAAAAGAAAAGACCTTCTTTGAAGATTGCGCTTCAAGAATTCAACCTAGGATATGTCCTGACAGGTGTTTTGGCGGTTTTCTTTTTAATTATTGGTTGGCTTACCCTCTATGGCACAGGAACTGAATTAAGTAGTAGCGCGGTCGTTTTTGCGGACCAAGTTATTACCTTATTCACTTCACATATTGGGGATTGGACCTATGGTTTGATTGCTATTGCTGCTTTTGCCACCATGTTCAGCACTTGCATGACGGCGCATGACGCGGTTACACGGGTAAGCATCGATGTATTAAAGAAGTTAGCTCCAACCACTCCAGCCTTTGAGCGAAAAAATACCTTCGTTATTGGAATAATACTTTTAGCGCTTGTAAATTGGACTGTAATCGTTGCATTTGGTGCCAATATGGGAGATTTAGTTGCCCTGGCCACTTTTGTATCCTTTGTTATGGCTCCTATTGTAGGTTGGATGAACCTCAAAACTGTTCTAGGTGATACTATTCCTAAAGAACATCAACCTAAAACATGGCTTAAAGTTCTTACTTATCTCGGAATTGCTTTTCTCTCTTTATTTGCCCTATACTATTGTTGGCTGCTGGTGAGCTGATCAGTCATCAAAAAGTAGATTATCGTTCAAAACCACAATAAGGGTTCTCTGATTCTTTCTATGAAGAACCTCTAGACAATACACCCCATTGGTACAATTGTTTAGGATTTTCTGTTCTCCATAGCCAATGCTGTACAAAATAGTGGAAGCGGGTACTCCTTTATCAATTAAATACTTTTTAACCGCATCTGACCTTGCCTGCGTAAGTCTAAAATTCGTACTGTTCCCGCCGCGGCTATCCGTATACGTCTCAATCCGCAGTTGCGCGGATGGGAAGTTATTTACAAATGCTACCACTTTATCCAATTCAGGGGTAATGCTCGCATCCAACTTGGTTTGACCTCTTCCGAAGAAAAACTTTTGGAACTTGACCACTTTTTGACCTTCCTTTTCCTCCACTAAGTCGTCATATAAGGATAGATTTATGCGATACTCGGAGTTTTCCAGATTTTCTATTTCCGCTTTGTCCAGTTTTTGCACATAACTTGAAAAACGGTTTTTGGTAGACCTTATAATAATCTCTTCTTGCCACGGAATTTCCAGTCTGTAATTCCCATTTTCATCAGAGATGGTCTCTTTGAGTACGTTACCATCAGCCCCTACTAATTGGATGGATGCGTTTCCTACTTTCTCTGACGGTCTGGACGTTTTGACAACATCACCTTTAAAAATGATTGTTTTAAGCCCAGGTTTTTCATCAACGCGAAAACCGTAGATGTCATCTTTTCCCTTTCCGCCTTTTCTGTTTGAAGCAAAATAACCTAAAAGCCCAGTACCTTCGTTTCGGATAACCATACCAAAATCATCATCCGTAGAATTGATACCTGAGCCTAAATTTACTGGAATACTAAAACTGTCTCCCGATTCAATGGTACTTTGATAAATATCCATCCCACCCAAGCCGTAAAAAACATCTGAAGCAAAGTAGAAACTGTTTTCAAAAATGAAGGGAGAAATCTCATTTCCTGGGGAATTGATACGTGGTCCCAAATTGACCGGGGCCGACATAATTTGGCCATTGTTAGTGGAGACATAATAAATATCTGTTCCTCCATACCCATCCTCAAAATCCGCAGCAAAATATAGTCTTCCAGTAGATGCTTCATAAAAGGGATAGTAAAAAGAGGTACTTAAATCCCTGAACAAGAGTTGTGATTTTCCTTCGAGGGGCATTTTCGCAATGGAAAGCGCATTTTTACCATTTTCGTTAAAGACCAGATTCCCATTCCTTGTATTGGATGCCACATAAAACACTGTTTGCAATTCCTTCGAATAGGAAGGTGTGGCTTTGTGAAAACTTGAAGCTGGAATCTCTGAAAATACCTTCTGATTCCCTAATTGACCCTCACTTAAGATATCCGCTTTAAAAATATTCAAATATCCTGCGCCAGATGGGGTATACTTTCTTTTCTTATCCTGACTTCTATCGCTTGAAAAAAGAATTTCATTCTCAAAAAAAGTGGGAGAAAAGTCTGATTGGGGACCATTCACCTTGGCATTGAATATTTTGTAATCCAAACTTTCGGTGTCTTTCTGTTGCCTTAAAAGCGATACGTTAAATTCCGTATTCTCCAATAGTTCTTTTGGGAAAGAAGTCGACTTTGCCTTTAAAAGGGAATCCACTTTATCAAAGTCCGCTATAGCAGAAAGACTTTGCATCATCATATTAAACTGAAGACGACTTAGTAGCGAAGCGTCTTTTTCAAACATCTCTTGGTATGTGGTTGCCGCTTTATCAAATTTTCCAACCTTATAATAGGAATCCGCCAAATTCAGTATTTGTCTATCCGTCAAAAGAATTCCTTTCGCTTGGTCACTTTCATATGAAGTTATGGCTTGACTATAGGCATACTGAAAAAAGTAGTCATCCCCTTTACTTTTTTTTCCTTGACCAAATAGGGGCAATGTCATCAAGCAAAGGACCACAAACAGAGATATGTTTCTTTGTAAAGTCATATTAAAAGAATCTCGGTGAATCTATTTGTTTTGGTTTGCCTTTAAGCGATTTATCTTTATTCCTTGATTTGTTTCTTGAGTTGGAACCTCCCCTACCCAAGTAAAACTTCATAATAGCTTCGTGTGAACCCCCACTAAACTCTCCCAATCCGTTGGTATTGTAGTCGTAGTTGTATCCTATATACACGCTATTGGATATTTGAAAACCAGCCAATCCACTTACTGCATTGTCAAAACGATAAGCCGCCCCTAGGGTAAAAGCATCCAAAAATTGAAAGTTGGCCGAAAGATTAACCGTTACGGGCAATCCCTCGAGATAATTCACCAAAAAAGCCGGTTTAAACTTGGTTCTATCCGAAATATCAAAAATATATCCTCCAATAAAAGTAAACTGTAAATTGTCTTCAACCACCGTGGCCACTTCATCATTATACAAACCATTGGTTAAGAAATTTGGCACTGAGACCCCGGTATACCAGTTATCTTCATACAGAAACAAACCTGCACCAACTATGGGGTAAAAATTATTTATGGGTTCTCCATTTGTCGACGGGTCATTGGGGTCGTTAAATGTTCCTTCTGAAAAATCCAAATTCAAAAGGGACCCACCTCCGGAAAGTCCAAAAGACAATTTGGTTACGTCCGAGAGGTTTATCTGATAGGAGTACGAAAGGGTTATAAAAGTTTGGTCCGATGGGCCCAAAGCATCATTTATGACATTGAGTCCAAGGCCGGTTCTTTCGTTTTCAAAGGGTACATTAACTCCAAATCTAATGGTAGTTGGAGCTCCTGGAACGTCTATCCATTGTGCTCTGTACAAACCCGTAATATCCATATTCTCCACAGTACCCACATAGGCTGGATTGAAACTGCCGACATTATACATGTATTGGGTATACTGCGGTTCTTGCTGGGCTACACAAATGGTTACCGAAACAAAAAAGGCGATAATAACACTTCTTACTGAACTCATCCTCTCCATTATCTGATCATCGAATTATTTGTATCCATCCTCGTTGTGGTTCAGTTCCGTTCCCTAAATCCAAGACATAGAAGTAGGTACCTAGAGGTAAATCTCCATTATCCCCCGTTCCATCCCATGAGCCGTCATAACTATTCGCCTCAAACACACTATTGCCATATCGGTCAAATACTTCTAATCTGTTATTTGGAAATTCATTGTTTGGATCCACAAACCTCAAGGTATCATTTATACCATCACCATTAGGAGAAAATATATTACACAAGGTACCCGGTTCCGAGCATGGACTTTGGGAAACATTGACTGAAGCCGTAGCCGTATTGTTTGCAGCGTTATCGTCTATAGGGAAGGATGAATTAATTGTTGCCGTATTAGTAAGGTCTCCTGTTGCCAATACTACAACCGTTATATCCAGGGTTATAGGGCCTTCTTCCGAACCTGTAAGTTGTGGTATTGTCCAAAGTCCTGTTTCATCGTCGTAGTTTCCAATAGAAGGGTCATCCGATTCATATCGAAATCCAGGATTGGTTCTTATTGGGTCATTGACTACAATATCCAAAACTCGGCTCATCGTTACGTTCTCCAAGGTAATTCTAAATGTCACTTGTGAGTTAAGTAAAGGCGTTACATTTCCACCCACCACCTCTTTGGTAATGGCTAAATCAATAGGCATTGGGTTACATGAAGGAATCAAAAAGGGATCACAGGCATCAAGAGGGTCGGTATCCGTTTCAGGAATTGCGGTTGTACTTGGGTCATCTCGCACCAAAACCTCTTCACCATCCGTTAAGCCATCTCCATCAGAATCAGGATTATTTGGATTTGTCCCAAGGTCCAACTCTTCAGAATCCGTTAGCCCATCCCCATCACTATCCACAATACAACTACTTACCGAAATAGTCACCTGAACCGAGGTGTTGACACAAGGAGGCACAGCATTGTTCGTGGTATATTCAAAAACATAATCTCCGCTAGGCTGCCCTTCAAAATCTGTATTATTATCTGAACCAACAACAACCGTTCCTCCAGTAGGTTGCGAAATCACTGTCCATACCCCAGGTTCAGCACCTGTTAGCGTATCATCCAAATCGATAATGGTCGGACCCCCATTCCCAGCCACATTACAGGCAAAGGTATTTTCCGGAGTTCCTGCGGAAGGATTACTGTTAATGGTTGCTACTACTTCCGTTCTTGGAGAAGTACAGTTATTCAAAGTCGCTTCCACAAAGAAAGATGTGGTTGTTGATAGATTAGGTGTTTCAAAAGATGTGCCTGTATCCAAAATTGTACCACCCACCGCACTATCATACCAAATTAATAGGGCACTATCATCAGTGGTAGCGCTTAAAGTAACAGTGCCTGGGCCGCAACGTGAAGCAGGTGTCGTGGTTTCAACAGACGGCGTAATTGTTCTAGTTAAGGTTATTGTTAGTATTGGACTTGCACACAAATTGACTTCATCATAGAAGAAACCAAAATAGGAAGAAGCGGCTACCACATTACCGTCAAAAAAAGCTGCTGTATTTGTTATGTCGGAGTCCAAACTCCACGTCAAAACACTCCCGGGAGGAGCTGTATTTGTGACATAGTCATTTAAATCGGCCGCAACAACATCGCAGAATTCCAAAGGTTGGGAGGTATCCAAAATTGGAGCCGTGTTTCCTGCGTCGCAGGGAAGAGAACAATCCACGACAGTGACTACAAAATCTTCCGTTTGATTTACACAAGGAGGAATAGCCCCGTCAGTTGTATAGGTAAAAGTATAGGCCCCCTGAGGTTGGCCATTAAAATTTACAACATTGGCCGCGCTAATTGTGATCGAAGCTCCCCCAGGGGCATTAGTTAGCAACCATGTACCAGAATCCGCACCTGTCAATTGACTATCAAGATTCACTAGACTATTGCCATCGTTGGAATCATCACATACAGAAACATTAGTAGCTGTCCCAGCAGAAGGAGTTGTATTTTGAATCAACTCAACGCTAAAAGTTGGGCTTGTACAATCATTAATTACGTCATAGAAAAAACCAAAATAAATACCAGGAGTACTTACAGTACTAGAGGTTAAAAAAGTGCTGCTGTCAGAAACATCCGAAGACAAATTCCATCTTAAATCTGAACCCGACGGAGATACGCTGTTGGTATAAGCATCTAAATCCTGTACAAAAGCATCACAGAATACTGTAGGTACAGAACCATCGATTAGAGGTGCTGTATTTCCTGCAAAACAAGAATTTTTGGTCGAGGTGTCCTGTGCGGCCGCGCCCGTACCGTTGGCGTTGGTCAGGGTGACGCTCAGGGTCACGGTCCCGTCACCAAGACCGCTCAGGTCGATGCCCGTTATGTTGTCCGTCGCGGTAACTATCGTGCCC
>JBCDAX010000001.1:0-269417 GCA_039184805.1 Bacteroidota bacterium | reverse complement strand
CTGGTCCAGTTTGTTGTAGACAATATACTCCCAATCCTTACCTGGCAATTTCTTTTCCACCAGGCGGTTGCGATGGTCATACTTATACTGGTAGCAGAGTTCGTTGAGTTCCGTCGTGCTTACGCTAGCTGTGGTCACCTTGGGCGGTATCACGAAGGTCAGGTTGCCAAAGTCATCGTACACATAATAAGTATCATGTGCCCCATTATTATAGGTACGTTTGAGCACCACCTGTCCCCTTTTATTTTTAAACTCCTCAGTGCTGTGATTCGTACCTGAGGTATGATTCTCATCATAGGTCACCGTTTTGTACAGTTGCTTGGCTGCGTAATATCCGTTCTGAGCCAATTGGGGAGATTCGGTATTTCCACCACTAAAGGTCACCTGGAAAAATCGGACTTCGTTTATCCCATTGGTCTCATAGGCAAATTCAACTTCGTGCCCTCCACCTAAACGCCAGTCGTATCCTGGTGCGGCTTGCTTGAGTACCCTGTTGAGAGGAGAGGCTTCATATTCCGTTTCGGAAAACGGATTGGGTGAACTGGAATTCATGTCCACGCTATAGAATTCCATGTAGTGGCTTTCCGTAGAGGCCTTGGCACTGTTTCTTAGAGTCCCTGAGCTGCTATAATCAATATAGGGTAGATACTGTTGGGACTGCCTTCCATAATCATCATATTCCATATGGGTCACCAAATCTTGTGGTTTGCCATTATCAAAGAACTTTTGTAGCGGTAGCTCGTTTCCGTCCACAACTTCCAAAACCGGGTTATGGAAATACTGGCGAACGTTTACATCGATACAATAAAAAAGATAACTTCTAAAGTATGAAGTGGTGGTATCCGATTTCCATTTGAATTCGGTACCGTCCAATACCTTGACACCCTGCATATCATATACTCCACTTACTCCAGTATCTGTACTTCCATTTGTATACGGGTGGACGATTCCTACGAGCAGGTACCACTCATCCAATTGAGGAAGGTCCCCATGCCAGAAATACGGGTTCCCATTACTACTTCCTGAAAGATTGTTTACGTTTTGGGTTCCATGATATGTGGTTCCATCTTGGCTATGATTGCGTCGTACCCAAACGGTATACCGATACGTCTTTGTTTTATCTACATTAAAAGAGTCCGTGTTCCAACCGCCATCTGAACTATGGTCTGGTTCATTACCACATTCCCATATAACCGCGGGTCTTCCGAAAGGATCAGGTGCCTGAATGCGACTGTTCTCCGATGTGGTTCCGTTCTGGTTAAAAAAGGATGTACTCCCTGTACCAACTGTCCAATCCATGGACCACCCTGGAGCCAGGTTTGGACTCTTAGCCGAGCCTGAGCCAGATGCTGCTATGGAGACATCCTGTTTTTTGCGTCCAAGTCCATCGAAATAGGATACGTTTTCGATAACCTCACTTTCGGATTCATTTTGATACGCCTTGACCCTTACATAGTTCTCATCACTTGGAGTAGATGAAACGGAAGTGCAACCATTACCTACTCCAGGAGTATTAGGACACTGGTCGCTATTGTTATCAGCCCATCCCAAACGCTTAAAACTTGCGGTCAAGGTGGCGGAGTTGTCCCCAAAGCCGTCCCCATCAGCATCCTTGTACCAGGTCTGTGGGGCAATGTTGGTTACCAATATGGTACTGTCATCATGATCGGAACCGTTGGTCACCGTTCCGGAAGGTTGAGATGAACAGATTGTGTTGGCTGTCGACGGATTCCCGTAACCATCCCCATCCCCATCCGTGTAATAGGTAGTTGGTTGTTGCACGGTATAATTTACGGTTCGTACACTGGACCAGCAACCTGCGGCGCTCCGTGCTCTTAAAAAGTACTGCGTGCCAGTTGTTCTATCCACAAACGTGGCCGTATTTGAGGTACTGGTCCCCGAGCTGGAGCTTTGCCAATAATAGGTCACTCCTCCCGGTGGATTTGCCCTTGTCAATCTGGTGGACCCACAATTATTGGTAACCGTTGGCATGGGAGGTGTTCCTGGAACTGTATTGACCGTGTAGTTTATGGTCCTTGCTGTACCCCAACATCCCGTACTGTTGTAACGGGCCCTTAAATAGTACACACTGCCCGATGTGCGTGTGATGCTACTGGCACTATTGGAGGTGCTGGTGCCCGAAGAACTGCTCTGCCAGTACCAGGTGATGCCTGACGGCGAGGTTCCCCTGCTAAGTACGGTGCTACCGCACTGATTGCTCACACTGGGTGTAGCAGGAATTCCCGGAAGTGGATTCACGCTATACCCTACACTTCTGGCACCGCTCCAACAGCCCGAACTATTATTTCGGGCCCGGATATAATACACACTGCCCGATGTACGTGTAATGCTGCTTGCACTGTTGGAGGTACTGGTCCCTGAAGAACTGCTCTGCCAGTACCAGGTGATGCCCGATGGCGGGTTGCCCCGGGTAAGTACGGAACCGCCACACTGATTGTTCACGCTGGGCGTGGAAGGAACCGAAGGAATGGTATTTATGGTGTAATTAATCGTTCTTGCCGTGCTCCACTGCCCGGTGAAATTATGGCGGGCCCTTAAATAGTAGACACTTCCCGAGGTAAACTCTTTGAACGTACTGGTACTGTTGTTGGCTGGTCCCGTTGAGGTATTGGTCCCCGATGGGGAACTTTGCCAGTGCCAGGTCACAAAGCTGTACGGGGAGTTGCCCCGGGTAAGCCTTGTGAGGCCACAATATTTTGTGATAGTGGGCGCTGAGGGCATGGGTATGCCAAATCCCTCATCGATACCGCCGGCACAGTTGTTGTTTATACCATCGAACGATTCCGGTCTTCCGGGATTGATGGCACTGTTGCTGTCGTTACAATCGCCATTCTGTGATACATAGTTGTATCCATCTCCAGGAGGGAAAAAATAGGGAGTTCCCGTACCATAACCGTCATTATCGCTGTCCCGATAATATTGTGCATTAGCGGAGCCGAAATAACACAATAGTGTCAATGTAATTAATATTCTAGATAGGTTCATAATCTATTTTTTAAATGTTTTTTGGTCTTCGGGATTCAATTCCCAGACTTATAGTGATATTCGTTTCCACTTACAATAAATCTATACCGGTCTACCACAAACTTTGAATGATTATTGCTCTCATACTTGTCCCCAGGGGCATACATTTTTGGACCTGTTGCATTGGTTAATCCAGTTGTATGGGTAGTCATTATTAAAAAGGAAAGATTGCCGCTCTGCCCAAGATTCCTATTGGAATTATTCCCAGCAGAGGTTTGCTGGGCATGCGGGCTCTGGAAAAGGGTCATTGTTAAGAAGGCCACCATTAATAAATGTTGTTTTGAAAAAAATATTTTTAAATATGTCATCATACTCGGTTTTGGTTGGTTATTGGCCTTTGAAATGGTATTCGTATTCATTCACTACCTCATCAGCAGCATCCTTCACCTTTTTGAGGCGGTTGTTGGTATCGTATTCGTAGGTAATCTTATATCCCCGAGGGTCGGTCGTACTGGTCATTCCAACTCCAGGTTTATAGGTATATGTGGTGACCATGGCGTTGGGCAGGCCATTTCGAAGATTGTTCTCCTGTGTAGTGTTCAGACCTCCCGTACCTGTATTAAAATTAGCTCCTAATATGGCATCGATTTGTGAACGGGTTGCGTTTTCTACCTTAGCCACGGGATACATTTGCTTATACCCCCAGATATAGCTTACCGAAATTCCATCTGTGCGTTTATATTCTTCGAGATTGCCTAAGTCATCATAGGAGATAAAGTCCATACGCTGTGTAAGTGGGTCTCCATCTTTAGCCTCTAGGGCCTCGGTACGCCAGATATCACCGGAGAAACTACCGTACCTAAACTTGGTCTCGGAAAGAAGATCATTGTTCTCGTAGCTACGAATAAGAACAGGGTCTGTCAATTGATTGAGTCCCATACGAGTACTACGATAAGGTTCTGACCCCAATCCGTGGGCCAAATCGAAAACGTAAAACGTCTCCTGTTTGGTAGTCACGTTGTTTTCCGACGTGTTTGTTGTTACACTACGAGGTAAATAATTTGCAATTTCATAATCCGTGGTCACCGTAGTAGTGGTAAAATCATTTCCAAAATAGTCCCTAGTTTCACTTACAGTTGGCAGGAATTTATTTCCAAGTTGTCCATAACCATAATCTGCAACAATATTAGCCGGAGAAAAGTAAGCTTTATATACACTTAGGTTTGTGAGCTGGTAATCCGAATATGTATTGTCAACCCGCTTAAGCGTTTTGAAACTTGCATCCTCTATTTCTTCCCAGAGCATATTCCCATTTCTGTGACTAAATGATTTAGGTGGAACCCCAATAAGGTAGGCACTACCATAGTGAACATCATATCCAAAGAGGGCCCCACTGCTAATATTGTTGTCCTGGAAGTTTACAAGAGGAGTCGTTCCCACATAATAGGTCAACAATTCATTGGGCTGATTCTCATAAGCAGTTTGAATTTTCCCTTTTTTGGTACCAGTTTCGGAAATGTCGTATTCAGTTACATAACTATATCCTACATGGCTTCCCTGGGCTGAGAAGTCAAGGGATGTTGAACTGCCCGAGGACATAGTGAATAGTTGATTAAAGTTTTGGGGGGTATAGTCTAAGAACCCATATTTGGAGTGATAAACCAGCTGGTTCATGAGTTTGCCTGAAGAAACAATCTGCCCGTAGTTGCTTGCATCATATTCATATTCTTTTTTACTAATAAAATTTCCATTCGAGTCTCTATTGATAACTGTTTTAACACGAGCTCCACCAACATCGAACTCTTCCCAAGGAAATGGGGATTCTTCAGGATCCTTAAGATAATGCGCCTCAGCAGTCACAGTTAAAAATGCTCCAGGTCCACCACTCCCCGAAGGAGGTGAGTAAGAGGGTGCCTCAAACCTATACGTACCATTGGGGAGACTCTCTTCGTCTGAATCTTCAAGTGGTGATCCATATTGTGTACTTGTAACTCTCCTCTTATATTCGGTTCCAGCACCGGGGTTATCAAGTTTCACTATCTTATACACATATTGGACGCCCACATTGTTTCCACAGCTGCTTTCTACGCCACAGCTGATTCTCCAATCCACTTTGACATTGTAAGCAAAAGGCAGAGTATTGAAAGAGGTGATAGTGAATGTATCACCATCAGATAATGGTGTACTATATCCATTAACGAGTGTCCGTTTTATATATTGATAGTTATAGCTTAGGTCAGAAGAATTGCTATAAGGGTTTGAATATCCAACCATTGTTGGTTTCTCTACCAGTACTGTATTCCCCTCATATTCAAAATCAGTATACCCTTTGGTTGGATAGGTAACTTTATTTAAAAGACCTATCTTACCTTTATTAAAATCTGCTCCCTTGTTTGCACCTTCAAGATTGAAAAAAACTTCTTTCTGATTTGTTGAACAAAAGGTCAAGCGCCCAAAAGAGGGCATTCTGATGGTATTTCCCTTACCATTGTAATAGCCCCAGAAATCCTCGTCCTTGCTATCCTTGGCGGGTAGGTCATTGGGTTGTAGGTAATCAAAACTATACGTCTGGTCGTTGACCGTAACCTCATCCAGTTTTAGCCGTATGTATTTTTCTTTCTTGTAAAAACTTGTATCCGTCGATTCATCACTGTTGAAATAGGATTGAGTGAACGAAATGTTTTTAATAGTTTGGTTTTGATTGTTCTTTACTGTAATTCCCGTTAGTCGTTCTATAGGGTTGCCTGAAGGAATTACAGAGGAAAAATGGTTGAACTGAGAGGTTTGGTACCTGGATGAGATATCCTCCCTACTCGAAAGGTTGAAATTTACTTCCCCAAAATCCCCTGCTATCTTGGTCAGTTGTACAGCCTGGAAACCGGTAATGCTACACGAGACACTTTTCGTAGTACTCGAATCGAAGTCCATGTAGCCTACCCCATTTCCACTAACCGTGTTCGTGCATGTCATAAAGTTTCTGCTCTCGGAATAACTTGGATAACCAAAATAGGATACTTTTTGATATGTAAAGTTGATGGTCCTTCCAGAGGGAGCGACCACATTGTCCACATGCCAGGCTGTATGTTTTTGCCAAGTCCTACCATTATCTGCAGATTGATAGGCCACACTACCAGCTAGAGCACTGGCATCTGTTTGGTGGTTGGCTCCATCACTTCTGTACATAGTGGTAAACTCTTTTGAACCATTGTTGGATGCTCCGCCAAAGCTAAACTCATAACCTTGTCCGTTGACCACCTTAAACTCATCTTCATTTACGTAATAATATATTTTTACCAGATTATCATTGAGTACAATGGCCTGGACTTCATTACTGGAACCTTTCTTGGGTAAAACGAATTGTACAGATTGCCCAAAGATGTTAGCCGTGAACAAATCAGGTTCCGTATCATGAGGAGTGGTCTGATAGGCATTGAAGAGTGCGGTTTCTTGGGCCTGAGTCAAGTTCCCAAAACTGTAGCTGGGACTATATAGGTATCCAACCGCACCGCCTCCATTGGTAAGGTCGTCATACCCATTAGTTTGTTTAGTGATTACTGCGTTAGCTGACAAATTCCAGCCCAACCCTACCCATGAGGCTTCTTGGGCCACCTTTATACCTCCTGTCTGATAGGAAAGTGCAATGGGTATCTGCATTCCTTCCAAATCAATCGAATGCAGGGGTATACTTACATTTGCGGTTCCGGTATATTTGCCTACCTGTGTAGCGCCATATTGCCCCAGTTGCGCCACATCAGGGCTTGGTGGAATGAGTTCAGCGAAATAACTTTTTTCCTGCCCTTGTAGCTGTACCCATAAAATAATGGCAAGTGTAAAGAATAGATTTTTCGTTTTCATTTTCGTTTGGTGTTGAATTAGTGTTGTGTAACAAAGTGTTAAATGGAAAGTGCTTAACGCACCAAGGTTCAATGCGAATTTTGAGATCAACTATAGAACCTACTTTTATCCATTGTTGACCCTATGGTGTTAAATCTCAGTTCTATGGAAACCGTAAAAGAATTTTGAAATTGTTAGCCTGATAACATGAGTAAGCTTGCTAAAAAGGAGTCAGGAAGTCTAGTGGTTGAAACTTGAGTTTGTTTAAATTTTTGGTGGGTTGAAAAGTTTGACATTTTGATCACTAAGTTTATCGCATAAAAAACAGCGAATATTCGTACATCTTTTTATGTCTTACTGAGAACAAATGTTACCCTCGTTTTTAACTTTTTTTTGGGTAAACGGTTATTTTTTTTCGAATTAAAAATCGCTAATGATTATTTCTCTTGTTATGAAAAAAAGGAGGTAGCTGTCCAATCCAGAAAGTACTATAACATCTCATCAATGTTGTTATAGCCTTTATGCCCTTTTAAATAAAAAAAGGACATGAACGTGTAGAGATAATTGAAATCATATAATTTACTGTAGAACACTTCCCAACTTGAACATGGGTAAATACATGGCCACAAGGATGACACCGACACAAACTCCAACAGTAAGGATAATCAGGGGCTCCAACAATGTATTCAAGAGCTTTGATTTTTGTTGTACTTCAATAGTGTATTGTTGGCTTAAACGGTCAAAAATAAACTCGGTTTGATTGGTCTCTTCGGCAACCCTTACCATGGATATCATCTTATTATCAAACACCTTGTTTCCTTGAAGACTATCGGATAGGCTTTTTCCCAACATTATTTTTTCACTAACGACCGCTAGACTATCAATTAAAGGAAAAAAATCAATCATCCTTCCTGACATTTGAATACTGCTTAAGACCGGTACTCCAGAGGCTATTAAAAGGCTAATAGCCCTTGTAAATTGTGCTAAATATACCGCCCTAAGAAAACTCCCCAAATAGGGTAACCTCAACAAGAGATAGTCCATTTTTCTTTTAAACCCTTTTCCTTTAAATAGGATTTTTTTTGATAGTATGACTGAGGAAAGTATCAGTATCATCCACCACCCATAATCAGTCAAAAAATCTGAAATGGATACAATAAGTAACGTAATCCAGGGTAATTCCACCTCGTTCTGTGTAAAAATATCCTGAAACATAGGTACGACCAGTCTTAGCATAAAGATTACTACAACAATGGCAGTCACTAGAATAATTATAGGATAGGTAAGCGCATTTATCAGATTTCTTCTTTGTTCATTTCTATTGGCAAAATAGGTTGCCAGTTCGTGGGCTATTATCTGTAGTTTTCCCGACTCTTCCCCAATTTTTAAAGAGTAATACTCATACTCACTAAAGTCAGAACGGTTTTTAATGGCATCTGAAAAGCTATGTCCCGATACCAGGAGTTCACCAATATTTTGGAACAATTGATTTAGATACCTATCCTTTTGTTCCTCCGCCATAAGTTTAAGTGCATCCTTTAGTGTTACACCAGCCTTAAGAAGAACACTTAGCTCCGTATAAAAGTCCTCCTTTCTTTTACTGGAAAATGACTTTTTGAACAGTTTTATTTCCCGCTCTAAAATCGAGGTCTTTTGTCCTTTCTTAGAACTAATTGGCATTCCAATCGACTCAGTCTGTGTATTTTTTAACGTAAATCCCATCAGTTTATAAAATCAATAGCAGCATTTCTTTTAAATATGAAAAAGGTTTGGGAAGAATCAACCGGACTACGAAGCTCTATTGCATCCACAAATCCTTCATTTACTTGAACTCCCTGATGTAAAACCCTTAGGACCTTTAGGTTTGTCTTTAGCGAATCACCTTCCCGTATGATGTATTTGTCACCAAACAAATAAACTATACTGTCCATTTCGTTCTGCAGTACCAGTTTATCCCATTCTATAGAGTATTGTATTTCTGAAGTAGAATTGAAATCGATGCTCATAGCTTGACGCAATAGGTTATTCTCAGTTCTCCTTTCATAGTTCCCCTCAATATCAGACATTTGTTTGTTTACCAAGCCAAGTACCGAAAAGGCAAGGCCTACCACGATTAGGGTCAGCAATAGCACCACGAGCATTTCACTCAAAGTGAATGACAGAGCTTTCTTTTGCACCTTCAACATATCTAATTTTTCTTTGGATTATTCTTGGGTTCTCCACACTTAATTCTTCAGCTTCCACTAGCACTTCCCTTTGGTTGTGAAACATGGATACGTTCCATCCCTTCCATATTTGGTTATATGGGAGTTCTACCCTTTGATTGACATACAAATATTCGAGTTTATCCAGATGGCTTCTGATAGGAAGGGTTCTATTTTTCATACTGCTTTTGAATACCGTGTTGAGAATTAAACTAGAAAACATAAATATGACAACAATCAAGACCGTGGCCACCATGGTTTCCATTAAGGTTGAAGCCGAGATTTTCTTTAATACAGCCATTTTACGACTCCTTTTTTGTTATCTAATAATAGACCGGAATATTCTATAGGCAACTGCTCTGCGTTGATGATGCCCCCATTTAAATGATTTTGATATACATTCCCATTTTCCAAGGTCACAAAGGAATTGGTGAGTACTGTTCCCGAAATACTGCCCTTTAATTCCAAATTTTTTTCGCAGTATATCTCTCCAGTTATCGAGGCGTTTTTGGATATTAAAATCTGTGGGTAAAATGTTTTTTCTTCCGACTTGTTAAAATAACTCACGGTCCCTTGAATCAAAGACCCAGGTCCGACCGTAATATTAGGGTCCATACTATTTTTTGTATTCATCAAACCTCCATGTTCAACAGTTAACGCTGAAGGGTAGTTGAGCATTACGGATTTTCCTATTTGGATTTTATTATTGGATATCGCTTGCAAAGAACCTGTAAAGCCGTCTTCTATTATAATTCTCGGTGCGCAGAGTATTATATCTCTTAAATCACAATCCTGTTCAACAATAATTTGCTGGGTAGCAGAAACAACAATATTTCCTCTTAAACGGACATTGGAAAGTCGAATTATATTGCCCAAGACATATTTAGTTTTGGACTGAAATGAGTTTATGTAGCTCCTATTTTTGGAAATATCAATTTCATTTTTGACAAAAGTATTTTCAGAAATGCCAAGCAAACCTTGAATGCTTTTACGGATATCCTTATTGATTTGGGGCAAGGTTGTTTGACTTGTTTTTTTTTGTCCAAAAATTGGAGAGGAGTATGTATAGAAAATACCTCCAATAGAGCCTGGTTTTATACCCTGTTTTGGAAGGTAGGCGTCTCCGGTAATCTTGGAATTTCCACAAATGACCATGGGTCTATTCCCATCCTGGAGATAAAGGGCCGGAGCGTCTGGTTTTCTTTGGCC
The DNA here is from genome assembly GCA_039184805.1 of Bacteroidota bacterium. GTDB lineage: Bacteria > Bacteroidota > Bacteroidia > Flavobacteriales > Flavobacteriaceae > Flagellimonas. Next base: position 259,185 of record JBCDAX010000001.1, on the reverse strand, counting down.
TCCAATTAGGGCTGTTTTGGTAAATGCAATCTTTTTGAATCTGGAACTAATGGTATAAAATTCAAAAACGCCCCAGTATCTTTTTGATGCATAAACTGCAATATCATCTGTTGTATCCAAATGAAGTTTTATGGAGTCTGACGGCACGATGGATAGATTCATCGCATTCCAAAGACCATGTTCCGTTTTATGGATTAAATCAATGGTTTTGGACGTTCTTTTGTCAAAAAAAACGTGCGTTTGGTGCAAAAGAATAAACGACAATAGGATTAAGGCAATCAGTGTACCTATTAGTAAAACAAATTGCAAGGCACCTCCCTTTATTTGTTTAACTCGGTTCATTTTTTAGAGGTATTTGCTTAGTGATTCCTTTATACCTCACTTTGATACCGCTTTTGGTCCCGCTTACTAATGTTACTCCATCTTTTTCAGATTTTGATTGCATGAGGTATTGCGTATTATTAATGGTTACAAAAAAGATATGTTGCTTATTTTGTTGGTCCGCTATCAGACCAGTATAAGCAATAGACGGAAACTGAATTTTTGGTGATGTTTTGGCTATCTTCTTTTTCGTCCTCTTCTTTTTTACATGCATCGTTCCCAAAAAAGGATCACGATAATCGGCTTTGATTGAAAAAGTGTCCTTCGGCTTTATCCTTTCGAGTGCAAAACTCCTCTCAATTTCGGGCTTGTTCATAGGTGCCTCAGGGGTAAAGGAACTGAACAATCGATATCCAATAATCCCCCAAATCAAGGCGACAATTCCCAGTAGTGTATATGTTTTGATATTCTTGTTCAATTTTCAATGGTAAAGCTAAATGTGCCGCTGGGTTCACTTTGATTCCCCGCAGCATCATAGGCACGTACCAACCAATAAAAAGTACCTGCCTCTAGGTTTATGGAAAATGTTTTGTTAGCACCAATAGCCTTGGTTGAGAGATTTTGTAATTCTTCATCCAAAAAGATGAAAATGCTATCCCGTTCTGCCGTTCCAGATATATCATCCCTATTCCAAGAAAAGTCAACCTCAGCCTCATTTTGGACCGAACCATTTGCCGGGGAAATAAGAGTGGGCACATTCGGTGCAATCAAATCCAAATCTTCTTCAGCATCAACAGTGAAACCACTACTGGAAAAAGAAGTTTCAAAATCTGAATTCATGGCCTTGATTCGCCAGGCATAATTTCCATTAGATAAGGTTTGGTCTATCCTGTTGACCACATTTCCAAGGGTATCTTCCTGAATAACACTATCCAGAAGTATTTGATTAGCCTCTTCAAAATTGGGGTTGGCTACCTGAATTCTGTACGCCGTGGCCTCCTCTATTTCATCCCAGCTAAACCTTACCTCGTTGTTATTTAAAATACTCCCATCAGATGGTGCCAAAATGGGTACGGACTGGTTTGAAATATCAGGAACTTCTAGAATGTCCTCACAGCTTAAACAAAGTACAAAAGACACAACACATATCAACTTGAACTTTTTTTCCATATCCCTAGAACTTAAATTGATTTCTGTCATTGGAAATTTTATACGCTTTCATGCTGGTCCCTTTGGGGCACTTTTCATCTTCAGCTATCAAATTTTCGATTAAAATGTTGCCGTATGGACCTTCACCCCAACAGAAGTTAGAATAATGATACCTAAAGGCATGAAGTGACCTAAATGGATAAACTGATTTCTGATTACCATCGATTACAATTAATTCCAAGGACTCGTATCCATTCTTTTTTAATTGAATGGCTTGGGCATCCATAAACTTGTCCATTTCGTTTTCTGAAATGGCGATATCCAATGCACTCACAAATTTATAGGAGTCGTCATGTGAAATATAGGTGCGTAAATCTTGATGTTCATCGTTATTGAACAATTTTGTGATATCGATTAAATCAGCTAATTGAATACGAAGATATTTGGGTTTATAGGGCAGAGAATCTATATAAGGAATACTGTTTATTTTTCCGGCCCTTTGCATTCCTTTTGCATAGCTTAGATAAGAGATCCTATTGAAGGGCAATAGTTTTAAGGAAACATTCAGTTCGGAAACATTCATAATTCCTACTTGGTCTACAGAACTGTAAAATTTGTCTTTCGATATATGAACAATGGAACCTAACTCAGGGATATTCAACAAAGACTCTTGTTTTTTGGCTTTGTACACCGAACAGCTGGAGATGCAGAGTAACCCAAATACAAGAAAGTATAGGAGTGCTTTATGTTTCAATGGATGTTTTCTGGACAAAATGGAATAGTATAAAAGGGTTTGTGAAATGTCTAAACTGTACCAATTAATGTAATGAAGGCACAGAATGTTACGTATCCCTTCTAATTATTATTTCCCATATCCTAGGAAAGTTCTCTCTCGTGGACTTTAAAAAAAGAAAAACAGTTAGTTGATAATTGCTAGGTAGTACCTCTTTTGTTCCAATAAACAATAAAGAAAAACAAACAGCATGCTGCCGAAATACCTACATAGAAATAATTGAACGGCGATGAAATGGAAATGGGTGACATATCACCAATCATATAAAAACTACCCCAATAAAAAGGATTGGACCTCATTCCATCTGAAGATTCCAAATAGGCCAATTTGGCTTGCTGTAACGCTTTTGATTTGGTCATCCCTTTCTCCAAATTGCTATAGAACATTCCCATCAACTCCGGGGCCACTTTATCTGAAACTTCCCAAGCACTTAACAGCAAGCTTTTTGTTCCAGCATACTGAAAAGCGTTTCCCAAACTCATGATGCCTTCTCCCGTGTGAACAATACCTTTTCCGGTTTCGCATGCACTTAATACTGCCATTTCCGCAGGAATATTCATTGCAAAAAGTTCATGGACATACAATTTGTTATCTTCCGTTTCGGTATGAACATCCGTAAAAAAGAGTTTTGAGTTTTCTGGATTGTTATCATCCACTTTGCCGTGCAACGCCAAATGCAAAATAGAATACCCCGGAGCATTTCTTTTGAAATTGAGTTCTGTGGCATTTGAGCCATAAAAATACTGACCATCCATTATTTTCGCGATTTGCCTTATTTCCTTTCTTGTTCCAGGTAAATCTTGCCCTTCATTCCTTAAGGTTCTGAGGCTGATACTTTCCCCTACCCCATTTTCTGAATTGGAGAACGAAAATGCCAGGCATTCCTTGCGTTCTTTTGATTGTGAATCATTGTTGTTCGCAAGAAGTAATCTCGCCGAATTTGCATAGCTAATTGCAAAATCCCTTAACAGGTATGGTAAATCCTTCGGGTTATTTGATTCAGACTTTGAAGTCAACAGAAGTTCAAAATTCAGATTCCAGAGAGCATCGTTAGGAATTATGACCAGCGTATCGTCCATAAGTTCGGACAAAATAGGCTCTACTAAAATTTGGTATAATTCATAAGCCTTATCCTTATAAACTGGAAGGTTTTTCTTTGCTATGGCCGTATTAAAGGAGTCTATTAGTTCCTGTAGGTTATTTCCAGGTTTGGACTGATGTACAGAGAGAGTTGTTTTGGAAATTGTACTGATAAAAATAGTGCTGTCCCCTACAAAATAATCAATCAATGTAGTATTGGCAGGTAAGTTTTTCTGCATATCCTTCAGACCCAACTTGCTGACATAATGGTTTATCTCAAAATAGGATGGCTTTTCTGTTTTAAGAGCATGCATCAAAGAATCGTATTGTACATTCAATTGAAAAAGATGTCTTTTACTTTCTTCAATTTGTTCTTGATTTTTCCCGTCCTTTTTCCCCTTTTCCTTTTCTATTAAGGAAAGATGTTCAGCACGTTCCCTTCTTATGTTATTTTCCAACCGGGTAAATTCTGTGTAATCCCCAAGATTTCGCTTTTCTGTTTTAGCCAACATTTCTTTAAGGGTATTGGATTTGCTTTGTTCTGAAAAGAAGAAAATCTTTTTCGAATATTCAGAATTGTTAGTTATCTCATAAAGGTGTGAATACATCTTTACGGCTTCTTTGGACAGCTCTTTATAGGTCTTTGCATAATCGATTTTATCTTCATATTTGTCAATCCGTTGACGCATTTGCTTATCAACCTTATTCAACTTTTCGAAGATTTCCTCTGCTTCCACCAAATAACTCGCCTTCAGCTGATTTTCATATTGTAATCGTTTTAGCCTGGCTTTACCCAAAAGGCTTTCCATCACAAGACTTAGCTTATCAAAATCATGGGTGCTCAACTTGTCTTTTTGTGTATCCTCATAAACGTCTTCATAGAGTCTAAGTACCTTGTCAAAGTAGTAAACCGCTTCATCAGGGTTGTTGAATTTTGTATAACACAGTCCCTTTTTCAAATATCCAGAGCCTACAGCAAAATTGTATTCACCATATTTTAATTGTTTATTTCGAATGGCTTTATCAAAGCTTTCCAAAGCATTTTCCTTTTGCCCCATTTGCATTTGCAAATCACCCATAAGTTCATAAGTACTGCTCAAAAACTCATAATCTTCTCCATACAATTCTTTCCCTACCGCAACGGATTTTTCAAAATTCCTCATGGCTGCCTCATATTTGCCCAGTTTTACATAGGTCGCTCCAATATTGGCATATCTCGAAACCATGGACCAATGTACTTCCCCATAATTTTCAATGTAGATTCCGTTACCCAACAAATAATGTTCCAAGGCCTTTTTATAATTAAAGTCCATATAATGAGCCATTGCCAGGGCAGTGTGAGCTGACCCTATTCTAATATGATTTGGGTCAAATATCTTTTTGGAAATGTCCAATGAGCGCTTTGCATAGTGCAACGCGTTGTCATTTTCACCCAAGCGCGCATAAAATTGGCTCGTATTGTTGTACATCAAAATCATCCAATTGTTCTCTTCGCCTAATTCCTTTTTATAAAGGTTAATAGCCTTGTGTACATGGTTCAGTGCTTTTTCGTTTTCGTTCCTTTTGGAATAATAGGTTGAAAAACCAATCTCATTCATAGCTTCCATGACTATGTTCCTTTTCTCGAACTTCAGTAGAGTGGCTTTCTCATTTCTTAAGTCGACAATTACCTTATCTGGTTGCCCCGAAATACTATGTATTTTTCGAATGTCCCCATAATATTGGGCTAAGTTCTTAAGGTTCTCTTTGGGGTTCCTGTCACAAATTTGCTTTACGCTGTCCAGTAATACGAGGGCCTCTTTTCTCTGTCCTAGCCACGCAGACACATAGGCTGTTCTCAGATAAGCCCATCCCAGGTCTTTACTGTTTTGGCCTAAGGTCTTTTCAAGCATGGCAAGACCACGTTTCATATGGTCCAAGGATTTTGGAAGTTGAGATTGGGATTGGTAGTAATATCCAATATGCTGTAGCGCATGTCCTCTTTCTGCCGATAATGTTATGTCATTTGTATCAAGAACATTCAGCGCTTCTTCTGCTTTTTGCTTCCCTAAAGAAAAATCTCGTAATCCAAGATGGCAAACCGCCATTCCGTTAAGAACTTTTGCGGTTTTTTCCCATGCTTTTTCCTCTTGGTATCTTGGTAAAACCAGATTCAATTTTTCCAAAGCTGACTCAAACGCTTTTTCCTCTATTAGGGAATCTGCTTGTTGATACCAGAAATCTGCTTCGCTTATTTTTTGGATTTGAAAGGGAAATACGTAAGAAAAGGTAAGCCATAGTAGTATGGTACATGTAGGTTTTAGTTTCATTTGGTGTGGTAATTTCTATCAAGATACCGATTTATGGAGAAATTTCAAAGAACCTGTATACGGTATTCTTTAATAAAACCATGAAGCCTGGTTTTGATTGTAAAATAGAGTGACCAAATAACAGGCATACCGGATTTTTACTTCTTACCTACATGTTTTGTGTGGTACATTCATAAGGGTGTCAACAAAAGAAAACCTAGGACTACTAAACTAAAAAAGTAGGCATCTCAAGAATTTCCACTGCGAAAGCAATAGTTTTTTATGCCGTGGTCCTCTCAATTATTATTCTTATTACCACCTGTTGCAGATTGGTGGGAGCGAGAGGTAATGTTTTTCATTCCCAAAAAAAGTGGTTATGAACTCTGAGATAAAAGTTTTCAGAGAAAATATGTTAGTATTCTTTCAGAATATTTTTCAATTCGTTCATCCTGTTATGGGAATAATAGTGATTAAAATGGACTTTTTTTTGTTCATCACCATTTAAGATCAAAACCCCTATCTTAACCTCAGATACTTGATTTATGTTGAATTCTTCTCCATTTACTCTTATCTTTTTTGTTGAAAACTCCACTTTTTTTGAACGTAACAGTTTTCGTAAAAAGGCAAAATACATAATTGTCATTAGTGCAATAACAACTACAATTGCGCCATATATCCGTTCCACAATAGCATAAATCAAAAACCCACTATAGACAAACCCTGATAACTTAATTCCAACAGCAAAAATCTGTCCTAATTCACTTGTTAAAGACTTAAATTCCATACTATTGCTTGTTTAAAACCGCTCCATGATAAAATCTATGTCTATGATAGATCTCCACTTTTATTATTAACGAGCCCGACGCCTCAAGCCCATGTTGAGTATAAAAACCATTCAGGGGACTTTCATCATCAAACTTATAACCGAACTGCAACAAGGAAGTAAATCCCCCTTGGACTTCACCAGAAAAATTAGCATCAAAGAGATTACTGTTTTTTCTGCCCTCTCTGCTAAAAGTCCATCCCAAATTCCAACCTCCAGATGCAAAATCAGCTGATAAAAACTCAACTCTCGATTCGTATTTATTGGTAAAAGTATCGTACCATTCGCCAGTCAAATAGTCATACTCTATAAGTGTTGTTCTAAAAATCGCAGCATCTACGGTAAAAGTATCACTAATGTCAAAACCAGCTTGGAGACCTGCAGAAACTCTAAATCCTGCTGCTGCTTCACTGTTAATATCTTGTACTGCATTAAAAGTAGTACCAACAAACTCTCCATTTTCATCTGTGTACCCTCCACTTCTAAATCCTGTAAATGGGTCGCCCGTCCATTCACCCAAAGTCCCTCCGTTTGCTTGAAACTCTAGAGCTGCATTACTGTTCCATCCTTTTCCTCTAAGCCAATTGCCCAGTTCTTCCCAAAAAGCTCCATCCGGATCAACTCCATTAACCCAATTATTTCCCATACCTAGATATGGACTTGCATATTGTTCAGCTGGATCCGTCGTCAGCCACCTACCAATCCTAGCATCCCAAAGGCGCAGCTCAAACGCTTCCTTTCCAGTTTCTGGGTCTTTTTCTTGCCCTTGGAAGGCGTACCTATAGCCTTCAGCACTAAGCAAGGAACGATTAGGCATCGGCATACCAAAGGGGTAATAATCCGTATAGCCTTCGTCAATGGTTTCAGTTCCACTTTTGGTAAATAGGGCCCGTACATTTCCTAGATGATCCGTTAACTCATAAACGTAGGATTTTGCAGCATTTTGACCAGTGTAAGCAATCCCTATACGGTCATTGCCATAAATGGGCTGTTCCCGTATATCCCTTTCATTGTATATGGCCATAATATTCCCTGAAACATCTCTTACATAATAGGTGTTTGTAACGGAAATACCACTGGTGTTAAAGGTCTCCTTCCTTACCCTATGGTTTCTATCATTGTAATAAAACTTCACTAAAGACAAGGTATTCTTTTTTACTTCGGTTACCAAACCGCTATTGTTATAAGTATAGGTAATACCTTCTGACGTATTGTCGACTAACTGACCAATAGAATTATAGACATAGTTGTTAGCACCTTGCGTGCCTATGTCCTCAGCTCCAGCCACATCTCCTACAGCATCACTTACCTGTATAAGCTGGTTAGGCCCATCCTGTGGATTGGTTTTATAAGTATAGGATAGGTTATCCATGGCATTGTCTCCATTTTGAGAGCCTTTATTGCGTACCAAGCTTCGGATGTTTCCATTGGCATCATAAGCAATTCCGGTTACATCGTAATCCCCGTCGCTAAAGGCATCATTATTGGGATTAATACCTACGGTCACGGTTGTCCCATTTTGGGCGTGGAATCCATCGGTTAAGCGTACATGTTCTGTAGCCTCTAAACTTGCTGTGGTACTTCCTGTGTATGTGTTATTATCTTCCAAATTTGGTGGGATAGCCATTCCTCCACTACCCATAACCCCAGGATTATAGTCTGCTCCTGTCAGCCAGTAATTACGATCGTAGCTATACACATACTCACCAGCGTTGGTTAAGGGATATGCATTGTTCCAACGAATTCCTTTAATATTTCCATTTAGTTGGTTAGTACCATATTGAGAATTTGCCAAATTGGGTACATTCCTTGCAAAATCATTGTTGTAGTAGTCAAATTGCATTCCGAAGAGGTCATTGGAATCATTCCCAGGGTCATCTGCAGCATTTAAACCTGGATGGTTGATACTTTTCAATTGTCCCCCTAAGTTATACACATAGTCCACTCCCTGTACACCCGCAATTTCTTTTCGTTTTAAGCCTCCAGTTTCGTAATATTCGTAAGTTGCCTGGGTTGTGTAATTTGTTCCATCCACTGAAGTTTCGACCAAAGTCAACTGATCTTGAACATCATAGGTGTATCTATGGATAAATTGTTCGCTGGCCACTCCTTTCTGATATACTACTCTGGTAACCAAACCTGTTGTTGGGTGGTATTCATAGTCAATGGTCTTGGTGCGCTCTTCCGGGTTGGATGACATGTTTTGTATTTCTTGTACTAACCATTTGACACGACCATAGATATCATAAGCATACCAAGTTTTGCTTTGGTCATTAGAGGTAAAGGCCACATTTCCTGCTACAAAACTTTGGGACGGGTAGTTTGAAGCTCTCGAGCCTAAAGCTGTGGCAAGAGCGGCGTCATCCCCAATATCATAGGTGGTAAATTGTTGTTCTTTTTTAGTCCCTGAGGGAGTTACATCAGTATCAGGATCAACACTAGCAAATGCCGTACTTACAACCACACCACTTTCAATGGGTCGACCAAAAGTGTCATAATTCGTGTAAGAGAATTCTGCATCACTAAAATTACCGTCACCATTAGGGTCTCTTTGTTTACTATTTTGAGAATATCGAATTTGTCCATCCTCTCTATACCTGAACCAAGCTTCTCCTTCATCTGGATTTTTGGTATGTACTAACTGGCCAAGCGCATTGTATTCATACTCGGTCATAGGTTTAGCGGCCTTTGTCGTTCCCAAAGGCTGATAGGAACGTACCAAACGGTCAGCTTCATCATACTCGTTCAGACTGTAATCATAATAATTAACGCGATATGTTACGGAAATACTGCCGGGAGTATAGTTTTCAGGATTACTGACCGCTACGCGATAAAAGCCACTAGGCAGTGCCGACAGAGGTATTAACAATTCTACATCACCAATTAGACTAAACACCTTTACCGCATTGTTATTTGTTGTAGACAGCCCTGTAATACCATTGGGAAGGTGAACATCTACGTATCCTTGTTCCCCAATAGGAATACTCATATTTCCGGAGATAGGACCTTCGCCACTTCGCGCAGCTGCCAGTACCTTCCCTTCCAAGTCAGTAAATACTACATTTTCTTCCCCATGCACATCTCGGGAAATGGTCTTCGTAGCTTGTATGTTTCGATAACTCGTTTCTCCAAAAGCCACACTCAAAGAAAGCTCGTCAGAAATAGGCATCGTAAAGGAATAGGTTTGTGGCCATACATCGTTAGCCGCACTACCATTGGCATCCATATCCGGTTTGTTACCTCCTAATACCCGCCAAATGCTGCCGGGGTTTAGCTTACTGTATAGTGTTCTAGAGAAAGGATATTGGGTAATATCTTGGTAATCATTACCGGAATAAAAGGTGTCCGTGTTTTGGTCACTGTAATACCATCCCAGCGTGTTTACATTATCGCCCACCGGGGAAGGATTGTTCAGGTTACTTTCAAAATCTATGGAACCGTACGTCTGATTACTTCCATTTCGCATGAAATCGGGTTGATAAGTAAAGCTGCCTTGAAGTCCGTTAGGAGCACTCAAAGACTGGATAGCAGGTCTTCCATGGGAGTCGTACAAAACTTGGGATGCCCAGGTTCGATTGGTCTCAATATCTATATTTTGACTTTGTTGAAGTTTGCCCAAATCATTGTAATACATTTTAGATGATGCTTTTAGCGTACCATCAATATCATAGGCTTTGGATGTAATCCAATTTCTGTTTTCAACAATTTCTCCAGGTGGACAACCAGAATTCCCTAATGTTCCAAAACTATCGGGGCAGAAGTCGTTGTTATTATCTGCCCAACCACTTCCTGGTGAGGTACAGCTCAAGAAAGGAGTTCCAAAACGATCTCCCAGTCCATCCCCATCAGAGTCAGGATACCAAGCTGTTGAGGTTATAGGTGTTATGGTAATTTGAGTCGTGCGCACCAATCCGCAATTTTCTTCATTCGCGGTCACCGTATAGGTTGTAGGCCCACCAGCCAAAGGTGTCACCGTTATGCTTGAAGCACGTTCGGTATCATTCCAGGTAGCATTTGTACCATTTACCGTAAGAGTAACAGGGGTTCCCGCACAAATATTGGTCAAGTTTGCTGGAACTGAAGTTATCTGCAAGGTGGTAGGTGTTACTTCAGTAATAGTTACGGAATCCGTTGGTGGACTACTTCCGCAAGAATTCCCTTGGTCTGGAGTAATAACATAGTAATCCCCAGCCGTACTTACATCCCAAGATAGTTGTTCTCCAAACTCACTTGAGACCTGGGTGCCGACCAAAGTTGTACCTCTATACAGTGCGTAAGATACATCGCGAGCAGAACCCGCTAGACTTAGCGTCGTAAACCCACCTGCGCAAAAAGTCTCACTAGAAGCATTTAATGGAGGTGGAGCTCCAGGAAGTGGATTTACAAAAATACTTTCTGAAAGTGTTGTCGAATCACCACACTCACTGGTCACTACCACCGTAATCGTGGCCGTGCTATTACCAAAACTTGAACTCCAGTCTACGGTAGCATTGCGTCCAGTATCATTAATTGTACTTGATCCAGCGGAAATAGACCATTGGTAGGTATTGGAGTTGGAGCCTCCCGTAATATTAAAATCTGTAGTTCCAGGGCCTTGGCAACGAGTGCTGGCCCCTTCATTGTTCAGGGTAATATTGTTTCCTAATCCCTGTAAAGATGTTATGGCTATTGTATTCCCCGCAGGACCTTGACCACAGGAGTTGGTTGGATCAGAGGTTCGCACGTAATAACTACCTGCGGTAATGTTGGACCATGACAATTGCTGTCCAAATGCTGTAGAAGTTTGAAATCCTTGAGAAACTCCGTTCTTGTATAGGTGATAATTTATCCCCAAGGCGGAGCCAGCCAAGGTAAGCGTAGTAGATGAATCACTACAAATCGTAGTGTCTTCTGCACTTAATGGTGGTGGTGCAGATGGAGATGGGTTAACTACGACACCGCTTGTACGCGTAGTACTTGTTCCACATTGACTGGTTACCACAACCGAAATAGTAGCTGTACTGCCCCCAAAACTTGGGCTCCAGGTCACTGTAGCATCCCTGCCGGAACCTGATATCGTGTTTCCACCACCAGACACAGACCATTGATAGGTATTGCTGCTGGAGCCTCCTGTAACATTAAATCCTTGGGTACCTGAACCTTCACATCGGGTGCTGGCACCTTCGTTGTTGAGAGTTATGTTGCTGCCCAAACCTTGTTGGACGGTAATGTTGACCGTATTCCCTGCTGGGCCTAGCCCACAAGAAGAACTTGGATCATTTGCTCTAACATTGTACGCACCAGCAGAATTTACAGACCATGACAATTGTTCTCCAAACTGAGTTGATGTCTGTGAACCTACAGAAGTGCCGTTTCGATACAGTGTATATTGAACCCCTAAAGCTGAACCGGCAAGAGTAAGGTTAGTAGAGGAACCACTACAAATGGTGGTCTCTGAAGCACTCAAAGGTGGCGGTGCAGAACTAGCTCGGTCCACTACAACACTTCTTGTTCGGGTGGTGCTGTTACCGCATTGACTGGTCACTATCACTGAAATAGTAGCTGTACTACCTCCAAAACTTGGGCTCCAAGTCACTGTGGCATCCCTACCAGAACCTGATATCGTGTTTCCACCACCAGACACGGACCATTGGTAGGTATTACCACTCGACCCTCCGGTAACGTTGAAGCCAGTGGTTCCTGAACCCTGACATCGGGTACTGGCACCTTCGTTATTGAGAACTATATTGCTACCCAAGCCTTGTTGAGAAGTTATATTAACGGTGTTTCCTGCCGGGCCCTGTCCACAGGATGTACCAGGGTCATTAGCTCTGACATTATAGCTTCCTCCAGAACTAACTGACCATGATAATTGTTGACCAAACTGAGTCGAGGTCTGCGAACTAACAGAACTTCCATTTCTATACAGTGTGTATTGAACCCCCAAAGCCGAACCAGCAAGAGTAAGGGTAGTAGAAGAACCACTACAAATAGTCGTCTCCGAAGCACTCAAAGGAGGAGGTGTAGAGGTTGTGCGATCAACCACAACACTGCGAGTTCTTGTTGTGCTTGTACCACACTGACTCCTAACCACTACCGAAATGGTAGCCGTACTGCCCCCGAAACTTGGACTCCAAGTCACGGTTGCGTTTCTACCTGAACCAGATATTGTATTTCCGCTACCTGAAACAGACCATTGATAGGTATTACCACTGGAACCTCCTGTAACATTAAAGGGGGTTGTTCCAGAACCTTGACATCGGGTGCTGGCACCTCCATTGTTAAGTACTATATTGCTACCTAAACCTTGTTGGGAGGTAACAGTAATTGAACTGTTAGCTGGCCCATTCCCACAAGTATTGCTGGGATTGGAGGCCCTCACATAATAACTGCCGGCGGTCATATTGGACCAGGATAGTTGTTGTCCGAAAGCGGTGGAGGTCCTAGAACCTACTGAAGTACCATTTTTAAAAAGTGTATACCGTATACCAAGGGCAGAGCCTGCCAAAGTAATGGTTGTTGATTGCCCACTACATAATGACGAGTTGGAGGCGCTGATGGGCGGTGGAGTACCAGGAACATCCCTAACCGTTACTGATCGTGACGTTGAGCTACTACTATTATTGTCCCCAAAAGCCGTAACGGAAACCGTTGCCGTCCCTGAAAAGTTACTATTCCAACTTACCAAACCGGTGGAGCTATTAATACTTCCTGCTGAGGAAGGGCTTAATGACCAACTGTAGCTATTGGCATTTGAAGCACTAGCGTTATAATCAGAAGATCCTCCTCCTTCACATCGAGAGGTAGGTCCAGAAGTTATGCTTACAGGACCGACGACCGTTCCATTTACAGATACCGTTTTTGATGCATATAGACTTTGAAAGGAAGGCATAATAACAACAGTAGCCCTAACTGAAACACTCCCCACCTTTGTGAATCGTATTGTTGCAGTGGAAGTACCTTGACCAGATACAATGGTATAATTGGAACTTGAGGACCAGTTAATGTTTAACACACTTTGGGCACCACTAACACCTACAGAAAATGTTCGGGTATCCCCTACATTAATAGTTCCCGAAGGAGATGGTCCGCCTATGGATGCAGACTGTGCTTTGACTCCATACATGCTCACCAAACAGAGTAAAATGGTAAGGGTATATAATTTGGTTAGTGATTGTTTCATGGTCAGCTACTTTTTTAGTTGCGTTTTGTTTTATGCGTATTTATCCATCTTATCCTTTTGGATAGTAATTCTCTTAAGATCAATTGCCTCCCAAATCCTGATAGTTATATTGGTGATTACTGGTCTGTTTAAACCCTCCTGTTCCCGCTCCGTTAAAGTCAGCAACCTCTGTATAAGTATTGGACAATCTTCCAGCGGAATCATATTCATACTGAGTCCCCATATTATTGGCACCCAAAATATGGGTAAGCTCATCCCATTGGTTATAGACATAAGAGTTCACACTGGAATTCACAGGATGAAGTCTAAAATCGTCAACATATAAGGTTCCTCCACTGGTAAAGACCTCAATATTTTGGGTTCCACTTACTGTGAAGTAGTAATTTAATTGCACCCATTCTCCAGCTCTGACCGTTTCACCAACCGTAGGTGATACAGTTGTAGAGCCCACTCTTACACGGGTATCAGAATGGTTTCCAAACCTCGACCAAAGAGAAACTTTATACTGGTCTATTTTACCCTCTGTGACGGCAACTTGGAATGCATTTTGCCCAGAAGTAATACGCAAAGACTTACTACCCGTATGAGCATAGGTTGAATTTTCTTGAGCAGTTCCCTTAAGAACTTCACCCCCAAAATCAGAACCATTTAAATCCTCAGCTCCCGAATAAAAAATCTCATTATAGCCCGCATTTCCGGATGCATATATCTTGGTTGCATTATCTCCCATTTTAGTAGATGCATAAGTATCGTTGATGTCCTTTACTTCCAATGGCGAAGACCAATTATCATAACGGGTGGTTTCCGATATCTTTTGCCATTGCGGGTTGGTTTGCTCACTACCATTCCAATCGAAATCTGAAGAGGTAATTACCCGACCAAAAGTACCTTTTGCATCCAGGGTATTGTCCCAAACGTAGGATTCATGTTTTCTCCAAATCCCATCGTTGGTTGGAGAAGCATCCGCATTATAAAGGGTTGAATTTTTCCAAGTAGTTACCGTCGCACTTGTACTATTCCATTGTGAACCCGAACCAACGTCCGTAATCATCATGGCCTCTTGTGTCAACATGTTTTTGTTAGCAGGAGCAAGACTTTTTGGTCCCATATCGCTATACACTTCATAGGCAGGAATTCGATATTCCCGTTTATAAGTACCATCAGCTAGCAAAGTTTTGCTTTCCCGGAAGCTACCCAAAATAGCATCCACTTCACCATACTCTACACTTGTGGTCAATCCATTCGCCTGGTTAGTGACCTTTTGTAACATATTGCTATAGTCTGTCCGGGTGGATATGCTCAACAATCTACCATCTAGGTTTATATTATTCACACCATCTGTATTAGACTGAAAAACAGATTTAAGGCTGTTGAAGGATTCCCTGACATACCCTTTACCGTCTTCAGTCAAAGGTTCGCCATTAGTATAGTCATAGCTTACTTTTGATATGGCATGCCCAAAAGGATTGTATTGTGTTATTTCTTTAAACTGTCCTAGGATAGCGGTATTCACACGGACATCAATAGACTTGGACGTAATATCTCCTTGACTCTGCGATGCTACAGAGGCCTCAAAAAGAGGGCTTTGATTTGGATTAGTTTGTAAGTCTTCATGACCTTCTAAAACTATATTTTCTTTGAATATGTCAAATACCGGTTTAAGGACATGGAAATTATATCGTGTGTAATCAAGAATATCACCATTTCCATCTTTTCTAAAAAGCGTAACATATTCGTATTGGACCCCTGGGTTAGGCAACTCTGATTGATATGGAACGAATTTAAGCCCATCAACAGGTGAAAAACTGGTAATACCCGATGAACGCCCAGCCCTTTCATGTCCAGTTGGGAAATTATAATTATACTCTAAAACACCAGTATTTCCATCGCTAGAAAGAGTTTCAATTTTTGTTACTCTTAGGCCTCCACCAATCTCATTCTCAGGTACTTTATTTGCCAAAAGTTTATAGGACATTGTATGATGGTCAGCACCATCTCCCACACTATTTTCATATTCTCCCCTGGGTAGCTGAACATGTTTGTTTGAACCCTTTCCTTCATTATCAAAATATGCAAGTAGGTCAAAATCAAAAGCATTCGATTTATCAATAACCGCTCTTGTATCGCATCTGGTAGATGATGATGAAGGTGGACAGAAATCTAAGGGATTTAGAGGGTCTCTGTACACTTTTATTACAAGTGTATTATCGGCTATCTGATCAACCTCGGGTCTATATGAATAATTCCCTGGTAAATCAATACCTCCCAGAAAGTCTTCAGAAAAAATTCCATTATCGTAAGTTCTGATAAGCCATAGGTCAAGATAAACCTGTTCTCCTATTGTAAAGTAATCATTGAAGTCTACTTGAGAACTTGAAGAAATACCATCCTCATTCCTTATATATATGTACATGTAAGATCCCGGTACAGCATTTCCATCTCTTTTAACAGCAAATTGAAGGTTATCTTCCCAGTATCTACGGGCAAAGGCTTCTATCCAATACTTGTCCTCCTCATAGGTCAGATTGATTGTGGCCCCCTGTGGAAGTTGGATACTTTTAAGGCTCCAACGATCCTCATCTCCTTGAATATAACCCCAGTTGTCAACAAAAAGATTTTTCCTTTTCGTGTACTCTCTTCTATATCTTGGGTCATCATCGTTGGTGATATTAAGCTCGTTTTTAAGGTCCTGTCGAATTCCTGCTAATGAAATATTTTCTTTTTCTTCATCATAATACTCAAAAGCATAAGGTGGCATGTAATTAGCTCCCCCCTTACCTAAAAACTGTACTCGGTCCAAAGTGAGTTTTCCTTTAAATGGATTTTGTGCAGTAACAATGGAATTTGGGGAGTTTTTTGCCAAATCATAACTATGTTGGAAACGAATTTCCCGCAATACGTTGGATTGAATTCCTGAGGCAGTAAAATCATTGACATCAATCACGTTATCTTCTTGATGAAGGAGATATTCATAGTTGGCCGAATAGGCATTTCGGAAATCGGGTGAGCGCCATGTTCCATTTACTATCTGATTTTCCTGATAATTGGACAATCCACTACCCAGATTGCTGCCACTATTAGTTTGTAAATTACTGGCAACATCATTTTTTACCAAAGCAATCTTATCCAATCTAAGCGTATATTCTTCCTCATAGGGAACAAACAGCTCCCGTACATGAAGATTTTCATCGGATTGGTTTAAACCGCCTTGATTGCCCGTAGCCCCAATTTCATCAGGGCCATTACCCCCAATACCGGCATTTGCATTGGCAAATGAATATCGAAACGTTTTCCCAACAGCATCATGGCGAATATCCTTAACAAAGAATGCCGTATGTTCCCTTGATACAATTTTGTTTAGGTAATACAGTTGCTTTCGACCAAATGAAAAATAACCGAAATCCTCATCATCAATTTCAGATAATCGATTTGTTGTATATAGTCTGGCTTCATCTTCATACGGTTGCTTCCATGTATACCCATCTGACCATTTACCGTGGTCCAAACGTACCCAATACCCGTAATCATTGCCTCCAACCCTACCATCACTATTAGTATCAACGTAGTCCGGTCCTGTAACCGCAGTTAGCAACCAATGTGTTGCATACTTGTTATATTGACGGCTTTCGGAAACGTCATCAGCATCATATGGGTTTTGATTGGCCGTTTTAAGTAGAGTTCTTTTTACTGTTTCATAATGATAAACAGGTATGGTAAAATGATAGGTTTTACCATCTGGTGATGTAATCTTGTAAGCTCCAATACCATCTGGGTCTACTACATTAGAATTGTTCCTTACTGAAAAAGGAAGGTTTTCTGGCTCCACTATTCCTAAAGCTAAACCACCATTGTATAACTCTTCATTTGTAAACACCTCAACATAAGAAGGAGTGGTTGCTCTTTTGTCCAACTTACTTGCAAAACTGGATTCGAACGGCGGAGGATTGTCCACCAAGGTACTCAAGGAGCTTCCAGTGAAATCATTAGTACTTGGCGCTATTAATTCTCGAGAAGAAAAACCACCTTCAAAATACATCTGCATTTGGTGGTTGGTGCCCTGACCAAATCCTCTAGTGGATGTC
Organism: Bacteroidota bacterium; assembly: GCA_039184805.1. Classification (GTDB taxonomy): domain Bacteria; phylum Bacteroidota; class Bacteroidia; order Flavobacteriales; family Flavobacteriaceae; genus Flagellimonas. The sequence continues at coordinate 241,487 of JBCDAX010000001.1, read as the reverse complement.
AACCCTGACTTGTGGTAGAATACATGTTTTTTCCTATTACTTTCTTCAGTATCAGAAGCATCAAATCCTCTATTGAACAGAGTAACATTATCAAAAATACGGGCTTTTAAGCGACCATTCAATCCGTTGGCCTGCACTTCAAAATTATCATAGCCTGCATAGGTGAAATTGAGTTTTTCTTCGTTGGGTCTAAAGTCAGTAATAAACTCTTCTTCCTCTTGAGGAAGCGTCTGTTCATACACATCCATATAGGTATATCGATTCTGATAATCCGTAAACAAGTTATCTGGTGAAACCGTAGGATTAGGTTTGGATGCAACGGCGGAATACATAGCTCCATAGGCGGTATCCTTATACCCTTTTCTCAAGGAATAGGTAACTTTTGTTCTTCCAAATTTCAAGAAAACTGGTATTCCAATTCCCTGCCCAGAAATTTTAAACCCCTGATTACTGACAGAAACATCATAATCCCCAGAAGAAAAACTGCCCATACTCATTCCACCACCACCAGTAATACCTTCTACTCCACCACCTCCACCATTTATTGAAAACGTACCGCTTGTATCATAACCAATACCAATACTTGAAACTCTTGAGGAATTGCTTTGGGTAAGTCCAAGGTTACCAGATGCGGTCCAACCGCTAGAAGAATACCCTGCGCTGGCATTTATCCCTACTTTGGAGTTCTTACTTAGCCTTGCATTAGCATAGCCCCCAATGTAATATCCGCCATCGGTACTGGCACTTGCACCAATACCAACATCCAGATTATCACCAGTGCTTACTGCGCCTAAGTTACTAAGGCTAACACTTGCACTTACCGAACCGGAGATTCCTTTGTTTCCTCCCCAGGATACTCCTACACCGGCTTCAGCGGGTCCAGCCGCAAAACCAACACCAATGTTATATGTGGTCTCAGCATCCTCATACGAGATGAAATTGATGGCAGTACCACCTTTCCAATCATCAGGAACACCAATCTGTTGTCTGTTTATTGCACCAGTATTCAAATACCATCCCAATCCTGCCCATGATGCATCCAAGGTAGATGTTATACCGGCATGATATCCTAAGGTTATTGGAAAACCATCCACATCCATCAAGGGAAGGGAATATGCCAAGTCCCCAGAGCCCAAATTCACCATATCGGTAGCATCAACGGGCTCAAAACCCGCCGCTTCCGGTGCGTTAGGTCCTGTATTGGATGCCATGATATAGTTTACTGGCAGCAAACTTGGAAGAAAAGTAAACGTTAGAAAAACCGCTATGAGTTTATGGCTGAGTTTAGTAGTGTTCTTCATGGTTGGTATTTTTGTGCAGTTCTTTTTTTAGTCTATGTGTTTGTTTCCTATAACTCGAAACTTAAACTGGGTTGTTGTAAAATCGCTTTTGAAGGCACTTTAAACGTTACCTCGCCAGTATACAACCCGATGTCTTTTAAGGTGATTTTGAATGAATTGTTCTTCAGTAACTGTTCATCTCTTTTCACCACCAATAACAAGGTGTTTTTTCCGTCCAAGTCATACATTCTTGGAAAGATGCAGTCTGCTACTGGAAAGGTTTCGCCCTCCTCATTGTAGATTTTAATCTTATCTCTCATGTTGAAGGCAAGATTTTTTAATACATGTTGGTACTTACTCCTATCCCGAAGGGCTGCGGTCAGAACTTCCCGATTCTTGTAGGACATAGAAAGATTGAAATACATATACCGCGAATACTTGTCTCTGAGTTTTTCGATTTGGTTTTGTTCTTGGCCTATCTGAATCTCTTGGGCTACCAACAAATCCGTAGGTCTGTAAGTAAGAACAAAATCAACCCCATTAACCTGCCTATGCTTTGTAAACTCATGTTTTTCTTCCATAACATAAGCCAATAAGTCCTGTTTGGTTTTGAACACCTTCTTATGGCAAGATTGAAAGACAACACAGCATAAAACCATCAACAAGATTATATTCCACCTTCTAAAAGAATTTGACAGATATGATAGGAATACATCTCGCATTACAATGTTTTATATGAATTGTTCAAATCCTCCAAAATGATTTCCGTTAAATCGGAGGCTTCTTCGGCATACATTAAATTACCATCACCCTTTGCTCCCAAAATGATTCTATACCCCTCTTGTTTTCCATATTCTTGGAGGTAATCATTGATATCATTGATTACTGTTTGAGTCAACCTTTGGTCTTCTTCTTTTAACTGATTCTGAACTGCTTTTTGGTAATTACTTATCTGCTGTTGCTTGTTTTTTAATAACTCTTGTTTCAGTTGGATTTCCTTCTTGGACATAGAGAGTCGTTCTTTCTCATAGGACTTCAAATCTGTTTCCCATCCGGTCATCAAACTATCCACATTTGCCTTTAGCGTTTCAGCTTTTTTATTGAATTCCATCCGCTCAACCTTAGTCCTTTCATATCCTTCTACAAGCTTGTTTATATCTACATAGGCTAGTTCCGATTTTTGAAAATGAGAGAAAAGAGTGAAAATGCTAAGGGCAAGGGCACAAAATGCCAAGGGTAAAGTCAACTTGTTCATCCTTTACTTTTTTGTGATTAATACAAGATTATTTTTCTGATTGTTCGGCTTCTAGATTGGTTATTGTCTTATCCATCGATATGATGTACAAAGTCAACTGCTCAATTTTTTCCAACAACTTTTTGTTCATCTCTCCAAGCTCGATTCCATTTTGTTTTACTTCCGCCGCGGAAGGTATATCCTCTAAGTGTCCATTTTCTTTAATATATTTTTCCACTTGTTCCAATGAGGGCAAGAAGTAATCTGATTGAAAAACATAATCGGGCCATTGGGATTGTGGCTGTATTTTTAACTCTTCCGCAAGTATCTTTCCATTTACTGCAAGACGATATCCAGAAGGTATTGAAGCTGTTCCTATTCCAATATTCCCAGAAGTATATGAAATATTGCTCCCGGATTCTGTCCATAAACTACCAGAGGATGCAGAGGTTGTACTCACAGACAAAACACCACTTTGACCACTTTCATTACCCGCAGCATCTACTGCGGAAACTCTGAAATCATAACTAGTACCAGCTGATAGACCTGTTACTACATGGCTTAATGTTGTTATACTACCCGCCTGAAGCGCACCATCTTGATATACATTGTACCCAACAACCCCAACATCATCAGAGGAAGCCGCCCAACTCAAGGTTATAGAGGTCTCTGAAACAGATCCGCTGGAAAGCGATGCAGGAACAGATGGTGGCGTAGTATCTGTTGGATTTATCAAATCACCTTCTACAACAACATTGTCAATATTGTACGTCTCGTTTCCATAGCTTACCCTGAAATCAACTTCTATTCTAATGGTGCTACCGCTAAGTCCGGTAATGGACTGTGTTTGCGGAGTTGGAATGTCATCTGTAATGTTAGCAAACTGAACTCTTGAACCACCGTCTAGAACATAATATCCCCTGACGTAATCACTGGTTTCTTTTTCACCATCAGCGGCATCCCCCACCAGATATGAAATACTGATATTCGTGTGGTTGCTAATATCTATGTCTTCGGAAACCCACGTGGCATTGGAACCACCATTAATTCCTTGAAAAGCGAACAAACCATTTTGAACCTCTGCGGTACCGCTTGGGGTAATAGAAGAACTCCATGATGTAGAACCGTTATCCGAGGTAGCTCCATTGGCCAAGCCCGCGAAATCTTCCTGCCAAACAATATCTGCAAATGGAAATGTAGAACTTGGAATGGCACTTTTTTCTAAAACTAAAGGAGCCGTATGTTCTGATTTCTTAATGTACTTCTTGTTTCCTTGTAATTTTTCAATTCTTTTTTTGTGATTTATTATGTATAATGTCAACTCCTCTACCTTTTCCAATAACAACCTGTTCATCTCTCCTGCATCAAAACCAGAATTACCTACCATTTCCGCAGAAGGTATATTAATAAGATGGCCATTTTCCCGGATATGTTCTTCTACCTCTTTTAAAGTGGGAAGTTCATAATCTTCTTCAAAAACATAGTCAGGCCAGGTCGATTGCAATCTCACTTCAGCTTCTTCACTTATGACAGCACCCTGAACGGCAAGATGATATTCATTGGGTATGGTTAGGGTTCCCAAGCCCACATTGCCTTGGGTATATACTAGATCACCATTTGAGTCAGTCCATGGTGTGCCATTTCCTTGGGCAAAAGAAATCATGGAGATTGAGAGGAAGACTATTTGTATAGTCCAAAACAATTGCTTTTTCATTTTCAGGTTGATTTTGTTTAAAATTTATTCTCGTAATCCTTTCTATTTGGTAGAAAAGCTTATCGTACAACATATCCAATGTTGGAAGTTGACCACCGAGATTTAGTGAGTTTCGAACAGTGTTATGAAGTACATTCTTGTTAATGAATGTTAAAAGCAAGCCAAATGTTACCCCCTAGAAGTAATTTTTTTTTGACAAGCATTTTTTTTAGCAGGGGTTTCTTCAAATAATTTCTGAACAAGGATGGCATTTTTTAATACCCTGATTTACAGAAATATCTTCTTAAAATGATGTTTTAAAAGGAGTGGAATTTTACTTTGACCCACTATGATTAGCGCGATAAACCTTATTTTTAATTCTTGGAAAATCTTCAACCCAGATAAAAATTAGGGTAACACTTATCCATGCCATAACATTAATACATGAATAAAAGAGAGGAAAGAGGAGATATTTTAGGTTTTGTTTCGGGAGATAAAGAATTATTGGAGGATATCTATTTCAGATATTATCCCGTTGTCAAAAGCTTTGTAACAAAAAACTCTGGAACCGAAGTTGACGCCAAAGATGTATTTCAAGATGCTTTGGTATTCACTTATCAGAAATTAAAATCTGATTCTCTTGACCTCAATTGTTCTTTGACAACCTATATTTTTGCGGTATGCAGGAATATATGGATGAATACACTTAGAAAGCGAAAAAAATCACTTGAATGGAAACAAATTCCAGAAATAACGGATGAAATTAACTCTGATATTATTGAACGTCTTGAAAAGGAACAAAGACAGACCTTATTTCACAAAAGCTTTTTGAGCTTGGGGGAAACCTGTCAAAAAGTATTGAGGTATTTTTTTTCTGGCAAAACCATGATAGAAATTTCAGAACTAATGCAATATAGTGTGGGTTACACTCGGAAAAAAAAGTTCGAATGTAAAGCAAGACTAATTGAAATTATAGAGGAAAGCCCTCTTTTTAAAGAGCTTTATAAGAATGAGTAAATACGAACCCAATAATACTCCCGATTTTTTTGAACTTTTGGAAGATTACCTAAATGGAAAACTCTCAAAAGAGGAGAAGATAGCCTTTGACAAGAAGCTAAATGCAGATCCGAATTTGAAAAAGGAGCTGGAGAAACATAAACTATTGCATGAAGCAATGGCAGATTTTGACGCGATTGATTTCCGTAAAAGAATTCAAGAGGTTGAAAAGGATGTTTCTTTTAAACAAAATAAGAAAAGAAACCAAGGGTTTTTTCGAATAGCGGCTTCTCTTGCCATTCTTATTGGTTTAGGAATCATTTGGACAACATATGAACCCAGTAGGGATAATCTGTTTGAGGAATACTATTCCGCTTACCCTATGGAAGACATTAAAAGAGGGAGTCAAGAACAAATACCCCAACAAGTATTAAATGATTACTCAAGTAAGAAGTATGGTGAAGTAATATCCTATTTCGAACTACTTGTACAGAAATATCCTGAAGATGATATTATCAAAATGTATTTAGGCACCTCTTATCTTGAAGAAAACAGAACAAAAGAGGCGTTAAGTGTATTCAAAACAATTGATGACAATGCTTATAAAGAGCATGCCTTATGGTATATTTCTTTATGCTATTTGAATCTGGAAGACAGGAAAAATTGTATAAAGACTTTGGACAATCTGATTGACTATATGGGCATATATGAAAATAAAGCATTGGAACTGAAGAAAGAATTAATTAAAAGCAATTCGAACACCACCGAAAATTTGAATTTCAAATAGGTGATTTACGTATTCGGATTGTGAAACAACAAACCGAATATGACAAAGAAAATACCAGCCATAAATTTACAGGAAACCCTGATTGTACTGGCAATTATTGGAATACTTCTTTTATTGGCCTTACCCAATTTAATGCCACTTATATCCAAGGCAAAAAGTGTAGAGGCCCAAGTACAATTAAAAGCTATTTATAATTCTCAGACTACTTACAGATATCTACATAGCAAATATTCCCAAAACCTTCAGGAATTGGATTTTGAAGCTCCGCAGACCGTAAAGGAGAATGGGACGGCAAATTATGTTTATCAAATAGTAAGTGCCGAAAACAATGCGTTCATTGCACGAGCAGAAGCCATAACCGATTTTGATGGCGATGGGGTATTCAATGTATGGGAAATAGACGAAAACGGCAATCCTCGACAAACAATCAAAGACTAAGATGTTCATATTATACTTACTTACTATTCTATGTCTTTGCTACATAGTCCTACAAGATTTTAAGGAGCGTCAAGTGTATTGGTTTCTGTTTCCATTGCTTTTGATATTACTTATTACCATACACTCTATCAAAGTTCATGACAAATACATCTTGTTCCTCAGCATAGGATTCAATTTTTTGCTCGTGAGTGCGATACTGTTGATTCTTTACCTATATACCCGATTAATTTTGAAAAGACGATTTGTCAATTACAGTTTGGGACTCGGGGACATTCTTTTTTTTTATGCCTTTGCTTCGGGGTTTCCTATTCTGACTTTTAGCTTTCTTTTTGTCTTTTCAATCATCTTTTCCCTTCTTTTTTATTTGATTTTCAAAAACAATTTATTTGCCCAAAGTATCCCCCTTGCAGGATTGATGGGCATTTTTTTGGCATCTACAATCTTGTTGAATCTGTTATTGGAAAAACCCCTACTTCATGTCTACTAGTCTAGAAAAAAAATTATCCATTCATCCAGAACTTTTACAAAAAATTAGTTCTGAGCAAGCTTTCTTCTACAGAATAGTTCCGAAAGAAGTTGAAAATGAAGTTTTGGTCTTTTGGACAGATTCAGATGATACCGAAAATCTCGGTTCTGAACTTAGCATCGTGTTAAATCATCAGATTAAGCTCGAGTATCTCCCCTCAGAGGTTTTACAAGATTACCTTACCGCCAACTATCGACAAATAACCCAACAGGAGAAGAGCGAACTTCATTATTCCCCAGACTTCTTGGAAAGATTATTGGCCAACGCAAAAGCAATAGGGAGCAGCGATATCCATTTTGAACCTTACGAGGAAATCTGTAGAGTACGTTTCCGATTAGATGGCAAACTAATGGAGCAGTCAACAATTCCGCTAAAGGAGTATCCTCTTATTATCAACAAAATCAAAATCCGTTCGAATTTGGACATAGCTGAAAAAAGGTTGCCTCAGGATGGAAGAATAAGTATGAATACGGACAATTCTAAGTTTGATATTAGGGTTTCTTCCTTACCTACGCATTTCGGGGAAAAAATTGTGCTCCGTATTCTTAACAAGGATACCCAATCTGTACAACTAGACGACTTAGGATTTAATGAGAATGAACTCCGAACCTATTTGGAAGCCATAAAAAAACCCAATGGAATTCTGCTTATTTCAGGGCCAACGGGTTCTGGAAAAACCACTACGCTCTATGCAACCTTAAAACTACTCAACAATGCAAAGACCAATATTTTAACTATTGAAGACCCGATAGAATACACTTTGCAAGGAGTAAATCAGGTTCAGTTAAAAGAACACATAGGGTTAGATTTTTCTAGTGCGCTCAGAACTTTTTTAAGACAAGATCCAGATATAATCATGGTGGGAGAAATTAGAGATGCCAAAACAGCCAACATGGCTATAAGAGCTGCTTTAACAGGGCATTTGGTTCTATCCACTATCCATACCAATTCTGCATGGGCTACTATTTCAAGACTAATCGATATGGGAATTCCTCCATTTTTGGTTGGAAACACATTAAACATTAGCCTTGCACAACGTTTGGTAAGGGTGTTGTGTGACAGTTGCAAACGTGTTGAAGGACTGGAGAAAGCCACTTTTCCCAATAACTATATACCACCAAAAACGCTTACGCGCCATTTCGTCCCTACAGGATGTCAAAAATGTCATCATACGGGATATAAGGGAAGACAAGCGATTTATGAAATAATTCCAATCACAACATCCTTAATTCCAATGATAAAAGATAACGTTCATGAAATAGATGATTACCTCAGCAAAAACCAAATACACTCCTTGCGTGATAATGCAATAAGACTTGTCCAACAAGGAACCACTTCTATTGAAGAAATTTTTCCATTATTAATTAATTGATTGTTCCGATGAAGAAAAGTCTGTGCTTACTTTTTATGTTGTTTGCGTTTCTTAACTACGGTCAGGAAAATCAAAGAATTTTAAAAATCAAGAACAATCTGGAGCTTACTGCTCTTGAGAATCCGGGTTTACAGGAAAACTTAAAACTTGATATTAATATCAACAGTGTATCCTTAAGTAATTTTTTACTGGCAGTTTCCCAAGTGCACAAGCTCAATTTCAATGTGGATCAAAGCTTGCAGGGGATCAACATCGTAAATAATTTCTCCAACGTTACTGTTATAGACCTTTTGCTTTTTTTATGTAAGGAATATGATCTTGAAATTGACTTCACAGGAAACATTCTTTCCATAAGAAAGTTCATCCCTCCTCCGGAAATAGTCCCCGAAAAAGAGGTGACGGTTAGCTATGATGCCGTAAACGACCTTATTTCCATCGATTTAAAAGGAGATCCATTGCAAAAAGTTTTCCGAAAATTAATTAGTGTATCCGGAGAGAATCTTTTGTACGCCAATGATATGGACAATATCCCTTTAACACTTTATCTCAAGGATGTTCCCTTTAGTCTAGCCATGGAAAAACTGGCCGCAACCAACAATTTAGAATTCTCTAAATCTCGGGATGGATTTTTTGTTTTCGATAAGATGATTTCGGAAGACGAAGGAAACAACAGAAGATATTTAGCTGGCAATGGTTTTCAATACCAGATTTTGGACACTATAAATCGAATTTTGAATGTTGATTTTAGAAATGTCCCTGTACAAAACATCATAGAACAAATAAGTCTGGACTTGGATTTGGACATTTATGTCGCTACTCCACTTGAGGAGGCCGGAAGTATCAGTTTTAAGGCCAAACATATCTACTATGACGAACTATTAACAAAGATATTTGAGAAGAAAAATAGTCCAATTCAGAATGCTAGCAACACACCGCCTCAAAACACGAGACAATCCCAGAACAGGAATCAGAATAGAAACGTACCCAATACCAGCGGAGCATATCAAACCGCTCTTGAATTTACCTTTAAAAAAGAGGATGATCGTTACTTTTTTGGTACTGTAGATCAATTGAGTGTTCGCAAATTTGAAATCGTTCAAATGATGCATAGGTCCATTGAACTTTTGGGGGATCCTATGCAATCTGCAGGTTTTGGACGATCCGCTGGGCGAACCATTCCAGGTGGGGTAAATTACCTAGGCGGTGGTTTTAACAACGGAAACCAAAGGAATGTAAACAATATCGGTAATCAGAATAGAGTAAATACGCGAGTGGAACAATTCAATGATTATGCTTCAAGTGCAGAAGCTATAGTCAACATCCTACCCGATGAGGTTATTGCTGACCTAGATATCAAAATAGACTTTGAACTTAATAGTTTTTTAATAAGTGGGCCCGCAGCGAATATTAATCGATTTAAGAAGTTTCTTAAGGAAATAGACAAACCGGTACCTGTTGTGCTTATTGAGGTAATGCTCATAGAAGTAAGAAAGACCGCAACGGTTGAAACCGGTATTAGCTGGGGAATTGGCGATAGTCCTGTCGAGACCTCCGGAAATCTTTTCCCAGAGACCGATTTGACCTTAGGCGCCAATACGGTCAACAAGATAATTGGTGGATTTGATGGTTTTGGCTCTTTCAATATTGGAAGAGTAGTCCCGGAATTTTTTGCGACTATCAAAGCCATGGAAGCTAATGGAAATATTAAGATTAAATCTACTCCAAAACTCTCTACTTTAAATGGTCATAGGGCCAATTTGTCTATTGGTGAAACCACATATTATGTAGTCACCAGTCAAAACTTTTTTGGCTCACAGATTCCCACCGCTTCTGAAATACGGAATTTTCAACCTATCGATGCAGAATTAGCGGTAAGCATTAAACCCTTGGTCTCTGGAAACGGACAGGTCACTTTGGATATTAATGTGATTCAATCAGATTTTAGCTCTGAACGAATCGACGAGGATGCTCCTCCGGGTCTTACTTCACGTGAATTCAGCTCCATTATTAGAATGCAAAACCAAGATTTGGCCATCCTTGGAGGGTTAGAGGAGAAAATTAAAAATGATACCGGAAGTGGAGTGCCCGTGTTGGCAAGAATACCTGTAATTAAATGGTTGTTCAGCAAACGGAGGAGAGAGGATACCAAACAAAAACTTACAATTCTGATAAAACCAACTGTAATCTACTAGTGATAAACCGTATAAAATCCTATTTGTTCGAAGGGTCCAAATTTTATGGTCTTGAGGTATTCCATGTCCAAAAAAACCCAAGATATAACCTGATATTGGTGAAAAAGAAAAAACAGGAGTTGACCATCGAAAATCAATGGTCTTTTACTGTTTTGGATGAGTTATTCGAACAGTTGGAGAAAAATGTTCCGCTTTGTTTGGCGATAAACAGTAATATTGTTCTTTCAAAGAATATTCATTCCAATCCATCTTTAAAAAACCATGCTCTCATCAGCAGTGCTTTTCCCAGCCTGGATTTTGAAAAAATCTATTACCATGCCTATCCCCTAAGAAGACATAGGTTTGTTTCTATTACCCGGAAAGATGAAATTGATGGGATTTTGGAGAAACTACTAGCGCAAAACGTTCCTGTTCTAAACGTATCCTTGGGCTTGTCCCCTCTGTATCCTTTAATTGAGTACATCCAAGAGAGTGAAGTCAAAACATCAAATCACGTTTTGGATTTCAAGCCAGAAAAACAGCCAGTAGTACTGACCAAACAAGAATCAGTTGCTGAGCAGTACTATTCGATTAATAGTATCCAGATTAAAAATACCGCTCTTTTGGCTTTTGGAGCAATACTCATGGGGCTATTGCAAGGAGAACATATTGAATCCAATACGCTGGACTTAAGTAATCAATTGAGAAATGATTATAAAGAGAAGCGTTTTTTAACGCTCTTTATGCGTTTTTCCCTGAGTATTGTATTGCTCGTTCTCCTGTCCAACTTTTTAGTCTTTTCAGAGTATTCCAGCAAGGTGAATGAAATGAGGCAAGAACAGATGTTTAGCGAAAATAGCGTTGACCGATTGCAACAGTTAAAAGAAGATGTGGCGCTAAAAGAAACGCGACTTGCCAAAGCTTTGATAAACTCAAATTCAAGGGTCTCTTACTATCTTGATGAATTAGGACAAAGTGTTCCGACCACAATACTTTTGAGCAATCTCACCTACCAACCCTTAAGAAAACCAGTAAAAAAAGGAAATCCCATAGAGTATATTGAAGGAACCGTAAACGTATCTGGTATTACTTCAAATCACAAAGACTTCTCTAATTGGATAATTCATCTGGAAAACATGGAGTGGATAGAAAGGATTAAGACAACAGAATATGATTACGAAACCTCAAAAAGTTCCTTTTTTAAACTCTTAATAGTACTAAACCATGAAAACAAAAAATAAAATTTGGGCAACTTCCATAGGTTTGTTACTCTTGCTTTTTCTATGTTTTAAGCTTGCGATAAACAAAACTATTGGGCTGCGGGAGGAGTATGGAGTTTTAAAGAGTAAAAATGAATACTTTCAGAACCTTCCCAGTCAATTGGTACTATTGACGGACAAAAAAGAAAAACTAGATTCGACATTGTTTAGTCTGAACCTTGAGAATGAATCCAATGAAAATAACATCCTCAAGTTTTTAAACGAACGAAGCGATTCTTTAAAAGTCCGTATTCTTGATTTTAATGAAGCTCATATTGTAAAGGATAAAACAGGTAGCTCAGTTACCTATACTTTCATAATTGAAGGTAGGTTCAATTCGCTTTTGAAAGTTATCCACGATATTGAGACGAAATCGACTTTTGGAAAGGTAAGACAGGTTAGTTTTGATAAAATCAGAAGAAAAAAAGCGAGATTGTTGGAAACTACGGTTATGATTGAAAGCTTTGAGTAGAAAACAGCAGAGCGGAGCACCATCTTTCAACACCACGCCAAAAACTGGCTGTACAAAGAACTAGCCGATGGATAATTTCAAACTTCCACTTATTTTAATAGCTGCTCAAAATCCGACTAATTGACTATTCTCATCTTCTTCAATAAGAAAGAAGCATTCATGTTCTTACAAACCCCTTCTTTCAATTGGTAGTCAAACTGCAACTCCTCTTTATTGATTTCGGTCTCGAAAAAATAATTCTTGACTTCGTTTAAATCGTTAGCAATCTCGCACAGACTTAAGTCATGGGTGGCTATGATACCCGGCACTCCTCTCTCAACCAAACGTTCAATGAGTTTTTTGGAGCCCTGTGCCTTGTCCACGCTATTGGTTCCTTTCAAAATCTCGTCCAGTACCACTAAATAGCTATCCCTTTCCAATTGCTCTATAATAAATTGGAGTCTTGTCAACTCCGAGAAAAAATAAGAACTCTGGTCGGCGAGGGAATCAGTTGTTCGCATACTCGTAATAAGCTTGATGGGAACATACGTACTTTGGTCTGCGCACACAGGTAAACCTAAGTTGGACATTAAAACAAACAAAGAGGCGGTGCGTAAAAAAGTACTTTTCCCTGCCATGTTTGCTCCTGTGACTACGAAAAAATCCTTTTTACCCAAGTCCAAATCACTATTGATTCGTTTTTCATCTGGGATTAAGGGGTGTCCTAAAGACTTTGCCTGAATCAAATAAGGAGAATCCTCGATTATAGTCGGATATATAAAACTGGGATGGTTAAATGCAAATGTTCCAAAGGAATTGTATGCATCGAAAAAGGCCAATGTGGTGAACCATTGACCCACTAAATGATTGTACTTTTTTATCCACTGCTCTATTAGGTAGGCCGATTGTACATCCCAAAGAAAAAAGCCATTTCCCAAAAGAGCGACAAGAACATTATTCCTATTGTCAAACCTATCCATAGCTTTGGAAAACTGTTTGAAGATTATAGAGGCTTTCTCATCTTGGGACTCAATCTTCTTTTTCTCCTTTTCCAATAATTCTGAAAGAAAGCTTTGATTTTCAATTTCATTCAACAAAAACGCATATTGTTCAATGACATCTTTTACCTTACTTGTTCTGGCATTTAATTCGCTACTTCTTTTAAGAAAAAAACCAGTGATGATAAGACCGATTAAAAACCAAGCACCCAAATACCACCATTCCAATAATTTAAAGACAGAGAGTGTAAAAAATATCACGGAAACAAATCCAAAGACAAGAGGTAGTCTTTTCAATCTATCAGATATAAAGGGAACATAATTTTGAATCCATTTGACAATCGTTTTAGAAGTCAACTCAGTTTGAGTAAGCTTGCCCAAGGCTGTATATCTTTGGGACCATTCCTGTATAGTGGATAATTCTTGAATGGCTTCTTGTTTGAATTGGATATTGTTTATGGAATTGGACAAGAGCATTTCACATAGATAGTCTGTACCTTCTTTGAGTCCTGTTCGGTTTAAGTACTGGAAAAAGGACCCCTTACCAAACAAATCAATATCTGAACTAAAAAAATGGGATGGTTCTTCAAAATCAGCTCCATCGTATCGCTCTTTATAATTGTTATTTAAAACTTCTATTTCTTCCTCATTAATTCTTTTTAGTGTTTTGTTTAGTTCATATGACGTTCTTTGGTCCGTATACCAACGCAATAGAAAAAGAAATAATCCAGCACCAAGAAGAAATGTGGTCCAAATGAAAAGTGTATTTCCCCAAAAAAGGTAAAGCAAGACACAGGTGCCTACAAAAGTCAACAAACGCAGTGCACTCAATTGGGCTAACTTCTTCTTTTGCTCGGCAAGTAGGTTTTGAAACTTTTCTATCTGTTTCTCATAAAATAGTCTTGGGTCTTTCATTCCCTGTAAATTGAAATAAGATTAGTTCTACTGAAGAAAACCGCTAAGATAAGGGTATATCCCGATTCAAGGTTTTAAAACTCCCAGGATACGGTCAATAGAATTACCTTTATAACTATGAAGAATACTATTTCTGAACGTATTGCAGATTTCTTGAAGGCCTTCCCTCCTTTTTCGAATTTAATGAAGAAAGAACTTCAAACGCTTTCGGAAGAGGTTTCTATTATTTATAAAGAAAAAAATAGTTTCGTTTTTACTGTTGATGAAAAAGCACACCATCAGTTTTATGTGGTTCACAAAGGGGCCATTGCACTCTGGGATAAAGAAGAGAAAACTGTCTTGGATATCTGTGATGAGGGCGATATTTTTGGTCTTAGACCATTAATGGCCAACGAAAACTACAGATTGACCGCTAAGAGCGAGGAAGAAACCATTTTATATGCTATCCCCATTGAAAAATTCAGGCCTTACATTAAGGAAAATAGAAGAGTAGCGGATTTTCTTGTGGAAAGTTTTGCTTCAAACACACGGAATCCGTACGATAAGACCAACCGAGGGCAGTTATTGGGGGATGCTTTTCAATCCAATTCCAAAAACAATACCCCATTCTTCGATCTGCAACTGGTAGATTTTTCCAGGAATATTGTTTCTTCAACAGAACAGACGACCATTAAATCCATTGCAGAAAAAATGACATCACATGGTATTGGGGCCATGCTGATTGAAAAAGAAGGGTTACCTATTGGTATTATCACGGATAAAGATTTGAGAAACAAAATTGCCACGGGAAATCATTCCATTACGGCAAAAGCGAAAAGTATCATGTCTTCCCCTGTGATTACGTATCCCACCAAGCTAACCTTGACGCAAGCACAAATGGCAATGATGAAAAGCAACATAAGTCATTTGGTTTTGACCGAGGATGGAACTGTTCACTCTAAGGCAGTGGGAATACTGTCCAAACACGATATCATGCTCTCCTTGGGCAATAATCCCGCCGTGTTGGTAAAAGCCATCAAAAGAACAAACGCTGCCGAAGAAATTAAGCCCCTAAGAAATGGGGTGATGAACTTATTACGAGGGTATTTGGACCAAAATATTCCACTCACCTTAACATCCAAAATCATATCGGAATTGAATGATGCGTGCATAAAAAAGGTTGTGGAACTTTCTCTGGAACAAATGGAATCAGAACCGCCTGTAAGATTTGCATGGTTGGCCATGGGAAGTCAAGGACGGAGTGAGCAACTATTACATACTGACCAAGACAATGCATTGCTATTTGAAGATGTCCCAGATTCCAAGCTGGAAAAAACAAAGGATTATTTTTTACGATTAGCTAAGAAAATAACCATAGGCTTAAACACTATTGGTTACGAATTTTGTCCAGCTGATATGATGGGTTCCAATCCAAAGTGGTGCAACAGTTTAACTGGATTTAAAAAAATGACCTCAAAATGGATTACCAATCCAGGGCCAGACGAAGTATTACTATCTTCCATTTTTTTCGATTATAATCGAACTTACGGTGATAAGGAGTTGGTTTCCAAACTATCCCATCATATTTTCGATACGGTGGAGAAGTACCCCATATTCCTGACACACCTAGCTAGTGGAGCTCTTATGAATCCTTCCCCGTCCGGTTTTTTTAGGGAGTTTCTGGTAGAACAAGATGGTGTACATAAAGATTTCTTTGATTTAAAACAACGGGCTCTAATGCCTCTGGTAGATGCGGCACGGGTACTCATACTTTCTAGAAACATCCCGGATATTAGTAACACTTGGGAACGTTATGAAAAGCTAGCCGAATTAGAACCCAATAACAAAGAATTGTTTCTGGCTTGCAGCTATGCCACTAAAGCTTTATTGCGATTTAGAACCAAGCAAGGACTGCTCCACAACGATTCTGGTCGCTATATCAACTTGGAGCAATTGAGCAAGGAAGAAAAAATGAAACTAAAACGCACCTTCAAAACCATAAAACAGATTCAGGAAGTTTTGAATGTTCGGTTTATGGTCTCAAGAATTCGATAATTCTGTAAATGGTGTCAAAAAAAGAGAACCTCCCGGAATTCTGGCGGACCTACGCGTCTTCATTCGACGAAGGACTTCCATCTAGTTTATCAGAAGTCACTTTTGTGGTTTTGGATACCGAAACGACAGGTTTCAGTTTTAAAAAGGATCGTATGCTCAGTATCGGTGCGTTACGGTTAAAAAATGGGTCGATAAAGGCCAAAGAGGCTTTTGAAGTGTTTTTGGAACAAACCACTTTTGATGCCAAAACCGTTGAAATTCATGGGATTTTAAAGAAGGGTAAAGTAAAACGAATTACCGAGCTCGAAGGATTAAAGATATTGTTGAAACAGCTCGGGAATGCTGTAATCGTAGCACATCATGTAGGTTTTGATGTTGGTATGATCAATGAAGCTCTGCTTCGTCATGGATTGCCTAAATTGTTAAACAAAAGACTGGATACCGCAGTACTTTTCAATAGAAGCTTACCCAGAGTAGCGCGGAAAACAGATGGGCACTACAGTTTGGATGTTCTATGTGAAGAATTTGATATTCCTAAAACGGATAGACATACCGCTCTCGGGGATGCTTACATCACAGCTATTGCTTTTTTGCGTATTATGGACAAACTAAAACCTGCCTCTCTTGATCAATTGCTCAAAAAAGACAGGTTCTGGGAGTTCTGGAAGTCTTTTTAAAGCGACTCGTTCATTATCTCTTCTACGACCTCAGGATTCAATAATGTGGATGTGTCGCCAAGATTGCCTGTATCCTTGGATGCAATCTTTCGTAATATCCTTCGCATTATTTTACCGCTTCGTGTTTTGGGAAGACCCGAGGTAAATTGAATCTTATCCAATTTGGCAATAGGCCCAATATGCTCGGTAATCACCTGATTTATCTCCTTCCTTAAATTATCCTTGTCCCGAGATTCGCCTGTTTGCTTTAAAGTAACATAGCCGTACAGCGCATTGCCCTTAATGTCATGTGGGAACCCAACAATTGCAGATTCAGCTACTGCAGGATGCTCATTAATGGCATCCTCAATTGGAGCAGTTCCCAGGTTATGCCCTGAAACGATAATTACATCATCTACACGACCTGTGATTCTATAATAACCTACCTCATCACGCAAGGCCCCATCACCTGTGAAATATTTATTTTCAAAAGCGGAAAAATAGGTGTCCTTATATCGTTGATGATTACCCCAAATAGAACGCGCCATGGAAGGCCAAGGATACTTAATACAAAGTCTGCCATCTGCTGGATTGCCCTTAATTTCGCTTCCTTTCTCATCCATAAGAGTGGGTTGGATACCCGGCAAGGGTAAGGTTGCGTAGGTCGGTTTAGTCGGTGTCGAGAAGGGAACTGGTGAAATTAAAATACCTCCCGTCTCAGTTTGCCACCACGTATCCACAATTGGGCATTGCTTCTTCCCTACATGGTCATTGTACCAGTGCCATGCCTCTTCATTAATGGGTTCACCTACAGTTCCCAAGACTTTCAAACTGGATAGGTCATATTTAGTGACAAAATCCAGGTTTTCTTTGGCCAGTGCTCGAATAGCTGTCGGCGCGGTGTAGAACTGATTGATTTTATGTTTCTGAACAATTTCCCAGAATCTTCCAAAATCAGGATAGGAAGGTACTCCCTCAAACATAACCGTAGTGGCACCGTTAGCCAGTGGTCCATAAATGATATAAGAGTGCCCTGTAATCCACCCAATATCAGCGGTACACCAATACACATCATTTTCACGGTATTGAAATACATTTTTAAATGTATAGGCGGTGTAAATCAAATATCCCCCAGTGGTATGCATCATTCCCTTAGGCTTTCCTGTGGAGCCTGAAGTATATAAAATGAATAAGGGGTCTTCTGCATCCATTACTTCAGGTGGGTAGTCTCCATAAGCACTTTCCAAAAGCGGTGCCAACCATTCATCCCGCCCACTTTTCATATCTATTTTAGAATCAATGCGTTTTGCCACCAAAACCGTTTCTACATCGGGACAGTCTCTTAAAGCTTCGTCTACAATTCCCTTTAGGTCAATGGTCTTTTTTCCACGATAGGAACCATCCGAAGTAATGACCATCTTAGCCCCGCAGTCGTTGATTCTTGTGGACAAGGCTGTAGAAGAAAAACCGGCGAACACTACCGAATGGATTGCCCCAATCCTAGCACAAGCCAATACAGAAACCGCCAATTCTGGAATCATGGGGAGGTAGATAACTACTCTATCCCCTTTCTTTATACCTTTCTCACTTAGCACATTAGACATTTTACATACCCTACTGTGCAATTCCTTATATGTAATATGTTCCGCTTCTTCATCTGGATTGTTGGGTTCGAAAAGGATGGCGGTCTTTTCTCCCCGAATACGCAAGTGCCTGTCAATACAGTTTTCCGTAATATTCAGTTTGGCCCCTTGAAACCATTTAATTTCGGGTTTGCTAAAATCCCACTCCAAAACCTTATCCCATTTTTTTCGCCAAACAAAATGTTCTTCAGCAACTTCTTCCCAAAAATTCTCAGGGTCACGGACAGATTTTCGATACACTTGAAAGTACTCTTCGAGGTGTTTTATGTGATAATTACTCATATGGTTTGTTTTTTAGGTTTTCCAATATTTCTAGTTCTATATACCTGCATAATCTCATCAATGATGGCAACATCATCTATGGTGGAGGGTATAGGATACTCATCCTTATCAGCAATATTTCTAAGCAACTTTCTTAAAATTTTCCCTGAACGTGTTTTAGGTAATCGATTTACAACCAACAACTCCTTAAATGAGGCTACTGCACCAATTTCTCGGCGAACATCGTGAATTACTTGTTTCTCCAAATCTTCGGAGCTAATATCAGTTCCTGACTTTAGAACGGCTAAACCTAAAGGTCTTTGTCCCTTTAAATCACAGTGTATCCCAAAAACAGCGCATTCTGCAATAACTGGATGCGAAGCCACAATTTCTTCCATCTCTGCTGTTGAGAGTCGGTGCCCTGCAACATTGATAATATCATCAACCCTACCTGTAATAAAGACATATCCGTCCTCATCCATATAACCCCCATCACCGGAAAAATAGTATCCAGGGAATTTTTCCAAATATCCCGAAACAAATCTTTGGGTATTTTGCCATACATCCAACAAACATCCTGGAGGTAATGGAAGTTTAACCAAAACATACCCCTCTTCATTGGCTCCGCACAGTTCACCATCTTCTCCCATAATTTGGATATCATACCCATGAACCGGGAATCCAGCAGAACCGGGTTTTACAGCTTGTAGTTCAACCCCTACCATATTGGCCAACATGGGCCAACCTGATTCTGTTTGCCACCAGTGGTCAATAACAGGTATTCCCAGTTTTTCCTGAGTCCATTCCAAAGTAGCCGCATCACAGCGTTCCCCTGCCAAAAACTGATGTTGCAAGCAACTTAAATCATACTTTTTTACTAAAAGTCCATCTGGGTCTTCTTTTTTGATGGCTCGAATAGCGGTTGGCGCAGTAAACATTACTTTGACCTGATATTCCGAAATCACTCTCCAAAAGGTTGATGCATCTGGTGTTTTGATAGGCTTCCCTTCAAAAAGCACTGTACTGTTTCGATTTAAAAGAGGGGCATATACAATATAACTGTGACCGACAACCCATCCTACATCGCTTGCTGCCCAATACACATCGCCTTCCTCAATTCCGTAAACATATTTCATGGAAGCTTTGAGTGCAGTGGCGTATCCACCGGTATCCCTAACAATTCCTTTCGGTGTTCCAGTAGTTCCAGATGTATATAAAATATAAAGCGGATGGGTAGATTCCACTACTACCGGTACAGCCGGTTCTGATGCATTCACCAAAGTATCATAGTCCACATCGTATCCTTTTTTGGGTATATGTACGCCCAACTTTCTGTCAAAAATGACGACACGCTCTGTTTTGTGCTTAGCCAAGGCAATGGCCTCATCGACAAAGGGTTTATAAGGAATGATTTTCTCTATTTCAATTCCATTGGAAGCGGTGATGATGACTTTTGGTTTGCAATCATCAATCCGAATAGCCAATTCATGAGGTGCAAATCCTCCAAAAACTACAGAATGGATTACCCCCAAACGGGCGCATGCCAACATCGCGTAAACCGCTTGCGGTATCATGGGCATGTAAATAATGGCCGTATCTCCTTTTTTGAGACCAAGACCCCTTAATCCTCCTGCCAATTTGGAAACCTCATCATGCAATTGAAGGTAGGTAATATTAGCTTTTACGTTAGTTACTGGAGAATCATAATAGATTGCCACTTGGTCTCCATGGCCTGCTTTAATATGCCTATCAATGCAGAGATAGCTCATATTCAATTCGCCATCTGTAAACCAGTGGCTCCCTCCATTTGGAGCAACCTTTACTATTTCCGTTGGAAAACGGTTCCAAGCCAACGCTTTGGCCTGTTCATTCCAAAAACCCTCTGGGTTTTGAATACTTTCTAAATAAAAATCTTTGTACTTCATCCTAATTCATTCTATCATTTGTTCAATATCCGCAATGACCTTTTTTACCGAAAAAGGTTTGGTCACATAACTATCGGCTCCAAGTTTTAGACCCTTTTCCACATCGGCTATTTTACTTTTGGCCGATAAAAAAATCACTTTGGTTCCGTTAAGGTCCTTATTATTTCTAATCTGTTTTAAAGTTTCATAACCATCCATTTTGGGCATCATGATATCCAAGAGAACAATGTTCGGGAGCTCTTTCCCTGCTATTTCCAAAGCTTCCGTTCCATCTCGAGCTATAAATACTTCAAAGTCCTTTTTCTTAAAAGCATATTCCAACGACATTACGATGTTGGGTTCATCATCCACGATTAAAATCTTTCTACTCATTCTGTTTTGGGTATTGTGAACACTAGGCGTGCGCCCTGTTTGACCTTTTTATCAGCCCAAATATTGCCATTATGGCTTTCAACAATTTGTTTACAAATGGCCAAACCAAAACCACTTCCTTGGGGTTTTTTAGTGTTTTGATTTTTTGATTGATAAAATTTTTCAAAAATGTAGTTGTGGTCTTCTTCTGGAATTCCTTTTCCGTTATCTTCCACCACTACTGCAATTTTTTTGTCTTTCTCTTTCAACGCTACCTTGATAATTCCTTTCTCCTTTGGTGCAAACTTCAATGAATTAGACAGCAGATTGGTCAGAACCTGCAAGATTCTATCCTCATCGTACATTCCTTCCAAATAACCTGATTCTTCGAAAACAACATGTACTCTCCGTTGCTCGGCAATACGTTCTATTCCGCTAATTGCCTTCTTTATGGTATCATTAATCTTCCCATTTTTTATTTTCAACTCAGTTCTGTCGGAAGAAAGTTTCTCAAGGTCCAAGATGTTGTGGATAAGTTTTGCCAATCGGTCCGTATCCCTACTTATGTTATTGAGGAATTGCTGACGAAGTTCTGAAGGCATTTCATCATCTTCTAGGATTTCTGAAGCTGCTTTGATAGAAGTAATTGGTGTTTTTAGTTCGTGGGCGACGGTATCCAAAAAATCATCCTTTTGTTTGTCCTGAAGTAATAACTCATTATTTGCCAATTGTAATTTGGAAGCCATTTGTGACAGCTCTTCCGATTTTTCTACAAGCAGTCTATTGGTTGCCTTGGTTTCTTTGTTCTCTTCCAAAATATTCAATACCTCAACTAGACTAATGGGCTTTTCTTTGGACACTGAGGCCAAGAGTATTTTGGCAGAAGCACTTCCAATAGAACCGGTAAGTAGCTTTTCAGAAAAATTAATGAGTCTTGCATCTGCCTTTTCCTCCTGTTGGGAGATGTTATATTTTTTGTTGAAAAGCCGTAAGGCACGTTCTGTCCTTGTCTCTCCTAAAAAGCGGTTCAATAACCTTTTGATGTCCGCAACATAAGCTTCTCCTTTCCAAACAAAAGCACCCTCTTGAAGATTTTCATAGTTTTCATTATGGACAAACATTTCGGCATAATTCCGCTCTCGATAATTGCCTTTTGCCATAAGTGAAAGACCAACAAAGGAAAGGGTGTTAAAACTTAAACTCCAAAAGAAGGCATTACTTTCTGGCGTCAAATACTCAACCCCGAACAGTTGTGATGGTCGCAACCACCAGTATCCAAAAAGCCCTTTATCCGTGATTTGAGACCCTGGAGAAACAACATCAGAGACTATGGGGAGCAAAAGAGTATATATAACTACCAACAATCCCACAATCATACCAGCTTTTGCTGCTTTTGCAGTACCACGTCTCCAAAAAAGACCCAAAAAGAAAGAAGGCGCCAATTGGGCAATTATCACGAAAGAAATCAGCCCTATGGAAAATAAGGAAAGTTGATTTGAAAAGTTTACATAGAAAAAGTAAGCTATGATAATTAAAATGAAAATGGCTACACGCCTAATACTCTTAATGCTTTTGGCATTTTCTTCAGGATTCCCTTCAACCAATTTTTTGATAAATCCATAAGGAATGATAACATTATTGCTGACCATGGTGGATAATGCCAAAGTAGAGACTACAATCATAGAGATTACTGCGGAAAATCCCCCTATAAAAACCAGCAACGTCAAAAATGTATTACTCTCCTGAAGAGGCAACAATAACGAATAGTAATCGTGATTTACGGTGTCTGGCAATTTGAGATTACCGGCCCAAGCAATAAAAATGACAAAGACATTAAAAATAAGCAGATATAAAGGGAATAGCCAAATCGCTTTTTTTAAGTGATTGATATTTTGGTTTTCCACTACCGCCACATGGAACTGTCGAGGCAAGAGAAAAATTGCGAAAAACGAAAGCAATATGGTAAACATCCAATTAAATCCATTTTCCAAACCGCCAAACGAGCTAAGTTGCTGGAAGTTTTCCATCAAGGAAGCTTTTTGGTAAACATCTGTCGTTCCATCAAATAGAAAATAGACCACAAAGACACCAATGGCTAAAAAGAAAACTAGCTTGAGAACAGATTCCAAAGCCACTGTAGCCATGATTCCTCTTTTTCCAAGCGATGCATCTGTAGACTGGGTGCCAAAAAAAGCTACAAAAATGGCAATGAGCAGAGCAATATAAAACGTAGAATCGTCCAAAATACCAGAAGACACATAACTGCTGCTGTTAGAAACCAAAGCAAAGGTTTCCGAGACGGCTTTTAACTGGAGTGATATGTAAGGGATTATTGCCAAAAGACAGGTAAAAGTTACAAGAGCTCCCAACGGTCTATTATTGCCATAACGCATCGAAATGAAATCCGCTATACTTGAGATCTTATGTTGTTTGGATATCCGAATGATTTTACGCATCAAAACAATCCAAAGCGGCATAGCAATTACGGGGCCCAGATATATGGCTAAAAAGTTGATTCCAGATTGTGATGCGATACCAACACTCCCATAATAAGTCCATGCAGTGCAATAGACCGCTAAAGACAAAACATAGATGTAAGGGTTATTGACCAGTTTTCCGCGATGCTTTTTTTCAGCCCAGTATGCTAAGAAAAACAGAAAGGCCAGGTAGACAATTATAATCAGTATTAGGGCATAATTACTCATAGAACTTCTTTAGAATGTAATATGCCACTGCGATACCCACAAACCAGCTCAAAAAAATGAAGATATAAAATGCAGGAAATCCAAAAACATGAAAGTCACCATCCAAAATGGTCACAAAAGGAACATTCCATAGGAAAAATAGAATGATGGCAATCATCACTAATTTCTGCTGATGTCTCTTTTTCATTTTCATTTGTCAGGTCCTTTTATAAAATTATGAAAACGGCGCGGTATTTAAACACCACACCGCTTTCTTTAACCAACTAACAATTTTTAGTGGGAAGAAGCTTCTCCTGCCCCACTGGGAATTCTAATATTCTCAACAATATCCTGAACTTCTTCAGGGGGTTCTTCAGTGAACTTGTTTACCACAAGGGCTACAGCAAAATTCACAACCATAGCAATTGTTCCAAAGCCTTCTGGTGAAATACCAAACCACCAACTATCCTTAAGTCCGGCTACAGCAGTTTTACCTCCATCGAAGATGCCAAATTTGAATTTCAACATGTAAAAGAGCATTAAGGAAATCCCTACTATCATTCCTGTGATTGCTCCCTTGCTGTTCATCTTCTTGTAGAAAATTCCCAAAATAATGGCAGGAAAGAAGGAGGCAGCAGCCAAGCCAAAGGCCAGAGCCACTACCGCAGCAACAAAACCTGGTGGGTTGATTCCAAAATAACCGGCAATACATACTGCTCCCACAGCAGACAAACGAGCTGCCCAAAGCTCACCCTTTTCCGAAAGGTCTGGGTTGAATACATTCTTAATCAAGTCATGGGAAACAGATGATGAAATGACCAATAGCAATCCAGCGGCAGTTGATAAAGCAGCAGCCAAACCACCTGCAGCTACCAAAGCAATTACCCATGCAGGTAAATTGGCAATTTCTGGATTGGCAAGTACCATAATATCACGGTCCACCTTCAATTCATTGATTTCAGGATTCGCTACATATTGAATCTTACCGTCTCCGTTCTTGTCATCATGTCCAATCAAACCGGTAGTTTCCCAGTTTTTGAACCATTCTGGCATTGCATCATAATCCTTTCCGCTAACGGTTTCGATAAGATTGGTTCTGGCGAATACAGCAACTGCTGGAGCAGTTGTATATAGGATAGCTATAAGAAGCAATGCCAATCCTGCAGATTTTCTAGCATCTTTTACACGTTTTACTGTGAAGAAACGAACGATAACGTGAGGTAGTCCAGCCGTACCCACCATTAAAGCAAAAGTGATGGCAAATACATCTATCAAGTTTTTTGATCCATTGGTATATTCGGAGAATCCAAGCTCGGTGGAAAGTCCATCCAACTTATCCAATAGATACGTTCCATCAGAAATGGTACCACCCATACCCAATTGTGGAATAGGGTTGCCCGTCATCTGAATGGAAATGAATATGGCAGGAACCATAAAGGCAAATATCAAAACACAATATTGCGCTACTTGGGTATAGGTGATTCCTTTCATCCCACCCAAAACCGCATAGAACAATACTATCACCATACCAATGACCACACCTGTGTTGATATCTACTTCTAGAAATCTGGAAAAAACAATTCCTACACCACGCATTTGTCCAGCAACGTAAGTAAAGGATACTATTAATGCACAAATCACCGCAACGATTCGAGCCGTTTTTGAGTAATACCTTTCTCCTATGAAATCCGGTACGGTAAACTTTCCAAACTTTCTCAAGTAAGGGGCCAAAAGCAATGCCAGAAGCACATAGCCTCCTGTCCAACCCATTAAATAAACCGCTCCGTCATACCCAGCGAAGGAAATAATACCTGCCATGGAGATAAAAGATGCAGCCGACATCCAATCTGCAGCGGTCGCCATACCATTGGCCAAAGGAGAAACCCCTCCCCCTGCTACGTAAAATTCTTTTGTGGAACCGGCTCTTGACCATATCGCGATACCTATGTAAAGTGCGAAAGTGACGCCGACTAAAATATATGTCCAAAGTTGTACACTCATAATTTTGTTCTTTAGTTAGTTAATCTTCGTTGTATCCGTATTTTTTATCCAATTTGTTCATCAATCGCACATACACGAAAATGAGTATCACGAATACATAGATTGAACCTTGTTGAGCGAACCAAAAACCGAGTTTAAATCCACCGATTCGAATTGCGTTCAAGGCATCTTTAAAGATGATGCCTGCACCGTAGGAAACTGCGAACCAAATAATCAATAGTATCACTAGATATCTTAGGTTCTCTTTCCAATACGCAGTAGCTTTTTTTTGCTTGTCTGTCATAATATGTTGGTTTATAAATAAATCATTGCCTGCACTGTAAATACGCCGCTTCCGTCAGCATCCCCAACTTTGGAGTTGGCATATTCCAAACTCAGTTTTGAATGATGGCCTGTCATGAAAATGTTGGCACCAATACCAAATCGTGTGGCATTGTCATCTATAGCGTCTATAGATCTTGTGTTGTAGGAGAGGTATGGTTGTAAACGTGTTTTATCTGTTGGTCCTGGGACCAAATACCCTACATGGCCATAAACCATATTGCCTGTTGCATACGGGCCAAAATTGTAGTTTTCTCCATAATCGTTGTTTTGGTATACTAAGTAAGCAGTGATAGCTGAACCATCTTCGCCAAGAGGTGCATCATAAAAGGCATCCACAGCAAATATGTTAACATCGGCTCCATCACCATCTGCTTCGACAACTCCATTAGCGTGGTTAAAAAAGCCGGCTCCGATATTGAAAACTTTTTTGCTACCCAAGTAGGACCCTACCTTATAAGGTAAAAAGTTGGATTCCTGGTCCAAAAAGTTGAAATCAAAATAACCCTGGAGGACCTTACCGGCATCAGCTGATCCCAGAATTCTGCGTCCACCATATACCGTTATACCATCCACAATGGGATCTCTCGTATCCAATGTGCTTGTTCCTGCCTCGTTAAATGCAACACGATATTGTAATTTACCAATCTTTCCTTTGGCATAGACTCCAATATGACGTGCAAACTGGTCGGAAAGTCCTATGGTAGCCCAAGACTGACGATTGTTATCCAAAGTCATCATATTGAGCGTACTTTGATTGTTTAGTCTGGATATTCCATTCCAATAATGTAACCCCGCTCCTATATCGTGGTTATCCACGACTTTCCATTCTCCCCAAAAGTCATGGAAGAAAAGTTGTGCGTTTTCTCCAAACCCCAAAGGGCTTTGATTATTTCCGTTCAAGCTATTTAAACCCCAATGGGTCAAAATCAAGAATTTTTTGTTTAACTGTGTAAATGTTAATACCCTTGCCCTGCGAATACTAAAATTAAGCTGACTAGCATCTTCAGGAACATTATCATTGTATTGGGCCCAAAATTGTCCCCAAGCAATTATGCGAAGATATTTTGAACCATCTTCGTTAAACTTTACTTTGTAACCACCTGTGTATTCGGTGCTTCCTTGCGAAAAAGCCAATGGGATGACCAGCAATGTAAATGCTAGTCCAAAAACTATTTTTTTCATTTTTAAGATGTTATGGTTTTTTGCATGCACCACGAACATCCAAAAAAAATAGCCTTAATTAAAAGTTAATATATTTTTTTGTTAACTTAATATATCTATTCTCTAAAACGTTCCCATTTTATAAGCATAAATTTATCTCCAAGTTCAGTTACAAGTACGCCAGCGCCTGTAATGTTTTCTGAATCCTGAAAGTAATTTGTAAGCTCAGATTGGCTTAATATTTTATAAGTTGGATGGTACTTGGAATTGTAGGGGCGCTTAATATTATACTTTCGCACCCAGTTCATTATGGAGACATGGGAAACACCTAGAATTCGCTCAATCTCTCGGTAGGTCAATCCTTCCAAATACAACTGTAGTGCTTTGTTGACGTAATAATCATCAATCTGTTTACCCAATTTGCCAACGGTAAAGAAATAGTTACAGTCCTTACATTTATAGCGTTGCCTGTTTTTTATTATACCCGCTTTTGTAAAATGAGTTGAAGAACAATTTGGACAGGAATTCATATTAGATATACTTATTTAGCATAAATATATTAATTTAGCATTAAACAAAATAATTGTTTAATACTTTTTAAATAATATTTCAACAAAAGGAAAAGTAGGGAATAAGTGAAAACTCCTTTAGTAGCCATCAAAAGATAAAATAGTCCAAACTAGACGTGCAAGTCTATACATATTTACTATTCGAAATTGATATTTAATATAATTCGTAAAAAAGTTAAGATGAAAAATTTTGGATGCTTCTTTGTTGCTATTTCGATAATTCTTTTGTGTGCCTGTTCAGACGATACATCTGATGAACAGCAAGAAAGAAGAAGCAACGCCAACAACATAATAGGGTTTGAGGTTTTAGGCATTTCTGCAAAAATTAACCAACAGGAAAATGTGATTTCCGTGATAGTTCTGGATGATACAGATTTAACTACTATTACTCCAACGATTATTATTTCTGAATCTGCTTCTGTTTCCCCTGCATCAGGAGTCACCCAAGATTTTTCCAACACTCTTCAATACACGGTTACCGCTGAAGATGGAACTACTCAAAGTTATGCTGTCACCATTAATACGCTAACTTTTGCTTTTACCATTGAGTCCAAATCCTACGAATTAATCCGAAGAGAGCTTGATTGGGACGAAGCTGCCGATTTTGCGGTTCAAAGAGGTGGAAAACTTGCGGAGATTAATGACTTAGCTGAAAATCAAGGTGTGTTTAACAATGTTGCGAACAATGCTAATATTGTTTTTGAAAATCTCGAGCAGGAATTGGTATGGTTAGGAGGTAATGATTTAGAAAACGAGGGAGTCTGGATTCTTGATGGAAGTAATGATGGTCAAGGCCAACAATTCTGGCAAGGAGGTAGAGATGGCATGGCCGTAGACGGGCTTTTCAGCAATTGGGGCAACATAGAGCCCGACGGAGGTACAGGTCAAAATAACCTTGCATTAATCTTAAGAAATACACCGCTAAACGACGCTGCCCAATGGAACGACTTGAATAACATTAATAATCTTTACTTTGTAATCGAATATGATTGACATCTACCCTTGAAAAAAAATTACCAACAGAAAACTATAAGAACTGTATTACATTCTGTTGGATTCGGTCTGAAATATCAAAAACCTCTGCTTTTTTGAAGGGCTCTCCAGTAATTTTCTCGTAAAGTTCAATGTAGCGTTCCGAAACTGAAGTTATGTAGTCATCACTCATCTCAGGAACAACCTGTCCCTCCAACCCTTGAAAACCGTTTGAAATAAGCCATTGGCGCACAAATTCTTTGGACAATTGCTTTTGTGCTTCTCCCCTCTCTTGTCGTTCTTCATAACCTTCAGAATAAAAATAACGAGAAGAATCAGGAGTGTGGATTTCATCAATCAATACAATCTCTCCTTCTTTAGTTTTGCCAAATTCATACTTTGTATCAACCAAAATAAGGCCTTGTTCTGCTGCAAGTTCGGTACCTCGTTGAAATAATTTTCTTGTGTAATCTTCCAAAACCAAATAATCAGTCTCATTCACAATACCTTTTTCAAGGATTTCTTCGCGTGAAATATCCTCATCATGGTCTCCCTTTTCTGCTTTCGTTGCGGGCGTAATAATAGGCTCTGGAAACTTATCATTTTCTATCATCCCCTCAGGCATGGGGACTCCGCAAAGCATTCGTTTTCCCGCTTTATATTCTCGTGCCGCATGACCTGACAAATAGCCTCGAATTACCATCTCAACTTTGAAAGGTTCACATGCTCTCCCAATGGCCACATTAGGATCCGGTGCCGCTATAAGCCAGTTAGGAACCAAATCCTCAGTAGCTTTCATCATCTGCGTGGCTATCTGATTAAGGATTTGACCTTTAAATGGTATTCCTTTGGGCATCACTACATCAAAAGCAGATAAACGGTCCGTAGCAATCATCACCAGAATGTCGTTGTCTAGTGTATAGACTTCTCTTACTTTCCCCTTGTATACTGAAAGCTGTCCTGGAAACTGAAAATTGGTTTCCATGAGGGTGTTGGCCATACCTTTAGTTTTGATGTTCTATATTCTTGTAAGCGTCAATTACTTTTTTAACCAATTTATGTCTAATGACGTCTTTATCATCAAGGTATATAATGCCTATTCCTTTAACGTTCTTTAGAATAAGTAATGCCTCCTTGAGGCCGGAAATCACCCTACGGGGCAAATCAATCTGACCAGGATCACCTGTCAATAAAAATTTGGCATTTTTCCCCATACGGGTAAGAAACATCTTCATTTGGGCATGGGTCGTGTTTTGGGCTTCATCCAAAATCACAAAAGCATTGTCCAAGGTACGACCACGCATAAAAGCCATGGGCGCAATCTGTATGGTACCGTCCTCAATATACTTTGCTAATTTCTCCGGAGCAATCATATCTCGTAATGCGTCATACAAAGGCTGCATGTATGGGTCTAATTTTTCCTTCAAGTCTCCCGGCAAAAATCCAAGGTTCTCCCCTGCCTCTACTGCTGGGCGGGTCAAAATGATACGTTTTACCTGTTTCTCCTTTAAGGCTTTTACCGCTAATGCAACACCTGTATATGTTTTACCTGTTCCGGCTGGTCCAATAGCGAAGACCATATCGTTTTCACGGCATAAATCCACCATTTTTCGTTGATTCAACGTTTGGGCCTTGATTAACCTACCGCTAACGCCATGTACCAAAACCTCATTACTAGCTTTGGAGGACTGATAATCTTCTTCCCCATTACTGGTCAAGACACGTTCAATCATGTTTTCGTCAAGCTTGTTGTATTTGGCAAAGTGGGAGGTCAACATGTCAAAACGTTGATCAAACTCCTCCAAAAGTTCTTCATCTCCGTAAACCTTTATTTTGTTACCTCTGGCAACAATCTTAAGCTTGGGAAAATATTTTTTTAGAAGTTCGATGTTCTCATTGCGCTGCCCAAAAAAGTCCTGAGGGCTAATTTCCGTAAGTTCAATAATGAGTTCGTTCAAAAAAAGAGGGATGTTTTAGGGTTATTTTCGAAGAAATATATTCGTTCTAATTTGTTTATTTTTATCCCACAAACTTAACCAAAAATCATTTTGGCCGCCGAAAAACATATCAACAGTATTGCATGGCAATCATAACTTTAACTACTGATTTTGGGTTAAAAGACCACTTTGTAGGCGCCATAAAGGGAACCATTTTAAGCCATATATCCGACGTAGACATTGTTGACATTTCCCATTTCATAAGCCCTTTCAATATTCAGGAATGTGCATATATACTCAAAAACTGCTATCATCATTTTCCAAAAGGAACAATTCATATAGTTGGGGTAGATTCTGAAATTTCTCCTGAGAATGAGCATATTGTAGTTGAAGCAGAGGGGCATTTTTTTATTGGGGCCAATAACGGAATTATTTCTATGGTCGCTTCTGAAATAAAAATTGATTCCATTATGGAAATTAATTTACCCCAAGACGAAGTTAATTCTTTTCCTGTTTTGGAAGTTTTTATTCCAGTTGCCTGCCATCTTGCCCGCGGAGGAAAATTGGAAGTGATTGGCCGTCCCTTTAAAAATCTAAAAGAATCCAAGGAGTTTGAACCAAGAATCACCAACGATGGAAGAACTATAGTGGGTAACATCATCTATATTGATAACTATGGAAATGCGGTGACCAATATTCGAAAAAGTCTTTTTGAAGCCTACAGAAATGGCCGAGATTTTGAAATTTCAGCCCGAACCAACAAAATTAAGACACTACACGATACCTATAATGGCCTTATCAATTATGAGCTTGATAGAGGGCAGAGGAAAGGTCCCGGGGATATTCTAGCTTTGTTCAATACTTCTGGTTTTGTGGAATTGTCGATTTATAAAAGTGATTTGAACAGTGTAGGTGGTGCTTCGACCTTATTAGGACTGAATTATCGCGATACCATAACCATAAATTTTTTATAAATGTTGATACGCATTGTAAAATTGACCTTCAAACCCGAAAATATCGCTAGTTTTGAGCACATTTTCGAATCCTCCAAGCACTCCATATTGGAATTTTCAGGTTGTAATTTATTGGAATTGTATCAAGACATAAACCATCCGAATATCTTTTTCACCTATAGTTTTTGGGAAAACGAGTCTTATTTGGAAGCATATAGAAACTCCAGCCTTTTTAAAGGGATTTGGCAGGATACGAAAGTATTGTTTGCTGAGAAACCAGAGGCATGGAGCGTAAATAAACGTCAATCTTCAAACAATTTTTAATGTTTGCCATTTTTAAAAGAGAAATTCAATCCTTTTTTACAGCTCCTGTCGGTTATCTTATTGTGGGGCTATTTCTCTTACTGAACGGTTTGTTTCTGTGGGTTTTTAAAGGAGACTATAATATATTTGACTATGGCTTTGCAGACCTTAGCAATTTCTTTTTACTGGCACCTTGGATTTTTATCTTTCTAATTCCAGCTATCACGATGAAAAGTTTTTCTGAAGAGCGCAAATTAGGAACACTTGAGCTACTTCTCATAAAACCAATTTCCCTTTGGAAAATGATATTTGGAAAGTTTTTTGGGACCGGCACCCTTTGTTTGATTACCATTATTCCAACAATTATATATGTGTTTGCCATTTCAGATTTGGGTATTATTCCAGGCAACTATGATTTAGGAGTAGTTCTTGGTTCTTATTTTGGTTTGCTTTTTCTCATCTCGGCCTACATCAGTGTTGGACTTTTTACCTCTACTTTATCAGAGAATCAAATTGTCGCCTTTATTACCGGCATTGCTCTTTGTTTTCTCTTATTCAATGGCTTTGAAGCAATTTCAACCCTATTTTCCGATGGAGACACCCAGCTGTTGGTTCAGCAACTTGGTGCGAAAGTGCATTTTGAAAGTATTGCCCGGGGAGTAATCGACACGCGCGATTGGGTCTATTTTGTCTCCATCACTTTTTTCTTTTTATATATGACCCATGCCCGATTAAGCCGTTTGAATCAATGAAAGGAAAGTTTATTATTACCATGCTAAAAGGACTTGTTGTCCTCATTCTTTTAAATATTGCAGGAAGCTTCCGTTATAAACGTTTTGACTTGACCGAGGATGCGCGTTTTACCTTATCGGAGCAAGCAATTGAGGTTGCCAAAAAATTTGAAAATCCAGTCATTGTGGATATCCTTTTGGAAGGAAACATACCTCCGGAATTTGCCAAGTTGAAATTGGAAACCGTACAACTTGTAAAATCCTTTGCCTCAATCAATAACAACATTAAATTCAATTTAGTTAATCCGTTGGAAAACGAATCCCAGAGTCAACAGACTATTCTGGATTTGCAACGTATTGGGTTAAAGCCTGCTAATGTCACAGTGGAAGAAGGGGGCAAAGTATCCCAGGAGTTGATTTTCCCTTGGGCTATGGTAAATTACAACGACCAAACCGTAAAAGTTCCATTGCTAAAGAATAAACTAGGCGCAAGTGCTGAAGAACGCATCAACAATTCGGTACAGCAATTGGAATACGCTTTCTCAGATGCCTTTACCAAATTAAGTCTTAACGAAAAGAAACGAATTGCTGTAATCAAGGGAAATGGCGAGTTAGATGATATTTATATCGCCGATTATCTTACTTCAATAAGGGACTATTATAATTTGGGCATCATAACGTTGGACTCTGTTGCCACTAATGCCCAGAATGTGCTTGACCAACTCAAGGATTTTGACCTTGCTTTAATAGCAAAACCTACTGAAGCCTTTACGGACCAGGAAAAATTTGTTCTGGATCAATATATAGTTTCAGGCGGGAAGTCTATTTGGCTCATTGACCAAGTAGCAATGGAAGTGGACAGTATTTTTGAAGGTGGTGGAAAAGCATTGGCCATTCCACGTGAATTAAACATGGATGATTTTTTCTTTAAGTATGGGGTACGCCTCAATCCTGTTTTGGTTAACGATTTGTATTTCACACAAATTGTTTTGGCTTCTGGAGAAGGAAATGATTCACAATACAATCCAGTTCCATGGTATTATAATCCCATGGTTTTCTCAAAAAACAGTCACCCCATCAACTCCAATATTGAAGCCGTTCGTTACGAATTCGCCAATTCCATTGACCTGTTGGACAACGGTTACGAAAAAACAATTTTGCTACAGAGTTCTCCCCTATCCAAGATTGAAGGAACTCCAAAGCAAATCGGATTGGATATTTTGAACACTCCCCCAGACAGAGAATCTTATACCAATGGAAACCAACCTCTTGCCGTCTTGGTTGAAGGAGAATTCAGTTCTGCATTTAAAAACAGGGTCAAACCCCTCAAGTTAAAAGACGTTGTGGAAGATGGCGAAGCCAATAAAATGATTGTCATCTCGGATGGGGACCTTATTAAGAATCAATTGCGGAATGGACAGCCTCTTGAATTGGGGTATGATAAATGGACCAATAGTTTCTACGGAAACAAAGAATTTTTAATGAACTGTACAAATTATCTTTTGGATGATGCCGGACTTATAAACATCCGGAATAAAAAAGTATCCATTCCAGTTCTGGATGTAGAAAAAATAGCACTTAAGAGAACCAAATGGCAACTACTGAACATAGGACTTCCCATTGTTTTGACCTTACTTTTTGGATTAGCCTTCAGCTATTATAGAAAACGAAAATACAGCGCATAAGTGTTGATAAATTTGTTTCTTAGCTTCACGCATTTGAAATATATTTGTTTTTATCGATTTTGTTTTGGCCGATTGACACCAAGGGTTAGTGCCAAAATTCCTAAAGATTTTCTTTAATGAAATTTATTGTATCCAGTACGTACTTATTAAAACACCTTCAGGTTTTAGGTGGTGTCATCAACAATAGCAATACTTTGCCCATTTTGGACAATTTCTTGTTCGACTTAAAACAAAACAAATTGACCGTATCCGCATCAGACCTGGAAACTACTATGAGTTCGGTTTTGGACGTGGATTCAGATTCGGAAGGCGCCATAGCCGTTCCAGCAAGAATTCTTTTGGATACCTTAAAAACCTTTGCTGAGCAGCCCTTGACCTTTGTTGTAGAGGATAATAACACAGTGGAAATCAGTTCCAATCATGGTAAATATGCATTGGCCTACGCTGATGGGGCTGAATTTCCGAAAGCCGTAGAGGTTTCCAACCCGAGTTCTACAATTCTTTTGGGGGATATTTTGGCAACAGCTATTAACAAAACCATTTTTGCCGCTGGGAACGATGACCTTAGACCGGTAATGAGCGGTGTGTTTTTTCAGTTTTCAACCGAGAATTTGACATTTGTAGCTACGGATGCCCATAAACTGGTTAAGTATCAACGTGGAGATGTCAAGGCAAGTCAAACAGCAGAATTCATCATGCCTAAAAAACCTTTGAATCTTTTAAAAGGTATCTTGGCTGGCTCTGAATCAGAAGTGACCATTGAATACAACGATAGCAATGCGAAATTTGTTTTTGACAATACAGAGCTGATTTGTAGGCTTATTGATGGGAAGTATCCCAACTACGAAGCCGTAATCCCTAAGGAAAATCCGAATGTCCTCTCTATTTCCAGAGGTCAGTTTTTAAGTTCCGTACGAAGAGTATCCATTTATTCCAATAAAACCACACATCAAATCCGATTAAAAATAGCCGGTGCCGAACTGAATATATCAGCAGAAGATGTAGATTATAGCAATAAGGCAGACGAACGCTTGTCATGTTCCTATCAAGGCGATGACATGCAAATTGGATTCAACTCCAGATTTCTAGTAGAAATGTTAGGAAATCTTTCAGCAGATGATGTTACTTTGGAAATGAGTCTTCCCAATAGAGCTGGTATTTTGACCCCAGCTGATGGACTGGATGAAGGCGAACATATCACTATGTTGGTTATGCCAGTAATGTTGAACAACTAATCTCCAACCATAAAATGGAAAAGCCAAGGCAAGGCCTTGGCTTTTTCTTTTTATAGAAAAGGTATGGTCATAAAGCTTGAGGGTGACTCTCCGTTTGAGGCCTTAACTGCGTTGATAATAGGAAGCACAAAACCTAAAATAGCCACTCCAATAAGACCTAATATCCCAAGTCCTAATAGTAAAATACCCGGGATACAAATACAGATGTATAATAACAAACTCAATTGTAAATTGATTGCCGCTTTACCATGTTCGTTCATTCCCTCGACACTTTTCCGAGAGCTTAACCAGATGACCAGAGGTACTATAAAACCCCCAAACCCGATAACATAGTACAACAATTGGGTAAGATGCATTATGGATAACAAGGTGTTATCTTTCCGTAAAACATTTTGATTAACTAATTCCATTTTTTTGATTGATATTGATGATGTACCATATTGGTATACAATTTCTGCGAAACGTTACATTTTCTTATTCGTATTTTTGCCCCCATGTCCTATCAAGATACCATAGTAGCAATGGCAACCCCACCAGGAATTGGGGCTATCGCGGTAATTCGAGTGTCCGGAAAGGGAGCTATAGACCTTGTAGAACCCTTTTTTGAATCAGTCCGAGGTAAAAAACTATCAGAACAAAAGAGTCATACAATCCATCTGGGACATATAAAGGAAGAGGAGAAGGTTTTTGACGAAGTACTTGTGTCCCTTTTCAAAGGACCTAATTCATATACTGGTGAAAATATTGTAGAAATATCATGTCATGGTTCTCCTTATATACAAGAACAGATTGTACAACTCTTTCTCCGAAATGGCTGTCGAATGGCTTCAGCGGGCGAATTTACTCTAAGAGCGTTTCTGAATGGTAAAATGGACCTAAGTCAGGCAGAGGCTGTAGCCGATTTGATCGCAAGCGATAGTGCCTCTTCCCACGAAATCGCCTTGAACCAAATGCGAGGAAGGTTTAGCCATGAAATTGAAGGCTTGAGACAAGAATTACTCAATTTTGCATCATTAATAGAACTGGAACTGGATTTTTCCCAGGAAGACGTGGAGTTTGCAAATAGAGATGAGTTCAATTCCCTATTGACTCGGATAACTGATGTGCTCAAGAAGTTAATAGATTCTTTTTCCTTAGGGAATGTGATGAAACATGGTGTTCCTATTGCTATTGCTGGCGAACCCAATGTAGGCAAGTCGACCTTGCTTAACGCCCTACTAAATGAAGAGAAAGCAATTGTAAGTGATATTGCAGGTACTACTCGTGATACCATCGAAGATCAACTAACCATTAAAGGAATCAACTTTAGGTTCATTGATACGGCGGGTATTCGTGAAACAGAAGATACTGTGGAAAAAATTGGAATTGAGCGTACGTTTTCCAAAATGGACCAAGCGAAATTAATTATCTATCTATTTGATGGTAATCAGTATAAGGCAGACAACCTAAAACAACTATCCACACAGTTCCCCAAAAAACCCATTCTCCCCATTTGCAATAAAGTAGACACATTACAGAAGGTTGCTATTGAAAAGCTAAAAAGAGACATCCCTAATACACTTTTCATATCTGCAAAGAATGGTGTCGGCGTTGAAACGCTTAAAGAAAAGCTACATGCCGCCATTGAAACCGGTGAACTTAAGGGGGACAGCGTGGTGATAAGTAATAGTAGACACTATGATGCCCTTTTAAAGTCGCTGGAAGAAATCCAAAAAGTCAAAGAGGGTATGGATATAGGGATAGCAGGAGATTTAATGGCTATTGATATTCGTCAAGCTTTGTTTCATTTGGGAGA
The DNA here is from genome assembly GCA_039184805.1 of Bacteroidota bacterium. Classification (GTDB taxonomy): domain Bacteria; phylum Bacteroidota; class Bacteroidia; order Flavobacteriales; family Flavobacteriaceae; genus Flagellimonas. Next base: position 204,147 of record JBCDAX010000001.1, on the reverse strand, counting down.
AATAACAGGAACCGTATCCACTGATGATTTATTGGGGAATATCTTTTCCAATTTTTGCATCGGAAAATAGCTCTCAATAGGTCCTTTCCAAGCTTATTTTCTTAGATTTTATTCTTAACATTTGAATAGATTTCCAATTGAATTCAACTAAGGTAAGCTCCAAAATCCAGATAAGAAATTTGGTTTTGAGCGAACAAATAAATCTGATTATATATTAAATAAAAAATCTACCTTATTTAAGAAATCCAAAAATCCAGGTTTCCAAGTATCGTTCAAGAGTTTTGTAAGGCGGTAAGTTCCTATAAATCTAGCTTTTAATCCCAAAAAAAGACCATCCACCGATATTTATTTCGCTATCGGGTCTTAGCTGGTAATTTTATGGCATAAGTATTCATTCTAAACCGATTATAACTATGAATGCCAACCAAACTACCGCTTTAAAGTACCAAAACACAAATTTGCTATCAAAACTTAATGATATTGCCAAACTAGTAGGTAATACCCCGATAATTGAATTTTCGGGAGAAAGCAAAGGAATTATAGCCAAACTTGAATACGCCAATTACACAGGTAGCACAAAGGACCGAGCCACCCTTTCAATCTTAAGAAATGCGATTGAGAACAACCTTTTGACCGAAGGATCAACTATTATTGAATCTACTTCCGGAAATTTTGGAATTTCTTTAGCGCATTTTTCAATCGCGTTAGGTTTAAATTTCATCCCAGTTATTGACCCAAACATCACGAACATTAATCGTAGTGTATTGGAATTTTTATGTGAGGATGTAATAGAAGTTACTGAACGTGATATTACCGGAGGGTATCTGTTAAGCAGATTAAAAACGGTGGAAGACTTTAAATTAAAGCACCCAAAGGTTTTTCATCCGAATCAATATGAAAATAACTACAATTGGTATGGCTATAAGTCCATGGCTTTTGAGATAGCTAATCAAGTAAATCATCTGGATTATATTGTTGTTGCGGTTAGTACGGGAGGGACAATAACTGGAATTTCAAGTGAAATCAAAAAATATTTTCCTAACATACGTGTTGTAGCAGTTGATGTTAAAGGATCAATGGTATTCGAAAAGACACCACGAAAGCGTACACTGTCTGGATTAGGGTCCAGCAGACAATCCAACTTTATATCATCTCATGAGAACAACATTGATGAGGTATTAATTCTAGAGGAAGAAGACATCGTAAAAAATTGTAAAAAAATGGCCAGAAATCATGCCATTTTTGGCGGCGCTTCATCAGGAGCCACATTCGCCGGAGCTCAACACATATTAAAAAGGCATCAAGAAAAAGGAGAAGAAGTAAAAATCATGATGATTTGCCCCGACAAGGGCACCTCCTATGTCAATTGTTTTGCAACAAACTAGTATTGTATATTCCAAAATTACTACATGAAATATTTAGATGAAACTGATTTAACCCAAATTGGAATAAATTGGGATAATACTATCTCAGTAATAGAAGCAGCAGTCAACCAATTAAAGGAAAAAAATTTCGCCCAACCTATAAAACCATACTTGAGATATGGAAATCCTGCCAATCGCATTATTGCCATGCCAGCTTATATTGGTGGTGAATACTCCAGTGCTGGAATTAAGTGGATTGCAAGTTTTCCTGACAACATAAATCGTAACGAAAAGAGAGCTCATGCTGTAGTTGTCTTGAACCAAGTAGATACGGGCAAACCTGAATGTATAATTAATTCAGGCTTAATAAGTGGAATAAGAACAGCGTCAGTTACGGGCTTTATTTTAAAAAAGTATTACCAAAAGAAATCAGGCAAATTCAATATTGGAATCATAGGATTTGGTCCAATTGGAAAGTTGCATCTGGATATGTCTGTAAAGGTAAATTCGGAGAATGTAGATAAGATTTACCTTTTTGATAAGCGAGAAATAAATAGTGACGAAATACCCGCAGAATATCGCGACAAAGTGGTCCTTGTTAATGATTGGCAACAGGTTGTGAATAATTCGGATATAGTTATGACGTGTACAGTGTCCAAAAACAGATATATAAATACAACTGCCAAAAAAGGAACACTACACTTAAACGTTTCATTACGAGACTATTGTGCGGAATTTATGAAAACTGTGGATTTAATGATTGTGGATGATTGGGATGAAATTTGTAGAGAAAATACAGACATCGAGCATATGCATTTGGAACACGGATTGAAGAAGAAAGATGTGTATAATGTTTACGATGATTTTGAGTCGCAGTTCGTAGATCTTGATAACAAAGTTATTATGTTCAATCCTATGGGTATGGCAATTTTTGATATGGCCATTTCTAAATTTTATTTAACAAAAGCAGAGGAACTGGGAATAGGAAAGGATTTATAATCAAGAAATACGTTTTAGATAATAGTAGTCAATCCTTTAAATTACTAGCAAGAAAACCTAATCAAGACAATAAAAACTATGAGTAAAACATTGTCTACAGTTAATCTAAAGAATCCTGCAAAAGCAGTTGAGTTTTGGAAAAACCAACTAAGTGATTTTGTTTTTACCGAAATTCCTAAAATTGACGAGTTAAAAAAGGATACTGCCCTACCACGCCATAAATCTCTGGAATTACCCAATGAACTACTTCAACAAATTTTAGATCTTAAAGAAAGGGAGAAAACAGAAAATATAAATACTTTATTACTTACAGCTCATTGTAAGGTGTTAAGTGTATTATCTGGGAATGTTGATATAACCACCGGTTATATGTCCTCTAATGGTACCAATGAAGCATTGGATAGATTATTGCCATTTAGGGTGAACTTTGTTTCTGGTAGTTGGCATAACCTTATCAAAAAAACTCGCAATGTTGAGGAAAGCATTTCATCGTTTGCAGATTATTCACTATCCCAAATACAAAAGGATCTAAACAGTGGGGATAACCTTTTTGAATCAGCTTTTTACTTTGCAAAAGGTAATATAGCCATGGATTTAAATAGTGTGTTGACTGAAAATGATTTGGGTTTATTAACCTTATGGTTACTTTCCGAAGATGATGGAAAACTGTCCCTAGATATTGTTTACGACTCCTACAAATACTCGTCTCAGCAGATAGAACGAATTGTTGGTTACTATCATTCTGCCCTAAAATTAATGTCGACTGATGAGACCAAATTTCACGAATCACAATCAATTCTATCACCCGAGGAGAAACAAATTCTACTTGAAGAATTTAATGACACTAAGGTAGAATATCCATCAGATAAGACCTTTGTTGAATTGTTTGAGGGTCAGGTAGAAAAAAACCCGAGTGCTATAGCGGTTCAATTTGAAAAAATAGAATGGAGCTACAAGGACTTAAATGAAAAGGCCAACCAAATTGCGAATCATTTGATCGAAAAAAGGATTAAGCTGGAGCAAGCAGTTGTAGTCATAATGGAACGAGACCATAATTGGATGGCCACCGTTTTAGGTATATTAAAGGCTGGTGGTACCTATGTACCTGTAAGACCTGACTGGCCAGAAGTCAGAAAGAAGACCATTGTCAATAAAACAGATGCCCAATTTATTATTTCTGATTATGAGAACCACCTTGAATGCTCTAAAATTTTCGACCAAACCGAAAACAAGGTTTCATATGAAAACGTAGAGGTAATACTCGAAAAACCAAAGCTTAAAACTAATCCGAAAACAAGGTCTACACCCGACCATTTATCTTATATTATATTTACTTCGGGGTCTACGGGTGAACCCAAAGGGGCTATGATTGAACATAAGGGTATGCTCAATCACTTATATTCAAAAGTCAACGATTTAAATCTTCTTCCTACAGATATAATTGCACAGAATTCGTCGCAAAGCTTTGACATTTCCGTTTGGCAGCTTATTTCAGGCTTACTGGTCGGTGCCAAAACTGTCATTTACTCAGACGAATTAATTCTGGATATTACCGATTTTTTGAAAACGGTTAAAAAAGATAATATCACTATTTTGGAATTGGTTCCTTCCTATATGGAAGTCATGCTCCATCCAGGCAATCGCAGCAACATTTCTTTTGAATCCATAAAGTACTTGCTAGTGACGGGAGAACCCTTAAAAATAGGCCTTGTTACCTCTTGGTTCAATTATTTTAAAGTTCCACTAGTAAATGCCTATGGACCTACGGAAGCCTCTGATGATATTACCCATCATTTTATGTACGAAGTCCCTAAAAATAATATTGTACCCGTAGGAACGACCATACAGAATCTTAACATTTATGTTGTCGATTCCTTCGGTCAATTGGCTCCAATTGGCACAAAAGGAAATGTTCTTGTATCAGGAATTGGTGTGGGAAGAGGATATATAGGTGATTCCGAGAAAACCAAAGCAGTATTTGGTGTAGATTATTTAAAGCCAGAAAAACAACTCAAACTCTATAATACTGGGGACATTGGAAGTTGGACAAAGGAAGGGGTTTTATATCTTTTTGGCCGTAAGGATAACCAAATTAAGTTAAATGGTTATCGAATTGATTTGGGTGAGATTGAACAATGCTTAAGTAGGCAATCCGGAGTTACAGGAAACGCCGTAATCTTGAAAAATGAAGCGCTACATGCTTTTTTGGTATTTGATGAGGAATTTAAGGACCAAAAGCGTTTGTTAGCTGATTGCAAAACGGGCCTGTTCCAAGATTTACCACACTATATGGTACCTCAAAAGTTCCATATAATCAATAGTCTCCCGGTGACCCCAAATGGAAAAGTAGATCGCAAAGCGCTACTTGAAATTGATGAAGACACCATAAAAACCAAACAACATAGTCCTCCCACAAACGAAACAGAAAGATTATTAGCGGATATCTGGGAAGAAGAGCTTGAGATAAATGAAATTGATATACATAGTGACTTTTTTGAGTTAGGCGGTCATTCTACTATGGCCTTGAAAATAACTGCTATTATTGAGGAGAAAACAGGAAAGCGCCTTCCGATGACAAGTTTTTTGGAAGAAAGAACAATTGCTGAAATTTCCAAACTGATTTCCGATGAGAGTCATGTTTTAAAATGGGACTGTTTGGTGCCGTTACAACCACAAGGAAGTAAAACGCCTTTGTATATTGTTCACGGTGGAAATCACAATGTTCTAATATTTAAAGATTTAGCTAAATATTTAGACAAAGAACAACCAGTTTATGGTATTCAGGCAAAGGGATTAGATGGTAAGGTAGCGCCAGATGATACTATGGAGGAAATTGCTGCCCACTATGTTCAGGAGATTGTCTCTTCCAATCCTACTGGTCCCTATGCACTCGCAGGATTCTGTTTTGGCGGTCTGATTGCGTATGAAATGGCGAGAATGCTTCGTACACAAGGCAAAGAAGTTACTCTTGTCGCTGTTTTTGATTGTACAATTGAACCTCACATACATAAATCCAACCTCGCACTGAAAAAGTTTCTTGCTTTTGGTTATCGCATTATGCACTTTCTGTATGTAGGATATAATGCTGTTTCAAGTCTAGAAAATTTTAAGGTAAGAATGAACCTGGAAAAAAGACGTTTTAGACGGGAAAAGAACCCTCAAGCTGCCATCAAACGAACACCCTTAGTCGATAGAGCGTATAAACTGGCCGAATTACGCTATAAAATTTCTCCACAAAATATAGTGATAGACCTTTTTAAAGCCACAAATAGTGTTCAGTTTGTTCATGAACCTAATTATCTTGGATGGAAGAAAGTTGGGGTAAAAGGTATCAGGAAACATTTGATTCACGGTAACCAATCTAGTATGTTTCAGACTCCGTATGTGAAAGAATTTGCCTCAAAACTACAACACGCTTTGGACAACCATGACGCAAATAATCAATACTGATGTATCATGCGAATGGGTAAAGTATGATAAGAAAATTTTTCATGAGAGTTGGAAACCCGATGATGAATTACTGTACTTATTCAAAATCAAAATCGGTAACTTTAAGAAAAAAATTGGATTTCTCGAGTCCTTTCTAACAACAGATGAATTACAAAGAGCCAACAAATATTATAAGCTAGAAGATAAAAATAGATTTATCGTTTGTAGATCAATACTGAGACTGGTTTTAGGAAAGTTTTCCAGTCTCGAGCCAAATGAGGTTATTCTTAAAAGTTCAAATACAAAGAAACCTTTTTTCCATTCTTACCCTTCTATAAAATTCAATATTTCGCATACAAGAAAATATGGTCTTTTGGCAATAAGTAATGAGGAAGTAGGTGTTGATGTTGAGTTGAATGATGAGTCTTATAACTTCAAATTAGTTATCCCAAGTGTGTTGAATGAAGCGGAAATCAGTCAGATAAACATTTCCAATGAACCTTCAAAAGAGTTTTTTAAATACTGGACTCGTAAAGAAGCTTTTACTAAGTTAATCGGAACTGGAATTGATGATACTGTTACCTCTATTCCTACGCAAAATGGAAAACACCTTATTCCACGTTTAGTGATAAAAAAAAACGAGAGTATTTCAGTTTTAAGTTTTAATATAGGAAAGAGCCATATAGGCTCCTTAGCAACTCTAAACAAAAAAAACGTCTTCAAAAATCTTCGTTGCTACATAATCGACGATATTCAAAGTTTCTGATTAAGGCAGAGAAATCCATTCTATAACTTTAATCATTAAAATCCCATGAACCGCAAACGACTTTTCACACTTTGTTGTAACGATAGTTTTAACTACAATTTTAATAGCCATTTTTTCTTGAATATCTTTTTTTTCATTTTCTTCGTCTGATTTTAACTGTTAAAACGATAAGACAATTCGTTTTTGGCTAAATGACATAACTTATTTCCAATAATTGATGTTCAGTTTTTTCGAAAAAAAGATTTTTTTAGTGGACCACTTGCATGGATTGGTAGATATTCATAATCATATCCTGCCGGGAATCGATGATGGGGCTAAATCAATTGAGGATTCTATTGAACTAATATCGGGTTTTACCGAGTTTGGAATTAATAATTTTGTCTGTACTCCTCATATAATGAGTCACTATTATCCAAATACTCCAAAGACCATTAAAACTGCTTTTGAAGCACTCAACAAAAGCTTAGATAAACAGGGAATAAAGGATGTTAAAATTGACTATGCCGCAGAGCACATGATTGATGAAAATTTTGAAACACTACTCAATAAGAATCTAGTACTACGCTTACGTAAAGAATATCTTTTGGTAGAAATGTCCTATTTACAACCCTCACTAAACTTTAATGATGCAATACAAAATATTACTAGCCGTTCAATATATCCTATACTGGCCCATCCTGAAAGGTACGGGTACTTTCACAATTCATTTAGCGTATATGAATCCATAAAGAAAATGGGTGTTTTATTTCAGTTAAATCTATTATCGTTAACTGGGTACTACGGGGTTGAAATTCAAAAAACCTCACTCAAGCTATTAAAAGCGGGGCTCATAGAATTCATTTCATCAGATGTCCACAATATGAACCACATAAAACGAATAAAGGAAATTAAAATTAAACCGAATACCCTTAATCAAATCCTACCAGTAGTTGAAAACACTATTTTGACCTTTTATTGATTCAAGAAGCAAGTTTCCACCATTTTTTAACCGACTTGCCATAACCATAGCCATATTTACCGCCATAGCCCAAATTGGCAGCTTTCACATTATTAACAATAAACGCCAATCCTTTCAACTTACCTTCCTTAAAAAGTTTATCAGGAAAGTCAAGTACTTTTTTCTCTGTAACTCCTGCTTTTGTGACATAAAGAATTTGATCTGCATATTTACTGATTAAAAGTGTATCTGTAATCACCATCAATGGAGCTGTATCCACTATTACATAATCATACAATTCCGAAGCAGTACTAAATAAAGTTTCTACTTTATCATTCATTAGAAGTTCTGCAGGGTTAGGTGGTATCTTACCAGAATAAATAACGTCTACCTGATTATAATTAATATTCAACTTTTGCACTATACTGCTAAAATCTAAATTCGGCTCACTTAGGTACTCTGTTAACCCTTTTTTAGTGGATCTTTTTGATAAACCTGCTACTGCCAATTCCCCATTTTCTGGAAAAAAAGTATATATTTTGGGATTTCTTATATCTGCTCCTACCAATAAGACCCTCTTACCTGTACTGGCAAAAATCATTGATAAGTTTGAGGATAAAAAGGTTTTTCCCTCCCCTGGAACACTTGAGGTAACGAAAATAATCTTACCCGAATTCATGTTCTTCTTTGATTTAAAAATATAATCAATATTAGTACGCAAAATCCTTAGAGACTCCGCTAGTACGGATCTATCTTCACTTCTGACAAGCGTGTGGTCATTTTTTCCCAACCTAGGGATTTCAGCTAAGACCGGAATGTCCGTTCCCATAATTTTCTCCAAATCAATCTTGTTATGAATTTTACTATCAAGTAATTCTGAAGTATAAATTATGGAAAATGGAATCAACATACCTAAAAGGAAAGCTGCAAGGAAAACCATATTTTTTTTTGGAGATACCGGCAGAAATGAACCGTAGGCAGAATCCACTATTTTTGCTTTTGGCGCTGCTGAAGCGAAAGTAATCTGCGATTCCTCTCGTTTTTGCAAAAGGTATAGGTATAACGATTCTGTGGTTTGTTGTTTCCTAGAAATATCTCTCAAAGCTCTTTCATTACTTGGTGCTGCATAAATCCGAGAATTAATTTGAGAAAGTTGTTTACTTAAGCTGTTGACCTGCAAATCAAGATTATTCGTGATATTGTTCAAGCTTGATTGCATTCCTTTCCGTAAACCTTCAAGTTGTTGATCTAACTTTACAATAACCGGATTTTTTTCATTTGAACTCTCCAAAAGCCGGTTACGTTGAGACACAAGTTCGTTATATCTCTGGGCTGCGGCAGATATTCCTTGATCAGAAAGACCAACATTGGTAGGAATAATATCATAATCACCTTGATTGCTGATTAAATCCTGCATGGAGCTGGCAATGTTGAGCTGAATATTGGCATCCTGAAGTTGACGTTCACTCGCTGCGCTTTGGGTAAAGTTAACGTTTGACTGGGACCCTAAATCTGCAATACCTCTACTCGATTTAAATGTTTCTGCCGATTCATCTACAGTCGATAGATTTGAATATATCTCAGAAATTCGATCGTTAATGAATTTTGCCGTGCGGTCTGCAATTGCTTTTTTATCTGAAACAGCGTTTTCATTATTAATTGCAATCAAGTTATTAATAACATCTCTTGACCTTTGTAAAATAGCATCTGTTAAAGAAAGATTGATGATGTTTGATAATTTATCTGCAGGTGTAATGCTCATTCTACTTCTATAACTATCGGCAACCAGTGGTGTTGGAGTAATCACAATTTTTAATTGTTCATCACTTTTTAGCATTCCAGATTTATTCGAGTTTGGAACCAAAATGATATCCCCAATTTTCGTACTTATAGCATTTCCGTATGACTGCTCTCTAAAGCCCTTATCGGAAAACTCAGAGTAATTGAAGAGTGTCTCTGATTTTAAATCAACATAAAATGTAAATTGAGACCTGTTAACAACGGAATCCGGGGCCAAATAATTGATAGTAAATGGAAAATTGTGCTCGCCATACAATTCACTATCCATAACATTTCCTAAAACAAAATATCGTACGTTGAGTTTAAGTTTTTTTACTACCTCAATAAAATTACTTCGGGAACGTAGAAGTTCAATCTCATCCTCTACTTTGGTCTGACCACTAGAAAAAATATCTAAATCCTGCAAGACACTTAACTCGGATGAAGCGTTCTTATCTTCTATTATTTGAATTTTTCCGCTGGCACTATATAGTGGAATTGTGTATCTTAAATAGATAAAGGCAACGGATATGCATATGAATGTGCATAAAAGAAACCATCGCCATGACTTAAGATATTTCCCTAGTACTCCTTTCAAATCAAATTCTCCCGCATCCATTGGCTTCAAAAGTTGAAAAATTATAGTTTAGTTCCTGGCTAACAATACCACCGTGGAAGTTATGATTATGGAAATAATTGAAATCGCTATTGATGCTCTTTGATCTAATCTGGACTCTGTTTTTCCCGATTTATTGGGCTCAACATAGATAACATCGTTTTGAGTCAAGTAATACACTGATGATTTAAAAGCATCTTTGCCGTTTAGATTGATTCTATTGTAGACTTTAGTTCCATCAAAATCCCTTACAACCATTACATTATCCCTTCTACCTTTAATCGTTATATCGCCGGCCAAACCAATCGCCTCTAAAATGGTTATCTGCTCACCATTTACCTGGTAAGTTCCAGGTCTGTTAACAGCACCTAAAATAGTAACTGTAAAATTACGAATTCGAATGTTTATTATCGGATTCTTTAAATAGTCTTTTAATTTTTCACTTAAAAGTTCTTGGGTTTCAGCTGGTGAAAGGCCGGCAATTTTAACTTTACCTATTACCGGAAAATCGATTTCTCCATTCTTATCAACCAAATAATTGACCTGTTCAGCCCGTACTCCACCTTCTTCGGCGCCACGAAAAAGATTAAAGGGTGCACTGGCCTCGGGATCCAGCGTTGACACATGGATACTCAAAAGGTCGTCAACCTTAAACTTTGTAGTAAAAGAATTATCATCAACTAAGGTTTCGAATTCCTGGGCATCTTGAAAATAAACAACTTCTTGTCTTGCTGCGCATGAACAAATCAAAGTCGCCAGTGCTAAAGAGAACACCAATTTTAGTTTAGAAATCATAAATATTAAGTATTTAGCGATTAAGTTGTGAAACTTCCGCTTTTGGTTGATTGAATTTATTGGAAATCGGTTTTGACTCGTCCAATTTACAAAAATCTGAGTTGTTGGAAACGTATTCCGGAACGATACTTTTCATGAGACTAACTACGCTGTCCTTAAAAAACAAATTAGTTATACAAAGTTCATCAATTAGAGATCTTGTTTTGGAATAATCAATTTCCCTAACCTTGCTTATCATGATTTTGTCATTATACGTGGGCAGTGTGTTTTCCCCATTGGCTAGGAGTTCTTCATATAACTTCTCTCCAGGTCTCAAACCGGTGATTTTAATATCAATGTCCTCAGGATATCTCAAACCAGATAATCTTATCATGTTTTTGGCGAGGTCCAAAATCTTAACCGATTCTCCCATATCAAAAATGAAGATTTCACCCCCTTTGCACATTGCTCCAGCTTCAAGTACAAGTTGAGAGGCTTCAGGAATGGTCATAAAGTAACGCGTTATCTCCATATGGGTAACCGTTAAAGGACCACCTTTCTCAATCTGTTTTCGGAAGAGGGGAATAACTGACCCATTTGAACCTAATACATTCCCAAATCGCGTAGTTACGAATTTGGTTTTTCCTTCCTGTTGGCGACAGCTAATATACATTTCAGCAATGCGCTTGGTAGCGCCCATTACATTTGTCGGATTAACCGCCTTGTCTGTCGAAACAAATACAAATTTTTCAACATTAAATTCAACAGCCAAATCCACTATATTTTTTGTCCCTCCAACATTAATCTTAACGGCCTCATAAGGGTTTTGCTCCATTAAAGGAACATGTTTATATGCGGCTGCATGAAAAATCCTATCAGGTATATACTCCTCAAAGAGCATTCTCATTTTGTTCTTATCCCGAATGTCTCCAACAACCGGTATATAATTATGGAAGCCAGACTGTTTTAATTCTTGTTGCAAATCATAAAGTGCGGATTCGGCTTGGTCAATTATGATAAGAGTTCTGTAATTGTATTTACAGATTTGTCTAACCAGTTCGCTGCCTATTGAACCAGCCCCTCCAGTGACCATAATCACTTTATTGTCAAAATCGTTGCTTACCTTGCTGTTTCTTATCTCGATAGGAGGTCTGTCCAATAGGTCTTCGATTTGCACTCTTTTAATCTGTGAAACTTTCAATTCACCATTTATCCAATCTTCAACAGGTGGCACAATTTTAACCTTTACAGATAAATCGACAACTTCATTTACAAGTTCACGCAACTTTTTCGGTTTAATATTCTGAATCGAAAAAATTATCTCCGTAATGTTATTGAAATGAACAAATTCTTTTGTAAGGATTTTTTTGTCGTATACCTTAACCCCATTGATTTGCTTACCTACCTTCTGAAGGTTGTTATCAACAAAACCAACAACTTTCACCTTCATTTTAGAATGGTTGGAAAGGGTGTTGTGCGTAATAATGCCTGATTCACCGGCACCATAAATTACCACATGTTTTGCGGGCATACCGTTTGATTGCATTAAGCGCTCATACCCTATTTTGAAGACGTATCTTGAAGAAGTCAACGCCAAAAAAGTCAGTAGACTATTAATAATGATTATGGACAATGGAATTGTAAAATTATCCATAAAGGCTACATAACGATTGAATAAGACGAACATAATAATTCCTATGCTCGCTATGCATACAGAGTTAAAAACGGTATAGACATCCTTTAGTCCAGTGTGCCGTATTACCCCCTTGTAGCTTCCGAAAATCATAAAAGAAGTGGCAAAAAAACTCACTACAATAGGAAGTTGACTCCAAAGCATATTCACTTCAAAATCAAAACTTAGGTTAAATCTTATGAAATAAGCTAATATGAAACAAATCGTCACTTGTAACAGGTCAATCAATAGAACAATCCACTTTGAGACGTGATTGGTCATACTTTTGAACACGAAAGAATTTCGTAAATCCATGGTTTGATTTGCAAATTTGGTCACCCAAAATTAACAAAGTGTCTATGTTGCTTAGTATTAAATCGTCAAAAGAGTTCCTATTATCGCTTAAAGGGCACTTTTTTGTCTTTACGAAGTTAAGGTTCAATTCGAAATATTGCTTTATATCAAAGAATATTGCCTTTTGACCGAAAGGCATTTAAATCTGTTATCATTTTGAATAGTATTTGAGATATTTGCTAAAGGCAACGCACGATTATGTTATGGTAAACAATTTTAAGATTTGCCTTGTAGGCACTGATGATGCTCATAAACGGGTTGCGCTTGCAAGACATCTTATCCAACACGGATTTGAAGTAACCATCATGGGCACCAAAGTTTTTAAATGCCCTCCTGAAATAGAATTTTTACAATATAAACTTAATCGAAAATTGAACTTGGTCTCTGATTTTTATACAGTTCTGGCCTATAACAAAACTTTCAGGGAAAGAGAATTTGACATTATTCAGACTTTTGACACAAAACCTGCTTTTCTTGTTCCGCTTGCCACAAGAAGAAATAAAGATAAAGTCGTTCGCACAATTACAGGACTCGGTACGATTTTTATGTCCTCTAGTCTAAAATCTAAATTACTTAGAACAGTTCATAGAGCGTTACACCTATTAGTGCAAAATAAGGTGGCCCATACCACGTTTCAAAACAAAAATGATTTAGAAGTATTTCGAAAGAGGAAATTGATAACAGAACAAACAAGTTCCTTAATTTATGGTAGTGGAATTGATTTAAGTGTTTACGACCATTCTGAATATCAGAGACCCGAAAAATTCACATTTATCTGCATAGGCCGTTTAGTATTTGAAAAAGGGATAATAAATTACATAGAAGCCGCCAAAAAATGTATTCAACAGGGGTTCCCCTTTAAATATGTTCTAGTTGGTCCTCTTGAAGAAAACTCAAGGAAATTAAATGCCAGGATTTTAGAAGAATACAAGGATTACGTGCAATGGCTGGGCCCTAGAAGCGATGTGCCAGATTTGCTAAGAAAATCAAGTGCATTTGTCCTACCTACTTATCGTGAAGGCTTTTCTAGAGTCTTATTAGAGGCTTCTGCCTTTGGGCTCCCTTCAATTACAACTGACGTTCCAGGCACGCGCGAAATTGTGCGGCATAATAAAGAAGGCTACTTAGTTCCAGTTAACGACTCAAATGAACTTTCAAAAGCCATGATTCAATTGGCAAGTGATAAAAATCAATATAAAAGGTTTTCAGAGAACACCAAAAAACATGTCGCCCAATTTTCAATAGAGCAAATCAGTTCAGATTATGTACATCTTTACAGTAGAATACTAGACAAAAAGTTTAAAAAAACTGCAATTACACTTTAAAATCGACCCCAATGAACATTCCTTTTTCACCTCCATTTATTGATGAAAATGTAAAGACCCAAGTATTAGAATCTTTAGATTCAGGTTGGATAACAACCGGACCGAAAGTTAAAAAACTTGAACATCAAATTGAAAAATTTGTTGGTACTTCTCGTGTGTTATGCGTAAACTCCTGGACTTCAGGTGCAATACTTATGCTGAAGTGGTTTGGCATAAAAGAGGGGGACGAAGTAATTATTCCAAGCTATACGTATTCAGCTACCGCCTTGAGTGTTATCCATGCAGGCGGTAAACCTGTTATGGTAGACGTAGGCAATGATTTTAATATTCTAGTTGAGACCGTTGAAAAAGCAATTACACCCAAAACCAAAGCAATAATACCCGTGGATATCGCCGGTTGGCCCTGTGATTATTCGGCAATAAACGAACTTGTCAAAAACAAATCTAGCTTGTTTGAGGCATCAAATGATATTCAGAAAAAGTTAGGACGCATTTTGGTGATTGCCGATGCAGCACATTCATTAGGAGCCGTCTATAAAGGAACTCCCATTGGTGGGTGCACTGATATTGCTATTTTTTCTTTGCACGCTGTTAAAAATGTCACCACCGCAGAAGGTGGTGCCATATGCATAAACCTGCCAAAACCCTTTAACAATGACGATTTATACTCTCAATTGAGATGTTACGCTCTGAACGGCCAAACCAAAGACGCATTTACGAAAAGTAAAGCGGGGGCCTGGAAGTACGACATTATTTATCCAGGTTTAAAAATAAATATGCCTGATGTTCTAGCTGCCATTGGACTTGGTCAATTAAAAACCTATGCCAAAAAAACGTTACCAAGGAGAAAAAAAGTATTCGCACTGTATTCCGAATATTTCAGTCAAAAGGATTGGGCAATACTTCCGCCCCACTCCAATTTCGATAAAATATCATCATGCCATCTCTATGCACTGAGAATCAAAGGCTTCAATGAGAAACAACGTGATTACGTCATACGAAGCCTTGGTGAGCAAGGAATATCAGTAAATGTTCATTTTCAACCATTGCCAATTTTAAGTTTATTCAAATCATTGGGATACAATATTCAACAATTCCCAAGGGCATTTGCCATGTATCAAAATGAAATTTCACTTCCCATTTATCCCCAACTAGGAGATGAAGAGGTTATTCATGTATGTGAGGCTTTATCCAAGGTAGTCGAAACCGTTGGAACCACTCAAAAAACTATGTAACACTTATTGATGAAAAGATTTTTTGACATCATCATGTCCTCGTTTGGAATACTTGTACTCTCACCTTTTTTCCTACTTATCGGATTTATTGTTCTTATAAGTTCTAAGGGCCCCGTAATTTATAGACAATCAAGAGTTGGACGCCACAATGAAGACTTCCAGATTCTCAAGTTCAGGACCATGTACCTCAATTCTGATGAAAAGGGTTTGATTACTGTGGGTGATAGAGACCCCCGAGTAACTAATTTCGGTTATTACTTGCGCAAATTCAAACTTGATGAACTACCGCAACTGTTCAATGTTTTGTTTGGAGATATGAGCATCGTTGGTCCGAGACCAGAAGTGCGTAAATATGTTAATCATTATACTGAGGAAGATTTAAAAATTTTGCAAGTTCGTCCTGGTATTACCGATTATGCCTCAGTTGCATTTAGGAATGAAAATGAGATGCTTAAAGGATGTATTAACCCGGATAGGAAATATATAGATGAAATCCTACCAACTAAATTGGCATTAAACAAAAAGTATATCGAAGAAGTCGGATTTGCAACAGATTGCAAGATAATATTACAGACCTTTTTTTCAATTTTTAAACTCAATCATCAGTAACTACGTGGAAATAGTAAACAACCCATTTACATCGTTGACATATGTCGAAGAATGGATGAAGTATTTCCAGAAAGGAAAAAGTCAATTCACTATCAGACCGTTCAACGGGATTGCCTTTACCAAAAAGAACAAACTCCTACCTCTTTATCTTAATGCCGGAAAGTACAAATCCTGTGGTATTTCATATACCATTGAAGCAGAAGATGATTCAAAAGATTATAGAGGAAAGGTCTTTTTGATTTATGACATTCCTAGTTACATTAAGCCAAATGAGCAAAACCAGGCTTTAGGAATTAGAAAAAGTAATCAATACCAGGGATACGGAATTCGATTAAAAGAATTTGAATCTTTGGATGACTATTTAAGGTTAACGCTAAGCTCTCGAACTAGAAAAAGTATCCGATCAAACATTAGAAAGCTAGAACGGAATTTTGATCTTAACTACTTGTGGTATACAAATAGAATTACAACACAGGATTTTTCCTTGGTATTTAAAAGATTCTACGAGCTTATAGATCTAAAATATAAAAACGTGTCATTCAGTCACGCCGATCCCGAAGTAAAAGGATGGTATAGGTCGCTATTTTTCAAACTGATAAATGATGGCAAAGCTGCGTTTTTTATCGTAAAAAATAAGGATGAAATGATTGCCATTTCTTTCCTTTACTTGTCTGATAATATGTGTTTTTCTGCAATTACCGGCAACAGTATGGATTATCAGCAATTTGGCCTAGGGAATCTTCTAATGGTCAAAAAAATTGAATGGGCTATTTTAAATGGATATGAATATTATGATTTGGGAAAAGGTTCTTACAACTATAAACAAAGTTGGTCAAATCATATTTATGATTTTGAGTATCATGTGTTATACGACAAATCCGATTTGCTGTCCTCAATATTTGGAAAGATGATTTACTTGTTCTATGAGATGAAACAAAAGCTACGACTCTTAAAACATAAAGTAAGCCCCTATTAGTTATGCTATTTAACTCAATTCCTTTTTTACTCTTCTTCCCAACAGTGTTTGTATTATATTGGTGTATTCCGAATTCCAAGATTCGCCTTCAAAATATTTTGTTGTTGCTTTCGAGCTACGTTTTCTACGGTTGGTGGGATTGGCGATTTCTTTCCCTAATAGTCTTTTCAACAATTATTGATTATACGCTGGGACAACAAATTAATAATTCGAAAAGACCCAAGTTTTTTCTGATATTAAGTATTGTTACGAACCTATCGCTTCTTGCTGTATTTAAGTACTTCAATTTTTTTATAGATACTTGGATTGATTTTTGGAATCTTCTGGGTTATTCGATGAGTGCGGGAACGGTATCCATTATTCTTCCCGTAGGTATTTCGTTCTACACTTTTCAAACTATGTCCTACTCCATAGACATCTACAAAAAGAAATTCGAACCTACCAAAGACTTCATTGCATTCGCAACCTTTGTTAGTTTCTTTCCCCAGCTCGTAGCTGGGCCTATAGAAAGAGCTTCAAATCTAATTCCTCAAATATTGAACAAAAGGATGTGGAAGCATTCATATTTGAAAGAAGGTCTGTTTCAAATCACAATAGGTTTTTTCAGGAAAGTTGTAATTGCAGACTCCATAGGGTCCTATATTGATGTAATTTATAATTCACCTGACATTTACGATTCTTCAACCGTTCTTATCGCAGTTATACTATATTCCTTTCAAATTTATTTTGATTTTAGCGGTTACTCCGATATTGCCATTGGAACTGCAAAATTGTTAGGATTTCATTTTAGGAGAAATTTTAACCTACCCTATTTTTCAAGTTCAATAACTGAATTTTGGAGAAGGTGGCATATTTCTTTGTCAAGTTGGTTAAGGGATTATTTATACATTCCTTTAGGAGGAAATCGAAAAGGAATAGTGAAACAATATCGCAATCTGTTTCTCACAATGCTATTGGGAGGACTTTGGCATGGAAGCTCTTGGAATTTTGTTATTTGGGGTGCCACTCATGGCATACTTCTAGCTTTCGAAAAACGATTCAACCTAATCCCTGAATCTTACAAGTTGCTTCGGAGTGTATTAATATTTTCCATGGTAACCTTGATATGGATTCTTTTCCGGGCCTTAACTTTTCAGGATACATTGATCATCTTTGGCAAGATTTTTAGCAATGGATACACCGTTCGTCCTTTTATTGGAGATATTGGAATCTTTGCCACAATAATCTACGGACTAGGTATCGGGATTCTGCTAGATATTATACTTTTTAAAAGTACAATTCCTTTAGAGGATTTCGGTGGCCGATTGAAAAATTCCGTTTTTGTAGGAGTTATTACATTCTTAATTATCAATATCATTTTGTTCTACTCCGATGCGGTTAACTTCATATATTTTCAATTTTAGGATAATGCATAAATCAATAAAACTTTTCTTAATTCTAGTGGTTGTCATTTTTTTCTCAGACCGTGTAATTTCTTATACCTTGACATCCCTTGAAAGAGAGGTTTCAAGTGGCCTCGGAGTAGGAAAACTGAATCATTTCTTTCAGCTTAAGGATTCGGTGGACATACTAGTATTCGGAAACTCAAGAGCATCTCACCATGTAAACCTCTCAGGGTTGGAAAAATCTAATTTCAATATTGGTGTAGACGGAACAGATGTGTCATATACTGCAGCTCTAATAAAAACTCTTAAAAAGAAGAACCAGCTTGTACTGGTTCACATAGACCACAATAGTCTCTATAAGTCAAGTTACAAAGGCGAAGATGCAAAAGCTCTAATGTACAAACTAAATGATTCCAAAAAAATTAACAACTTCTACCAAAAGTACTTTTTTGAGGATTGGGTAATAGCGAAGGTATTCCGATTATACCCATACAATGGAAAATTTTTTCCAATTCTAAAAAATCGTTGGTTGGGAGAAAAACACCCTTGGCAACTAAATGGGTACGAACCGCTCGTTGTTTCTGAAAAGCAAAAAGTAATTTTCAATAAAATTCGAAGCAACCAACCACAACCTCTAAACGTTGGAATAGAAAAACCTTTAAAAATAAATCCGTTAATAGATGAATTCATTAATGTAATATGCAATACAGCGAAGGAAAATAGCTCTAGATTGGTCTTCTTTACTTCTCCATCATTAAGTAAAGTAGATGCAGAGGTAATACAAACAACTGATTCCTATTTTGCAGATAAAAATATAGTCTATTTGGACAACATCAATTTTTTTAGTGAAAACCCATTAAATGAAAACCTATGGAAAGACTATACCCATCTTTCTAATGATGGAGCTAACTTTTATTCAGAACATCTATGGAAAGAACTACAAGAATATTATTAAAAAAAGTATACCTACTTGCCTTTTTAACCAATTCTATTTTAAACATATAAAACAATCTAAAAGTAATCATATTCAATTAGAAATAGCATTCGAATGAAAAGGTGATTGAACGAGTAAAACTACACTTTACCCATTATACGGGAGTTTCAAAAAGGTCATGATTACATTTAAATTTAAAAATTCGTAGAGATGAATCCTGTCTTAAGGATACATAAAGGAATAATTCAATTAAAGTTTCTTGAACACATTCATCTTCATTTTGGATATTTGCTAACATCCATTCTACTGTAAAATAAATATTAACATTGTTAACTTAGTGACTTCTTAAAATCATAGTATAATCATGAGAATTATCATTGGTGGAGATGTTTTCTTAGGTGGAGAAGCGGAACAACATGCTTTAGAGCGGCCATCTAAAATTTGGCATAGCTCAATCAAATCTGTGTTTAAAAAAGCTGATTTGCGTATTGTCAATCTAGAATCGCCATTGACGGATTACAGTAGAAAGTTGTCAAAAACAGGACCAAATTTAAAGGCCCGAAAAGAAACGATTGATTGTCTTACTGAACTAAATATTGATTTAGTAACCTTGGCCAATAATCATATTCTTGATTATGGTAAAAAGGGCTTGGAAGATACAATGTCTACTTGTCTAGATAATAATATAGATTATGTTGGTGCAGATATCAATTTGGAGCTTGCGAAAAAAACGTACTACAAAACGATTGGAGACAAAAGAATTGCTGTTGTAAACTTTGCTGAGAATGAATGGGCCTCTGCTACTGAGGATGGTGCAGGCGCACACCCGATGGATTTAATTGACAACATAAATCAAATAAAGCAGGCATCACAAAACTCTGACCATGTTCTAGTCATTGTACATGGCGGACATGAGCACTATCATTATCCAAGTCCTCGTATTCTAAAACAATATCGTTTTTATGCTGAAAATGGTGCTTCAGCGGTTGTGGCGCACCACCCACACTGTGTTAGCGGTTATGAGGTGCATAGAAACGTTCCAATATTCTACAGTATCGGTAATCTTTTTTTTAGTGATAATACAGATTTTGAAGGATGGTATGAAGGTATTCTTGTAAGCTTAACTTTTGGAGGCTCCATCAATTGGGAAATTATCCCCTACAGGCAGTGTAGTAATAACAGCTTTTTAGTAGAAGCACTTACGCCTCAAGAGTCAGATGAATTCATAAAAACTAAAATACATTCATTGAATAAGGTCATTGCCAATTCAGATGAATTAAGGTCAAAATGGGATGATTTTGTAATGAGTCAGCTTTCTAATAGGAGTCTGCTTCTTGCAGGTAAAACCAATATATTTTATCTGATACTAAACAAATTAGGTTTGTCCTCATTGTTTCTAAAAAAATCTTACCTACGTTTATTATTAAATTTAGTACGTTGCGAAGCTCATCGTGATTTGAGCATAGATATTCTTAATACGCAGCTTAAAGACACATAGGATTGAAAACAGCCCAATCAATCTAATCATACAAAACCAACTATGAACTTTTTCAAACATTTATACAAAAACACGGAACTTGGGTTTTACATATTTAAACCTTTCGTACGAATATTTCAATTCTTTCAGCTAAAAAAATATCTATCAACCTTAGCATATGTCAAATGGGACGCAACTAGGAGACTTAATTATACTCCTAACCTACTTGACCCTAAGACATATTGCGAAAAATTAAGTTGGTTAAAAATTTACCATACCACTCCTAAAATGGGGAAATTTGCAGATAAGTTGTTGGTCAGGGAATATGTGAAGGAAAAGATAGGTGAAAAATATTTGGTCCCGTTATATTTTGTCACCGAGGATCCTAAAAAAATCATTCCGGACAATCTGCCTGATTATCCTGTCATTATTAAAGCAACCCATAATAGTTCAGGTGGGGTAATAATTCGGGATAAGAATGATCCAAAAATCAATTGGAAAAGAATTCAGAATAATCTGAGGTGGAATCTTTCGGAAAATTATTATTGGAATGGTAGAGAATCACAATACAAGCACTTAAAACCGCGTATAATAGTAGAGAAACTATTAACCGATAACCGAGGTGAAGTACCTTCTGATTACAAACTTCATTATTTTAATGGAAAACTCGCCTTTCTAAATATTGATTTTGATAGATCCAAGGTCCACAAAACCACATTATACGACCCAAATTGGAATCATATTGACTGTGCTTTTATAGGTTACCCAATGGGGAAAGTATTACCAAAACCCGATTGTTTTGATGAATTGGTACAAATAGGTTCAAAGTTGGCGAAAGAATTCATATGCATTCGCGTTGATTTTTATATACTGGGGGCTCAAATTTATTTCGGTGAGCTTACTTTCCACCACAATGGTGGCTTCGACCTTTTCGAACCGCTCGAATATGACCGTAAGTTTGGCGACTTATTAGATCTCAGTACATTAAGGTAGTAAAGAAGTAAACCCCTTTTTTACTTGTTCTTTGAACACTAAAGTTTGCAATTAAAAAAATTCATAGTAAAAAATTCTTTTCAAATATTTAATGATTTGAGTTTAATGATTTGTATGAAAAGTTGTAGCATAAATAAAAGGCTTAGGCTTATCTTTATCAAAAATAAATCCTGAGAAGACAGTTCTTGCTCAGGATTTTACTTATGTGCTATTAATGAAATCAAAGATGATTGTTTTTAAGTTACATATCAACCAAATTTAGGTATTCTTCAAGGTTGGTATACCCATCTCCATCGGCGTCTAGAGTACTATCATTAAAATTAGGGTCAAATCCATTAGCAATTTCCCAAGCGTTGGGCATACCATCACGATCAGTATCAAAATCTGCTGGTCTAGTGTTCTTTGGTAAAACTGGATATATTAACTTACTAGTATTTCCTTTATCGACATATTCATTATACTCTCCAGTACAATTCTCACAAGTACCATTAATAACATCTTTTATATATGACTCATCTACAGAATCCATGTAATATCCATAAGTTCCATCCGCGTTCAAATATTTGTTAGCACCAACATCTGCAATAACTTCTTCGTAAGCAATATCCGCGTCCCTAATTCGTGGGGCTACTCCTTGGTAATTAAAATTAATGTTACTTCTATACGTGGCTTCATCTGGAACTACATTTTTATCAGTCCACAACCGAAAGACAATTGGCCATGCATCGTCTTCCTTCCCAAAAGGTCGGTAGGAATCCGTACAAATATTACCTTCAAAGAAAATTTTTGGAGTACTGTACTGAGTAGACGTAGAATGATCAGCGATGTAATGAGAAGCTCCATCCTGAAAAAAAGAAGTAGGACCCGCCTTAAAATAATTATTAATCATATTTGTACGAGAATCGTTTTCATAGACATTATGTCTAAATTTATAATTATAAACAACGTTATTTATTACATCCAATTCTGCGTTCCCCGTAACATTTGGGAATCTATGACTAATATGAACCCATAAATTGTTTAATACACTTGTAGACCCTGCTTGTTCCACTCTTGCCGCCGGAGAACCAACTGTACCTGCAATCATGCCAGTTTTACACTCTCCAAATATAGAACGCTGCATCGTGACATTTTCATAATCAACTTTTGCTGCCACACTATTGAAGGAATATCTAGAACTAATATGATCCGCGATTGAATTTTTATTTGTCATTTTAAACGAAACAGAATTGATACCTTCATTTATTCCTACATGAACAAACCTTAAATACCGCATAATAAGATGGTCTATATTAAGCTCATACCAGTTGTGCTCAATTGTTATTCCTCCACGTGGAGCTGTTTGACCAGCAATGTAACAGTAATCTCTACCACTATCATTGTAATAGGTATATCCATTGGGATAAGAAATTGTTCCCGATACATCAAAAACAATTATACGAGGAAATTTTTGATTTATGCACCATTCTAGAGTTCCTTCCCCGGTTTTGTTCTGCGCATCATATACACCTTCATTATCACTAGACAATGAAGTAACATGAAGTACTGAATAATTATTTCCTATTCTGACATTTGCGCCAGCACCTTCTGCTGAAGGAAAAGCTTTCAATTCAGATGAAACCGTATTATCGGTTACAGGATTATCTTCATTCTCCGGGTTCTCCTCCTCAGCAATTTCATTTTCAATACTTTCCTGAATAGCCTCATCAAAAATTTCATTTTCCTGAGTGCAAGAGGTGAAACTCAATAGACAAATTATAAATAAAGAATACAACTTAGTGAGTGAAATTTGGGGTTTCATAATAACTATTTGGGTTAATAAAATTAGTTTTAAATTGTTTTTCTTGGATAAAAAGACCGAATTATTCGACGAAATGCGCTTTTTTAATCTTTTAAATTAGCTCTCCAGAGTCATCTGACGCTTTGTGTCATGCGTATTTTCTCTTTTCATCGTCCTCATCTACGTAGTTTATCGTACAAATAGATTGTTTTATCGACTTCTTTTAACAGAAATATCGATGAACTGCACTTTTTTTGAGAACCATTAAGACCATTTTAACATCTAATTTGCAAAAAAGTGGTAATTCCTTTACTTAAACCGTACCGGTTATTTTATCAGTGTAAAATAGTTTAACGGAAAGGCGTTTTCTCTTAGTTTTGTTAGAGAAATCAAATGCATAGTAAATGAAGGTTTTGGTCACAGGAGCGGCAGGCTTTATAGGTTTTCATGTATCAAGGCTATTGCTGGAAAAAGGACATGAGGTAATTGGATTGGACAACATCAATGACTACTATTCACAAGCAATAAAATTTGGTAGACTTACAGAATTGGGAATATCTGAAAAAGAGGCCAGCGTATTTGGCAAAACTGCAGATAGCAAGAAATTTGAGAAATTTAAGTTTATTAGAGAAAACCTTGAAAATACCGAAAAGCTTAACATCCTTTTTAAAACTTATGAGTTTGATAAAGTATGCCATTTGGCCGCTCAAGCTGGGGTTAGGTACAGTGTACAAAACCCAAGTGCATACGTAAGCAGCAATATCGTTGGCTACTTAAATATTTTAGAATGTTGTAGACATCACAATATAGAGCATCTCATATACGCCAGTAGTTCTAGTGTATATGGCCTTAACAAAGAAGTACCATTCAAAACTACTGATCGTGTTGACCATCCGATAAGTATGTATGCATCAACCAAAAAAAGTAATGAGTTAATGGCCTTTACCTATTCTCACTTGTTTAACTTAAAAACTACTGGCCTGAGGTTTTTTACAGTGTATGGTCCATGGGGCAGGCCAGATATGGCTATGTTCTTGTTTACCGAAGCCATCATTAAAGGAGAGCCCATAAGGGTTTTTAATTATGGTAATATGGAACGTGATTTTACCTTCATTGATGATATTGCTGAAGGTGTAGTTCGAATTGTGGAAAGTAACAATCAGAACGGGAAACCTAATTATTCCATTTATAACATAGGCAACAGCAAATCTGTAAAACTTCTCGATTTTATTCAAGCTATTGAAAATAAATTGGGCATAAAGGCAAAAAAAGAAATGCATCCAATGCAACCCGGAGATGTAGAAAAAACATGGGCAGACGTCAGTCCGTTAATACAAGATTTTGATTATAGTCCGAATACAAGCGTAAAAAAAGGAATCTCAGATTTCATCGATTGGTACACTGAATTTCATCAAATAAAACTATCATAGTAAATCGCAATCCCAAGCGTATTGGATAGCACCATTGGTCGGATTAAATGGTTGTTAAAATAAAATTGAGCGGTTTCAATTTGTTTTTTCGGAATATTGCAGCGTAAATAACATCTATTCATGAATATCTCATCATTAGGTCTCGATTCAAAATATCACATTTTAGTTACAGGAGGAGCAGGGTTTATAGGCTCCAATTTATGCGAGTCTCTATTAAATAATGGTAACAAGGTAACTTGCTTTGATAATTTCGCAACTGGGAAGAAGCAAAATATTGAGTCCTTCCTTAAACACAATAATTTCAAGTTATTAGAAGGAGATATCAGGAACTTTGAGGATTGTCAAGCTGCCTGCAATGGTGTCGACTTTGTACTGCACCAAGCGGCTCTAGGTTCGGTGCCAAGATCCATTAATGACCCTATTACCAGCAACGAAGTAAACGTATCAGGTTTTTTAAACATGTTAGTAGCCTCTCGAGATGCTAAAATTCGTAGGTTTGTATATGCTGCAAGTAGTTCCACTTATGGGGACTCCAAAAGTTTGCCCAAAATTGAGGAAAATATAGGTAAGCCTCTGTCCCCCTATGCAATCACAAAGTACGTAAACGAGTTATACGCTGTAATTTTTGGTAATACCTATGGAATGCAAACCATAGGTCTTCGCTATTTTAATGTATTTGGAAGAAAACAAGACCCAAATGGAGCCTACGCGGCTGTAATTCCAAAATTTGTGATTCAATTAATGAAACATGAGTCCCCGACCATAAATGGAGACGGTAGTTATTCAAGGGATTTTACCTATATCGACAATGTAATTCAAATGAACGTACGTGCTTTGGTAAGCCAAAATCCTCAATCAATAAATACTGTCTTCAATGTAGCCTATGGAGAGCGAACAAATTTAAATGAACTAGTTGGACTGCTAAAACAATATCTAGGCGAGTTCGATGCAAAAATCAAGGATATTCCCACTAAACATGGTCCAAACCGGGTTGGCGATGTTCCTCATTCACTAGCATCCGTGGACAAAGCCAAAGAGTTTTTGAATTATCGACCCACCCATAATATTAAAGATGGTTTAAAGGAGGCTTTAACTTGGTATTGGAACAATCTTCAATGATGAAAAAATCCACAAGTTGGCTAATTAACTTTACTTCAAGAAAAACATGTATGTCAATAATCAACATATCTACTACCTTTGGGGTTTAATTCGTTTTTAATCCTTTGTTTGGAATTATGAAATTGATAGTAATAGGAACTGGTTATGTTGGTCTGGTAAGCGGTACGTGTTTTGCCGAAATGGGCAATGAAGTTACCTGTATTGATGTCGATAAGCAAAAAATTGAAAATTTAAAAAAAGGAATTATCCCAATCTATGAACCGGGTTTAGAACCAATGGTAAATAGGAACGTTGCCAATAAAACTCTAAAGTTCAATACAAATCTTTCTGAAAACTTGAACAATTGTGACATTGCTTTTATTGCAGTAGGAACTCCCATGGGAGAGGATGGGTCGGCAGATTTGCAGTATGTATTAAGTGTTGCAAGTGAAATAGGACAAAATATTCAAAAGCCATTGATTGTTGTAAATAAATCAACGGTCCCTGTTGGTACAGCCGATAAAGTCACAGAAGTGATTCGATTTGAACTTGACAAAAGGGGTGTATCCATTGATTTTAATGTGGTTTCAAACCCAGAGTTTTTAAAAGAAGGTGATGCCATAAATGACTTTATGAAGCCAGACAGAGTTATAATAGGCTCCGATGATTCAAAGGCTACTGAAATAATGCGTGCACTGTACGCACCTTTCTTCAGAAGTAGTATGGATCGACTTATAACTATGAATGTTAGATCTTCAGAAATGACAAAATATGTGGCCAACGCCATGTTGGCTACAAAAATTTCATTTATGAATGAAGTTGCAAACATTTGTGAATTGGTTGGAGCTGATGTCAATAAAGTAAGGATAGGAATTGGTTCAGATCACAGAATTGGTTACAGTTTCATTTACCCTGGCAGTGGGTATGGAGGTTCCTGCTTTCCCAAGGATGTAAGAGCACTTAGAAAAACAGCAGCATCCCATGGTTATGAAACACATCTCATTAATGCCGTTGAAGAGGTAAATGAGTTGCAAAAATTAATAATCGCAGAGAAAGTAGTTAGAAAATTCGGTGATAATCTTGAAGGTAAAATCTTTGCAATATGGGGCCTTGCATTCAAGCCAGGTACTGACGATATGAGAGAAGCTCCTTCCATTTACATAATAACTGAGCTAGTGAAAAGAGGAGCAGAGGTAAGAGCTTACGATCCAAAAGCTATGGATGAGGCCAAAGAGTTTTATCTCAAAAATTTACCTAATATATCCTATGGAAAATCCAAATATGAAATCCTAGAACAAGCGGATGCACTTATTTTATTGACCGAATGGAAGGAGTTTAGGTCTCCAGATTTTACTGAAGTCAAACAGCAATTGGCAAAGCCGATAATTTTTGATGGA
Source organism: Bacteroidota bacterium (assembly GCA_039184805.1). GTDB lineage: Bacteria > Bacteroidota > Bacteroidia > Flavobacteriales > Flavobacteriaceae > Flagellimonas. The sequence goes on along the minus strand of JBCDAX010000001.1, from coordinate 176,818 downwards.
AGAAACCAATACAACGATAAAACCTTAAAGAACCTAGGTTTTGAATACTACCAAATCGGAAAGAGAATACTCGAGTAAAGTATAAAGGTTAACTATAAAAATAAATGAACACTACAAAAATTGCAGTTATAGGTCTAGGCTATGTTGGTTTACCGTTGGCTCGGCTTTTTGCTACGAAATACACCGTGGTTGGATTTGATATTAATATGGGACGTGTAGATGAACTTCAGTCGGGAAAAGACAGTACCCTAGAGGTTGAAGATGAGTTGTTACTTAAAGTTTTAAAACAAAAATCTGATTCCGAGGTGGGTTTGTTTTGCACAGATAAGATATCCGACATAGCGGATTGCAACTACTATGTTGTAACTGTTCCCACACCTGTTGACAGCACCAATAGACCCGTTTTGACTCCACTTGTAAAAGCAAGTGAAACAGTTGCCCAAGTTTTAAAGAAAGGTGACATCGTAATTTACGAATCTACGGTATACCCTGGTGTTACCGAAGAGGAATGCGTGCCTGTTTTGGAATCGCTGAGTGGTCTAAAATTTAACCAAGATTTCTACGTTGGCTATTCTCCAGAACGAATTAACCCTGGAGATAAGGAGCATACGGTTGAAAAAATCTTGAAAGTTACTTCAGGCTCCACTCCGGAGATTGGAAAAAAAGTGGACGACCTCTATGCTTCGGTAATAAAGGCCGGAACGCATTTAGCCCCTACTATAAAGGTTGCTGAAGCTGCTAAAGTTATTGAGAATTCCCAGCGGGATATTAATATTGCTTTTGTGAATGAGTTAGCAAAAATCTTTAATCTAATGGGCATTGATACCCATGCAGTTCTACAAGCCGCGGGGACAAAATGGAACTTTCTTCCTTTCAGACCTGGTTTGGTAGGTGGTCATTGTATTGGAGTTGACCCTTACTATTTAGCACAAAAAGCTCAAGAATTTGGTTATCATCCAGAAATCATATTGGCCGGACGACGCATGAATGACAGCATGGGGAAATATATCTCCAGTGAAGTGGTAAAACTCATGGTTCAAAATGATATTAAGGTAAAGGGTTCTAAAATCCTAGTTCTGGGAATCACCTTTAAGGAGAACTGCCCAGACGTAAGGAACACAAAAGCCGTTGATGTAATTACTAATCTTGCATCATATGGAATCAATGTGACCGTCTACGATCCTTGGGCAAATACAGAGGAGGTGAAAGAAGAGTATGGTTTGGAAGTGGTCAATGAGCTACCTAATGACAAATATAATACCATTGTTTTGGCAGTTGCTCATTCCGAGTTTAAAAGACTAGATCTATCTCAACTACTAACCAAAAATGGAATTGTCTATGATGTAAAAGGTATTTACGATTCAACTATTGATAAGATCTTTTGTCTTTAAGCATTATAATTAACTACTGTTCTTAGAAAAGCATGTCCAGAATTTCCCAAACAATTAAAAATGCTAAAATTGGGATTCTGTATTATTTGGCTGTCCTTGCCGCCAACTTTTTCTCTAGAAAATATTTTCTAGACTATTTAGGTGATGAATTCATTGGTTTGGTCTCTACTCTTCGCAGTTTTGTTGATTTTTTAAACTTAGCAGAATTGGGCATCGGAACGGCAGTTGGATTTGCATTATATCGACCTTTATACAAAAAAAATCATTCTTATATTAATGAAATAGTTGGTCTTGTTGGCTTCTTGTACAAAAGAATAGGTCTATTTGTTTTCATTGGCGGGTTAATCCTTTCCATTTTTTTTTCGATAATATTTGAAAAAGTAGACATATCCTTGTTTTTAGTTTATTTCTCATTTTTCATTTTCTTAACCAACGCGCTTTTTGGTTATTTTTTCAATTATCATCTAGTTTTATTCGAGGCAGATCAAAAAGGCTACATTATTATATCGTACTACCAAGGTGCTAACCTTGTTAAGTTAATTCTTCAAACCGTCTTAGTATTTTACTTTGAAAGTGCTATTGTTTGGTTACTTCTTGAATTTTCACTAAGCCTTTTTTATGCAATCATGATAAGACAAAAGGTGAAAAAGGAGTATACATGGCTTTTACTAAACTATAAGGTAAAAAAAGCTTTGAGTGCTCACAAAGAGATTGTCACTAAAATAAAGCAAACCTTTGTACACAAAATAAGTTCCTTTGTATTGAGTAGTACGGACCAACTTTTGATTTTCAGTCTGGTAAATATTCAAAGTGTAACTTTTTATGGAAACTATCAGCTTATCTTTCTTCAAATAAATGCTTTACTGGAAAATTTATTCAAGAACAATGGTGCCAGTATTGGTAATTTAGTTGCTGAAGGTAACAAAAAACATATTGATGATATTTTTTGGGAATTAATGACGCTAAGGTTTCTCATGGGTGGTTTTTTTTCTATGAGTTTGTACTTTTTATTAGATTCATTTATAGTCTTATGGATTGGTTCAAAATACATTTTGAGTGAAACTATTCTTATTTTGATGTCAATCAACTTTCTAATTTCTCAAATTAGAAAACCGGTTGAAAACTTCAAAAACGCATATGGCCTTTTTGCTGACACATGGGCCCCAGTCGTGGAAATGATAATAAACCTTGTTATTTCATTTTATTTAGGGTCCATATTGGGGATTGAAGGTATTTTGTATGGCACCTTGTTAAGTGTGTTTCTAATCGTTCTTATCTGGAAACCATACTATTTATACAAGTACGGTTTTCAAAGAAGCTTTAAGTACTACTTCCCTAAATATTTGAAATTAATATTTTGTTTAGTAATCAGTTTTATTATATCAAGAAAAATAATAGATTTTTTGGGTTTAAGCATTAGCGATTTTGTTGAATGGATTTATGCAGCAGTGCTATATTGTTTAATAATTCTTGTTAGCTATAGCGTTCCACTTTTCCTTTTTACTAAAGGATTTAGAAAATTCTTAATTAGGATTCATGAATTATTAATAAGGCTTTACAAATGAATGAGGTAGAACCAATCAAGATTAGTGTTATTGTTCCGGTATACAAGGTAGAAAACTATCTTAAGAGATGTGTCGATAGTGTACTTTGTCAATCTTACAAAAATCTCCAAATAATCTTAGTAAATGACGGATCTCCAGATAATTGCGGTAAAATTTGTGATGAATTCAAAAAAAAAGATTCAAGAATTGAAGTTATTCACCAAAAAAACAAGGGTCTTAGTGGCGCCAGAAATTCTGGCTTGGAAAAGGTTAAAGGAGAGTACGTAGCATTTGTTGATAGTGATGATTGGATAGCGCCAAATATGTTGGAAGTTTTGATTGAAAAAATTCTCAAGCACAAGGCACAAATAATTGAATGTGATTTTAAAAGTACAAATGAAGAAAAAAACAATCGGCGTATTAATTGTGATAAAGCCGAAATCGTTGAAAGTAGAATAGAAGCTCTTTCAAGAACTATAGAGAATCATAGTTTTTCAGTTTGGAAAAGACTATATCACAAAGATTTGATATCTGGTCTACGGTTCATAGAAGGGAAAAACTCAGAAGATGTCTATTTCACTTTTAGTGCATTTAGTAAAATGGAAAAATTAGTAGTAGTTCCTTGTAAGCTCTATTATTATTACGTTGGAAGTGAAAGTATTACACGTGGGAAGTATACTTTGAAAACTTTGGACTCTTTTGACGCAGCAGCTTATCTTTTTGAAAACATCAACCTAGAATATAATAACGACTTGGTACAACAAACGGCAAACTTTTTTTCTAAGATAATAATGTACAACTACAAGTGCTTACATTTAAACAAAAAAAATATAGAGAAAAGCGACTTTTATTTGATTAATCTTAGAAAGAACCTAATTTCCATATATCCTATAATCAACAAAAGACCTCAAGTTATTGCAGCTAGATACCTATCAATTGGTGTTTTTGGCCATCTACTTCATCTGTATCATACCTTAAAACGGTTAAATGTCTATCAATAAACTTATGATGACTATATCAATCTTTTTAAAAATATTACTACCTGCTCGAACTTTATAAATGAAAAAGATAACTTTTATATCTAATAGTCTTGGTCCTGGTGGTGGAGAGAGAGTCTTGTGCATAATTGCCAATCAGCTCCTAAAAAGAAATTACGATATCAGTATTATTACCCTTAGAACCGAAACAAACGACGCTTTCCATTTAGATTATAACATTAAACGGATTAAATTATTGAAGAAATGGTTAGGTAATTATACAATTTCAAATTTTATTAATCTTTTCCTTTACTTGATAAAAAAAAGAAACAGACCAAATGTTCTTATCTCCTTTATGACGGAAACTAACGCTATGACCATTATTGTAGCTAGGTTATTTAGAATAAAAATTATTGTTTCGGAACATACCAACCACAAAAATGTCCATGGTTATGATAATTTTATAAGGAAAATTATTTACAGATTAGCAAATAAAGTTGTTGCCCTTACCGACTTCGATACAGAATTTTATGTAAAACACGGTTCATCAGCGGTTACCATTCACAATCCGAGTTCTTTCTCGCCTATCTCGCAAGAATGTAATAGAAAAAAAGTCGTCTTAGCACTTGGAAATTTAAGCAAGTACCATGTCAAGGGATTTGACACACTTATAAAGGCGTGCGGTCCAGTATTCAAAAGATATTCGTCTTGGGAACTTCATATTTATGGTCAAATTGATGAAACTTGCCATGAAAAGCTGTCATCACTGGCTAAAGACAATAAAATATACAGCCGTGTTAAATTTAAAGGATTCTGTTCGGATGTAGCAACAATTATGAGTCAGGCTGAAATATTCGTGTTATCTTCCAGAAGAGAGGGTCTCCCAATGGTACTTATTGAGGCTTTGTCTCAAGGAATGGCATGTGTAGCTTTTGATTGTATTACAGGTCCATCGGAGATAATTGAAAACAACAAAAACGGATTGCTGATAGCCAATCAAGATAAAGGAAAATTATCTGAGGGTATTTTGTATTTAATTGAAAATGAAGAGGTAAGAGCTAAATTTCAAAAAGAAGCACCCAACTCTATTAAAAAGTTCGGTGTAGATAAAATCACACGTCAATGGGAGGAGCTACTAAAGTTGTTTTAAAAAGAACTATTGTCAGGAATTTATGAAATGAAGAAGCTGATTTCATTATGTTTTTTGTTTTCTTTCGTTTTTAGTGGACTGAATCTTCAGGGTTGGTTGCTTTTGTTTATTGGGCCAAGCTTGGCACAGTTGCTTACTAACTTGTGCCTTGTTCTTATTATTTTTGGTATTCTCCTGTTATTAAGAAATAAAAAAAATATTTCTATTTCTTCTTTATCAAAAATGTGGATTGCATATTTTTTCATTTATTATATTTTTTCATTACTAGGCAGCATCGTTTATCACAATCCGTATGATTTTTTTTCAACTTCGTTTGCCTTATTTTACACTATTGGCTTTATATTCTATCTAAGTTATGAAGACAACTTGGGATATTTTGAGAATACAGCAACATATGTATTCGTTTTAGCAAATATTTTACTTATTTATATGTCTAAAAACAACATAGATATAGAATTTTACAACGCTGATTTGGGTTATGAACTAGATAGGGCTCAAGGACTATATGGTGATGCAAACAACGCGGCAGTTGTGTGCATTCTTGGGTTCATTTTTGCGTTTCGAAACATTTCTTCAATAAATCGATTAAGCTTTTGTGTCAAATTGGCTGCACTGCTCATTTGTATTTATGCTCTCTTTTTAACATTGTCAACAACTGGTTTCGCCTGTTTTATCCTTGTCCTGGCTTTACTCAACATCAAGTACTTTACCAAGGAAAAAGTTCTATTACTAATCATAATTGCTCCAATTCTATATTCCATATTATACAATCTTGATAAATTAACAGCTGGGTTAGATCTAAATGTGAGACAAAAATCAAAAATTGATAATTTTGTTAATCTCGTAAAGCTCGATTTTTCATCAGTGGACACGTCAGGTAGAAGTGACTTGGTTTCAAACTTGATGGAGTACCTTTATAATAATCCCTTTTTGGGAAGAGGGCTGGAATTCGGACTCAAAAAACAATCACATAATACTCTAATTTATATCTGGTCAGATGCTGGAATTATTGCAGTTTTATTTTTTATTTTTTTGATTTTCCTTTATTTCAGAAAAAGTATGAAGCTTGTTAATGATAACAAATACTACATTCTTGCAATCCTTACAACTCTTACCGTATTTATGTTAAGCTTGCAAACCATTATTAACCAACCTTACCTTATGCCGGTATTTATTTACATTAGTTATTTAATCGAGCGTAGAACAGGATTCCAAACTACGTCATAAATCCTTTTCCGTTTATCAGATAAGCGGGTGGGTTTGTCGACAATTAATCTCCTAATGAATTATTGAAAACTATCTTTGTGCTATCGATTTAAAAAAGAAAATAAAAGTTTTGTTCGTTTTACCCAACCTCAGAGCCGGCGGGGCCGAACGAGTTTTTTCATTTATCTCCCAAAATCTCGATACAAGTATTTTTGAGTGCGAACTTTTAATCATTGGAAGAAATGAAGACGTCGCTTATGACGTCTCAAAAGTTAAATGTACTTACTTAGGAAAAAATCGGGTTTTCCATGCCATTCCAGCATTAATTAAATACATCCATACTGTTAACGCCGATGTGGTTTTGAGTTCGGTAGAACACCTGAATATTGTTATGGGGCTTATCTCACCTTTATTTCCAAAAACCAAGTTCCTTATTAGGGTTGCTAGCGTAATTAGTAAAATGCGAATGTATACGACTAAAAATCATTTGCAAATGCTGCTCCCAAAATTGAGTTATCGGTTAGTGAATGGAGTCATATGTCAATCTCAAGATATGGCCAGTGATTTTGTTCAACTCTATCCAAATACAAAATACAAAATTGAAGTTATAGGAAACCCTGTTACACTTGATACGAATAAAAGAGCTCCCATGACCCAAAGTAGGCGGCGAGAATATATAACTGTCGGAAGATTAAGTCCGGAAAAAGGACACTCAAGGCTACTATCTGTGCTGGGCAAGTTAAAAAGTGATTTTCATTACACCATTGTTGGGGATGGGCCTGAACGCTTAGCCATAGAACAAAAAATTAAAAGGCTTGATTTGATTAATAAAATTACTTTGATTCCCTTTACCAATGAGGTCTCAAAGTACCTCCATAAATCTAACTATTTCTTGCAAGGTTCTTATTCCGAGGGATTTCCAAATGCCATATTGGAAAGTTGTTCACAGGGAATTCCTGTGGTTGCCTTTAATGCTCCAGGAGGCACAAGGGAAATAATTGAACCTATGATTAATGGCATAATGGTCAATGATGAAGCCTCGTTTGTAGAATTTCTTGAAAACACAACCTTGATATGGGACAGAAAATTGATACAAGATTCTGTTCTTAAAAAGTTTGGCAAACATAAAATCATTGAACGATATGAGAACCTTATTTTAACCACCTCAAAAAGATTGAATCTCTTTTAAAACTGAATAATACTCATGAAACAACCGATACGGGTACTAATCGTTTTAGGGTCCTCAGGACTAGGCGGTGCGGAGAACATGGTAATCAATTATTATCTGGCTATGGATCGAAAAAAGGTTCAATGTGACTTTTTATTTCATGTAAAGGCAAAAGGAAGTAGAGACCAATTAATCCGGAGTTGTGGTGGGAAAGTTTTTTATGTACCGACAATAAAACCCAAAAACTATTTTAAATACAAAAGGTCATTAAAGGAGTTTTTTAAAAAGAACAGATATCACATTGTTCATTCGCACATTAATGCCTATGGTTATTGGGCTTTAAAAGAAGCCAGAAAAAATAATGCAAGTGTTAGGATTGCACATTCACACACATCTATAGAACCCTTTTTCAAAAAGATATTCCTGAAGAACATTCAATGGTCTTCAACGTTCAAAGAGTTAATTCAAGATTTGTTGAAACATCTTTTAAGAAAACAGGCCACCCATTATTTCGCCTGTGGACACAAAGCAGGAAAGTGGCTTTTTGGAGAAAAAAACTCCAACAAGGTCACAATTATTCAGAACGCTATAGATAGTTCATTATTTATTTACGATTCGGAACAATCAAAAGAAGTCAAAAAAAAGTTTCCTCTAGGCAAAAAAGTGATTGGGCACGTTGGTAACTTCACCGAAGCTAAAAATCATAGATTTCTTGTTCACGTATTTCGGAAGATGTTGAATGAAAATCCCAATCTAGTACTTGCCCTAGTTGGAGAAGGTAATCTGCAAAACGAAATTGAAGATGAAGTTCTCAAACTAGAAATGGAAGACAAAGTTTTTTTCCTAGGCCTTAGAGGCGATGTAAACCAACTTTTAATAGGTTTTGACCTTTTTCTTTTTCCTTCTCTTTATGAAGGTCTGCCAGTGAGTTTAATTGAAGCACAGGCCTCAGGTTTAAAAATATTGGCCTCTGAGAATATTACAAAAGAAGTTGCCATTACCGACCTCATAGAGTTTCTCAACCTTAACCATGGGGAGGAAGTCTGGGCCAAAACTGCGTTGGATTCTCTTGAATACCAAAGAAGAAATATGAGCAACGAAATCAAGACAGCGGGATATGACATCCTCGAAAATGCAAAAATGTTGCAAAAATTCTATATAGACAATTACATGACTTATGTGCGGAATTAATGGCTTTGTGTATAAATCCAAAACGGATTTGGCCTTTTTGAAGAAGCAGATTGGGTCCATGAATCAAAGAATTTTTCATCGCGGGCCTGATGAAGGCGGAACGTATATAGAACTCAGCCAAACCCAGGCCGGAATAGCAATGGGTATGCGACGTTTGTCAATTATCGACCTTTCATCTGGTAAACAACCGATTTTTGCCGATGATAACAATCTTGTTATTTTTTTTAATGGAGAGATCTACAATTACAAAAAGATTAAGGACAGACTGGTCCAAGCTGGGGTGACTTTTGAAACAAAGAGTGATACGGAAGTCATTTTAAAGCTTTATGAACTGGAGGGAGAATCCTCTTTCTCCCAACTTGATGGAATGTATGCGTTCTCTATTTATGACAAAAGAAAAGGTAAGATTTATATCGCCCGGGATTTTTTTGGCGAGAAGCCCTTGTATTATTCGAATAATAATGACCAGTTCATTTGGGCCTCTGAATTAAAGTCGATTGTTAAGTTTATTGACAAGCCATCTATTTCACCTATAGGTTTGAACCTGTATTTTAGACTTACTTACATCCCTGCTCCTCATACGATTTATGAAAATGTAAAAAAGCTAGAGGCAAATCATTTTATTTGTTACGATATCCCGACAAGCACTTTGGAGATAAAAGGGATAAGTGACCATCCAGAAGCCAGTGAGCCTTTGGACATCACCTTTAATGACGCGAAGAAGAAGGTAAAAAAACTTGTTATGCAAAGTGCGGACAGTCGGTCCGTTGCAGACGTTCCTTTGGGAACCTTTCTGTCCGGAGGGGTCGATTCTTCTATAATATCTTTGTGTCTTGCCCAAAACAAAACAGAAAAAATCAATACCTTTTCCATTGGATTCAAAAAGACCACATTTGATGAATCTGATAAATCACGTTTAGTCGCCAATTTAATCGGAAGTAATCATCATGAATTTATCATCGATGAGGAGGATTTAAAAAACGACATACATGAAATTCTTGCCAATTTTGATGAGCCTTTTTCAGATGCCGCGGCATTACCCACCTATCTAGTGTCCAAGAAAACAAGGGAACATGTAAAAGTAGCCCTTACCGGAGATGGTGGCGATGAGGTTTTTGGAGGTTACAACAAGTATTATGTAGGGAAAATCAATCAGAATTATACAAGGTTTATCCCTAAAGGCATTCATAAGGGACTTGTTGGATTGGTTAGCAGAGTTTTAAGTACTTCCGATGATTCCAAGGGCAAAAGATATAAGGCCAAAAAAATGATGAACTCCATAAACTATGAAGGAGATTATTATTGGGATATCATTTCTCTTGGCAACACTAAAAGAAGACTTGAGCATATTTTATTAAAAGATTGCCACATACCTGATCCATTTACTGAATACAAAGAAAAAACGGGAATGCATCAACCGTCAACTCTTACTGATTATAGAAAAGTTGATCAACTTCTTAGTCTTGAGGGAGGCATGCTTCCAAAAGTAGACCGAACGAGTATGCTTGCTTCCTTAGAATGTCGTGCTCCGTTTCTTAGCAAGGAGCTTTGGAACTTTACCAATTCTCTTCCTGAACATTATTTATTGAATGGTTGGAACAAGAAGTATATCTTAAAGGAAGCATTCAAGCATGAATTCCCAAAAGATTTTCTTGAAAAAAGCAAGCAAGGTTTCAATACCCCCGTTGGAGATTGGTTACGAGCAGGATTGCGAATTGAAATGGAAACCTATATAGAAACCAAATTTTTATTGTCTCAAGGATTGTTTCAAGTTGACTCCGTGCAAAAACTTGTATCTGACCATCTTAATGGAAAAGAAGATAACACAGATGCCGTTTGGACTTTTTATTGCTTTCAAAAGTGGTACTGTACTATTTACTTGAATTTATAGGAAGGTATGGATATTATCATTCTGACCAGTAATCTCTTTGGGAGCGCATCCCTACATTTAAAAGAGTTGTCCACCTCTGAAAAGGTCAAAATAAAAATGGTAGTACTCAGTGAGGGGAAAATCCTTAACAAAAAAAAACACTATCTAAGACGATTTAAGAAATTTAGAAAGGTAGGCCTTTTAGGCGCCTTAAATGGTATACGAATGCGTAAATGGTATACCGACCGTGTATTTGAATATGTTGAAATTGAACCTATAGACAAATTATGCAAGGACATGGGCATTCCGTTTAAAACCACACCAACCATAAATTGCAATAAGACATTGGAAATTTTCGAGGAGGCCAAGGTAGGTTTAGGCCTTAGCATAGGTAACACTTATATAAGCAAAAAGGTCTTTAGTATCCCTAAATATGGCATGATAAATATCCACTATGAGGAACTTCCTGAGTATCAGAATGCCATAGGGGTTATTTGGCAATTGTACAACAAGTCTACCCATACGGGCTATACTATCCATGAAATAGACAGACATATAGACACTGGAGACATCCTAAAGAAAGAACGGATGCCCATTCTCTTTAGAGATAGCCTGAAACACACCGTGGCAAACACCTACGCGAATATCTGGAAAAAAGCTACGAAAGGGATGAAACTTGTTGTTGAAGATTTTGAACACCATCAAGAAAACAAGAACCCTCAAACCAATGGTAAAATTTATACCACCCCAAGTGGCTACGAGTTCCTAATGGTTATAAAAAACTTTAAACAACTAAAAAGAACTGTAAAGACTAAAAACCCATCAAACTATCATCCATAAACTTTCAAAGGTTACTGTTGTAACTTCACCTTAGGTACTTGTTTCGGCTTTCCAATTTTTTGTCCCAGTACCATAAAAGGCTTTTCAACTAATAGAAAGTAAATTGCCATCAATACGATTGACAGTGGTACGAACAAAATAGCTTGTAGCAAGTATGTCCATTCAAAAGAGTCCTTAACAGTTAAATAATTACTGAATATTTTCATCATAAGATGGTAAAGCGGGTAATGAAGCAGGTAAAGTGAATAGCACATACCCCCTATTATAGTAACTATTTTGTTATGCAAAAAACCCTTTAGCCAAATCAGATTGAAGGACGAAATAATAATGCCAATTAAAAGAAAAAAACGCAGGGGGTCAATGTTTATGGCAAAAAATGCGACCAAACAAACTATAAAAATAACATCCCAAACTTCAGATTTATTTAGCCTCATATGCAGATATATATCAGCAGAAATAATACCTGATAGGAAAAATATCATGTAATCATTTAAATTTGAGAAAGGAGCTATGTCCACAAAAACTGATGTTCCGAATAAAACGGCATATATAAATGCCCTCCAATAGACTTTGTTCCAATATTTAATAAAAAATATGAGAAGAGGCATTATCAAATAAAACTGAACTTCAATCTCCAAACTCCATGCAACTGGGAGGATATAACTGCTGCTATTGAACCAAGGCCCGTGGATATAAAAAAAGGAGGCTAAATACCGCTCAAGCAGAAAATACAAGCCCTTTTCTTGCAGAAATAAGTGTGTTATAAAGAAAAGTGTGATCGCGATTAGATAAGGTGGCTCTATTCTAATCAGTCTGCGTAAAAAATATTTCTTTAAGGAGATTTTTCCTTCACGTTTCCTTAAAAAAGGGAGGGTTAAAATAAAACCACTAATCGCAAAAAATAAATGTACTCCGAAATTTCCTTGAATTAAAATCTGCCTTAAGATGTTTTCTTCGTCAATCAATGCTCGATTAAAACTCTCATTGTGGCTCAAAAGAGCACCACTAAAATGAACTAACATGACAGGTAATATTGCAAAAAAGCGAAGAGCGTCAATCTCAGGTATAAACTTCTGTGACGATTTTCGTTCAAACCATTCAAGTTTAATTGGAAATTTTTTATTCATTAAATTTTAAGTTCAGCAGTAATCAAAATTAGAATAATGGTTTAGTTAAGAAAAAAATCTGAGACAAAGTGGAAACAAATCCGATGAAGTAGTCTTTACGAATAGATTAAAACTTTTATTTAACAGAATCCAAATCAATTTCTTTTAACAAATTCTCTCCTTGTAAGATAAATTTATTTTGATTTTCAATTTTATGAACGGTTACATCCTTTATTTCCTGAGGGTTAGAAAACAAAATATCAAAAATAAAAGGTCTTACATTATCGAATGTACTATGGTTCAGGTCAATTGAAGTTGAATTTTTTAATACACTTTTTTCCTGATCAATATCGGTTATTTTTGCGCTCCTTGACTCTCCGCGGCTTGTGTTTTGCTTTTTAAATAAAAACTTAAGTTTAGAATACATCAAGTTGACATTTTTTTTTCTTAAAAATTGTTTGAATCGGAAGAATGTGGTCAGTCCTTCTCCTATTGAAGACGCAATTAGCGACCTTTTATCAAATAAAATATGATTTTCAAATACATAGGATTTATTTGACCAACGAGTCTTGTAATCATAGGTTCCCTTGGAATAATCAAAGACGGTAAACCCGTTTTCGAAACACCATTTCAAAATATACATGATTAGTAAGTGACCCAAATTATATTTTCTAAAATCAGTGTCAAAAGTGGTGATAGCGAAAAACAACTCCTCTTTAGATGCAAAACAAATGGAGATGGCAATAGGTTTATCATTTGCATAAATGACATTTAGTGAGGCTGTTTTTTCTAAAATCATTTTATAACTCAGTTCCCTATAATAGTCTTCATCCCGGAGTATATCGTTGTCCATACCAAGTTGACCCCATCTCTTCCCTATTAAATGAATAAGTTTATCGAAAAGCTCATTGAATTCATTCTTATCAATTCCACCAAAGAAAACTTTGAAATTTATAGAACAGACGGCGTTTAATCTTTTATCCCATTTTCGTATGTTATTTCTACTTTTTCCAGAAAAATGCTCTTTAAAATATTCATCAAAGCTTTCAAAAGCGGTGAGGTCCGTAAGATAGCCCATATACTGAGGCACTTTCCGTAATTTAAATTGATCATAATGAAAGTTTTTCTTTTGCTGATATGGTAAAACATCATACATTAAAAGTACTTTTCCTTTATCAGCTGAAACCTCAGAGGTAAGCTGATATGAAATTCCATTTGTAATATTTTTTCCGATATTATAATAGAACAGACCATATTTACTCTTTAAGAACTTAATAGGTTTGATGGAGTCAAACGAATGCACATCTGAGTGATTGCTAAAGTACTTTAGCCATGTCGTGGTGAAATTATCTGTGAAAAATGGATTCATAACTAGGCTTTTTGATGACTTGAATTAAGCATGTTATTACGTTCTATTTCGTGAACAATTGACTGCATAGTAGCACTTCCAAATTCATACTTTTCAACCAGCCTGGCATGATGGGCAAGTATATTGTCAAGAATGGCAAAATTCATTTCCGTATTGGCTCCAAAGTTATGTGGATGCCACCATAGATGATAAACCTCCCCTTTTTTTGCCGCATGTGTCATACTTTTTTTTATTCGTCTTAGTTTCATAAACTCCAAAAACCACACTTTTGTATTATATGGTCGCAAAAATCTACTAGAACGGATATTATAAGGAGCACTACCAACCAGCTCATTAAGAGAAAAAGTGTGATGTCCGGAAATATTGATGTAGCAATCCAAAGTCCTAAAAATTTTCTTTAGTAGGGTAGTATCCGACTCACTTTCAGCTTTGTTAAACCAAACCCTCTCCGTTCCTCTATATGAAGAAATACCATTATCGAGGCATACTTTAAGATAGTCGGCATTTACTTGATTTCGTGGAAAGACGATAGACCTTATTCTATTTCCCGCAGAAGCGGAAATTTCTATTGCTGCCTTCAAATCTCCTTCGAAGTCTTCCAAAGATTGACCTTCTTCCAAACAATAAAAATGAGAAAATGTATGACTACCAATCTCATGGTTATCGTTATCCATCAAAATATCTATAAGCTTTGGTGCAAAATGAAAGGGGTCTTGATTGCTATGTTCCTTGACCAAATTCATTGGTGCACCATACGGGGATAAGTTTTGGTCAAGGTAATTAGGTGTTGATCTAGGAAAGTAGTTCAACAATTCTTGTTTGGTCTTTGCAAACAAAAAACCGACCGTGGCAAACGTTGCCTTTACTCCATACTTGTCGAAGAGGTCAATCATTCTAGGAACTATAGAATGTACTTGTTTAAGCGAATCACCATAACTTTCTATAGTTCTTTTATCCCGAACTCCCCAAAGAAGTTCAAAATCCAATGAAATAACTAACTTCCCCTTATTCATATCAAAACAATGTTTAGAAGTATTAAAGCCTTACTATTTTCTTGTTAATTCCATTTCCCATTATTAAGAATTCTTCTTCTTCCTTTTTCTTCATAACCGTTATCTTACTCAAATCCTGGGGTTTGGAATACAGCAAATCATAAACTTTACCTGCTATAGGTGATTGGAATAACTCCACTTGAGACATTTCTTGATACTGTCCCAATTCAATTTCATTTTCCTCCAATTCCATAATTTCATCATCAGGTATGTAGTTGTTAATATTTCCTTCTTGCTTAAAACTTAAAAAGAACTTTGCCCGCACATAAAACTCATTTAGGTTTTTATCTCTTAGAAACTGTTTGAATCTAAAGTAGTGTTCCATAAGCATAGCTATAGTGCAACACCAAAACGATCGTTTATCGTAAACAATGTGATTCTCAAAAAAATAGGACTCATTTGCCCATCTAGATTTGTAATCATAAGTTCCTTTTGAATAATCCAAAATTTTAATGTTATTCTCAAAACACCATTTTATCATATTCAAAATTGAAATATGTCCAAGGTTATATCGCCTAAATCTGGTATCAAAGGTATTTATTGCATAGAACAGTTCATTTTCTGAAAGAAAAGAAAGAGAAACCGCTATAGCTTCCTCGTTATAACATATCATATGGATAACAGCTTTTTTTTCGATAATCATATCGTAAAACAACTGCCTGTAATACTCTTTTTTGTGAAGTATGTCGTTATCAAGTTTTAAGGATTTAAAGCGGGATTCAATCAACGTGAACACCCTATCCATAATTTTATCATACCTAACCCTATCTATAAAACCAAAAATAACCTCATACTCAACATCAAAATTTGTATTGAGCTTACGCTCATTTTTTCTCAATTTCATTCGCGTAGAAGAGGAATTGTGCTTAGTTAAAAAATCCTCATGGTCTATAAAGTGGGTTAATCGCGATAGGTATCCTTTATACTGTTTGATTTTTTTAACCCCAATATCGGCTACCTTTTCATTTCCTGAATCTTTTTCGTAAGAAGTGACATCATATATTAGGAAAACCTTTCCTTTAAAATCATTGTTGGCAGAAAGACTGTACTGAAGTCCATTCGTGATATTTTTGCCTATGTTAATGAAAGTGCTCGGAACTCTACTTTTTATAAATCCTAAAGGACCAATAGACTCAAAGTATTGCGGCTTTTTAGTATTGGCAAAAGACTTTAACCAATTTTCTACAAACTCTTTATCTACGAATGGATTCTTCATATTAGAGCCTAACTATTTAATAGGTTTTCTTTTAAAAAAATCAATGATTGCTTCCGCCACTATATTTCGTCCGTTATCATTCCAATGTCGGTCGAAAATCAATGTTGTTGGAGAGTCACATGACTTTTTTAATCCATCACCGTAGTCTATGATAGGTATACCATTGTTTTTTAGAAATCCTAAAAACTCAACATTCGTATCATTACTATTTAACAAAAAAGCGCTTTTAGTTTTATCAATACCGTACTTACTTATAAGACTTTTAAAGTTGTTTAAGAACAAAGAATCCTTATCCGTTTTATCTACTTTTCTAGGCGTTTGTCCAATATTAAAATTTCGAAGAACCTTTTTTACTGAGTCTACAAGACCTATGTCCAAAAAGTAAGTTAGTAGCTTCGAATATCTCAACAAAGGAAATACTACCCTCCTATTTTCAATTGAATATTCTGCTCGTAACAAATCATCGAAATATTTGAATTCAAAGATGATAAAATCTATTTTGGAAAATATTTCTTCATTGGCTTGAACCAAAAACATTTGGTCGGCCAAATCAAAATTTGAATGACCGTATTCATAAACATGAACATGTTTTAATTCATCTTCTATTTTCTTTCCTATTGAGTTATGGTAATCCTGATGTAGACCCTCGATGAAGGAGTCACCTAAAATTGCAACTTCAATTCCTTCTTCGGTTGGATTAAATTCCCTAAAGGAATTATATCCTGATTGATTTATTCGATAAGCAGAAACATTTTGTTTTCTATTACCGAATACTGCGTATCCTTCTTGACCTGGGACTCTCTTGTAAGTTTTATCATCAGCCAAAAACCAATCAGGCATATCGTTATACAAATGAAAAAACCTTACCAATATTTCCAGAACCAGGAAAATCAAAAAACCCTTTACCACTATGTTTTTAATGAACCTAAACATCTATATCATTTAAAATTGAAAGTAAATAAATGATCTATCAACTCCGCTGTCATAAAACAAAATAGTCCCAAAGATTGTTAACGTGTACAAAATAAATCTAAGCGGTTTAGATTTAAACTTATATGGATTTCTTTCATCCTTCCTAATTACGTATTCATACAAAACAAAAAGAAGTAGAAGAATAAAATAGTCAACCATTCTGTACCCTAATGGATGATTGTAAACCCGAAAGGACATATCAAAAAACATTTTTTTGAAATAATGAGCGGCATGCGTCAGAGATTCAGCCCTGAAAAACACCCAAGACAATGTTACTACTACAAAAGTGGTAAGTATCCCTAACATTTCTTTTAATGTGGACTTATTTAGTCCCATCAAAACAAATGAGTTCAAAAACTTCCTATTTCGACCACTTATCAAAAGTGGGATAAAAAATAGTGCATGAATTGCGCCCCATGCTATGAAAGTCCAATTGGCGCCATGCCAGAAACCGCTTATTAAAAACACAAGTAAAATGTTTCGTATTACCGTTTTCAATGAACTCTTAGACCCGCCCAAAGGAATGTAGATATAGTCTCTAAACCATGTGGATAAAGAAATATGCCACCTACGCCAAAATTCGGCAATATTTCTTGAGAAATAAGGGAACTTAAAATTTGACATTAATTCAATACCCAATAGTTTGGAGGTTCCTATAGCAATATCCGAATACCCTGAAAAATCCCCGTAAATCTGAAATCCAAAGAAAATGACCCCTAAGAATAAGGTGCTGGAAGGATATGTGCCAACGTTCGAAAAAATATCATCAACCATAGGAGCCAGAGAGTCTGCTATAGCTACTTTTTTAAAAAGGCCCCATGTTATTAGTTTTAATCCACCACTAGCCTGTTTGTAATTAAATGTCCGTCTTTTTTGTAATTGAGGAAGAAGGTTCGAAGCGCGTTCTATTGGTCCTGCAACTAATTGAGGAAAAAAAGCTACAAACGCCGCAAATCCAATAAAGTCCTTTGTCGGTTCCAATTTGCTCCTGTATACATCAATAGTATAACTTAGCGTCTGAAACGTATAAAAACTAATCCCGACTGGCAAAATAATATTCAAGGAACGGCTGCTGATGGTGTTACCAAAAAACGAAAAGGCCTGCACAAAGTTTTCAGCAAAAAAATTATAGTATTTAAAAAATCCAAGAAACCCAATATTTATAACTAAGCTACCCCAGAGAAGTAATTTTCTTTTGCTTTCCCTCTTCTCTTTATAAAGATTAATACCTATATAGTAATCAACTACGGTACTTATAGCAATTAAACTAAGAAAACGCCAATCCCACCATCCGTAAAAAAGATAACTAGCTATGACAATGAATACGTTTTGTACCCTGAGTGATTTGAAAGTTAAGAACCAATAGATAAAAAATACTAAAGGCAGAAAAACAAAAAACTCAAGTGAATTAAACAACATTAAACCTATTTTAAGTATTCCGAGACCTGTTCTGCAGCCTTCTGGTGTCCATAACATGTCCAATGATGGTCATGTTCAAACGACCAGTCAGCGTCTCTGGAGTCATCTAATTGAATAACATTTAAATCCTGTCGTTGAAGGAAAGCGGAAAATTGTTTATCCGTATCTGGCCTTAAAACAATAACTACCTTTTTAAGGTTATAGTTTTTTCTACAATAATCAATTAAATCTTCGAAGTAATCAAAATGATTTGTAAACGAATTTTGTGTAATTTCTGTAGATTTTGTGGGCTTTGGTAATTTGAAAGAAGACTGAAACCTTCTATATAGATAAAAGATAAACTTCCAATTATAAAGTATTTTTTTTACCCCTGGAGCCTTCATTTTACCATAGACAATCTTGTTTTTCTTTAAATCCAACTGCGTAATGTCAGTCAAACTATTTATCTGAACAATACTCTCCTCAAAATCGGTCTCATTAATATAGATTAAATGTACTTTAGGTTTTAAGGAATCCAATTGTTTAGAAATTTCCAAGGCCTCTATAAAAGAAACTCCTGATCTGGATGCCTCGGTAAAATTAAACTCGGGAGCCAATTCCTTTAGAAAGTTCATTTGATGGCAACTATCCGGGTTCATAAAATTCTCAATGAACGAATCTCCAATAATAGTAATCAAATTATCATAATTTTCTGGAAGTTTTCCAGGCCAACCCTTGCTGTTTATATACCATTTATGAGTACCCCCTTTAGAATAACCTTCTTGATTGGGAATGTATCTTTGAATGCCAAATTCATCTATCCGTCTCTCTGGAATTGACGATGTTAGGAAAAAAAAACGTGCAATTATCTCGCCAAGAATCAATCCTAACGCTAAAAAATAGACTATGTGTTTTACAAACTTTTTCATGGCTAAAATTGAAAGTAGATAAATTCTTGTTGTTCACCTGTGAATGTGAATATTAGTATAATCAGTCCAAAGTAAAAGCTCCAACGAAAATAACCTGGTAAAGTAGAAATTCCCTCAATGGCATATTTCGACTTTCTCCCCATCCACTCAATCAAAATAAAAACAAGAAGCAAAAACAGAATACTTATGTCAAAGTCTTTTATCGGACTTTGAAAAAATTGCATTGAAAACATTTTGACGATATAGTCAAATCCAACAGACACACTTTTTGCCCTAAAAAAGACCCATGCTATGAGTGTCAAAAAGAAAGTAGCTAATATTTGCAGTGACTCTTTTAAATTAGGATACCATCTATCTGATGCTACAATATCTGTATTTAATCTGTTTCGTTTTGCCAACAATAATGGTAAAAAATAAAGCGCATTCAACGTACCCCAAACTATAAAAGTCCAATTTGCCCCATGCCAAAAACCACTTACAACAAAAATGATGAAGGTATTTCTAACTTTCATTGCTGTTCCACCCCTGCTTCCCCCAAGTGGAATATATAAATAGTCACGAAACCATGTAGAAAGCGATATATGCCATCTTCTCCAAAATTCCGCTATATCTCTTGAGAAGTATGGAAACGCAAAATTTTGCTTTAAATCGAAACCAAACAATCTTGA
Source organism: Bacteroidota bacterium (assembly GCA_039184805.1). Lineage (GTDB taxonomy): Bacteria > Bacteroidota > Bacteroidia > Flavobacteriales > Flavobacteriaceae > Flagellimonas. Next base: position 156,771 of record JBCDAX010000001.1, on the reverse strand, counting down.
AATACCTATAGCAATATCTGAATATCCTGAAAAATCACCATATATCTGAAAAGCAAAGAAAAAAGCCCCCAACAAAAGTGTACCTGAATTAAATTCTTGGTAATCTGCGAAAATTAAATTCACATATTTAGCACAATTATCCGCGATAACTATCTTTTTGAACAACCCCCATGCCACCTGGCGTAGGCCATCAATAGCAAGATTGTACGAAAAATTTCTTTTGCTAAAAAACTGTGGTAATAAATTTGTCGCCCGTTCTATTGGACCCGCCACCAATTGGGGGAAGAAACATACGAAGGCTGCAAAAGCCACGAAATCCGAAGTAGGTTTTAACTTTCGCTTGTAAACATCAATCGTGTAGCTCAAGGTTTGGAAAGTATAAAAACTTATTCCTACGGGTAAAATAATATCTAAAGACCTTCCATCTATTTCACGTCCAAAGAACGAAAAGGCATCTACAAAGCTATCAACAAAAAAATTGTAATATTTAAAAATCCCCAGAAATCCTAAGTTGACGATTAAGCTAAGCCACAACAACGACCTTCTTCGTTTCTCTCTTTCTTCCTTATTTAAAAGTATACCGATACTAAAATCAACTAACGTGCTAAAGGCGATTAGCGATAAAAAGCGCCAATCCCACCAACCATAAAAAACATAGCTGGATAAAACAATAAATCCATTTTGGAGTCTAAGCCATCTATTGGTGATAAACCAATAAACCACAAAAACGATGGGTAGGAAAATAAAAAACTCCAAGGAGTTGAAAAGCATAATCTACTTATTCTTAGTTAAGACATAATTACCAATAACCAGTATATCCAATCCGGTTGAAAAGAAGCATCTAATAGCATCTTTTGGAGATTCCACCACCGGTTCTCCTTGGATGTTAAAACTTGTATTTAGAACCACTGGCACCCCTGTTCTATCTCCCAGTGCCTTTATTAAATCATAATATCTTGAGTGCAGTTCTCGTCGAACGGTTTGTAATCTAGCACTTCCATCAACGTGGGTGACCGCTGGAATCACTTTCTGTTTTTCTTCCAGAACGTTGCACACTTTTAACATGAAAGGAGCTTCTACTTCAATATCAAAAAAGTCATTTTTTGCCTCAACAATTGCTGATGGAGCAAACGGCCTGTAAGCCTCCCTAAACTTTACTTCTGCGTTAATCTTATCTTTCATATCCGGAAAAGCAGGATTTGCCAAAATACTTCTACTTCCTAACGCTCGGGGGCCTACTTCCATCTTTCCTTGAAACCAACCAATTATTTGTCCTTTTTCCAGTAAATCTGCAGTATGTTCACAGATGTCTTCAATATGCTGATAGCTTAACTTAGCCCCATCCAAAACCTTTTTGATTTCATCATTTGTATATGAAGTCCCAATATATGGGTCATTGTGTACATATATCCTGCTATTGCCCAAAATGCCATTGTAAACATAAAATGCAGCTCCAAGTGCAGTTCCATTGTCACCCGCAGCAGGCATTACATAAACATCTTTGAACTTGCTTTCCCTAACAATTCTTCCATTCATTACGCTGTTCAAGGAAACTCCTCCGGCTATCACCAGGTAGTCTGCTTTGGTTCTCTCATAGAGAATATCACATATTTTTAAGACTTTGTCCTCCAAAACGCGCTGAAAAGCAGCGGCAACATCCTTATGTCTCTGCTCAAAAGGGGCATTTTTTGCTCTAGGTTCCCCAAAAACCTTGATAAACTTGTCCGAATAACCGACATACTGAGGATTAAAAAAAGACAAATCCATATGGAATCGTCCATTTGTATCCACCTTAATTATCTTTTCAACCTCTGTCTTGTACGTTTCTGGATTTCCCATAGGAGCCAATCCCATGGTTTTACCTTCATCATAATTTGGTATAAATCCACAAAATGCGGTAACTATTTCATAAAATGCACCCAATGAATGGGGGAAAAAGTTTTCACTGATTTTCTGGATATTCACACCTTCTCCATATCCTAACCATGTCGTAGCCCATTCTCCGGCACCATCAATACCCAAAAGAGCCGCTTTTTCATAGGGAGAAACATAGAATGAGCCCGCTACATGGGACAAATGGTGTTCAACAAAATGTACTTTTGGCTTTTTATTTGACTTCCCCCAGTTTTTGTTATACCAATTCCAAAAATCCTTTTGCTTCATATAAGGGTGCCCTATTTGATAGGCAATGAATCGCAGAAGACTTCTTGAGCGTATCATACCAAACATTTTGGAGAGAACAAAGAACATTTTTTTCTCCCAATTATGTTTTGGTTTTATTGATATTGCGATATGGTCCACGTCAGAGAATTTCAGCCCCGCATCTTTTAAACACCTTTCTGCAGAGAGTACAGGAAATAGTTTTGTATGCTTATCCCTGTTCAATCTTTCTTCTTCTATTGCTGCAAGTAAATTTCCATCTTTTACAACACATGAAGATGAATCATGGAAAAAGTAATTAAGTCCTAAAATAGTCATTAGTTGATATAAAATGTTTTATATGAGGAGACTTCAACAATTCAAAAGCTTTAAGCTTTAGTTATAAAATGCAAAAAACCATTTTTTAATAAATCAAAACAAAAACAAGGTTAAAAAAACTTTGAAATTACAAGAAATATCGATGGGTAACAGGAATAGATCTGACCAAATTATTTTGATTTTCTGTGTATAAATAATCTTTTTTTAAATTGAATAAGTAATTACCAGGATATTCAAAGTAACTAACTTGTTTGTTGAATAAAGTGGTTTGCGTTTTCCTGGGTCAATTCCGAAAAGGTTATTGTCCTATTAAAAAGAAACCATTTCTCGGTACGAAGAGTGTATGGAGAAAAGCCTGACCTTTTACATCCTTTCAAAGATGGTATGTTGTTGATATCAACAAAAGTTAGAATATATCGGGCACCTAACTTATGTCCCTTTTCTGCAATGAGAGCCATAGCAGCTGGCATTACACGTTTTCCTCTAAAATCCGGAATTGTAAAAGCGTTTTCTAACAGTGCCTCGTCTGATTTTAATATAGGAAACAAACCTTTCCAAAAACGTTCGATTTTAGAATTCTCTCCTGATGCCATCAACCATTGACGATAACATGGAGTTCCTCCATCATCTGTGGCTATATAACAGGTTTGTAATTTGGCAGATAGAATTCCAATGTTAAAATTATCAGAACTAAAGAAGGTATTGTCTCCTTTTTCAACAGGTCTAATATGTATTTGGATAAGTGCTTTTGGGTTTTCAAAAGGCTGGGTCAAATCCCTTCTTAAACCATAGGCTTCATTTTTAGAAAGAACTCTCTTTTTTATACCATTGAAAATAAAAATAAAATTACCCTTTTTTAAATGTTTCAAAAGTTTAAACACATTATTTGCCATAGTTAAATCCAGAAATAGTTTCTAAAAAAATATATATTCTATCACAATTTTAAAATTTTAATCTCAACTCAAGAATGACCTGACTCTTATCTCTTTCTCCAATCCGGAATTTTTTCGATTTTTATCAGTCTAGAGAAACTAGTCTTCGCATCAGTTTCAAAACTCCTTCCGTTATTGATTTAATAAATTACTTATTATCACCAAGTGTCAGTAAATCAAACAACTTAATAGAACTATATTCAATGCTATTCCTGTATTTTTAAAGAAAGTCGCTATGTCATACTATTTAGACACTGGATTATCAAGTATATTTCTAGTGATAAAATTATACAAGCCTAATTTATAGTGCTTAGAGAGTACATTTTCATTGATTATTAAAAGAAAGTATCTTGAACTCCGACCTTCGGTTTTCTTGATGTTTGGACTCCGAACATGGAATAGCATCTGCACATTCATTGACTAAGCGCTGCTCTCCAAAGGCCTCTGATGTTAGCCTTGTTGCGTCCACGTTCTTCTTCAATAAATACTGCATTGTACGTTCAACCCTTCGTTCCGAAAGCCATTGATTGTATTTTCCAGACCCTCTGGAATCCGTATGAGCGGATATCCCAATCTCCAGTTTCGGATATTTCTCCAAAATTTCGGCTAATTTATTAAGAAGTAACTTGTCATCGCTTGTCAGATATGAAGAATTCAAGGCAAAATATACATTTCCTAAAGCCTTAATTTCATTTTCTATGGATTGTCTTCTTTTTCTCTCTGCTTCCTCACGGGCTTTTTCAGCTTCAGCCGATTGCGCCGCCTCTTTTTCACGTTCCAACCTTTCTGCCAACAATCTGGCCTCTTCATCCGCTTTTTGTTTTGCCGCAATAGAATCTTGTACTCTTTCTTGCTCTGCTTCCAATTCTTTAAGTAAAGCCAATTTCTCTTGGCCTCTTGGTGATAGTCCTTTCTTGATATCGAATTGATAAACCACCCCGATTGCATGCTGTATGTGATTTGTGGCGTTTTCGGTACTCATGGCCCATTTACCTGTTGAATTGAAGTCAACACCCCATCTATCAGAAAACCATGTTCTAAATCCAATTACTGCATTATAGGTACCACGTCCTTGATTGTTGGCATCTGTATAACCCGTCCCAATACCGACATAAGGGTCAAAAAAACCAGTCTCTCCCAAAATTTGGTTTAAATCATAGCTTACTCTAAAGTCTATTCCAAAATAGTCTACGTCTTCTGGATTGACTACATTGTCTATAATCTTTCCTTCCTTATATCGATTGTAGGTTCCAATAGCTTCCAAACCTATTCCATTCTGAAAGTATCGGCCAATACTTATTCTCGATGGGAAGGGAACTGCATTCCAACCATCCTGGATATCCAATAGATTCCCAAATTCATCTCCAGAGTCGTCCACAACATTAATTCCTAAAGAGACCATCCAAGAAGATTTCACGATGGAATCTTTCTTTGTAATTTCCGTATCCTGCGCATGGAGAAAGGCAGGGATTAACAGTAAACATATGGTACCGAACTTAATCGCTTTCATAGGTCTTGATTTGAGGTTACGTTCTACAAAATTAAATTAGCTATCTAAAAGAGTACAGGTTTGTACTTTGAAAGACCTTAAAATTCGTTAAGTGGGAAAAATCGGTAAATACTTATCTATTTCAGATATTGAAAGCCTATAGATTTATCGGTTAACGGAATGGTGTAGAGGTAAAAGGGATAAGCAACAACCGTAATTTGCGTATCACCTGAGGGGTTTGATCTCTTCACTGAAATGTTGATTTCCAAATGGTTATCATCCCCTTCATTGCCAAAAGATAGTGCCATTTTACTATTTGGTTTTTGTTCACCAGCACAAATTACCAAAGCTGTATATTTAGAAAAGTCAATTGTAGGAACCGGTAAGCCTGGTTTGCGGGTTCTATTTACTTTCGAGTAAAACTTTGACAAGGTCTTCATATCACGTATCACTAAGGTCTCGGATTCATAAATACCACTGTACTCATCTGAATCTATCAAAGTAATTCGTGAATCATTTTGAAAGTTCTCTTCTACCAAGACTTGATTTTTTGACTTACATGAAATCAAGGTCAATAAAACAATGGGAAAGACATTCAACATCACTCTTCTCATTCTTAGTACGTATTCTTATATCTAGAATTATAGGCTTTCTCGTAAACCTCTTCATACAGTGGCAAGATGTTCAAAATATCAAATTTTGAAGCTACTTCCCGTGCATTCTCCTTAAACTTTTCCATCACGGTTTCATCTTTAAGAATATGGATAGCCTTTTTGGCCATTTCTTCCACATCCCCGACATCTGCCAAAAACCCAGATACTCCATCTATATTAACTTCCGGAATACCTCCCGTGTTACTTGAAATAACCGCAACCTTGTTTATCATAGCTTCTAGGGCAGCTAATCCAAAACTCTCAGATTTTGAGGGTAACAGAAAAAGGTCCGAAAAACAGAGAATACGGTCTATTTCGTTGCTGTTTCCAAGAAAAATAGCCTTATCTGAGATTCCAAGTTTGTCACATTGGAGTTCTGCCGCTTCCTTTTCAGGTCCTTCCCCAACCATAATCAGTTTAGCAGGTAGCTCTTTCTGGATGCGATAAAACACGTCGACAACATCCGAAATACGTTTTACCTTCCTAAAATTACTTATATGGGTCACTATGCGTTCATTTTCATTAGCCATTAAAGAACGCTGGCAATCTGTATATTCTTGACTATACTTTGATGAATCGATAAAGTTTGGTATTACTTCAACCTCTTTTTTAATATCAAAGATTTTCAATGTGCTTTGCTTCAAATTCTCCGATACCGCTGTAACTACATCTGATTTATTGATACTAAATGTAACCGCTGGTTTATAATATGGATGTTTTCCAACAAGGGTAATATCTGTACCATGCAGGGTTGTAATCATGGGCACGTAGATTCCTTCCTCAAGAAGCATTTTTTTAGCCATGTACCCCGCATAGGCATGAGGAATAGCGTAATGTACATGCAGTAATTCAATTCCGTATAACTTCACCGTATCCACTAATTTGCTTGATAAAGCCAATTCGTAGGGCTGATAATGAAAAAGTGGGTACTCTGGTACATGTACCTCGTGAAAATGGATGTTGTTGCTCAACAAACCTAAACGCACTGGCTGTTTGTAGGTAACAAAGTGTACCTCATGGCCTCTCTCAGCCAGAGCAATTCCCAGTTCTGTGGCTACAACTCCACTACCTCCAAATGTAGGATAACATACTATTGCAATCTTCATATGAACAAATCTAAAGCTATATTCCTCTGTTAATTAATAATGGAATCATAAATTGCTTGTTGTATTCTTGTGCGCAAACCCGATTTAATCAAGAGGGTATTGCTGGCCGTTGGGAAGGTACGATTGGACAAGAACACATAAATCAATTCCTCTTCCGGGTCGGCCCAGGTATACGTGCCAGTGAATCCGCTATGGCCAAAGCTTTTTCTGGAAACACAACCGCAGGTAGGACCCTTTTCTTCCAATTGAGGTTTATCAAATCCAACACCACGTCTTACCATTTTATGACAAAAATAACAGGTATTGAACTTTTGAATGGTTCTATCGTCAAGAAAACGCTTACCACCATAAACGCCACCTTGCAAATACATCTGCATTATTTTGGCCACATCTTCTGCATTGCTGAACAAACCGGCATGACCTCCTACCCCACCCTGCATGGCCGCTCCCATATCATGTACATACCCCTGAATGGTTTGATGTCGAAAATACATATCCTCCTCACTTGGCACGATTTGCTTCTTATCAAATTTTCTTAATGGGTTGAATCCAGTGTACTGAAGGCCCATAGGCCGATAAAAGAATTTATCAACCAGTCGGTCAATCGTATTTCCATAGAACTCCTCAATGTATCTTTTAAAGACATAATATCCCACATCGCTATAGCGATAACGATTGGATTTTAAGTCCTGCCTCCCAATTCTATTGTAGATGGAGTCTTTATAAGCAGATGTCAAATACAGATTATCTGCCACTTTAAACGGAAATCCATCTGCCGGATGATTTCGATAAAAATCTGTGGATGGTTTACCGTCTTCTGCTAAAGTATCAACATAAAAAGCTATCCAAGCAGGTAACCTTCCATAGTGGGAAAGTGCCTTGAGGACCGTTACATCCTTAAGCTCTGTATCTTCATATTCGGGAATCAATTCTTTAAAGGTGTCATTAAGAGCAATATTCCCCTCCTCTTCCATTTTCATAATCATGGGTAGGGTCGATAGGATTTTAGTCAAGGACGCCAAATCGTATATATGGTCTTCTTTCACCTCGGCTGCGGAGCCATAGGTAGGTTTCCCAAAATTCTTATTGTAAATGACCTTCCCTTTTTTAGCGATGAGGATTTGTGCTCCCGGAAACATTAATGAATCCAAGCCTACTTGCACTAAACTGTCAACAGATTTTAATCCAAATGAGCTCATTCCAACTTTCTCTGGAATAGAATACCCCAACCGCTGAATAGGTTTGATTTCAACACCCGTTCCTGCTTGAAAGGAAGAGCCAACAGAAACGGGTAGTTTCCCATTAGCTATAATTGCTCCGAAAATGGCCTGAGCTGCCTTCTGTTGGGCCAGTACACTATTTTGATATCCCAACATAACTGCATCAATGGTGTTAAAATTGACCACATCTAGCAGAGCATATGGTTTTGCAAAAACACTTAAAATAGTATTGCTGGTTCTTAGTTTTGAAATTTCTTGGAGCCAAAACAGCTCTGTATCACTAAACTTATAGGATTTCCAAGGTGAGTCGTTGCTTTTATGAAATCCGATAATGACCAAATTGTATTTGGCTAGTTCCTTTTTGTAATCCGCTATGTTTTTCTCTTTTACCCATGTTACTTGGGTGTATTTGGAAAGCATATTGTAGAAAGGGGAACCATCTGAATCTCCAAACTGCACATAGGCAATTCGCTTATTCTCCAAATTCTTAATAGGCAACAAGGAAAAGTTGTTTTTTGCCACAGTTAGAGCTTTTTCAATACTCTCGTCATAGATGATATCATTTTCCTCTTCATTTAGGTCATTTATCAAGTTTTCTTCCTCTATTGGGGCATATGTATGAAGACCTGCCTTGTATTTGGCCATTAAAATCTTTTTAACGGATAGCGCCAGTCTATACTCTGATATTCTTCCAGTAGCATAGGCATTAATGAAATTTTTTATAGCTGCTTCAGGATTTGTTGGCATTAAAAGCACATCCGTTCCTGCCAAAAAAGATTCCAATTCGACTTCTCCCTCTTTGGCAAATTGGGACACTGCTTTCATATTAAGGGCGTCTGTAAAAACTAATCCTTGAAATCCTAGCTCCCTTATCAAAAGGTCAGAGATAATACTTTTAGATAATGATGAAGGGTGTCCTTCCCTACTCTCCAAACAAGGAACATCCAAATGGGCAACCATTACTGAACTCAATCCATTTTTAATGAGATGCTTAAACGGATTTAATTCTATGGAATCCAATCGTTGTCTATCGGCATCTATAATGGGTAATGTTTTGTGCGAATCAACATCGGTATCACCATGTCCAGGAAAATGCTTTCCGCAAGCTAGAATTCCCGCTTTTTGCATACCCTTCATTATTGCCAGACCTTTTTCAGCTACATTTTCGGGAGATTCACCAAAAGAACGATTGCCAATAATAGGATTTCTTGGGTTATTATTCACATCAATATCCGGAGCAAAGTTGATATGAACTCCCATCCGTTTGGCATGCTTCCCGATTTGAAATCCAACTTTTTCAACCACTTCATCATCTTGAATTGCCCCTAAGGTCATATTCCAAGGAAAGGCATAGGTAGAATCCAAACGCATAGCTAGACCCCATTCTGCATCCATTCCTATTAAAAGAGGCATTTTTGACTCCGATTGAAATCTATTGGTAAGCCTAAGTTGTTTATAAGGTTCCCCTTTCAAAAAAATCACTCCGCCTACATGCTGCTCTTTAATTAGAGCAGTGATTTTATCTGAAGCGGCATCATTTTCATTAGATCCTATGCTCACCATAAAAAGCTGCCCTATCTTTTCTTCAAGACTCATAGTCTCATAAGCTCCATTTACCCATTCTATTTGAGCCAATGTATCCTTTGAAATCAATGGATTCTGCGCACTGACTCCTAAAAAGAACAATAAAAAGAAAGGAAAGTAAATGTTTATCCGCATAAAGAACTGTCTAGAATGTGAACTTAATGCGTATAAAAATATTGTATTTCATCAAAGAAGGGCGCTTATTTAAGATATTTTAAGCACATCGGAGAAGAATTACCTACGAAGAAAGCCATTCAAGACGTATAGTGCCTTAGGGTTCTATCAAAGAAGAGAGCGACTTTGCTTTGAATATTTCATTGATACTTTTTCCAGATAAAGGCTTACTAAAGACGGAAAGTTCGTCCATTAGACCTATATAACTTAGACCTAAAAAGATTTTCGCCTTTTCTTCATCCCAAGTAAATAGGTCCCCAATATTCTTAATCGTACCCTGTAGTTCCCCGTTTACAAAAAGTTCATATTCCGAGGATGCCGTACCCAGGTTTGAGAAATTGATAGCGATATGTGTCCATTCACCTCTATTAAAAGGAGGGTTTTTCATACGTACCAATCGCTTGTCAAATTCAGGATTGTTGTCAGGTCCAAGATTCTCAGGATTCCATTGTGCCAAATCCCCAATAACCCCTAATCTAAAATCTCTTGGGTTTTCTTTCGTGAAATCTACCCAGATAGACGCATCGTTATAATTAACATCAGTAATTTGGATAGGGTCACAGTATCCTGGTTCTAAGTCCTTGGCCGGGTCAAGTTGTAACCAAAAAGAAATTGCGCCACTCCATGATTTTTTGGAATATCCAACGTTTTGAAATGCATCATAAAACACTACAGGTTTCCCTTTTTTCTTAAAATCCAATGCATCACCACTTAATCCCACTCCTTCAGCAAGTGTAACATTGGAGAGTTCCAAGCCTTTTTTTGCGTTTTGAAGTTCTTTTCTACTTGTAGCTGAATAAATCTCGGAATCTCCGATAGCCATCTTTGCCGAGGTAGTCCCATCAAAGGGAGCGTAAAAAATGAGATTATTTTTCAAAACACTTTCTTGAGCATTGCTAAGAAAGGATATAATGAAAAGGGTCAAAATTGCGGTTATGCTTTTGGACATAATCAGTAGTGTTTAGTTATAGATAAATGTTGTTTGAACCCCTGGCATCAAACAAAGCGAGAATGCCAACTTTCACTTGCAGGAACCTCCCAATGCTCTAAAAATTCCATTTTATTGGTCACCAAGTTATTGAAAACTATGGTATTCTTGGATATAGCCTTTTCTTTAGCCATTTTCTTGAAATCTTTTAATGTTTTATAGGCGATGTACTCTCCTTGTTTAAAGGATACATTCATTCTATCCATCAAATCCACCCCATATTTCTTTTCAAGAGCTTGTATAAAATGTACGGAGGCATCAATGGAACAACCCGATGCGCTAGCATGCGATTGGTCCAGACCGATGATTATAAAGCGATTGTAGCGAGTTACAAATCCAGCTTGCAATTGGGCACCATGTGCCGTCCACTGGGTAATAAAGGCTGCTAAGCCTTGTTCAATCTCTTTTATTTCGCCCTCTGTAAAGCTTCTATTGGCTTGGTATATCCAAACTCTTGAGGTGTCGGGTAAAGCATTAAAATCAACCAACATATTAAATGGAATTAGCAATTAATTCTGCCACATCTAATACGGTGACACTATCTTCCTTTTCATGTGCTTTAATACCATCTGTCATCATGGTATTGCAATATGGGCATCCCGTGGCAATAATATTTGGATTCGTTTCCAAAGCATCCTTCGTTCGCATCACATTGATATCCATATCTCCTTTTTCGGGTTCCTTGAACATCTGGGCCCCACCAGCTCCACAGCAAAGAGCGGTTTTTTTGTGGCGCTTCATTTCAACAATGTTTGCGTTGGTTTGTTTCAAAATTTCCCTGGGAGCTTCATATACCGAGTTAGCCCTACCCAGGTAGCAAGGGTCATGGAACGTAATCCGTTTTTCTTTATAGATTTTTCCTTCAAGTGAAAGTCGCCCAGAATCCATCAGCTCTTTAATGTATTGCGTGTGGTGGACTACATCATATTTTCCGCCTAAGCTTGGATATTCATTTTTTAGGGTATTGAACGAGTGCGGATCACAAGTTACAATACGCTTGATTTCGTACCCATTTAACACTTCAATGTTCATCATGGCCTGCATCTGGAACAAAAACTCGTTTCCAGCGCGTTTGGCTACATCCCCAGTATTACTTTCTTCAGGCCCTAAAACTGCAAAATCCACATTGGCCTTGTTTAATATCTTTACAAAGGCCCTTGAAATTTTCTTGGCCCTGTCATCATAACTACCTGCAGAACCTACCCAAAATAAGATTTCAGGTTGTTTGCCCTGGGCCATAAATTCTTCCATTGTCTTTACAATCAATTGCTCACTCATCTCAATCGTATTATTCGTTAACCCAGTTCAAACGGTCCATTTGGTTATAAGGCCATGGAGCCCCATTGTTCTCAATATTGGACATCATATTGTTTAGCTCCGTAGGTGCGGCTGATTGTTCCATAACCAAAAACCGTCTCATCTCAACAATAATGGATAAGGGGTCAATGCTCACGGGACAAGCCTCTACACAGGCATTACATGTGGTACAGGCCCAAAGTTCTTCTCTGCTAATGTAATCGTCCAAAAGCTGTTTGCCGTCAGGAACAAACTCTCCTTTATTAGCATCCATATTTTTGCCCACTTCCTCTAGTCTATCGCGGGTATCCATCATTATTTTCCGTGGAGATAATTTTTTGCCAGTTTGGTTCGCAGGACATTCCGAAGTACAGCGACCACATTCGGTACAGGTATAAGCGTTTAACAACTGCACCCAATTTAAGTCCATAACATCTGATGCTCCAAACTTTTCAGGTTCAGCCTCAGAATCATCAGTGGCGGCAAAAGGGTCTGCAGAGGGGTCCATCATCAGTTTAACCTCCTTTGTAACTGATTCCACATTGGAAAATGCGCCTTGGGGCTTTAATTTGCCGTAGTAGGTATTTGGAAAAGCCAATAGAATATGAAGGTGCTTGGAATAGTACAAATAATTCAAAAAGGCAAGTATTCCCATAATGTGCAGCCACCATGCCGTTCTTTCAATAATAATAAGAGTAGAGACTGAAAAACCTTCAAACAAAACCGCTATATATTGACTTATTGGAAAAGTACCGGCCTGAGCATAATGTTCCGCCCCAAGTTGCTGCAATTGGAAGTCTGCAGCGTTCATAGTAAGGAACAAGGCCATAAGAACCAATTCGATATATAGGATAAGGTTTCCATCTTTTTTGGGCCAACCTTCCATTTCAGGCTTAATGAAACGTTTTAGTCTAATGGCATTCCTACGAAGCCAAAATACAACTACAGCAACTACCACTAAGAAGGCAAGAATTTCAAACGAACCTATTAAAAAATCATACACGCTGCCAAGTGGAGCAAAAATTCTATGGGTTCCCAAAAGACCATCAATAACAATCTCAAGTACTTCGATGTTTATGATGATGAAACCAACATAAACAATAATATGCATAAGGCCAGCTATTGGACGAACAACCATCTTCGTTTGTCCCAAAGCGATTCGGGACATGTTCTTCCAACGCTGAGGTTTATTATCACTTACATCCACATCCCTTCCTAACTTTATGTTTCGGGAAAGCTTTTTGACATTTTTTGCGAAAAATCCGATACCCAAAAAGAGAAGAATTGCAAATACAATATTCGGTATGTATGCGGTCATAAGAATGTTTAATTCAAAGTTACAAAATTTATTATGCATGCATAATAAATATATCAACTATCTAGCTTAATTCTGTGTGCTGGCCGGGTCATTTTCGGGAAGCTCATAATCTTTTTGCTTCTTTCCAAAGACCGAGACATTCACATACCTCTTTGGATTTAACCTGAAATCCTGAAGGAGCAGGTCCAACTCACGGGATGCATCGGTAAGGTTGTTGTAGAGTTTTTCATCATTAGCCAATTTGCCCAGGGAACCCTCTCCCTTTTCAATTTTGCCCAATACCGTGTTCAAACGGATTACTGTAGTCTGAAAGTTGGAAACAGTCTCCGCAAGACCCGATTTGGCTAAGGAATCCGACAGCTTGGAAAAGTTTGTGGTTATATTATCCACATTTTTAAGGGAATTATCCAGCTGGTCGCTGTTTTCTTCCAAAAGTTTGTTCAGTTTGTCAGCACTGCCCTTAAAAGATGTTATCAAAGCGCTGAGACCCGCAATTCCTCTTTGTAACTCCATTTTGGTAGGCTCATCCAAAAGTGTATTTACATTCATTAATAGGGAATCCGCATGAGATACCGCTCCCTCCACTTTGAGTTGTAGAGGAGTTAACTTCTGTTGAACCAATTCTGTAATACCAGGACGGGTTGAGGTCGCTAGGGTATCTCCAGACTGTGCATTGCGTTCTCCATCAAAAACCGGACTTATCTGGATGCCTTTACCTCCAATAATTCCGGTATCGTACAACTCGGCTTTGCTACTTTTTGAGAACTCAAAGTTGCTGTTTATAGATAAGGTGACCAGTAATTTTCCCGAATTATCCTTAAATCGGATACTATTTACATTACCCACATTTAGACCATTAATAGTGACTTGGGTTCCGGGTTGGAGACCACCAACATGGTCGTACACAGCATAAAGTATACGTGAATTTTCAAAAAGTGAGGAGGATTTTAAGTAACTCAATCCAAAAACAAAGGCCACTATACCAGTAAGTACAATAATCCCAGTTTTAATCTCTCTGGATAGCTTCAAAAGATTCTTTTTTCTGTTCTAAACAAAATTAGGAATAATTTTAGGAAGGATACAAGCCTTTCCGACGACCTACTTCAACGCTTCCTTCAACGGTACCCTTACCCCTTTTTTATAGACAACTATGTAAGATGTGGTATATCCTTTAGCATCTGCCTCTGTTTTTAACTTTTTGGCCTGATCATACGTTTTGGCATTACCATACATGTAGCGATACAGATTCTTGAACGGTTCTTTAGAAAGGATGTCCAACCCATTAAAATTCGCCTTGGTCAAAGGGATAGTTCTAGAACTGGCCATCAATTGTACCTTAAAAACCAAATCGTTTGAAGAAGGTGGTGGGGTCTCGATGGTTTCGGCTACCTCGCTTTTTGTCTGCGGTTTGGGTTTTAGCTCTTCAACAACTTTAGGAGCTTCTTCTTTGGGAATCGTTACAGTCACAGGATTATCTTCGGGAGTCTTTTCAAAGCTATCTTCCACTTTAATTCCATTATTTTCCAAATCTTTTTTATAAGCCACTATGGCATCTGCGATGGCTTTTCCCATTTCGGTCTGTCCTTTGGAAGAATTAAGGTATGTTCCTTCGGTTTTGTTTGTCAAAAAACCAGCTTCAATCAGTACACTAGGCATAAACGTCTGGTGGAGTACAATAAATCCTGCTTGTTTTACCTTTCTATCCTTTCTTTTGAGTTTTACCGTAAAGTTATCTTGCAGTTTCTTACCTAGGAGAATGCTTTGCTGAAGAAACTCTTCCTGCATAATAGTCAAACCAATAACAGATTCAGGTGAATTGATATCATATTGGGCATATCGCTGTTCATAATCATCTTCAAGATAAATTACCGAGTTTTCCTTTTTAGCCACCTCGAAATTCTGCCTATTGGCGTGTAGTCCTAAAACAAAGGTCCCAGCACCATAAGCCTGTGAGGAGTGTGAGTCACAATGCACTGAAACAAACAAATCGGCATTGGCCTCGTTGGCAATTTTCCCCCTTACATATAAATCGATGAAAGTATCATCCTTTCTGGTATAGATTACCTTAATATCTGGGTTTTTCTCAAGTTCTTTTCCCGTTTTCAATACAATTTGCAGGGCTATATCTTTCTCCAAATATCCATTCCCCAAATTTCCTGGGTCATGTCCTCCATGTCCTGCATCCAAAACAACAATAAATTTGTCTTTTGGAGGGACTTCGGTACTATTTTTGGTGAAAGAGCTTAACGGGAACAGAAGGGGTAATAGAACTATAAAAAATAACCTTTGTACAGACATAAGAACTCTTAAATTTTAGCATTCCGTTATGGTTAAAAATATTGTAATCCCCAAGTAACAGAAGAAAAAATATATGTAAGTTTGAGCCCAAAAACTAGGCCAAACTAGCACAAAAATAGGATTTATCACGTTGCAATCAAACAAACATCTTTTCATATTCCTATTTATCGTCTTAGGCTTTTCGACGCAGTCGCTTGCACAAGAAGACCCTATAAAGCCTCTCCCGATTAAGGCCATACAGGATACGATAGTAGCTCCCCTGTTGCCGCCAAACATACTGAACGATTCAATTCCATTGGATTCTGTACAATCGGATACGGTACCAAAAAAACAGGGTACACTTCTCGACAAAATAAAGTATAAGGCGAAGGATTATGTGAAATTGAGCCAGTCCGAGAACAAGATTTATCTCTACAATGAAGCCGAAATCTATTATCAGGATACGGAACTCAAAGCGGGAATCATTGTTATGGATTACGTAACCAATGAGGTATATGCAGGACGAATTAAAGATTCTACGGGTACCTATTCGCAATTGCCATACTTTAAACAGGGGACCAATGAGGTCAGGCCAGACTCCATTCGATTTAATTTTGACACGGAAAAAGCCTTGATTTGGAATTCAAGGACCGAACAACAGGCGGGGTTGGGGCAATTGGGAAGTGATGCCATGAAGGTATATGCTGAAATCACTAAGAAGGAAAATGATTCGGTATACTTCCTGAGTGAAGGTAAATTGACTACATCCAAGGACACTGTAAATCCAGATTATTATATCCGTATCAGAAAAGCAAAATTCGTTCCCAAAAAGAAAATTATTGCGGGCTTTAGTAATATGTATATTGCTGATGTTCCTACGCCGATAGCTTTACCTTTTGCTTATTTCCCGCTTACTACAGGTCGAACCGCAGGATTGATTTTTCCAACTTTCGGGAATGACCCCCAAAGAGGGTACTTTATTCAAAATGGGGGATATTATTTTCCTTTCAATGATTATGTGGACCTTAGTGTTACAGGGGACTACTATACTAACGGTAGTTTTGGTTTCAGAGGTCAATCAATATATACGCAGCGCTATAAGTTTAGAGGTAGTATCAACTTCAGTTTTGAAAACCTCATTCAGAGCCAAAGGGGCTTTGATGATTTTAGTAGGACGAGCAATTACAATATTCGTATTCAACACAGTCAAGACCCTAAGGCCAGTCCAAATTCCAGGTTTTCCGCTTCAGTAAACTTAGGAAGTAGTCAGTTTTTTTCAAATTCCTTGAACCAAATTAATAGGAACGATGTACAAACAAACACATTTGCATCATCCATTAGTTACTCCAAGACCTTTCCTGCCTATCCCTCGGTAAATGCGAGTGTAACATTGAGCCATACCCAAAACTCAAGAACCGAACAAATTGTGATGTCCCTACCTACTTTTCAAGCAAGTATGGAGCGGATTTTCCCTTTTGCCAAGCGGGATGGAATCAAAAAAGGAATTGTCCAAAATGTGAATTTCCAATATGACGTCAACGCCCAGAATACGATTACCACGGACGAAGAAAACTTTTCTTTTGAGGATGCTAGAATCGGTGCAAGACATCGAATTCCTATAGCTACCAACTTTAAAGTGGCTAAGTATCTTAGCGTGAGTTTGAATGGAAATTATGAGGATGTTTGGACCCTTGAGACCATAAACCGAAGATTTGATGAAGACCTTCAAGAGACGGTCACCGATACGATTGCCGGTTTTGACCGTTTTAATCGATACAATTTCGGGGCCTCCGTAGGGACTACGGTGTATGGTACCTTCAACTTTGGTGAGGATAAAAAAATACAGGCTATACGTCATGTCATGAGGCCTTCGATTAGCTATAACTACGCGCCTTCTTTTGAACAGTTTTTCGAAACTTTTGTGGATGGAGATGGAGAGGAAGTACAGTTCACCCCTTTTGAAACCAGCTTGTACGGAAGACCTTCTTTAAATCGTAGTAATTCCATGAGTTTCTCTTTGCAGAACACTTTGGAGGCCAAAGTCAGGGATAAGGATTCCACGGCTACAGAACCTAGGAAGGTCAGTATTCTGAGCAATCTCACCTTTACTACAAGTTATAATTTTGAGGCCGACTCCCTTAAATTGAGCCCTATTAGCATGAATGGTGCTACGGAAATTATCAAAAATGTACCCATAAATTTTGCTGCTACTTTTGACCCTTTTGCTATTGACAACAATGGAAGACGTATCAATACATTAAATATCAACAATGGAGGTGGCCTGTTTCGGTTGACCTCAGCGCGAATCAATACTGGTTTCGCGTTGAACAGTGATATGTTCAAAAAAGGAGGACGCAAAAAAGACAAAGAGGAAGACGACCAGCCATTGGACCCAGCCTATGGGGAAAACCCATTTGCTTTGGATGATAGGGCCCGAACGGGTGAAACTTTTTTTGAACGGGAGGAAGACGATCAGGGAAATGTGGATAATCCGACCTACTCTAACAAACTACCTTGGGATGCACGTTTTACCTACGTAGCTACATATAATAATAATAACCGACAACGGGAACTTACCAATCATTCTTTGATGTTTTCCGGGAATATTAAACTTACCCCCAAATGGGAAGTGGGTTTCAACTCAGGATATGATATTCGAAACAAAGGGTTTACGGACACCCGGTTTATTTTTAACCGGGATTTGGATAGTTTCCGAATTAGTTTTGATTGGACTCCTTTTGGCCAGTTCGAACGTTGGTATTTCTTTATTGGTATCAAGAGTTCCATCCTTAGCGACCTTAAATGGGAGAACAGAAGCCAACCTTTTAGAAGATAGGGTTATCTTTAGTTGCAAATTAGACTCACAAACATGAAAACCATTATCAATACCCCAAAAGCCCCAGCGCCCATTGGACCCTACAATCAAGCTGTGCTTATAAAGGACACTCTTTTTATTTCAGGTCAAATTCCGATAGACCCTGCTACAGGGAATTTGGTGGAAGGTGACATTAAAGCTGAAACCAAACAGTCCATGGAAAACCTTAAGGCCATCTTAGAAGAGGCAGGAATGACTTTTGAACACGTTATAAAAACCTCAATCTTTATTAAGGATATGCACCAATTTGCGCAAATCAATGAGGTATACGGTGGTTATTTTGATGCGGAAACGGCTCCAGCCCGTGAAACTGTAGAAGTAGCAAATCTTCCTGCGTTTGTAAACGTGGAGATTTCTATGATTGCCGTTAAATAGTCTGTTTGTGGAACTCCATTAGACCTTCAATGGGTCTTCTTCGGATAACACCCAGAATCAAATCATTGCGCTCTAAAACAGTAGCCAGCTCTTCGCTTAGGAAATGGGCAATACTGCCTACAAAATGAATGGGAACTTTAGTGGCCAATTCAAATTGCATGATGTAGTTGTTGACAAATTGTTGTAGTCCCTTGTCAATAACCCCTTTACAATACGGATGATTCTTATTCTCTATAATAAACCTAGCAAAAGTTGCTAAATAGGTATTGGGATTAGGCTGTTTGTACAAATGGTCTTTAATCACATCTGCATCCAGATTATATTCCTTGGCAAAACGAATACCTAAATCCTGTGGCATTTTATGAAAGTAATAATCCCGTAACAACTTTCTTCCAAAAAAGTTTCCGCTACCGTCATCCATGAGAATGTAGCCTAGGGATGTCACTTTTTGAAATAATTGGTGGCCGTCATAGTAACTACAGTTGGAACCCGTACCCAAAATACATACAATTCCCTGATGCCCTATTTTGGTGGTTGAATAAATTGCCGCGTAGGTATCTTCGCGGACTTCTGCTTTGGCGTTAGGAAAAAAGTCCTTAAAAATCTCCTTTAGGAAATTCTTCATACGGTCTGTGCCACATCCCGCGCCATAGAAATACAATTGGGTAACTTCCTCCTTATTCTGGGAAAGATCAAAATTGTTGGCCAATCGGTCTTCAATGACTTCCCTTGAAAGAACTTCTGGACTTAATCCCAAGGTTTGGGTCAAAAAAAGCTCCTCGCCTTTTTCGTCAAGAGCAATCCAATCGGATTTTGTAGCACCGCTGTCAACAATCAGAATCATAAGTTGGTTTTTAGGTTAAAATTTTGAGGGCGCTGATTTATCAACACCCTCAAAACGTATTTTTATGTAAGATACTAAATTATAGCTGTGCTACGTGCTCAGCCAAATCTACCAGTTTATTGGAATAACCTGCTTCGTTGTCATACCAAGAAACTACTTTGAAAAACTTTGAGTTCAACTCGATTCCGGCACCGGCATCAAAAATGCTGGTTCTTGCATCCCCAACAAAATCTTGGGATACAACGGGCTCTTCCGTATAGCCCAAAATCCCGCTCAATTCGTTTTCTGAAGCTGCTTTGAATACTTTTTTGATTTCATCATAGGAAGTCTCCTTTTCCAATTTCACGGTAAGGTCAACCACGGAAACATCAGAAGTAGGAACGCGGAAAGCCATCCCCGTTAATTTGCCCTCAAGCGCAGGAATAACCTTGGTCACAGCCTTAGCGGCCCCAGTAGATGCTGGAATAATGTTCAAAAGCGCACCACGTCCTCCACGATAGTCTTTTTTAGATGGACCATCCACAGTCATTTGAGTAGCGGTAGTAGCGTGCACGGTTGTCATCAATCCTTCCTCAATGCCGAAAGTATCATCCAACACTTTAGCTAAAGGAGCCAAACAGTTGGTAGTACATGAAGCGTTTGAAACGATAGTATCAGATGCTTTTACTTCACTATGGTTGACACCCATTACAAACATGGGAGCATCCTTGGATGGAGCGGAAATCACCACTTTTTTAGCCCCGCCATCAATATGGTATTGAGCCGTTTCAAGAGTAGTGAAGATACCTGTACATTCGGCAACAATATCAGCACCAACTTCATCCCACTTTAAGTTTTTAGGGTCTCTTTCGGCAGTTACTCGAACGGTTTTTCCGTTTACCACCAAGTGGCCATCCTTAACTTCTACGGTTCCATCGAATTTTCCGTGAACTGAATCGTATTCCAATAGATAGGCAAGGTGTTCCACATCCAACAAATCATTGATGGCTACAACATCAACATTATCCCTTTTTACAGTAGCTCTAAATACCAACCGACCTATTCTACCAAATCCGTTGATTCCTATTTTTAAATTCGCCATTTCTTCGTGTTTAGTTTTTAATTATGTAGTCATTATATCTGAAACTCGAATGAGTTCTTCGTCAATTTCTGTATGAGCTTTTATAGCTTCACTAATTGGGGTAAGGATAAGTTTGGTATCCCGTATACCCACCATATAATTGGATTTTCCTTCAAGTAGGCTTTCTACGGCTTTAACGCCCATTCTACTGGCCAAAACCCTATCAAAGCAGGTAGGGTTACCTCCGCGCTGCATATGTCCCAAAACCGAAACTCTAACATCATATATAGGAAGGTGTTCTTCTACATATTCTTTAAGCTCAAAAACATTTTTACCTGTTTTATCACCCTCGGCAACGATAACAATACTGGAAGATTTTCCTGATTTCTTACTACGTTTTAGGGAATCCAAAAGTCTTTCAAGACCCAAATTTTGCTCGGGAATAAGAATTTCTTCCGCACCTGCCCCAACTCCAGCATTAAGGGCAATGTGTCCTACATCCCTACCCATAACTTCCACAAAGAAAAGTCGGTTATGCGAGCTGGCCGTATCCCTAATCTTATCTATCGCCCCAACCACGGTATTGATAGCGGTATCAAAACCAATGGTATAGCTAGAACCTAATATGTCATTATCAATTGTACCCGGAATACCGATTACTGGAAAGTTGAACTCTTCGTTCAAAGCCAAGGCACCTGCGAAGCTACCGTTACCTCCAATTACGACCAAGGCATCAATACCTTCGGATAGCAATTGTTCATGCGCTACTTTACGTCCCTCTGGTGTGCGGAAATCATCGCATCGGGCCGATTTAAGAATAGTTCCTCCCTTATTTATAATGTTGTTTACACTACGGGCGTCCATAGGTTTAAAGTCCCCTTCTATCATCCCCTGATAACCTCTGTATATGCCCACACATTCCAATTTTAAGTATGCACAGGTACGAACTACAGAGCGTATAGCTGCGTTCATTCCAGGAGAATCTCCCCCTGATGTAAACACTCCTATTTTTTTAATTTCTGAAGCCATTGAACACTTTAAGTTGCCAAAACTAGGAAACTTTATTTAATTAACGAATGAGTTCTTAAGTAATTTGTAATCAACGATTTTCGCAAACGTTTTCGTAAAATATCCCATGAAAAAATGCGAAAAATCCAGTATCAATTCGGCGACCGTTTTGCCGTGCTATTTTTGGGTTTAAAACGTATGAGACTGTCCTTTCCCATAGTTTCAGTAGATTGAATTGGAGCAGGTTTTTCTTTCTCTTTCTTTTGAAATATCTTTTGCATCAAATCCTTAAAGCTATTGAAATCAACTTGATAGGAAAGTCCAAGACCTTGTGTATATCCTTGGCGCTCTGCCAAAAATTGTTGAATCTGATTTTCCCGGTTAAAAATCTTTGCACTTAACGTACCTTCTTCGTTCAACAACACTTGTACTTCAACGTCTCCGGCTACGACAGTTTCCGAGACACCCCCTACTGGTACACCTAACCTTCCGTTTACCAATACCCTATCCGATATTTTTGTAGATACCGTAACACCAATACGGTTTTCGGTTTGAATATCGGCATCTGGATTGAGCAACCCCTGTTCGTAAGACAATCCAAAATTTAGTTTGTCATTGTCACCTGCCAATATCTGATTCAACAATCCCGAAGCGGTCTGAATTAGGTTACCTGTTACCAACTGTTGGTTCAAACCTCCTGATTGATCATCAACAAAGGTCCCCTGAGCCATAAGAAAAAATGCATTTCGCTCTTTTACCGTCGGATCTTGTAATCTGTATTCCAATTCTGATTGAATCACAGAGTTTGTGCCGGGAAAGTCAATATCAAAACTAATGTTCGGATTTTCCAGCTCGCCATCCAAACGGACTACTACCTCTGTCGATATACGCCCGCTGAACCCTTGGTTGTCCAATAAAGGAGCTGGATTGGCATTGAGGGCGTAGACCGCTTCCAGATTTAGCTGGGCCGCCAAAGGGTCTCTTTCCCAAAGTATAGTACCTCCCGGTCGTACCTGAAAGGTTTTGTCAATTACGCCACCATATCTAAAATTATATTCCCCAGTAACCGCAACAAATTCCCCATACATATTGAACTTACCATTTGTGTTGATTTCAATCAAGAGAATTCCTTCCCCAGTTCCTTTAAGGGAACTTCCGGTGTTTTGGTCCACAACTATTTCTACTTCGGCGTCAGGAGTAACGGCCAAATCAAAAGCCATTTCCAAACCTTCGTAATCCTGTAAGACTCGTTCTTCCTTGAAAGTTTGCGACCCTTTTTTCTCAATAAAATTGATAAAAGAGTAATCTCCCACTGAGGTTACATCACTCAAAGGAATTTTCAGAGAAGTACCTGGCCCTGTAGTGGCATCCACGGCAATGGTTAACCCTTCTGTTGGACCATAAATACTTCCAGTACCATTTATAAATCCTGTACCGTAGTACAAGGCTTCTTCATCAAATTCCGTATTCAGAATCATAAATCGGTCATTATTGGTATCGATGTCCAAATCCAAAGACCAATCCCCAAAAGCGGTATGATTTATAGTCCCATCTAGAGTAGCAGTAGTATTTTCTACCACATCCGAAAGGCCAATGTTTTCAAAATAGAATGTTTGGTCGAAGAGTCGAACCCTAGAAAATGGAGCAAAATCATAATCCACATTTAAATAGGGTATACCCAGACCTGCCTCATTCAGGGTTAGATTTCCATTAATGAAGGGATTCTCCGCCTTACCAATAACTTTTACATTTCCACTGATTTTACCCCGAATATTGGAAATGACATCCTCTCCCAATGGACTAAATGGTTCCAAATCAAAATCAGTGAAATTTGCTGTAAGATCTAACTGCGTATTTTTATTCTGGTTGGTAACTTTTCCATTAATGGCCATCTTTTCCCGCCCGTTATCGTCCAACCATGTACTTATACCAAATTGGGTAAGGTCGTTGTTCCCAAATATGCCAATTTCCAAATCTCCAAGAATGGAATCGTTGACGCTCAGGTTATCAATATTTAGACTCGATGTCGGTAGATACTTTCCTTCCTTTTGAAGGATGTTCAAAAAGCCATTAACCGTTCCATCCAATCGCAAACTATCTACCTTAGGAGTAATCTTATTTAACGAAACTATTTTGAATTGAAGATCTAGGTCTTTGTACGTTGAATCTGCCAGCTCGCCACGTAATCTGATTTGCTCCTCATTTTCGTTGTCCATTACCAAGTCCTCAATCCAAATGCTGTCCAACGTCCTATTCAATACAACTTTGTTCTTGGTATTACCCTCTTTGTTTAAAACCCAAGTATTTCCCTTAAAATTCATCTCAGACTTCTTGAGCCCAATTACCGATTTGTTTTCCTTGTTGAAGGTGTGGTAAAAGTTTAAATCATAACTATCATCCAATCCACGACCACCCTTAAACTCCGTTCTAAAAAACAGAGTATCCTTTAAAGTAGTATTGATAAGATTAAAATCTTTCACATCATAATAAACCGTAGTCATGTCCTCTACGGCTAGGTAGGTATTGAACAGTGGGTTTTTGTTGTCTATTTTTAGTTCTAGGTTATCAAACTCGTTTCCGAAGGCCTTTATATTTGGCGATTTAAAGGTTAGCTTAAAATCACCCTCGTCTGCAATGATATCACCCCGGATAAACGTATTTGCGTCGAAGGAAACCTCTGGAAAGAAGACATCTACTATCTTGTTGTAGATTTTGAAATTAAAACTGAGTTCTTGCCCTTCCGAAATTTCAAAGGGTCTGTAGTTCGTGTAAATACTTCCAACCGAATTTTGAACTAATCTTCCAATTTCCTCTACTTTGAACTTACCTTTCACATAGCCCGTAATGATATCTGGGGAGTTGATGTCAACGGTTCTAATCGTATCTGTATCAAAAGAGGATGAAACCGCGAAGTCTTCAAAATAATATGTATCGTTCTTATTTTGATAGGTAGTGTTGGAAAACCGAATTTGTCCAACAATATTGTCCAGCGTATTTCCCTCGATATCCATATTCAGGTTTCCCTTAAATATGGATACACTATCATTTATAAAATTCAAACGTTTTAAGTCCGCGTAATCCACAGATGCAATAAAATTGAACTTGTTCGCACCATCTCCAAAATCAGCTAATCCCTTAAAATCAAATTTGAAATTATCATCACTGCTTACCAATGACCCATCAAAAAGTTCTTCTTTTAGAACTCCCGAAACTTTTAACCCATTGTACTCATATCCATTGAATTCAAGCTTGTACACTTCCCCTATTACCTCAGTGTTCAGGTACTCAGAAATGAATCCTTTCCCCTCAACATTGACATCCATGGTTGCCAAGCCTAACTGTTCATCTTCAACAAAGGTTCCTAGGTCAAAATCAATAAGGGAAATGAAACCAATATAAGAGGCATCATCAATGGTTTGGATATTGGTCATTTGTAAATCCGTGTAACTACTTCCAATAGCGGTATTCAGGTTTACTTTTACATCCAAAGAGGTTTCCGTAATCTCTGCGTTTCCTCGAATGGTAAACTGTCCAAGCTTTTGAAATGAAGAAGGGATACTTTTCCCTAAAATATCCGGCAGCAATGACCTAAGCTGATAATAACTGGAGGTCACATTTTCAATATCCCCCTTTAACACAAAAGGGGCTGTATCGCTAAATAGGTTCTGAAACACAAAATCCCCTCGTATCCCTGTATTCTCTGACCTTAAAAACAGGTCTTTCACATCAAGATCGTTAAAATATCCATTGATTTTAGATGAAAATGAAACCTTTTTATCACTACCAAATTCGTTGTAGAACGTATTTATTTCATTCAATGCAACTGTAGATTCGGTAAACTCCGAGGTAATCCTGACCTTGTCCAAAAACTCTGAAAAGTCCTCTCTATTATAGTCAAATACCAAATTCCCAATAAGCTGGGACTGCGTTGTTTTGATTTCCAATGAGTCAAATCGCATTTGTTGCTTGGTGTACTTAAAATCTGTGGACAACTGCTCCAAACGGATTCCCCGCTTGCTGTCCATAGCCAACTCATTAACTGTTAAAGTAACCTCGGGACCTAAAATTTGAAAATCACTGGCAAGTATCTCAAGATTATAAAAGTTTAAAGTTTCTTGAGTTTCAAGATTTTCATCTATCAGCCTAAATTTACCATCGGAAATCTGAATTTCTTCCGAAGACATAAAGAAAGGTGGTGTTCCAGGCGCTCGAGGTTTACCATCATCCAACTTATCTACGAATACATCCAAATTGGTATTTTCCTCACCTTCATAAGTCTTTAAGTTAAATACCAAACCATCCAGTTCAATATCTCCAAACTCCATAGTTCCATTGACCATGTTACGAAGGTTGAGAATGGAGGTGGACAGCTTTTGAATGTAGGCAAGTGTATCCTTTTTGTGGTCTTCAACATAAATGCCCTTTAACCCTGTATTTAGACTGAAGAGGGACAGGCTCAATCTGTCTATGGAAATGTTTGTGCCGAATTCTTGATTTAAGGATTTGGTAGCGTACTGCCCCAATCGGGTTTGTACAGCAGGTATAGAAAGGATTAACGATGCCAACACCAATATCAACAAAATGGATAACAGTAGTCGAACCAGTATTTTCCTTAGTTTTTTGATAGGGCTTTATGTTTTACTTTTGTATGACCAATTTTTGTTCCAAAGCCTGTGACTACCAAAAAAATATATATTCTTGCGATAGAATCGTCATGCGATGATACCTCTGCGGCCGTTTTGTGCAATACTAAAGTATTGAGCAATGTGGTGGCGACCCAAGAGATTCATAAACAATATGGCGGGGTGGTACCTGAATTAGCCTCTCGTGCTCATCAGCAAAACATCGTTCCTGTGGTCCACCAAGCCTTGGCCAAGGCAAATATCGACAAAAAACAACTTTCAGCCATAGCTTTCACAAGAGGGCCCGGTCTTATGGGTTCACTTTTGGTAGGCACCTCTTTTGCCAAGTCTTTGGCGTTGGCGCTCCATATTCCCTTGATTGAGGTGAACCATATGGAAGCTCACATTTTGGCCCATTTTATTGCTGACGAAGATATGACCGCGCCTCCTTTCCCCTTTTTGGGAATGACCATAAGCGGAGGACATACCCAGATTGTAAAAGTAAACGACTATTTTGACATGGAAGTCCTGGGCGAGACTTTGGATGATGCCGTTGGAGAAGCTTTTGATAAAAGTGCAAAGTTGATGGGACTACCTTACCCAGGAGGTCCGTTGGTCGACAAACATGCCAAACAAGGAAATGCAAATGCTTTTTCTTTTCCGAAGCCAAAGGTAGATGGACTAAATTTCAGTTTCAGTGGTCTCAAAACCAGCATTCTATATTTTCTCCAAAAACAAACAAAAACCAATCCTGATTTTGTTGAAGAGAATATTGATGATATTTGTGCATCCGTCCAGCATACCATCTTAGAAATTCTGATGGAAAAACTTGGAAAAGCCGCAGAACTGACCGGAATAACACATGTTGCCATTGGAGGTGGAGTTGCCGCAAACTCAGGAATACGACAACGGCTCAGCGATGCGAGGGAAACCAGAGGGTGGACCACATATATTCCAAAGTTTCAGTATTGTACGGATAATGCAGCTATGATTGGAATTGTTGGGTACTTAAAATTCCAGGGGAATCAATTCACAGACCAAAGTATTGCCGCTAAGGCCAGATATGCCATAGGCTCCTAAAAGATATCCTAAAACATGCAGCTTTTCTACAATTCTTTACTGGATATCGAAACGAGGTCTTTTTTTTTCTCACCGGAAGAAAGTAGGCATATCCATAAGGTTTTACGGAAAAAAGAAGGAGATGTAGTACAAATTACAAATGGCAAGGGCTTTCTATTTGATGCTGAATTACTAAATACAGACTCTAGAAAATGCCATGCACAAATTATCAACACCCAACAGACTAAAAACAGACCCTATTATCTGCACATAGCTGTCGCACCTACCAAAATGAATGATCGTTTTGAGTGGTTTTTGGAAAAAGCGACTGAAATAGGTGTGGATGAGATTACTCCGATTATTTGTCAAAGGTCCGAAAGGAAAACTATAAAGGAAGAACGTATGCATAGGGTCTTGCAATCTGCCATGAAACAGTCTTTGCAAACCTTTCTTCCCAAACTTAATCCCATTATGTCCCTGGATGAATTTTTGGAAAATCGGCCCGCAGATTCCCTGTCTTTTATCGCCCACTGTGAAGAAAAAGAGAAAAAGGAATTGATAGATGTGTTAGTACCCAAAAAAAATACCACCGTTCTTATAGGTCCGGAAGGGGACTTTTCGCCCGACGAAATTAACAAGGCTCTAAAAAAAGGGTATTCCCCAGTTGCATTGGGCAATACCCGTTTACGGACAGAGACTGCGGCCATAGTAGCCTGTACTGCAGTGGCTCTGGCCAATATATGAAACTAACTAAACTTTACTTTTTACGGCACCAGTAATATCCAAAACCCCGTTTTCCGTTAATAGCATTAGAGTGGCACTTTCGTTTTGTCGAACTAAGGATGGAATATTTATGCTTCCAGACCCTTTGGAATTATTCAATTCAAAATAGTTTTCTGATACCACAATATTACTATTCGTCAAGGTCCTATTCCGATTTTCACCGCGTTTCACAGAAGTTGTTCTTTCATCAAGCACCAAGACAGCCCTTAAGGTCTTATCTGAAATATCGCCTTGAATATTGTAATCAAAAGAAATTGAATTCCCACTTCGGTTCACGTTGTTTAAAGCAATCTTATTTTGGGCCTTTTGGGATTTATACTTGTTGATTTTGGCATACATCTTTCCGCCACTTGAACCCACAAAATGTTCTTTTCCATTTATAATGGCTTCAGGCGTATAATTGCCCCTATATCCCAATTTCTGATTGTAATAGCTTTGACGCTTGGTGTATTTGGCATGACTAAAGGGGTCTTCCCATCCAATATAGTTCCAATAATCTACATGGTAGGACAAAGCAAAAACATCCTTTGGGTATTGCTTTTTTACCTTGTCCAGTAAAACATCCGCAGGGGGACAACTAGAACAACCTTGCGATGTAAACAATTCAACCACGACTACGGATGAATACTCTCCAGCCGTTTCCTCTTTATTTTCAACTTTGGATTGGGACTTGTCCTCCAGTTTAGCCGTATAAAAGGCCATAAAAACCATCCCTAAAAAGGCTATGGCTGGGATTATGATTTTTTTAGACATGAATACAGTACATTTGATATACTATCTTAATCGTGTTCTTATGTCGCAACTTACCCGATTCCTATTTTTTTTAACTTTTTTTGTGATATATGTAGGTCGTAGCCAACAAGTTGGAATATTAAAATACGGTGGTGGTGGAGATTGGTACAGCAATCCTACAGCAATTCCGAATCTCATTAAATTCTGTAATGAGAACATAGATACTAAGCTAGATGCGAAACCCGAAGCTATAGAAGTTGGAAGTGTTTCAATTTATCAATTTCCTCTCATCCATATGACAGGGCATGGCAATGTGTTTTTTACAGATGAGGAAGCTGAAAATTTGAGGAATTATCTCCTATCGGGTGGGTTTCTCCATATTGATGACAACTATGGTATGGAACCTTATGTCAGACGTGAGCTTAAAAAAGTTTTTCCAAATAAAGCTTTGGAGGAAGTAGGAACAGACCATCCTTTATTTAACCAAAAGTTTAGTTTTGAAAATGGTTTGCCTAAAATCCATGAACATGATGGACAACGACCACAAGCCTTGGGTATTTTCGAACAAGGAAGGCTAATCCTTCTGTTTACCTATGAAAGTGACTTGGGGGATGGCTGGGAAGATGCTGAAGTTCATAACGACCCGGAAGAAGTCCGCTTAAAAGCGCTTCAGATGGGTGCCAACATCGTTACGTATGCCTTTAAAAACTAATCAATGAAAGCAAAAATCATTTCAGAAGGAATACTACGGGCAGTTGCCATCATGGTTGCCGTCGTGCTTTTGGTGTATTTCTTGATAAAAATACAATCCGTAATTGCCTATTTGGCCATAGCTGCTGTAATTGCTCTTTTAGGAAGGCCCATCGTCTTGTTTTTACGCAGAAAACTAAAGTTTCCGAACACATTGGCCGTGGTTACCACAATGATTTTAATGGTTGGGTTGTTTTTAGGCATTTTGGCGCTTTTCATTCCACTAATCTCTGAGCAAAGTAAAAACCTATCCCTTTTGGACTTGGAAGATTTAAAGGCCAACATCAACGCCTTGTATTTTGAGATTCTTGAATATTTTGGAGCCACTACGGATGGGGTAAACCACCTAATACAAGAATCCGGTTTGGAAGAGAGCGTCATTCAGGGCCTTGACTTGGGTTTTATACCAAACTTTCTGAATTCATTTGTTAACGTATTGAGCAATTTTAGCATTGGTCTTTTCTCCGTGCTTTTTATCTCCTTCTTCTTTTTGAAGGATAGCAAATTGTTGCAGAATGGTATGCTCATTTTTGTGCCCGACCAGAAGGAAGGAAATCTAGTTGCTTCCATCGATAAAATCAATGGTTTACTTTCTCGCTATTTTGGCGGTATCCTCTTACAGCTACTCATACTTTTTATCATCTACACAATTACACTTTTGATTGTAGGGGTAGAAAACGCGATCGTCATTGCTTTCCTTTGCGCCTTATTTAATATCATACCCTACGTCGGACCAATCATTGGGGGAGTAATTATGCTTACGCTTACCATGACCAGTTTTTTAGGGGCCGATTTTAGTACGGTTATCCTACCGAAAGCTAGTTATGTTCTGATTGGGATTGTAATCGGTCAATTGATTGATAATTTCTTTTCACAACCCTTTATTTTTTCAACAAGTGTCAAATCACATCCTTTGGAAATCTTTTTAATAATCATAATTGCAGGGCTACTTTTTGGAGTGGTCGGAATGGTTGTTGCCGTACCGGGATATACCGCAATAAAGGTCATTTTAAAGGAGTTTTTAGCAGGAAATGAGTTTGTAAAAAAATTGACTAAAAATTTGTAGTATTCATTTGAATGAACTCATCTTAAATACTGGTATTCAAAATTTTATAAATAAAAATTGGAATACTGACATCGTGTCAGTTTTATTAAAGAAACCATTATTTGAAGGCATTTCTCAAAAAGCGCTTGTTCAACAACTAGAATCTAAAAAAAAGGCCAAGGACAAACTACCAACTTGGTTTAACACGGAACGTATTTATTATCCTCCCAAACTCCATATTGAACAGTCCAGTTCAGAGTTGACAGCTGATTACAAAGCGGGTCTGGTGGATGGAAAAAACCTAGTTGATGTGACAGGAGGCTTTGGTGTTGACTCCTACTCTTTTTCCAAGAAAATGTCTTCTGTAATTCATTGTGAAATCAATTCTGAATTAAGCGAGATAGTCCAACATAATTTTAATCGACTTAAGGTTGAAAACATAAAATGCCATGCGCTAGATGGACTTGTATTTCTAAAAGAATCGTCATCACAATTTGATTGGATATTCATTGACCCTTCGCGTAGAAACGATAGAAAAGGAAAGGTCTTTTTGTTGAAAGATTGCGAACCGAATGTCCCAAATGTGCTTGCAGAATTATTCGCGGCTTCTAAAAATGTTCTAGTAAAAGTCTCTCCCTTATTAGATATTTCGCAAACCGTAAATGAACTAAACCATGTAAAAGAAATTCATGTGGTAGCTGTTGACAATGAAGTAAAGGAAATCCTTTTTTTACTTAATGCCAATTTTAAGGGAGAAACAGACTATTATGCCGTAAATCTCTATAAGGGCAAAAAAGACATCTTTAAGTTCCGAGCGAAAGAAGAAAAGGATGTTCAAACTGATTTGGGGATGCCGCATACTTTTCTCTACGAACCAAATGCAGCTATCCTTAAATCCGCCGCCTTTAAATCCATTGGTAATAGATATGGATTGAAAAAATTGGAAAAACATTCCCACCTATATACCTCTGAACAATTGATTGAATTTCCAGGAAGCCGTTTTAAAATAAAGTCTACCGTTCCCTATTCAAAAAGCACAATGACTTCCTTCAAAGCTGTCAAGGCAAATGTTACCACAAGAAACTTCAATAGTTCTGTAGCCGAAATACGTAAAAAATATAAAATTCAAGATGGCGGAAAGGATTATCTGTTCTTTACCAAAACTTTGGATAACAAATACAAAGTCTTGATTTGCGAGAAAATAGCGTCAGAATGATAAATGCTATTCCGATTTTTCCGGGCAATCCCATGTAAAATCGGCTACCTTATCATTAGACCCCGCAGTGAGATTGTAATGCCACCATTCTGTTCGGATTCCCCAAAAACCATTTTGCTCCATGGTCTCTTTTAATATCTTTCTATTCTGGAGGATGTTTTCTGACAATTCCAAATAATCATGGTGTGCCCTTTTTCCAAAAAAATCAAATTCCGTTCCCATATCCAGCTCTTCCCCAGTAAGTCGGACAAGGGTAATGTCTACTGCACCACCCTTGTTATGAATGGAGCCTTTTACCGGGTTCGCCACATATTGCGGGTTTGGCAGAATCTTCCACATCTTATGCTGAACTGAATTGGGTCGGTAGCAATCAAAAAACTTGATTTTATATCCATTGTCCATGAACACCTTATTCACCTCAATAAGCGCTTTAGCTGTTTTGACCCGAACATAACACTCAGGACAATCATATACTTTAGCTTTCAAGAAATTGTTTTGAGTAGCATAGCGCATATCATACACAAAGTCTTCGCTAAAATCAGCTAAACGGACAAAAGTCGTATCTGCCAAACCATCAAAGGTCTTGAGCACCGTTTTTACTTCTTTGGGAACCGTGTCTTGAGCTATTACAACAATACTATCTTGGTCCTGAGTTGTTGAGTCAACAGAGGTGTTACTATTTCGTTTACATGAAAAAGAGAGTACTATTAAAGAAAAAATAAAGTATCGTTTCATTAGTTCCGTTTTTGTTTTTCCAACCATGAGTAGAGTTCGTCCGTAGTGTAGGCCTTAACCCAAGAATTATGACCCACACCAGCATATCGGGAGTATTTTACAGAATAACCCATTGATTTAAGTTTCTTGACCATGGCATCGGATTCAGAAACTGGGATTACTTGGTCTTGGTCCCCATGGAACACCCAAATAGGCATTTTTTTGTCTATCCAATGGGCATATGGAACAGGTGTCATTCCACATACCACGGCCAATGCTGCGAACTTTTCAGGATATTGTACTACCATACTCCAGGCTGCGCTGCCTCCCCTACTCAATCCGCTTAAATAAACCCGCTTAGGGTCCACCCTGTTTTTATCTACAACGTCATCCAGTAACTCAATCAAGGCTTGTGTATTCCACCATTTCTTCTTGTGCGGATTTTGAGGCGCCAAAACCAAAAAAGGGAATTGCTTGCCTTCAACCAACATTTTGGGCGGCCCACTGCCTGTCAAGTCATCCAAAGTACCTCCCGATTCCCCGCCTCCATGCAAAAACAGTAAGATACCAAATTCATCATCCGGGTTTGAATCATATCCATCAGGGTAATACAAATAGTACTTTAAATTTTCTTCGTTAAGCGTGTTCAACTCTCCACTAATCAATCGGGATTGGGACTGACATGAAGTAAAAACCAAAAGGGCAATACACCAAATTGATTTAAAGATTTGTTGGAATCTGGGCATATGCCAAGTTACAAAAGTTTATTGGCGATTTCCAACCAGTTGTCAGCTCTTTCAAAGCCCTGGGTGTTAACATTATGGGGAGATGTAAATAGAATCGTTTCTCCATCAAACCTTTCCAAATTATAACTTCGGTCATCAATTAAAAGGTCTCCTTTTAAAATATGTTTATCTCCACAAAGTATTCGCCTCTGCCAGGGAATAAAGGGAAAATGGACATCCAACCACACTGATTTCTCTTCTAGGGAATTTGGGAATTGCATGGCCGCCGATGCAATGTATACTGTATGGGCAGCGTTTAGTTGCTTTAAAACCTCTTGACTATTTTCAATGACTGGTAAATCCTTAAAAAAACCATAAGTGTGCGCGTGTTGCCTTATGCTCTTTTGGTGTTCCTTGGGAACACATTGCCATACTTCCTTCCCAAAACATTCTTCCCGAGTTAAAGACGCTCCGAATTCTAAATTATATATATCAATATGGGCTTGATAAGTATCTGCCAACACCTCATCCATATCCACAAATAACGTCATACCTGCTATTTTTAATGGGCGAAGTAATAAAAAACATGAATAACGACAAAGAGCCCTATCAAAGAATAATCATAAGATAACTTCTATTGAAGGACTCCTGTTACCACTAAGAATTGAAATGGTTTTTCTAAAATTTTAGTGCCTCTTGGGCATCCCAAAGCCCCCAGTAGGCCCCAACGTCACCTTCTGCGCCCACTTTCCATGATTCATCAAAGGAAGAAAAGTAGAATACCTCAATATCTTCTTCTTGAGACCATTTTTGCGTATTCATAAAATATTTGAGCATATTATCCAAAGATGGGAAAGCTCCTTCCAAGCTTGTACCTTGACTTGGCCAACCCGTTTCGGATATGATAACCTTTTTACCCTTACCAGCTTTAAGCGCCCTTTGATACATATCTTTCATATATAACAAGGAATAATCCAAATCACAACCTTCCCAAAACGGATAGCAATTTGCCAGAATTACGTCACAGGCGTCAGCAATCCTGGGATGGTCCGAAAATTCATAATAGGCATCCACATATCCCATGGGAACTTTGGGAATGGCTTCCTTTACCCTTCCCATAAAACCTAATAGCTCATCCTCGGTCAGGTCACCGCGTAACAAGACCTCATTACCTACCGCCGCAATATCCACTAGGCCTTCGTTTGCCAATTGGATTAAGTTGACAACCTCTTGCTCATTTATTTTTGGGTCGTCACCCAACCAGGCCCCAACCATGGTTTTGATACCAAATTCGCGAGCTACCTTAGGAATCAATTCATTTCCTTCGGTACAAGAAAAAGAACGAACCCAATCCGTATATGGGCTAATAATTTCCATTCTTCGACGTATTTGTTCTTCTGTAATCTGTTCACCAGGTTTTTGTCCTTCTTCATAAGGACTAAAACAAAGTCCATGCATTCCTCCATGCAAAACTTCGGTACATAGCTTTTTTAATTCATCCGTGCTTTTGCCTGCATAATCAAGGGCGGCTAACGCCAAAAACTTTTCTCTTCTTGAAGATGACATAGTATTCTCTTAAATTGTTTATAGCTGTTTTTATTTTTATAAAATTCTCCTTTTCAACGATTAATCCCTTGGATGAAGCGGGTTAAAAGACTCCTCTGCAGTTCTTTCGCGTATAAATCTTGATACGCTCAACTTCATTTGCTCCAGTAGGCATTTCTTCCAATTTTAACCCAGGATAATCGTCGGCTTCTTTCCATTTTTCTATAGTCGAACTAAAAAACGCTGAGGCAGTTGCATCCGCTTCATAAATAATCAAATCATAGGCTTCTCCCTTATCTCCACCAAAGCGAGTGACCACCTGCCACTCTCCATCTCTTTTATAGGAAGTATTGGTATGGTCTGATTGCGGATAATATCTATCATCCGTTGGTCTGATAATAACCCAAATATCTTTTTCATGCGATTCTGGATAGACGCCCATGGTCAAAATTCGGCAATCCACGGAATCCTTATCAATAGGAGAAACTACTTTTATGGCATCCACTTCTCCTTCAATCTTTAGTCTTTTCCCTATGGAAACTTGTTCAATTTGACTGTTGTAGTTTACCAAGTCTGAAGAATAACTTCCATATGTCATCATCAAAATTCCAATGATTCCAATGGGCACTGACAATTTAGACCCTATAAGCCCTTTTCCTGAGCTTCCTTTAATACTGCCGAGTAATGCAAGTAAGGTGAGCAAAACTCCAAGAGACAGGATTATTATTTTTGTTGACATGTCGTTGTTTTTTAATTAGTTAGATTTTATAACCAGTGCAAACTACTTATAATACTCCTCTTCGTTCTTCCAACTGAGTTTTGATATCCTTTGCTCTTTCTTCGGATAAGCTATACTTCCACATAATCCAAATGGCCAAGGCCGCTGTCACCGCTGGAATCACTATATCAGCTATTCTCAATTGTGTTAAGGTTTCTGTGGTCTGCGTCGCTGCGTTTCCATCAAATCCAATCACTTTAAGTACCAAGCCACCTAAAACCAATGCCAATCCTTGACCTAGTTTTACTACCCACCAGTACAACGCTCCAAATGTACCTTCTTTCCTTGGCATTCCATTTATCAATTCATCCAAATCACAAACATCAGCAGTCATACTCATCATCAAGGTGAACAGACTTCCCAATCCAAAGGACATTAAGGGAATTGGAATAAAGGAAAGCCAAATATTATCAGGGGTAAAGGCCCACCACTTCATTACATATCCTACAATGGAAAGAGCCGTAGAAATGATAAAGGCATTCTTTTTACCCCATTTCTCCGCCATTTTGGAAACTATGGGAATCACCAAAAATGCTGAAACCAATGCTCCAATCGAGCTGAACCATGCTGGCCAGGTCGATGTAGCTTCGTAGCTTCCATTGAAGATGTAAAAAACAAAAATAAAAAAGCTAAATGAGGCAACGATTTGATATCCGTTAAATACCAAAAATGTAGCACCACAAAGCTTCATGAAAGGTTTGTTTTTTACAGCTTCTTTTATGCTTATAAATAAATCCTTTAGGTTACTGAATATTGAAGTGAAGGTCAATTTCTTTCTGTTTCCCATGTGTGAGGCATCTATACCGCGGCAAAAAAATGCAGGTAAAAGGCCTAACAACAAACAAGCCACTCCAACATAAATTGCCATGGTTCGTACCCCTTGGGCTTGATCGCTAAAAATATCAGGGTCGGCTATGATGACCCAAAACCAAGGTACAATCACCCAGGCCAGGAGTCCTACCGTTTGAGAAAATGCCATTAAACGGGTACGCTCATTGTAATCCGAAGTCATTTCATATCCCAAACCGACCAAAGGTGTGGCAAACATGGTATTTCCAATTAGGAAAACCATAGACATAATTAAAAAGTACCAGAAATTATAATCAGATGAATTATTCTCATCCAACTGCCAAAGCAAAACAAAGGTGATAGCACTGAGAATTCCGCCTACCAGTATATATGGTCTTCGTCTCCCCCATTTTGAACTGGTGTTGTCCGAAATAAACCCCATAATTGGGTCTGTAATGGCGTCAAAAAAACGTGGAAGTCCTCCCAAAAGTCCAGCAAGGAATGGATCCATTCCAAAGGCCGTCAGCAAGAAGAACATGAAAAACCCTAAAGCTCCGGGGTAAAGATTCAATACCAAATGACCAGCACCAAAAGCGGCTTTTTGTCCCAAAGGGACCCTATCTTGTTTAGCTGTTTTTACAATTGACATACGGTTGTTTTTAGTTAGTTTCTTTTGGTTTTAGAATGATGGTTTGAATGGACTGCGGATTGATGGCCACCCCTTGGCTACTTTCTCCCAAAACCAACTCAAACTCTTTTTTAGTAGTACCTTCATTGAACACTACTACGGCAATAGAACCATCTGGGTTCTGTGCAGCCGTGGCCAAAAGGTCATCATCCATGTTTTCTAATCCTATCCGTTTGGCACCTGGTCTGATAAACCGACTGAAATGTGCCATAGTATAGTAAATGGGCGTAAAATACACCTCGTCCTTTTCTTCGTCAACAATCACAGGGGCAACACACCAGTTTTCAAACCAATTTGGTCCTCCCTGTTTATTTAGGACCATGTTCCAATCAATCCAGCCATCTACCCAATTGTTCAGACACCCTATAATATCTCTAGCATACCTATTTACCGGAGCATACTTTGGATGAAGATGTTTTTGGTCTTCTGGTGCCCAGTCCCAACCCCAATCAGTGGCTTCTTTGGACCAATACCATCTATCATTTTTCCATTTTGGAATATCAGCGTCAACGCAAGCTTCAGATTGAATTAGATGTTTGTTAGGTGCTTTGGAATGTGCGTATTGTAACGCATCAGGAAACACCTCAAAGGTACTTGCATACCAGTGGATAGCAGTACCGTCAAAGTATTTGGAGGAAGCTTCTGTTCTAAACATTTCATCCACCCATTCGTTTAGATGTTCTCTGTTTTGGTCGTATCCCAACACCTTTACCTTATGGCCATCTTCTTCAAGTTTTGGTCCTAAATGATATTGGACAAAATCTGTCATCTCCTCTGGAGAAAAATGCATACTCTCCCAGTTGCTGTCATTTCCTAGTGGTTCATTTTCCACAGTGAATCCCCAGATGTCAATCCCTTCCAATGCATAGGCATCCACATATTTTGAAAAAAATAAGGCCCAAGTGTCATAATATTCAGGAAGCAGCTTACCTCCTCGCCAGTCCTTGTTATCTTTCATCCATGGTGGCGCAGTCCATGGTGAGGCCAAAATCTTAAAACCATCTTTGGAAGCTGCCATGGCTTCTTTGATAAAAGGGATGATATCGTCTCTATCTTCGTCAATTGAAAAGTTTTTCAATTCCATATCTCCCTCAACCGGGGCATACGAGTAATTGCTGACCGAAAAGTCGCAAGAGTTCATATGCGTTCTTGTCAAGGAATATTTTGCACCATCTTCACCAAAATAGGCTTCTATAATCTTATCCCTGTTTTCTTTACTAAGCTTGTTCAAAAGAAAGGCGGAAGCTTCTGTAAAAGACCCTCCAAACCCCGTTATGGTCTGGTACTTTTCTTCAGGAATAATTTGAATCTTAGATGTTGCTCCTTCGGTATTAAAATCGGCAATCGCATTTAATTTATTACCATCTGCTGAGGTTTCATATACCTCAACTTTCAACTTTTGCTCTACAATGCACCCATTTAGGGTAATGGTCAATATCAGCATGAAATAAAATTGGTTAAAATTTTTCATTTGATTTCATTTTCATCCTTTGTGTCTCTTTTTTAATCGGCTACATCTTAATGTGCCACAGATTGTTCTTCCGCCATTGGAGGTACAAGAACGTCTTTCATCAAAGCGTCTCTATCTCCATTGTAGGTTTTCGTGATTGAATTGCCATTACGGGTCAATCCATCAAAAACTCCAGAATCAACATGAGGCCATAACGCAAACTTTGCCTGACCATCAATCGTTATCAACCCAAAATGATTCTCTGAACCGTTTTGATTGCCTGAGTCCTTCCAGCGCTCATTGAACGCCTCAAAATAAAAACATGATATTCCCTCTGCATTTGTCCATTCCCGCATATGTTTATAGTATAACGCTTCTTTGTACTCGTCCGTTGCCCTAGACCCTTCAGGACCGTAAAATCCATCCGAAATGGTAGCCCATCCCGTTTCTCCAATATGAATGGGTTTTTCAACTCCCACACTTAACATATGCTCCTTCACAGCCTTATATTGATTTTTAGCAAAATCTCTGGCCCGCAACATGGCGGCATCAATTTTTTCAATATCGGAAAGCCCAGCTTCGGATTCAGGAACCCTCCAGAACTCTGGATTGTAATGAGAATTGTGATAGGGGTAGGTATGCATGGAAATGTAGTCTACCGCTTTAATCAACTTTTCCAAGTCTTCAGTGTGGTAGCTTTCCTCTCCTCCACCCCAAGAAGCATAATCATCAGAGCTGGTTATCCATAAATCCGCGGGTAATTTTCCCTCTTGCTTTAATTGTTGTAAATGATTTACCCACTTTAGAATTACCTCGGGTTGGACATAATAACTGGTTGCCCAGTTAATCATAGCCTCATTGCCCACAGCAAGTACCTTTACTATATCCGGATATTGGTTGGCCAATGCTACCGCTCTACCAATTTCTCCTTCATTTTGTTCGCTTTCCACTTCATGGTCCGGTTCTTTGTCGGTCCAGGCATTCTTACAATCTATCCAAGCCCCTAGCATCACATACATTTCAAACTTAGAATCCTCCGTTTTTAACTCTTTGATTGCCTTAAGAACATTTCCCGCATGTGGCAATTGCACATTGTACGTTCTGAGAATTTTTATCCCCATGGCTAATAATATTTTCATATCATCCTTTATTTCAGCAACCGTGGGTTGACTATCACGACTAATTTGTCTGTACCCTCCATAGCTAATGGCCAAATAATCTGGATTACCTAAAATTTCTTTTGCAGTCACTTCTTTTATTGTTTGGGGTTCTACATTCTCTTTTTTTTCTTTTTTGGTAGTACAGGAAGCAACCAATACGATGAAGCTGAATGTCAATAGTCTTAAAGTTGGTTTCATAGTATTGATTTTTTTCTTCTTATTGATTTTTCTTTTTTAGAGCCCAATTAATAGGTTAATCCATATCCAAGTGGAAACAATGGAGCAATGGAATCATCCCAAAAATTAGGTCCATATTTTCCGTGATAGTCTTCTTCAGAACTAGGCCAAGAATGGGGTAACTTTCCTTTAAAATTATATTCTCCAAACAAAACTTCGGCAACTCCGTCACCTTCTGAACCCAATAGCCAAGCAGCTATAAATGCATCTGATTGTTCAATTTGTTTGGTAGTGACCAAAGGTCTACCCGAAACTAGAAGTACCACCGTCTTTATTCCTCTGGAAGCATAGACCTCAACATATCTTTGATGCGCTTCGGTAAGCGTAATCTGGTATAAATCCATTTCCCCTCCAATATCCCCGAAGGATTCGGCATAGGGTGTCTCACCTACAACGACAATAGCCATATCAGCATCTTCATGATTTCCACTGGCATCTACATCATAAACCACCTCTCCTTGAGCCAATTCTTGAATCCCTTGCAAAATGGTTGTAGCTCCCTTGTAATTTTCATGGGTTCCTTGCCAATTGATAGTCCAACCACCTGATTGTAGTCCCGAGCTGTTGGCATGTTCACCAACAACCACAATTTTGGATAGGTCTTTTTTTAACGGGAGTACATCATCCTGATTTTTTAGTAAAACCAGTGATTCCCGGACGGCCTGTCTGGCCACATCCCTATGTTCTTGAATTCCAATCTCAGGGATTAAACTTGAATCTGGAAAAGGATTTTCAAAAACATTCAATCTAAACTTTTGTCGAAGAATACGTCGGACTGCGTCATCTATTCGTTCCATAGGAACTTCACCGCTTTCCACTCCTCTTTTCAACCCCTGCTGATACATCTCAAAATCACCTTCCACAGCCATAATCATATCAACTCCTGCGTTGATGACCTTGTTTTCCCCGAATCTTGAATACCCTTTCCAATCGGACACTACAATTCCATCGAACTGCATCCCTCCTTTCAGAATATTTGTAATTAAGGTTTTATGGGCATGCATGGGTATGCCTCTTAAGGAATTGAAGGAAGCCATTACGGAGCCCACTCCGTTTTCCACGGCAACTCGATATGGTGGGAGCAGTCTTTTCTCTACTTCATCGGGCTCCAAACTAGTTTCTCCACCTTCTACACCAAAATCTGTAGCGCCATCCCCAACAAAATGTTTCGCTGTAGCCATTACGGTACGTCTACTTTTTAAATCAGTTCCTTGATGCCCTATTACAGAAGCTTTGGTCAATTTTTCAGTGAGTTCCGTGCTTTCGGAAAAAGCCTCATATACCCTCCCCCATTTTTCATTATAGGGGATAGCCACACAGGGAGAAAACACCCAATCAAATCCAGTGGCTTGGGTTTCGATTGCCGTAATCCTAGCCGCTTTTTCAACCAGTTCGGGATTTCCAGTAGCACCCATCCCAATATTGTGAGGGAAAATGGTAGCGCCTTCATAGGTATTTTGCCCATGAACGGCATCCACTCCAAAAATGAGTGGAATTCCCAATCGGGTTGACAACGCCAATTCC
Organism: Bacteroidota bacterium; assembly: GCA_039184805.1. Taxonomy (GTDB): domain Bacteria; phylum Bacteroidota; class Bacteroidia; order Flavobacteriales; family Flavobacteriaceae; genus Flagellimonas. The sequence goes on along the minus strand of JBCDAX010000001.1, from coordinate 115,277 downwards.
TGCAAATGCTTAAACTTAGCTTGCCACTCCTCTGCTATGTTCCCTGGCAAAGGTCCTTGTGTATGAATTACAGAACCAATGAACTTTCCTGCAATATCTTCCTCCGAAATATCATCAAAGTGCCTCACCTGGGTCATTTGACCTATTTTTTCATCCAAGGTCATCTGACTCAACAAAGAATCTATCTTTTTTTCGATGGCGACATCTGTGTTGGTTTCAGAGTTCATTTTTTGGTTTTTGCAAGACAAAAATGACACGGCAACCACAAGGCCAAGAATGGAATTGGTCATTTTTTGGGTAGTATTAGTCTCTTATTTTATAACGAGACCGTAATATTTTAAGTTAGTTACACTAATATTAATTGAGAACTATACTGTCTTGGTTTTTACACTAAGACAGTATAGTTGATTCATAATTAGACTTTTTAGTAAAACATATTTACTACTCTATTCTTATGTTGTCGATATAGAAAACCCCATCTTCCGTAGTCAAATCAGTATCGTTTATGCCAGTAGGATTATCTGGTTTTATAACCAATTGATTTGCTTCAAAATTAGCTGGAATACCGGTAAAGGTAACTTCTAATTCAACCCACTCATTAGCAGCAGCAGCTACTACTGTAACCTCACCCGGAAGACCTACCCCAGGTAAGTTAGGATTATTATTAACTCCAAAACGATAAGAAACATTTGCTCTATCAGAATATACTAAGACTTTCAGGGTTGTCGAAGCTAAATCGCCAATTACATCTGCATTAGGAAATGCATTTTGTACTCCAGCAAATCTAGATGTACCAATTGCTTTATTAATTCTTAAAACATTTGCAGAAGTATTTAAGCCTGTAGCTGAAGGGTTTGCCGCTAACTCTGTTGTAATGGAACCGTCGTTTGTAAATGTCCCCAAAAACGTTTCACAAGCTTCAAAAGTAGCTGGTAGCGATGTAGCATCAGTAGGGGTAGCGGTACAACCTCCTCCTGAGCCTCCTCCACCAGATGGGCTACATGTTGCATCAAAAGGAATAGTAGAATTTGTATTTGCCAACTGGAATAGTCCAGCACCAGTGGCTACTTTACTCCAAAGTACATTCAAGTCAACATTTGCTGGTGGAGTTCCTGTCCAGGTTAGTGTTCGGCTTAATTGCCCAGGAACCGAACTATCTATTGCTGAGATGGCTGGTGAGCCTGTAATATCGCCTCCAAATGCATTTACAACCAAATCATCTACGGGGTCAGAATCAGCAGACTCTATAGTGACAATCATTGATTGCGCATCTACGTTTGCTATAGTTAAAATTGCTGCTGAAGCTGTTTCTGCACTATTCCCATTTAAGAAAATATTTGTTTCACAGAAAGGGCTTTGGCTACCAGTTCCACCACCTCCAGTGCTATCATTGCTGCATAGTCTGATGTTGTCGAACAGAATGGTGAAGTCGCCACTACCATCCCCTACGGTGCCATTGTCCATAATCAAGGTGATTCCTGTGACCTCTCCCATATCACCATTAAAATCATATTCGATAGTCTCCCATCCTGCTCCAGACGTCGCTGTAGTCAACTCTACATTTATACCTTCCAATTTGAACAACAGCTGCCTTACCGCCTGAGAACTCACATCTATGGAGAACACTCCATTGTTCAAATCAATGTTACTGTCCAAAGCTATGGTGATACCACCAAAGTCGTCACCTGAGTTCTTTACGTACTGACCTACTTTGGCACTGGTGTTCACAGAAGTGTCCAGGTTGTCTATAATGGTACCTTCTCCACCTCCGAAATTTGTGAAAATTGAGTTGTCATCTGTCTCAAAGTCATTGATAAGTGTACCTCCACTGCATTCCACAAGGCTTGCTCCTCCAGAACCGCCATTGCTGCACAATCTGATATTGTCGAATAAAATGGTAAAGTCACCGCTACCGTCTCCTACTGTACCATTGTCCATGATCAAGGTGATTCCGGTAACCTCTCCCATATCACCATCAAAGTCATATTCCAATGTCTCCCATCCCATTCCAGATGTCGCTGTGGTCAGCTCTACATTTATTCCTTCCAATTTGAACAACAGTTGTCTTACAGCTTGAGAATTTACGTCTATGGAGAACACTCCATTGTCTAAAGCAATGTTGCTGTCCAAAGCAATCGTGATACCACCAAAGTCATCACCTGAGTTCTTCACATACTGACCTACTTTAGCGCTGGTGTTAACAGAAGTATCCGGATTATCAATTATGGTTCCTACACCACCTCCAAAATTTGAGAAAATCGAGTCGTCGTCACTTTCAAAGTCGTTGATAAGCGTTCCTCCGCTACATTCCGTGATGCTTCCAGTACCACCACCGGTACCTCCAGTATCGGAATCACTTCCGTCTCCACCTACTACCAAAGCTATATTGTCTAGAACCACAGTACCTACTGCACCTGCCAAATCAAACAATACTCGACTGTTAGCTCCTCCAAAGTCACTTGCTGCGAATTGTAACATAAAGGTTTGGGGAGTAGTAGTCAATGTAATTTCCGCATCGGTACTTGTAAAAGGGGCTTCATTTAGTCCAATCCCCGCCAAAATAGTTCGTTCTTGGTCCGAAGAAGCTGTAAAGGACAAAATGTAGTTGGTTCCTTCTGTAATTTCCAAAACTTGACTTAGGTTCACCACAAAAGGTTGCATTGGATTTGCAGTTTCTACATTAGCGAAGAAGAAACCGTTCCCACCTTCTACCCTAACTTCAGGAATATTATCACCAAAGTTTGTGAACCATGGATCCGCACCGTTTTCAAAATCACCGTTTGTCAATAGTCCACTATCAAATTGGTCCGGTAAGACTATTGTCAATTCATCAGAAAAGGTATTGGAAGCACCTGAAACATTTGATGCTGTCAAAGTGACTGTAAAAGTCCCTTCTTCAAACATCTTAATTGGGTCTTTTTCGGTAGATGTAGTCCCATCCCCAAAATCCCATGAAAAAGAGTCTGCATTCTCAGAAATATTGATAAAAGATACAATTCCTGAATTTTGAATTTGTGTTTGAGTAAATGCCGCTACCACTGTAGGTAGTCCCGTTGTGTTGTCATCATCGTCCTCACATCCCAAAAAGGAAATGGCTAGAATGATAAGCGAGAGAATTCCGGCTTTGTTTAATACATTTTTCATTTTTATAGAAGTTAGTTTAGTTTATTCTCTTTCGTATACCCGTACATAGTCAACAATCATGGTTTGGGGGAACTGGGTTTCTTCATTTGGGTCACCAACAAAACTCCCTCCTACCGCTACATTCATAAGAATGAAAAATGGCTTGTTAAAGACCCATACGCCTTCTCCATCGGTTTCCTCATCAACATCTTCCGGGGTAAGCTGATTATAGAGCACGTCGTCAACATAAAAGTTGATAAAGTCAGGACCCCATTCAATTCCAAAAATGTGGAAACCTGTATCAAAGCGGTCATTTTCCAAGGTAAACTCTTTGGAAATTGCATCACCACCGTTATAGCCTGGACCGTGAATACTTCCTACAAGAATGGAAGGTTCCTGCCCGCGATATTCCATGATGTCTATCTCCCCCGCTCCTGGCCAAGGGTTTTCATCAATATCAGCACCCAACATCCAAAATGCGGGCCAAATACCTTGTCCAAACGGTAAACGGATCCTTGCTTCAAAGCGTCCGTACTGTTGTTCAAATCTATCTTTGGTAAGTAACCTAGAGGATGTATACTGAGAGTTTTCAAAAGATTCCTCCCTTGCGGTAATCAACAATACACCATTTTCCACCCGAACATTGTCCGGTCTGTCTGTATAGTACTGCAGCTCTTGATTACCCCAACCATCGCCATTGGGGCCTGTTCCAATATCAAAGCCCCAAACAGCCGGGTTTGGTGCACCATCCGTATCAAAATTCTCGTCTAAAACTAAATTGGTAAATGTTGCCACTGTTTGTGTGTCATCTGTTTCACAACCGGATAGTAAGCCTATTGAAATAGCCATGAGGCCTTTCAAGGCAATTGATTGTATCGTTTTAATGTGTGTATATTTCATAATCATTTTTTTCAAGTTTCAAGACTCCATTATTCCGTGAAAAAATAAATGTTATCGAATATGAAGTTAGGTCCACCTGCCAATATAAGTGCTCCTAAATTATTTCGTTGAGCAGCTAAATCTCCATCCAAAGGAATTTCTACGGAAGTCCATTGTCCAGGAGTAAGTCCATTAATACTGAATCTTCTATCTGCATCATCTCCTATGGCATTTCCATTGTTTACATCAGTTTCTAGTTCCTGATTTGGACCAACATCTCTTATTTGAACTTCTACATTTGTTGCAGCGTCTTGCACATACACATCTATGTGAAGCGTAGTACGTTCCGTGGCATCTATTGTATTATTGAATATAATTCCGGTAAAATTGTTATTGGCATAGATCAAAACATTGTCATCGCCATTTGGAAATAGCTGTAGGCTTGTAGTAGAACCTCCAAATCCAGGATTGAAGTCACTTTCAACCGCATTTGGAAATTCATCACTGAAAATAGAACTAACATCTTCAGGAAGTTCCATGGGTAAAGGAGCATTAGGCAAGTTCCCTCCAGAATCTACACCTAACGACCCTGAAGCCCTAACATTGGCTAACTGTGCAGTAATTGTCGCATTTCCTGCGCCAATTACTGAAACCTCTCCTAACCCATTAACTAAGGCTACTGTATTGTCGGAAGATGTAAAGTCAAAGTAAGAGGGAGCGGCAAAAACCGTTTGATTTTCCCCAGTATTAAGGTTAAAAGTTTGGGTAAGTCCAAAAGGTGCAAAATCAAAACCAATAAACGCCTGTGTCGCTAAGTCCTGACCAAAATATATAGCTGGGCTTGGCTGTGCCACCGTACCTAGTTTTTCAAAACGCAGCTCATCAATCCAAAAGGTATACCCAAAACCACCGGTACTTTGTGTACCTGCCGAGAAAAAGAACATTCCCCGTTCCTGCACCAATTTTGAGGGGTCTGGAATAGGAATAATTACTTTTCGCCAATCCGTAGATAAACGTATGTTTTGAGCAATTACTGCAAACCTATTTTCTTGAAAATCAGTTCCAAAACCAACTTCACCGATGGTAGCAGTAGTAGACCCCTTTACATAGAAGGTCAGAGCATCGAATCCGGTTAGGTTTCTACCATCCCCACGATCTAAGAAAATACCTCCTATAAAACCACCATTGGGGTCATCTGGCGCAGGAACATCAATCCGTATAGAAGATGTCCCCATAAAAGCAACGTTATCATCCGTACCAAAACCCTCTGGGTTTGCTGGATTGGGACCGTCTGGGTCGAAAGAATCGAAGAACTCATCAGTAAGCCCTACCGGCGCATCTGTAAATATGTCCCCATTGGTATTAAATGTTGCAAACTGCACATCATCTGAAAAGTCTCTTTCGCAACTCGAAAAGACAGCAATACCCAAGCTTAAAAGAAGCACAAAACGTATGTTGTTATATCTGTTATTTTTCATTTTTCAATCTTTTTATTTCCCGATATTGATATGTACATAAGTCATTATTTCCCATTCACTACCATTACCAAATCCAACCGGGCTTATAATGGGTTCGGTTGCAAATTCATCTGCTACATCATTCGGAGAGAACCTTGGTGAGAATCGGTCTAATGATCTCCAAATTCCACGTATTCCCACTTGCGTACTTGGTAGTATAAACCAATCTGGTTTGCCCAAAGTAGTTGACAAATCCAACATCAACTGTAAAGGGAAAGTAAGGTTGAAATCCCTATGGTAATCATAAGGTCCCCAATCGTTAACTTTCACATGGGTTGAGAGTTTATAATTCTTGTAAATACCACGAATATCAGCTCCAAATCGTCTAATCAGTCTATCACTATCTCCGTTGCCTTGTCCATTACCATAGTAGAAGTTACCAATAAGGCCTAGTTCCGGGCTTAGTTTAGATACCATTCGCGAATGGATTTCCCATAAATCCTCGGCTGGTGCAGAACCTGGAAAGGCGAAGAATTCCCGAGCTGCATTAAAACCAATATGGGCATCCATAGTGGTTGGAAGGTGTCTATAAACAAAACCAAGGTTCATGGCAAACTTGGCATCTTCCGCTCTATCATTATCCCATTCGTACATCCATGTACCCGGTGTTGGGTCAAAAGTCAACAATATCTCACCAGCTGTGGTCTCACGATTCCAACGTACGGCAAAAGGATCATCGATGATGTTGCGTAAACGACCAGGTCCTTGTACATCTTGAGGAATAGCTTCAACCAAAGGCTTCTGCCACATAAAGTTGGGTGCTATTTGAAATTTCCCAGTAGCAACTGTAAATCCTGTCAATACGCTGGTTACGTTTCCGCTACCGGTATCCCTAAGTTTCCAACCTGTAAAAGTAAGTGTTTGGTCTGCTCCCCCGTTGGCAATCAATCCCATTGCCGAAGCTTGACCATACCAATTGAATTTACCTCCTTCATAGGTAATCTTTGCCTTTCCTCCCCAGTTATCACTGGATTGTATTCTGTCTTCAACAACGGTATAGTTACCTGGAGTACCTGTTACATCCTGGAAAGAGATTCCATTGAGAGGGCTTCCTGCCCATACGCCACCAACTTGAAATCCGAATTTTCCAAACTCTCTTTCAATGTGAAGTGAAGCTCTTTCTGTTGGCCATGGTGGAATAACACCACTACGCAATTGATTTGCATCCAAAACACGACGTCCATTTTCGTCTAGAATGACATCTGTTTCAAAATCTCTATGGTATATTCCTGTTACATTAAATTTACCAAGGTGCCGGTTATATTTAAAAAGCATTGTTGGATTGGCACCCCACCATAATTGTGGACCAACCGCAACCTTCAATCCTTTGAGAGGACCTTTGCCATCAAGCTCGGCTCCCAAAATTTCACCATTATATATGTCCAAATTGGGTCCGTAGTTCGCTTCTGGGTAGAATCCAAAGAAATCACCTTCATAACCCCAATGGTAATGTCCGGTTCGGTAAAAACCTCTAAGGTCAAACTCTTTCGCATTCCATTCGAACTCGGCTTGGTATACCCGAATCCTATTTACATCGGACACCACCACATCTCCTTGATCAGTGCTTACATCAATTGGCCGTGAATTATTTTCATAAAAAATTTCATTAATCGGATTTCGAGCCACATTACCAACCACGTTCACATTAACCTCAGCTCTCATGTTAGGTGCAGGATTTCCTTCAACTCCAACAAAGTAGGATTGCAAATGATCGAAGCCCAACTGATTTGGAAATGTATTTGGTTCGTCTGGATTCGGTGTATCTGGAGTAGTTATTAGACTTCCCCCTGTACTAAAAGTTGCGAATTTAGCTTGCAGGTTACTTATTCTTAATAAGTTACTTTGAGCTCCTTGCAAAGCTGCTTTATCACCTCTTGCTTTTAAAACAGCATCCATCAACTCTATGTTAGCAAAGTGATTCTGAAGAAATGGTAAATCCACACCATCAGCATACGGATTTAGTTGGTGCGCTTCTTTAAGTGCATAATATGCAGCTCTTGGATACAACTCATAAAGACCTCTAGGGTTGGTTTCTCCCTTTGCACAGATACCAAACCATTCTTCGTTCATGTTATTCGCACCTTCGTAGGCTAAATCTCTGGCATAACCCCCGTTTGACCATGAAGCGTTGTTGTCATGAACATCTGCATTTTTTCTATCATCGAAACCAAATTTCCACCATCCATCACTGAATTGGAATGTAAATCCTCCAATAGAGTTACCAACTTTACCTAGGCCTGCTGCATTTTCATAGATTTCTTTCCAGTTCCCTACCATATAGTATGCTTGAGAATACTGATCTTCCTTATTCTCAATGGCATTGAAAGCATCAGCACCAAACTCGGTAAACATAACCGGCATATCCAATTTATCTTTCACCACTTGGAACATGTCGCCGAAAGACACCCCTCTATAGGTATTGGTTCCATAGATATCCACATCTTTACATTCTTCGGCTACGATATCTATGAACAATACATCACCATTACAGATAGCTACTGGGTGTGAGGCATCCATACTCTTCATTTTCTTGGCCGCCTCATTCATCAAACGGTACATTGGACGACCTCTACTTTCTCCAATGAATTGGATTCTACCCTCATCATCTGGGAAATCTTCCGTTTCCGCACCTTGCCAGAATAACCCGTAGTTATTCTCGTTTCCCAGTAAATACAAAAGGAGTCCAGGTGTATTTTTATAATCATTTACAAGTTGTTCCATCTCTGACATCAAAAATTCTTTGGTAGTCGGATCATCATAAATGGTAACCGGAGTCCAAACGCCGTTAAGTGTAAGTCCATAACGTCCGAAGGAATGATTCAACATGGTATAAATACCATAGTTCTCGTAGATATACCGTATCCATTTTGCAGGTACACCTGTGTACTGGCGGATTACATTGACGCCCATATTCTTTAATAGGGACATCTCATGGTCCAGTCCAGCTTTAATAATATCGTCTGGTTTGTTCCAGAAAGCCGCGTCAACCGTATTGGTTCCAATAGGAATATAATCCCAGTTCATTCCATTCATCATGAAATCTTTACCGTTGACCACCAATTTGGTGCCCTCCTGATTCTTAACTACAGATACTTGGTCCGCTTGGGCATATGCACCTGTCACAAAGAGAAAGAGCAGTAATCTTAGCAATTTGTTTTTCATAGTGTAGTTTAGTTTTAGTTCAGTTCTAAAAAATCGATGCATTTTTATCAGTAAGGCCTTCGTTAAACAAATTGACCTACTTCTGCACTTATCCTAGAAGGTTAAACATATCTTAAAATATTATGAAGGCCATAAAATTTACCCCTACAAAAAATATACATGTCAAAAAAATGATTGTTTTTTTGTCAATTTGACAAAATTCCTTGGTTTTACTGGGCTCAGCAAGTAGGAATGCCTAGTAAGAAATTCTTGTTAAAAAAACCGTTGTATAGGTAATGTTGAGGTAAAAAATTGCAATTAAAACCTTAGGATGTAGTCAACTAGGTTTGCATCATGCTCCAATCCCATCTTTTTACGCAAACGATATCGTTTAATTTCTACGCTTCGTGCAGAAATGTTTAACAATGGAGCTATTTCCTTTGAAGAAAGGTTGAGTCTTAAATACGCGCAAAGACGTATATCGTTAGGTGATAGGTTGGGGTGTACTTTCTTGAGTTTTTTCAGAAATTTTCGGTCGGCGTTGTTGAATGCTTCTTTAAAGAGTTCCCAGTCGTCATTCTGGTTTAAATTCCTGTCAATAATATCAATGATTGGTTTCACTGACTCTTTCTCTTCCACATTGGCTATCAGTTGTTCTTTAGCCTTTGACAGGAGTTCATTCTTTTTAATGATACTCATTGTAGAAGCTGCCAATTCATTACTCTTATTTTGGAACTCCTTTTTGAGCTGTTCATTCTTTAGCTGAACAATTTCTTTCTCGCTTTGGGCTTTTGTGAGCTCCATTTCACGTCGGTTTTCCTCAATCAATTTATTTTGTCTGCTGTTGTAATATCCTTTGTATATACTATGGACCGCAATAATCATTAGAACCGCTCCCAGCAAATAGAGTGCAAACATAATGTTTGAAAAATACCATGGCCGATCAATAGTAAAGGAATATGAGGCTACATTGGTTGAAACGGTATCCCCTACCCGAGATCTAACTTTAAAAGTATAATCTCGTGATGGAAGGTTTTTAAAAAAGACTTTGGAGTCACTGGACCAATTACTCCATTCGTCGTAAATACCTTCTAATTTATATTGAAATTGGGGGGTTGCAAACTTGTTGTATTCTGCCGTGTAATAGGAAACTTCAATATTATTTTGGGTGTCTTCAAAACTTCCTTCTTCTCTTTTGTCCCACCTACTTTCTGCTTTTTTAATATCCGTAGCACGTATTTCATCTATTTCCACTCTAAATTCGGGGGACTCGAGTTCGTTAATTGAAACGGTAAAATATCCTGAGTTGTTCCCAAACAAATAAGTATCGGCACTGGTGACCGAAATATTCTCATAGCCCACAATTCCATCACGTATATTCTCTGTTAGAGGAATGGATTGGAGACGAGGGATGCCATCCAATTTTCCTTCAACAAAATACCCAATATTGGAATCCGTTTGAACCCAGAGATAATTATTTTGTTTATCTACAATCAGTTTTCCAGAAACGTATTCGCTCTCCGAATAGGCCAAGCTTAGAACACTGTCTTTTATAAATGTTTCTTGATCGTCATTATACCGTAACACCCCCTTTTTGGACGCATAGAGTAATTTGCCTTTGTATTTCACCAATCCAGAATTGGAACCTTTGAGTATGGTGTCCACTTCAACCTTGTCTGCTACCGATAATAAACTATTTGTCTTTATCTTAAAAACTCCCTTGTATTCATGATTTACAAATACATTTCGATCGTGTGTTTCAACATATCTTGAAGAGTGATCAAATCCTTGAATCTTATTTTTTAATTGCCATTTGCCTTGGTTGATTTCCAAAACATACAATCCATCATAATTCCCCTGTAATAATAAAGAAGGATTCTCTTCTATTTTGCGCAAGGTCCATGTACCTTGAACGCTGGCAATTTTTTGAGCTTTATTCCCATCTATTAAAAATGTACCTGTATGATGACCACAGAACAAGGTACCATCAATTTCATTAAGAGACCATACTTGACCTTGGGTGCCTGGTATCATAGTGAAATCTGATAGGTCTTTTTTGTTTTTGTAAAAAAGTCCCTGATTTGTTCCCAAATACATCATATTGTCTAAAACGGCTGTAGCATATACACTACCTACCACACCTCGCTTATCGTGGTAGACACGGAAAGGAGATTTTAAGTTAACATAGCCAATACCATTGTCCAAGCCGAACCAAAGGTTGTTTTTAATGTCTTCAAACAACGATAGGATTGTATTATTTCGTAGGCCATTAATCTGACTTATATGATATAAAAGGTCCCCATTTTTATCTAAAATCAGTAACCCATGGGATATAGTTCCCAAGGCAAAAGTACCATCCTGTAATTGAAAACTGGTGTAAACACTTACCTCAGATAAGAGAGAATCCGAGCTAATATTCCATTGTACTAAATCCTCACCAGCTGATACGAAAAAACCATTATTTCTTGTCAGGACCAAAAACTCACCTTCTTGCCGAAAAATCCCAACTACTTCATCATTTACAACAGCTTGGTCATCAAAAACCAAGGACCCTTTTCCACTTTCAATTTTAAAAATTCCTTCGTTTTTCTTTTGAAAATATATGTTTTGGTCAACACTAAAAAGACTAGGTACGGAAGTATCGGAATCAATATGATATATGGAGCCATCATTTAGATTGTAGATGTATATTCGGGCCAAAGATTGAAAAACTATCCAATCCTCTATCTCCCAAATGCTCCAAAATTCTTCATCTGGCAAAAAATCAACTTTTATTGCATTGGAAAGTGAGGTGTACTGAAGTATGCCAAACTCATCTCTCTTCCAAAAACCAAATTCCATATAAGCTCCAGAATAGATTCTGTCCCTTACTGCCCTTACAGAGCGAATTACAGTTTCATTGGGAGAGGGATATTTTGTCCATGAAGACCCGTTGAACTCCAAAAGACTTTTATTATTTGCTACATATATGAGCTTTGTCTCGGATTGGGTTATTGACCAGTTTTGATTTTCGCCATTGTAATCAATGGGAGCAAAGTTTTGAATAGGAGGTAATTCCTGCGCAAAAAGACTTAACGAAAAAAGAACGAATAGAAATTTAAGATACTTCAATACTTCTCAATTATTCCTTTAATGATATTATCAGCGTAGAATAGCGAAAAACCCGAAAAATGGTGTTTTACCAAATACGCAAGCCCAATGCCTTTTTTAAAGGTTTTTACCATGGGACCTATGTCAGCGTAAGACATTTTTGGTGATTATAAAACGACCTTACATGCAACTTTCTTTAGAAAATAAAATAGGTGCCAAGAACCAGTAAGGTGATTACAGCTCCAGCAACAAAAGCATATTTCCAAGGTTGGATATCTATTTCGTCGGTAATCACTTCCTTTTGAGGCACAGCCATAGGTTTTAATTTTCCAACCAGTAGCATTATCCCTACATTAATTACAAAAAGAATTCCCATCACATGCAGAAAATGGGGATACGCTTTTGCTTCGATAATACTCAACTGTTTTGCATCCGTAATTCCATTGGCTGCCGCTTCAGCAAGTGCTGATTCTATCATCATTGGGCTAATTACAAATTGACTAATGAGATACATCAAAACACCTGCGGTCAATACAATTTTGGCACCCAATGCCGGAACTTTCTTTGTATATATCCCGACAACCACCACCGCAAAGATGGGGACACTCAAACTACCCAATGCCTCTTGAATATATGCAAAAAGGCTATCAGCCGAGGCAATGAACGGGGCAATAATAACGGAAACTAGAGCTAAAACCAGCCCAAAGCGTTTTCCCGCTTTTACCGCCTGTAGTTCTGAAGCATCTTTTTTGAAAAGTTGCCTATACAAATCAAAACCAAATAGTGTGGCACTACTGTTAAGCAAACTATTAAATGAACTCAATACCGCCCCAAACAAAACCGCTGCAAAGAAACCCAACAACGAAGCTGGCAGAACTTTTTGCACAAGTTCCGGATAAGCTAAATCCGCATTGGCCAAATCCCCATCAAATACATGCCAAGAAATAACCCCAGGAAGAACCACAATGGCTGGAATAAGGAATTTCACCAAGGCCGCTAACATTACACCCTTCTGCCCTTCTTTTAAGCTCTTTGCTCCAAACACCCGTTGTAAAATGGACTGATTGGTTCCCCAATAATACATTTGAGCCAAAATCATACCTGTAAATATGGTACCAAAAGGAATCGATGAGTCTACCTCACCCTTTAATTCGAATTTTTCAGGGTGATTTTCCCAAATGGTCGATAATCCCTCACCTATGCTTCCATCCCCGACCAGTTTTAATCCAAAATAAGGAATCAAGATACCCCCAATCAACAATCCTATTGCATTAATAAGGTCAGATACTGCCACCGCCTTTAAACCTCCAAATATGGCATAGATAGAACCAATAATACCAATACTCCAAACACATATATAAATGGTCCGAGTCTGACTAAGATTCAATAAACTAGGTAAGTCAAACATAGAAGAGAATGCCAAAGACCCAGAGTACAAAATAGTGGGAAGCAATACGAGTCCATATGCGAAAAGAAACAGAATTGAAAGTATGGCTTTTGTCTGCTTGTCAAATCGGTTTTCAATGAACTGGGGTATGGTAGTTATCCCTGAACGCATATATTTTGGTAATAGTATCAATGCTGTGAGCACCATTGCAATGGCTGCCAAGGTCTCCCAGGCCATAACCAAAATCCCTTCCGTAAAGGCCTGCCCATTCAATCCTACAATCTGCTCCGCCGAAAGATTTGTCAAAAGCAAGGACCCTGCAATAGTAATGGCTCCGAGACTTCTTCCGCCGAGATAGTACCCCTTGGCAGATTTTTCATTAGTAGATTTTGTGGCAAACCAGGAAATTATGGCCACAAGTAATGTGAATCCCAAAAAGGAGATAATGGATAGACTATTCATAAAAATTTAGTTAGTATATGGTTGGTTATTAAAACAGCTCATAATTAATAAGTGGGAGTCAAGTTACATTTTTTTCATGGTTATTGTGTCACAGAATCCCTTTTTGCTATCATATCCATTTCTACCGTTTCTGATTAATTACAACAATGACAGATAGTAAGAAAAACGAAAAACCGTATAAAAAATCACTGTCGTTCCCCTCAAGATAACCTATTATTAACCTAATTATCTTTAATTTATGGTTTATTAATCTTACTTTTAGATACTATCCCCCTTACATTTTTTAATTGAAATACGAAGTATGATAATACTTTGTACAACTCTAATTTAATATCACAATCATGGGATTTACAATTTTATCATGGAACGTCGAATCTTTTGATGGAGATTCCGGCCAATTGGCAGAAGTGGTCCAACACATTAAACAGGACCAACCTGAAATCTTCGGTCTTTTCGAGATAGAGAATATCAATATCATCGATTTACTGGACAATCACTTTCAGGACTATAACTTTCATTTAACCGAAGGAGCCCAAAACAAGGAAATTCTAGTGGCTATCAAGAAAAATCGATTTACAAATACGGTCTTTACCCAGAAACGGGAGTTTAAGGTGTTCAACCCTTTCTTAAGACCAGGGGCATTCATTACGCTAAAAGACGATGGTAAATTGTACAATATTCTTTTTCTCCATACCGATAGTGGAACAGAGGCTCCTGATTTTGGCAATCGTCAAGAAATGTTCGAAAAAATATGGAAACTAAAAAAGGCCTTAGATAAAAAAACTTCCAATCCGAATGCCCGACTAATCGTTCTAGGAGATGTAAACACTATGGGGCTAAGTTTCCCAACCAGAAGAAAATCAGACTTAAGGGTTTCATCAAAAGAAGAAATTGAGATTTTGGATAAAGTAGCGCGTAAAAGCAATATGAAGCTATTACAAAAGGACGAAGACTTAACATTCAACAATCTAAGATTAACTTCAGACTTAGATCATGTTGTGGCCTCTCAAAACCTGGTTCTAAAGGATTTTGCAACCGATGCCCAAAACCCAATTCATGTTATGGTAAGAGGCTGGAATCAACTTAGTGGCAATGATAGAGAAAACTTTATTGAAAACGTCTCGGACCATAGTTCGCTTACTATACATGTGGTTTCATGATTTAAAAGTGCCCCATTCGTTGATTTAGAAGCCTATAATCTTTGACGACAGGACATTAAATTAGGTAAACCTTTGAACAAACTTGTTTTTCCCAATTAGCCTCCTTCTTTTCTAAGAACTTCCAACGGTGGACTTTGCAAAACACTTTTACTGTTCAGCATACCAATACATAGTACAAGAACAAGTATACCGGGCAAAACCACAACAAACGGAATTAAAGAGGGTACAAAACTGACATTAAAAACGAATTGTGCCAGTAAGAGACTGCCCAATAGCGAAAGTATGATACCTATTCCCCCGCCCAAAAGGCCAAGATAGAAATACTCAAGAGCCGTAATCCGAAGAATTTGCTTGCTATTGGCCCCAAGGGTCCGTAACAATACATTTTCTTTTATTCTTTGATATTTGCTTGTGCGCACCGAACCAATAAGAACGATGATGCCGGTTAGAATACTGAAGAAGGCCATAAAATTGATAACCCAAGCGATTTTGCTCAAAATATCCTCAATAACCGTAAAGATTTGACGTAAATCGATAATGGATACCGCAGGAAATTTTTTTACCAATTCCCGTTGTAATGATGCAGATTTATCAGCATCCGGTGCTTTTGTGGTCAATACATGAAACTGTGGTGCCTCCTCCAAGACGCCGGAAGGAAAAAGAATATTAAAGTTGACCTGCATGCGCGCCCAGTCTACTTCCCGAAGGTGGGCTACTTGGGTTGTCATTAACACACCTTGCACGTTAAAAACCAAAGTATCTCCTAATTTTACCTGGGCATCTTCTGCCGCATTATCAGACAAGGAAACTGGAATGATTCCATTTTCTTTTCGTTCTATTGGCCAACTTCCTTCTACGGTACGTTCAGATGGAACCAAAGTATCTCGATAGGTTACTCGAAATTCGTGAAATAATACCCATCGATTTTGGGTAGCGGTCGAATCCAAAATGAGCTCACGCACTGGGCGGTCCTTTATTTGATGCATCCGCATGGTGATGATGGGAATATTATTTAGCACCTCAAGCCCGGAGGCTTCAATACTTTGGGCTGCAGCCAATTTTTCCTCTGTCTGAACATCCATCAAAATGAGATTTGGGGTATCCTCTGAAGCTTCCAAGGAAACTTGGGCCAAAAGAATGTCCTTGGTGAAATAAAGCGTACTTATCAAAAAGCTACCAACACCAATAGCCAATATCAACACGATGGTCTGGTTATTGGGTCGATATAGATTCAAAAGACTCTGTCTGGAGGTAAATCCCCAGGAGTTTGGAAAGTATTTTTTGATGGTTCGCATAAAAAGTGTAGCCACTCCCCATAAAAGGGCAAAGACCACTAAAACGGCCACAACAAAATACAGGGCGTACAGCATTTGACCTAACAACCAATAAGAGAAAGAAAAAATAAATAGGAGAATCCCCAAAACTACCCAGAATTGTAATTTTCTCGATTTTTCAAAACCGTTTTCCTGAACTCTTAACACCTGCAAAGGAGAAACAAACCAAGTATTCAATAAAGGCAGTAAAGCGAACAATACAGACAAGAGAACACCCAAGACCAATCCAGATAAAAGCGCATTGGGCACTAAAGAAATCTGAACCTCAAAGGGTAGAAAACCTTTTAAAAGCAGGGGAAAAGATTGCTGTAGCAGCAGTCCACCCAATACACCGAGTATGCCGCCTAAGAGCCCCATTCCTGCAATCTGGAACAGGTAAATGAAAAAGGTTTGTCTTCGAGTTGCACCAATACACTTTAAAATCGCAACAGAACGCAGCTTTTCCTGAATGTAAATATGTACCGAGCTAGCAACACCTATACATCCCAACAGAAGGGCAATAAAAGCAATAAGATTAAGGAACTTCCCAAAATTATCATAGCTTCTCCCCAATTGTTCCGCTGTACTAATGTGGGTATCCAAATCTGCATTTTCCACATCTAGCTGAGGGTCGACTTTTTCATCCAAAACAACTAAGTCCTGTTCAGGCTCAGCCACAAAATAAAAATCGTACCCTACTCGACTTCCCACTTGTATCAACCCTGTATCATCTACCTCCCCATAAGGAATAATAACCGGTGGGGCTATGGAAGCTCCTATTCCTGAAGTTCCTGGGGCTGAAATTAAAGTACCTAGAATAGGAAAAACTGTGTTCCCTAGTTTGATGGAATCCCCGGTTTGTAACCCATATTGTAGCATAAGCGTCGCATCTACTAGCGCACCGCCTTTCTTTTGATAATCTTTAGCAGCTGATATGGGATTGGTTTCCAATTCTCCGTAAAATGGATATCCTCCTTCAATACCACGAACTCCTACCAATTTTGCATCCCCACTTTTTGGAAAGATCGCCATCGAAGGAAATCCTACGGAACGACCATCAGCTCCCCCTAGGGAATCAATAATGGCCATTACCCTTTCATTGGGAGGTTGGTTGCTATCAATGACAAAGTCAGCACCCATTAAGGCTTTTGATTGGATGCTAATGTTTTCCTCTAGATTTTCGCTGAAGGATTGAATAGAAACTACAGCTGCAATACCTAAGATTATGGAAGCCATAAACAACAACAAACGACTGCCGCTGGCTTTGCTATCACGCCATGCCATTTTTAAAAGCCACTTCCAACCAGCTTTGGAATGATTTCCTTTACTGCGCATTAGGATTCTATCAAAACTTCGTTGGACACCACTTTACCGCCTCGCAAACGCAATAAATGTTTGCACTTTTGAGCCAATTCCAAATCATGTGAGACGATAACCAAAGTAGTACCCGCCTCTTTATTAAGTTCGAATAATAGCTGAATTACACGGTCTCCCGTGTCCTGGTCTAGATTTCCCGTAGGTTCATCCGCAAATAGAATTGATGGTTTATTTGAAAACGCTCTGGCCAAGGCAACGCGCTGCTGCTCACCACCCGACAACTGTGTGGGATAATGATGTAGACGGTCACCCAAACCCACTTTTCCCAAAAGCTCCTTACCTATTTTCGAGGGGCTTTTAACCCCCTGAAGTTCTAAAGGAACAACTACATTTTCCAGTGCTGTAAGAGTTGGAAGTAATTGAAAGTTTTGAAAAATGAAACCCACTTTTTCATTTCTCAACTTCGCGCGCTCATCTTCATTTAAGCTCCCTAAATCAGAACCACATAATTCTACTTGTCCCACATCCGCATAGTCCAAACCTGCACATAGGCCGAGAAGCGTAGTCTTACCGCTTCCCGAAGGTCCGATAATCGCAAAGGTTTCACCTGCTTCGATGTTAAAACTGACATCGTCCAACACCGTTAATTGTTTCGAGCCGCTGGTATAGGTCTTCCCTAGATGCTCGACGTTTAATATCTTTGACATAGCATTAATGCTTCCTTTTTTCTCAAGCTAGAAAATTAGGTAAATGATTTTAGTTTAAGGCCTTTATTTTATGCACAACCTCTTAAAGTTTCGTTATTTTTTTCTGCTTTGTTTCGTCATTTCCTGTGGCGATGCTCCTAAAAAGAATTCTGATGTATCCAATACTAGTGACAATTCTGAAAACACAGTCAAAACGGAAACCTCAGAAAAGGTGATTTTGTTCTTTGGTGATAGTCTTACTGCTGGTTATGGTATAGAGCTTGAAGAAGCTTTTCCTGCCCTTATTCAAAATCGTTTGGATTCCCTAAACCTCGATTACACCGTAATCAACTCGGGACTTAGTGGGGAAACCACTTCAGGGGGAAGGAACCGTTTAAACTGGGTATTGAACCAAAAGGTGGATGTATTTGTTCTGGAATTGGGTGCTAATGATGGCCTACGCGGCATTCCATTAACTGAAACCCGTAAAAATCTACAAGCAATGATTGATGTGGTCAAAGAAAAAAATACTGAAACAAAAATTGTTTTGGCAGGCATGCAAATTCCACCCAATATGGGACCAGAATACACTACAGAATTTCGGAAAATCTTTCCTGAGGTGGCCGGAGAAAACCAAATTGCTTTGATACCCTTTTTGTTGGAAGGTGTTGCTGGTATACCTGAGCTGAATCTAGAGGACGGTATTCATCCTACACCCGAAGGACATCAAATCGTTAGGGATAATGTTTGGGCTGTACTCAAGACCCAAATTGAGTAGTTAAGGTAAAATATCCATTACAATCATCTAAATACCCATGATATGATGAGTTCAAAACTTTTAAAAAATAGTTTGTTTCTTTCTTCCTACCTATTAATTCTAACACTTAATATGATTTCCAATACTGCAGTCGCTCAAAAAAAAGCTGATACTATGAAGAATGAAAAACCTTTGGAAATTGCAGTCATTATGTTTGATAATTATGAAACCTTGGATGTCTTTGGTCCTGCAGAGATATTTGGGCGATTAGTTGACGAATATCGCCTTAGGTTTTATTCACTCGATGGTGGGGTCATTTCTAATCGGCACCATGTTCCTATTATGACTGAAAAATTAACAATCAAGGAAAGTTCACCTGATATTGTTCTCATACCTGGTGGATTGGGTACTCGAAAGGAAGTTGATAATTCAATGCTAATTGAAAAAATTAAAACGATATCTCAATCAAGTGATTATGTGCTAACTGTGTGCACAGGTACCGCCCTTCTTGCAAAAACAGGGCTTTTAAATGAAAAAAAAGCAACCTCAAACAAACGAGCATTCTCATGGGTCGCCTCTCAAAACGACAAAGTGGATTGGGATAAAAAAGCAAGGTGGGTAATTGATGGAAAATACTATACTTCTTCCGGTGTAAGCGCTGGCATGGATATGGCTTTGGGTTTTCTAGCGGATAGACATGGGGTTGACTTCGCTAAAAAGGTTGCAAAAGAAATAGAATATAACTGGGTTGAAGATAAAGACAACGACAATTTCGTGGCCCAATAAAGTACCCTTAGCCTATTTTGCCTAGTACAGGAATAAACATGATTAGGGTTTCAGTAGTTTATTAAGCACTAAAACCCAGTTTATATTCATCATTAAGTCCTTAGTTCTTGTATTGTCTTTAAGGTCTCAACTACTAAATTTTGAAGATCCGTAAAATTCTGTGCTTCCAAAATATGTTTTGAAATACGCTTTTAACCAATTACACAAGAATAAAGACAATTCTTACAAAATATATTTTTTACTCAATTAGTACTTAATAACTTAATGGGTGTAATCAAAAAAGTCCGAGATGAAAGCACCAAAACTATCTGTAGAATCTAAGTTATTTGATCCACTAATCAATCACAACCATGTGACTCGTCTAAATACCCTTTCATATACATATAAAGATGATAAGGGCGTTGAAAAAATCCAAAAACTGAAGGAGTTTGAGATAGAGAACGAACCATACTTCGCTAAAGCACCCAAACAAAGTGAGTCGGACCTCCGAGCCACTATCGCATGGAAAAAGCAACTCCATTCACGGTTTCTATTCTTTTCATTGCCCTCTAGGGTACTTTGGAATCAATTTCAAACAGATATTCGTAGTCAAGCCGACCGTAACACCTGTTCTGCATTTGGTATGGTAGCTGCTATTGAAGCCCGATACCTCAGAGATTTTAATCTTCGTTTAGACTTATCAGAACAGTTTTTTTGGCATTGCTACAAATCTACAAGTTTGGATACTGAGACATACCTCTATGATAATCAATCTTCATATTGGGGAGGTGGTAATTCACAAGGGGTGGTACATGCTTCCAATTTTGCCATCCCTATTGAGGAGGAGTGTCCCTACCTAAACCGAAGTGCAATGAATGCAATAAGAAATCAAATTCCAGAAGCTGGACAGTTGCAATGGAAAAGTGAACCAACAGAGAACACGGTGACCCAAGAAGAGGTTGATGCATTTGAGTATTCTACGCTATATATTCCACATAAAGCAAGACAGAAAGCAAAGTATGGTATAAAATCATACCAATTACTTTCAAGGTCAGAAGTTCAAAACACAAGTACTTTGAAACAATATATTGCATGGGGCAATGAAGTCATAATGGATGCCAATTTAAAATGGAAGACCAACGGGGCAAGCGGGATATTGGAATATGATCCAGATTCTGCCGGAGCAGGGCACGTTTTTCTTGTAGTCGGATATGATGACCATGAGCAAGTGTTTTTCGTAAAGAATTCTTGGGGTGAATCAGGATTTTTAAAAGTAAGCTATGAATTCGCCCAAAACTGTTTCACTTCAGGTTCGATTGTAAGAGAGGTCACCCCTCCTAATTCACCAAACGTAAAAGAGCGTCCTCTGGGTCGATGGGATATGAATCATGATGGGTGGAAAGGTACCTTAGTAATCCGTAGGTTTACCAATATTGACAATTCCGTAACCCGTTTGGGACATTATATTGGTTCGGACGGTATCAAAAAAGCTGTAAATGGACAGTACATAAATGAAAATAGAGGAATTTCGTTTGTTATCACAAATGCACAAGACACGGCACCAACTGTGGAAGAAGGACAACGATTCAATTTGAATATCTTCAGTTGGGACATTGTGCAAGGTGCTGGAGAAACCTTTTGGAATAGTGTTCCCTACGGAGCATATATTAATCGAGATAACATATCAAGTGTCACCGAAAGCAACTTTACCGTTAATAAATGGTTGGGCAATTGGAAAATGAACCATGATGGATGGAAGGGTGAGCTCGAAATCACACAGGTTATCCCAGTAACTACGATAGGTTTCATTGCCAGAGGAAGTTACAAATCAGCAAATGGTACAAGTATCCCTATAAGTAGTTTCATTCTTAAGGGTTTACCTCACATTTTAGAGTTTTCAGTACGTTTTACGGAAAATAATACACAGCCCTTTGTTCTCCATTTCCATTCTTGGAGTTCAGATTTAGCTAGTGGCTATACTACTTGGAACGGCACCAAATTTGGTGCCGTGGCCTTTAAACAGTGAAGGATAACAAAAAATATTTTAGAGAGTAATCTCAGTATGAGGAGCAAATCCATACTGAAGACAAATAAAAAAGCTCCAAAATGGAGCTTTTTTTTGTTTGAATGGAAGTCCTAAAAAAAGACTTGATTTCCAATGCCCTTTCATCTAACGCTCTTATCGTTCCGATTTCAATGTTCCAATCGGTGGACTTTACTTTGAGCTTAACACTCATCCCAATACACTTTCAATACACTTTTACTATAGGGGAACCCATACGCAAATCATTGATATTCAAAAGTTGTCTAAAAAACTTTACAAACAACCAACAGTTGTTTGTAAAGCTCAATGAAAAACTTGTTCTTTTAGCATACTATCATGGTGTTTTTGGAAGATTTGCATTACATCGAAAACCTAGTAACATTCCGACTAAATGTTCATTTTTATCGTTTAAGTTATGGTAAAAAGATTGTGGTCCTGCTCTAAAGAGGGGAACACAATGGCTTTTCTGGATTATGGGCAATCCCCAACTGCCAGTATACCAATCAAAACTTAACCAAGAACCATGGCCTATCTCATTCACGGGAAAAGAAGCTTTTCAAATTTTGGAACCGTTGTCATGTATTTCTTGACCCTTTGTTTCTTCTTGGTTTCCTATGAATTAATTGCTCAACAAAACCCACAGCTTTCACAGTACCTACAAAATCCGTTCGTAGTAAATCCAGCAATGACAGGTGTGGAAGAATATGTCGATTTGACCGCCGCTTATAGAAATCAATGGACCGGATTCGACGGTGCACCCAGAACGGCCACCTTCAGTTTCAACGGATCTCTACATTTACTTAAAGCCCAATTGCAACGAAAAGAAGGTGAATCCCACCAAGGTATTGGCGCATTTCTTTATACGGATGACGTCGGTCCTATTAAACAAAGTGCCTTTTATGCAAGTTATGCCTATCATTTGAAGGTTTCGACAGATTGGTTTTTGTCCATGGGTTCCTTCATAGGGGCAACACAGTTTCGCTATGATTCCTCAGATGCAATACTGTTACAAAATCCAAATGATATTCTAGTGAACAGTTTTTCCGATTTCAATTTTGATATGAGTCTGGGGCTTTATGCCTATTCCGAATATCTATTTGTTGGAGTAGCAGCGAATCAGCTTTTTGATAACCCAATTCCATATGATGTGGACAATGGAGTACTTACCACGGACGGTCGGTTGGAACGTAACTTCAACGTTTTACTTGGCAGCAGGATAGACATGGGCACAGATTGGGAAATTGTTCCTTCGGTACTCTTAAAAACGGTATCTAACGCACCCTTGCAATGGGACCTGGGTGTAAAAATGGTATATGACGGAAATATTTGGGGTGGTCTGGCCTACCGTGACCAAGATGCCATATTAGGCTATTTTGGCCTCCGTTTCATGGAAAACTTCTTGGCGACTTACTCCTATGACTGGGCGACCACGGATTTCAGTGGGCAACAGACCGGAACCCATGAGATTACCATCGGTTATCGTTTTGATTTCGGTGAACAACGCTGCGCATGTCCTAAATACTCTTTATAAATCTAAGCATGAAACAGTACACGCTATTACTTTTTTGTCTTTTTGCGAGTTTATGCGGTCTATTCGCCCAAACCGAGAACATGGATTTTGAATATGGGAACTTTGATTTCTGGACCTTGGACACCGGAGTTAGACCCAATCCAATCAATGTGAACTGGAATCCCCGGCCAGCACCTGACCTCAGCACACAGATACAAATTATGAACCCTTCCAGACCTCCATTGGATGAAAATGGGGTAGATTGTATGCCCACAATGGTAAATGTACCATCAGTATTTCCCATGGGGGCCTTCTCCTCAAAAATCGGGGATATTCAAGGGGGACGCAAAGCTGCAAGAATCAGCAGAACCTTTACAGTAACTCCGGACCAGTCTTACCTACAATACAGCTACGCCGTGGTCATGCAAGATCCGGGACACAGACAAAATGAACAACCGAAATTCGTTGTCAACATAAAGAATAGTGATGGGGATGTAGTTACCTGCGGCAGATTCGAAGCATTTGCAGGTCCGAACGCCCTAAGCAAGGGATTTGTCAATTGCAACAATTCCGGCTTGCAGATTTTGCCATGGACCAGTGGAGGTGCAGACCTTAGCCCGTTCATTGGTCAGCAAATCACCATAGAGTTCATGACCCTAGATTGCATGTTGGGCGGCCATGGTGGATATGCCTATGTGGAGGCTACACTTGAGCCTCTTGAAATACAGGTTGAAGGACTTTGCGCTATGGGCGCGAATGACATTACCTTGACCGCACCTCTTGGGTTTTCGTCCTATTTTTGGTCTACTGGCGAGACCACACGAAGCATAGACGTTTCTGGAGCTCAATACGGGGACGTTTTTATGGTGGACCTGATTACCAACACAGGATGTGACACCTCAGCAACAATAACTCTTGCACCGGTGGCCAGCGCTACCATAGATCCTATTCCTGACCAAGAAATCTGTGAAGGGGGAAGTGCCATAATCTCTCCGTCTGGCACCAATGCTGGAGATTTCTTTTTTCCTGACATCAACATCACAGGAAACGTGGCTGTGGTCTCCCCCACTTCGGACACCACTTATACCGTGGTGGCACGGGATGAGAACGGCTGCATTGGCGAATCGACAACTGTCAACATTACAGTCATCCCTTCCAGTGAGCCACCTTTTCCAAAAGCAGATTTTGAGATTGTACCTGTTGTTTCGGATACCAACAATCCCTGTAACACTGTTCAGTTGAACAACCTATCGGGTTACTGTAAAGGAGATTTGGAATATTTATGGGACTTTGGGGACGGTACCACGAGCACGGAAGAAAATCCCACACATTCTTTTCCTTTGTCCGACACCATTCAGACCTATTATATTTCGTTGACCGTGACTTCGGCGGGTGATGGGCTATCGGATATGATTTCGGTACCGTATACAACTTCGACTATCATACCGGGCTTTTTCCCGGTTCAGGATTGTGGAATAGTTACGATTACCAATTTCAGCAGCATTTGCGGATCTTCTATAGAAAATTACCCCACATTCACCTACACTTGGGATTTTGGAGATGGGAATCCCACGGTGACTACGGACAGCACCCAACCTGAATTTCAATATACCTATACTGACTCTGGGGTTTATACCATAAGCATGACCATGACAGACAGCAATAGCGGTCTTAGTTTTTCTACAGAGCGTATGGTAAATGTGATAGCAGGATTGAGTGCCGATTTTGAGTTTTATCCGGATTGCTATGATGTGCAGTTTATAGACCTTTCCAACACCTGTGACCCCATTGTAAGCTATGCCTGGGATTTTGGTGATAGCAGTCCTATCAGTAATGAACAAGCACCCATGCATACCTATGCCACTGTCGGACCACACAATGTTACTTTGACCGTAAACGATGGCACTACCACTTTACAACAGTCATACGAAGTTCTATTAACTCCTGATGTGACCACACCCGAATTTGATTTTACGATAGTCTGTAACGAAGTGATGTTTCAAGATTTCACCGATAGTTGTAATCCTGTCTCATTTAAATGGAATTTTGGTGATGGTAGCTCTATTTCTCAAGAAGAGAATCCCGTTCACGTCTTCGAATATGACAATTCATATGATGTGACGCTGACTGTTAACGATGGGGAGGGAGAATTCAGCATAACCAAGCAGATAATCATTATAAGCGAGTTCCTTTATGAACTTCCCTTAGACCTTGAGGTATGTGCTGACCCCGGTTTTCCAGATATAGGCCTGTTCAATTTCATTGCGCAAACCGATTATATTTTGAGCAACGTAAGCCCAAACGGACCATTTTACCCTTTGGTAAGCTACCACGAAAGTGAGGCTGACGCTGCCAATAATGTTAACCCACTTGATTTCGATTACTCTAATACAAATAACCCACAGACCGTATATGCACGTACCGAAGACAGTCAAGGTTGCTTTCAATTGTTTCCCTTTCAGCTACGAGTGAATAATACACCAACCGTAAATGCTATAGAGGACGTCTATCTCTGCTATCTTAAGGAAAACACCATAGGATACGATTTATCACAGTTGAATGCCAGGGCTTTTGACGGTTTGGACCAAACAGGTATTGATTTAAGCTACCATCTTAACGAAACGGACGCGATGACCGGCACCAATGAGGTAATTAATATAAACTTGGAAGCAGGTTTGGACAACTTCATATTTGTCCGAGCCGAAAATTCGAGCGCTCCGGAATGTTTCACACTTGGCACCTTTTTGATTCGTATGGACAATGAGAATACCGATGTGGACGACCGATGTATGCCTTTTTTCTCCAATACCATGACCCCTAATGATGATGGGGCCAATGATATATTCTTCATAGAAAACATTGAGACCTTTCCCAACAATTACCTTACTGTATACAATAGATGGGGAAAAATTGTTTTTGAAACTCAGGGTTATCTAAACGATTGGCGCGGGACTTACAATGGAAATCCATTACCCGTGGGCACATATTATTATCACATTGAATTGAATGATCCAGACCAAAGGTCCCATTCCGGGCACATTACCATTTTGAGGTAGATTTTGATTTGGTATTATTCAATTGGAATTGTAGAATCTCTTAATATTAAACTGGTTTTTACCAATTTGGTGGTCAATGGAATGTCTTGCCCCTTTTTTTCAATGCGATCTATAAGAATATTTGCTGCTAATTCACCAATGTATTTACCGTGTTGACTAACCATTGTCAAAGGAGGTGATACATATTTTGAAAGTTCTCCATTAGTAAACCCAATAACTGAGATATCGTTGGGTACTTTGTATCCTTTGGATTGAATAATACTCATGACCTTAACCGCTGTAATTTCATCCAATGCCATTATTCCGTCAACTTTCTTGTAATTGAGCAACAGGGATAATGTGAGTTCCAAATCTTCTTTAGAATCCGTCGACTCGACAAGTTTCTTATCATAAGGAATATCGTTCTCAGTTAAGGCTTTTTTGTAACCCTCAATTCTTAACCGGCTTATTGCCGAATCTACTATTGGTGTGACCACGGCTATGGTTTTGCAACCTGTTTGTATAAAAAAATTAGTAGCCTTATAACCAGCTTCAAAATCATCAACTATCACCTTATCACAATCAATTAAATCGGTTACCCGATCAAACATAACTAAAGGAATCTGGTTCTCAAGCAATTCCCGCAAATGTTCCGCATGATTTGGAAGTTCATCCTCTTCGGCTGCTGAAGAAATTATTACCCCGTCCACAGAACCATTGCTTAATAGTTCGAGTGTTTTTGTTTCCTTTTGAAGAGATTGGTTGGTAATACATGTGATAATGCTATAACCTTTTTCGTCCATTATTTTTTCTATCCCATATATAACCTGAACAAAAAAATAATTCAAAATATTCGGGATAACTACTCCAATTGTTTTCGTATTTCTATTTACAAGGTTAAGGGCTACCTTATTGGGCCTGTAATGATTGTCTTTGGCATATTGTTTTATTTCGCCTTTCAATTTTTCGCTTATCTCATAACTATCATTGATGGCTTTTGAAACAGTGGATATTGAAACCTTAAAATGTTTTGCTATGTCTTTAAGTGTCAACTTGGACATGACTAATGCACGTTAAACCTCAAAAGGGTATTTTATACTCGAATTTAATCGTATCTTATCAACTATTTCAATAAGTTCCAAGGAATTTTTATGGCTCCATTTGGAACTTTCATTCATGTTATTTCGGATGCATCGATGCACCTCTTCTATTTCGTGGGTAAACCCTTTGCCCAAGGTGGGTAAATCGAAGTACTGACTTTTCCCTTCGGTTACAAGGTGAAAACCTTGCGTCTCATGCCAAATGGGTGCAATAAATATTTCACCTGATTCACCACAAATTTTTGCCTTCATATCTGTGTTGTTGGCAAAGCCACTATATAATACGGCCTGTGCATCTTGGTATTGAAGAATCATGGAAGTTTGAATCTCAGCTCCGGTTTTATGAAACTGAGACCTTGCCAAAATCTCTTTTGGTTTTCCCAGTAGAAAGTAACCGAGAAAAACAGGGTACACCCCCATATCTAAGAGGGATCCTCCAGCCAAATCAACGTTCAACGAACGGGATTCGGGGTCATCGTCTAATTTATAAAAGGTGAATTCGGCATTGATGTATCTGAGCTTTCCTATTCTACCCTGCGTAATCAGTTCCTTTATTTTTTCAATTGAAGGATTGAACCTACTCCAAAAAGCCTCCATAAAGAAGACTTTATTTTTTTTTGCTGCTTCCACCATTAGTCCCGCTTCCTTTTTGTTGATAGCAACCGGTTTTTCACACAGCACGTGCTTTTTGTGATTCATAGCAGCTATACTGTGATGGCAATGCGTGTGATGCAAGGTGGCAACATAAACAATATCCACCTGGGTATCAGTAAACAATTCTTTATACGACCCATAAGCTTTAGGATACCCAAATTCTTTAGAAAAGCTCTTGGCTCTTTCTAAATTAGTGGAAGCAACGGCAACCAATTCTGCATCTTCAACGAGCCTTAAATCCTCGGCAAATAATTTGGCAATTCTACCTAAGCCAATAATACCCCATTTTATTTTGTCATGCTTCATGTGTCGCTATTTAAAAAGGTATAGGAGGTCCAACTTTTATAGATTTCACCTTTTGGCAGAACCGATGAAGGAAAACTCTTGTGATTTGGAGCATCTGGATAGTTTTGAGTCTCAAAACAAATCGCTGGATATCCCTCGGTCATCCACTTTTGTTTGGGTGTTCCCTCAAACCTCAGATTTTTTGGGGCAAACACTACCACTGCAGGTTGATTTGTTGTGATTTTTAAATGTATCCCTGTTTTGTGACTAGAATATTCTACCTGATTTTCAGTACATGCTGACTTAAACACGAATGTATCATCTAACCCACCTATTGCTTCAATCTTCCGGATTGGGGACTTTTTCTGAAAGTCATATGCACTGTCGGTAACTGGCAAAAGCTTTCCAGTCGGTAATAACTTTTCATCGGCTTCCAGAGTTTTTTCTGCCTTAATACATAGCTCATCATTCAAGATATTGCTACCACTTAAATTCAAATATGCGTGATTGGTCAAATTTAAAACCGTGTCTTGATCGCAATTAGCCTTAAAAGACACTAGTAGTTCGTTGTTTTCCTTTAAGGTATAGGTAACGCTTACCTGTAAATTCCCTGGATATCCTTCCTCCAAATGGATACTTGAACAACTCAAGGTTACCGCAGGATTTTCGCCTTCCGATAGCTGCTCAACTTTCCATATTTTTTTTCCCAAACCTTGATTGCCGCCATGAAGATGTACTCCATGCTGATGCGGAAGATTATAGGTTGTTCCATCAATCGTAAAATTCCCATTTGAAATTCTACCGGCATATCGTCCAACACAAGCTCCGAAGAAGTAGGGGTTTTTCGAAAATTGGTCTACGTAACCCTTTAAAGATTTAGGGCCAACCACAACATCTACTTCTTTATTGTACTTATCTTTTATTATGTAGGAATGCCAAATAGCCCCGTAGGTAATGCATTGAAAAGTGGTTCCGTGTTGATTTTTTAAGGTAACCAAATGAACCTCATTATCCCCAATGTGCCCGAAGAGTTGAATGCTTGCTGTTTGTGCCAATTCTTCTATCAAAATCGTTCTTCTATTACTTCTGAAGTTGAAAAGCGGTATTTCATATTACGATACACACAGATATCCGTGATATCTTCAGGAGTACCTACTGGAACCGCCCTAAAGTTTGTGGAAATCCTATCTTTTTTGACCGGTCTTACCCGATGAAAACAATGCCCATGCAAGAAAACGACTGTTCCTTTCTTAGGTTGAAATACCAATTGTCCTTTAATGTCCTCATGGGGCTTACCGACGGGTAAAATTCCAGCCTTATGTGCTTCGGGCATAATAACAATCTCACCCCCCGTTTCGTCCGTGATGTCATGGGTGTATACCAAACGATTAAGGTTATATTTTAGCGGATTATCTGGGGGGCAGTCCTGGTGCCACGCCTGTCCCCTGCTTCCTCCTTTGGAAAACATCATCATGCAATACAGATTGTTCCATCCGTCCTTCAGAATGGCATCCGTAATTTGGTTAAAAACCACATTCTTGTCCACTCTATCAAAACCACCATTGCCATCTCTATATGGAAACCATGGAATCACCTCTACTGCCGACTTCGAAATGAATTCATCGGTGTGTTCCCAATTAGGGTTTACGCCATAATACTTCAATATTTTTTCATTGTAATGATCCATTAATGAATCATCAAAAAACTTCTCAAAAATGATGTAGCCCAGGTCCCAAAATGTATCGTGTATCTTTTTGAAATCCATTGTTAACCCTTTTAATTGTTATTATAAAGTCTGTCATACAAATCGTCAGAAGACAGTATAAATGGTGCCTTAGAAGTGCGTTCTACCCATCTCTTACTGACGGAATCACTTAAGTGCAAACGGGCATCAATTCCTTTAAATGTTGGATTGTTGACCCACATGGGATGTGAGTCCCAATGGCAATTGATATAATGTACTGCCTTTACAACATCGGCATTTTTTTCTATGGCATCAAAGAAGGGCAAAAACCATTTTTGCCAGGCTTCTTCGGCCTGTTCTGGATTTTCCAATTGGGTTTGTTTGGTTAATCCGTATAATTTTCCCCCATAATCGGAAATAGTTGGAGTGGCTTCAGCTATGAAAACGGGCTTTCCTTTTTTTCTTGCAAATTCGAACATCTCTATTTCCTTCCAGCGATTGAAGAAGGACACCCCACACCAATCCACATAGTCGTCCCCGGGGTACCAGCCCTCCAAATGCTCTTGGCCAGAAATAAATCCGGTGGACTGCCATACGTAGGCTGTATTTTCTACTCCTTTGGCACGCAACCGATCTACGATTCTTTTGTAAGCCACGATGGTGGTTTCTCTATCATAGTGGTTCCATGGATCTCCATCAAATTCATATGCGATTCGTAAAAACACCGGACGTTTTCCCAAAGACAGTAAAAAATCTCCCAGCTTATCGATATACGCATCATGTGTTCCATCGGCCACTTTTTCCTCGTGATTCACGAACTGGAGCCCAATAGCCAAAGCCATATTTTCATAATCGGGGTCTTCATGCTGTATCATGGCATTGTAATCGTTGTCACCCCAATCATGGGTTTCCCACAATCCGTCCAATCCTTCTTGAATCCTTCCGAAAGATTCCCCTCCGGGATTAATATTTGAGTATGACGTCCATCCTGAAGGCTTTTGGAAGTGGTCTAAATACCCATCATTGTATTCTTCGAGACCGCCAACGGCTTCCAATTCCTGTCCAACAAAGAGCAAAACACCCTCTTTTGGTTCAAATTTTGCTAGTGTCCTTGTCGGTTTTTCCTTCTCATCAACCTGAATGGATGCTACCTCAGATTTTCCCATACAGGATGTTATTAACATCAGGCCGATACTTAGAACTATTAATTTTCTCATTATTATTGTTTTTTATTGTTCTCTTAAGGGGATTATTGTGTTGCTGAACAGATTAAAAGGTCCAGGGAGTACGTCACTGGTTCTAGATCTATTGAAAAAATCAATGGAAACCTCAGGTAATCTTGGCACTTTTCCAAGAGCCAGGTCGCTTTTCCAAAATAGATACAAGGCCTCCCTGTTCAATATTACCTGACCCATTATTTCAATACTATTTTCATCTTGACCGCTTGACTTAAGTTCTTGAAGATTAATAAAATCCGGTTGCTTGGTCTTTACATAAACGTTATGATCAACCATATTTGAGTTTGAACTGAACCGTATGGGTCGGGTATCGACAAACACATTGTTGAATACACGATTTTCTTCGGCAGTCAACTTTCTTCCGTTTTGATATCTGTCGGTTTGAACAACGGCATGAACAACATTTCCAGTGGTATTGCCAATCAAATTGTGATAAACCATTAAATAATCCGTGTCATTGGCATAAATTCCGTTTCCATCGATGTTCCATACCACATTGTTGTCTACCAAATTGGGATAATGACTCGCCTCCACAAAAACACCTCCTTGAATGTTTTGGACATCATGAATGATATTCTTGGTGACTCTTGAATATCTGATATCCCAATCCAACCAAATTCCATTACCGCCCTGTATGTCATGTATATGATTGTTGGAAACCAACGTATTATGGGTCACCAACATTTTTATCCCAGAACATTCCCAATAGTTTTCAGCATCTTGCCATCCGATGTGGTGGATATGATTGTTTTCTATAATCCCATTAGGTACTACAAAACTTCGAATACCCGCTGTTCCACAATCATAGATATGGTTGTTTCTTACCAGTGTGGAGCCCATGGCATCATTCCTATCCCTAGCTGTATTGTCCGGATGTGCATCCTCGCTTTCAAAAGCCAGATATCCAAATTCCAATCCGGAAGAGTTTACATGTCTGATGGTATTATCCTCAATTATCCAATCCTGCCCTCCTAAAGTTGTAACTGCTCCTGTACTTGTCCTTAAAAAACCATTGGCGCAATGCTCAAATGTGAATCCTCTTACTTGGATATGATTTAATCCAACCTTTTTCGGTCTGAATAAATGACTTCGAATGGCCAGTTCAATCAACGAATAGTTGGGATTACCACTATCAAATGAGTGGATATGAACCGTTTTTCCATCGACATCGACCCAAAAAGAGCCAGGAATACGGGTTAAATCCCCATAATCTTCTAGTTGTATCATGCGTTTTCCATTTTGGAATAGCATTCCCCTTGTTGAAGTATACGGCGAGATTTTCTTGACCAACTTTGCCCACGGCATGAGTTTATGCTCTTCTGGTAATATATTTGGCAATTTCAATGGGAAGTATCCATCCTCAAAAAAAGAATCAGGTATAGTCGTCACCCATATTTTTCTTGACCATGTATAGGTCAAGCTAGTGTCCTTTAAAACATCAGTATAAATCTTTCGTTGTTCCCAATTCGCGTTTAAAATTTTGGAACCACGAACCACAACGTCCTCTCCAGGTGCTGTCTCATAGGAAATCATTTTGCTTTTAGAGTTGCCACCATCTGTAGGATAGATGGTTTCCCGATACACCCCGCTATAAACCAAAACCCGTTCACCAGCTTTAACTAATTCGGCAGCCCTGTTTATGGTTTTTAGAGGTTTATACGATGAGCCGTCATTGGAGTCAGAAGCATCCGGATGTTTTTGGTCAACTACATATGTTTTGGTATAGATAGTGTTATTGTCCCATCCCTTGTAGCCTGACCAATCAAAATCCTGCTTGCTTTCTTGAGCATAACCGCCCCATATGTATAACAATATCAGTAAACATATTTTTTTTACCGATGTCATTTGGTGGTTTTCTTGTGTAGCGAATAGACTCATCGTTACTGTTTTTTGATTTCTTTGTACTCGAACCATTTAAAATCCGCGTGATGCGTATTCATCTCTAAATCTTGGCAACAAATGCCAACAAAACTCCCTGTGAATGCAGGTCGATATCGACTCCTACCATTTCTAACGTGGTCGTCCGAAAGTATAGCAGCATCCAAGATGTGACCCATATTCTTAAAATTCACCCCATCCGTACTATATTCAAATTGAAGCTGGTCTCGGTTCATTTCGCCACGGAGTACCAGAGAATCAAAAGAGGTAACATCTTCCAATTCATCCTGAAAACTCATTTTATAGCTGTCAGACGAGATAACACTTAGGTATTTTTTAGTGCCGTCCGAATTTGAAGTGATACATGCATAATGATAATGACCTGCATTATAATAAAAGACCAAACCAGCCATGTGATGGATGTTCGTGGGATGAAACTCAAGTTCCGTAGTGACTACTACATGAAAATCCTGGATTCTTCGGGCTAAAAGACTTTGGTTATGCAAAGAGGTTAGTGATTCCTTCCCGTACAGCCTTAAAAACCCTTTTCTTGCACTCAAACTGCACCAGTTTGGTGAAACAGGTATTCGTAATGATTGAAAGTCTATTGGTATTTGTTCATTGTCAAATACAACCAACTCATTGGATTCGGCAAATGTATGCTCTGGTAGTTTTGACATTGGAATCCTTTCCCTGGGAATCCTACCTCCGCTCTTAAGCCAAGGCCAACCATCGCGCCATACTACCTCCTCAATGGCAGTTTCGCGACCCAACGTGCAATTACCATGTGTTGTAAGAGGCCTACCAATCAAGAAGACCGTATACCAGTCTCCTTTTTGGGTCTGAACCAAATCTCCGTGACCTGCTTTTTGTAGGATGTTGTTTTTATCTTCGGCAGCGGATACAAGTGGATTTTCGGGATGGAATTCATAAGGTCCAATAATAGAGGTACTTCTACCAATGCTCATGGCATGTCCGTATTCCGTACCTCCCTCGGCCAGTACAATGTAGTAATAGTCACCTCTTTTATATAAATGAGGGCCTTCAGTAAGACCTAACCCAGTCCCTTTTGTTATATAATGGACCCTACCAATCAACTTCTTCTGAGTTGGGTCGTATTCCTGCATTTCAATTCCTCCAAAAAACTTGCCATTTCGATGATCCACAAGCATACTGACATACCATTTCCTGCCATCGGGATCATGGAACAATGAACCATCAAATCCTCTTGATGACAGATAAATGGGCTCGCTCCATTCACCCAAGATATCAGTGGTGGTAACCATATAATTCGGGGTGTCTTTCCATACTCCATCAAAAGATTTGACATTGGTAAAAACAAGATAGAAGACACCATTATCATGAGTCAGACAGGGTGCCCAAACACCGCAGGAATCTGGGATGCCTTTCATGTTCAATTGTGAAACCCTATTGAGAGGCCTTGCAACCAATTTCCAATTTTTAAGGTCTTTGGAATGGTGGATTTGTACCCCAGGAAACCATTCGAAAGTTGATGTAGCGATGTAATAGTCATCCCCTACTCTACAAATGGATGGGTCTGGATTAAAACCTTTTAATATTGGATTTTGTATATAACTCATTACTTTATCAATTCAGCTTCTAATTCTTCCAAGGTCTTTCCTTTGGTTTCGGGTAATATTTTCAAAAGAATCACAAATCCTATTAGTGCAATCGTTCCAAAAACATAAAAAGTCTTTGCATTCCCAAGATTGGTGAGCTCCCAAGGAAAAATTTGTGTGACCAACCAGCTTGAGAAACCATTCAAAAACCCAATGAATCCAATGAGCAAACCCCGATAACGGTTTGGAAACAGTTCGGAAAGCATTACCCACATTACAGGGCCCAAAGAGAAAGCAAAGCAAGCAACAAATCCCAAAATTCCTATCAGAACCAAAATTGGATTCATG
This sequence comes from Bacteroidota bacterium, assembly GCA_039184805.1. Taxonomy (GTDB): domain Bacteria; phylum Bacteroidota; class Bacteroidia; order Flavobacteriales; family Flavobacteriaceae; genus Flagellimonas. The sequence continues at coordinate 80,324 of JBCDAX010000001.1, read as the reverse complement.
TTTGTGGCCAACTCAAGAATGACTGCCTCATTTTTGGCATAGCTCTTTTCCCCAAGGACTCGTTTCATCTCATTTTTGAATAGGATATCATTTTCATAAACCTTATCTACTTGATAAATCAATTGTTCTTGCATGGATTCATCAAGTAATGCAACCTTCTCAGTTGTTAACTGGTAGGTTGCTTTGCTAAATCCATATCCACATAGTAACATACTTATCGCAATACCCGCAAGTCCAATTAGAAAAAGGGGGCGTCGACCCAACTTGTCAATTAGAAAAAATGCTATTAGGGTGAAGGCCACCGTTGTAAAACTTAATAGGATTCCAGATAAGAAAGCAGCATTAGTGCCTATTCCAGTTTGTTGAAAAATGGACGTGGCATAATAATACACAGCATTGATTCCCGTCACCTGTTGGACGATTCCAATGACAATACCAACGATCAACACATATTTCAATGATTTTTTGAACAGATCCCTTATTTTAACTTTATCTCGACTTTTTCTCGCAACCTCCAGGCTATCTAAAATAGATTTGGCTTCGTAATTTGCTTTCTGGTTACCATGTAGAGAAATCAGGACCTTACGGGCTTCATCATCCCGTTCGGTCACAAATAACCAACGTGGGCTTCTTGGCACAAAAAACAATAGCACAAAGTAGGATATTGCTGGAATGAGCTCCACCCCCAACATCCATCTCCAAACATTCTCAACGGTCAAAAACGAGCTTTCGCCTGAGCTATAAGCTTCGTTGAAGTAGTAATTGCTTAAAAAAGCTGCGAAAAAGCCTAGTACTATATTTAGCTGTTGGATGGAAACCAGTTTTCCGCGGGAACTTGCGGTTGATACTTCGGCGATATAAACTGGAGCAATAACCAGAGCAGCCCCAAAGGCCACGCCACCGATCATCCGCGCAATCCACAGCATATGGTAACCTATAGCATAGGCCGACAAGAGTGCCGAAATTGCATATAGAAACGCAACAATCAACAACATCTTCTTCCTTCCAATTACGTCACTTATCCTACCTGAAATCAACATGGCAAACATGGCTGCGAACAACGGAGAGCTAGGTACCCAGCCTTGCTGAGCTGTATTTAAATTGAACTCTGGAGTTACGTAATTCATTACTCCCGAAATGATAGCGGCATCAAACCCATATAGGAATCCTCCCAAGGAAACCACCAAGGCCAAAAACCAAGTTTTTTTTGTACCGTTGTCCATAGAAGAAAATTAACCTGTAAAATAACTTAAGACCGATATCACCACGATGATCAACAAGACCGATAACGCAATATCTATTACCGAAATGCTTTCTTTATTTAGCGATCTGTCCTTATCGCTTAGGGTGCCAAAAGACAAGCCTTGGATAGCTGCATAATCGGGAGGGTTGGTTACCAAACTGATGGAAATACAGATAATAATGGAAAAAATGAACATAAAGATTGCCATGTGGGCAAAATTGATGGTAGCAAAGGTCAATGCGAATCCGGTGAGTTGTGTCTGATATATTTCGGCGAGAATGCGGACTGCCGCCACAATTAGACCGGAAAACAAAGTTACAATGGCGGCCTTTGAATTCACCCTTTTCCAAATGATGCCCAATAGGAACACCGCAGTTATTGGAGGAGCTATGTAGGATTGAACACTTTGTAAATATTGATAAAGCACTCCACCTCCTATCTTGTCCATAATGGGAATCCAAATGATGCCCAATACCACAACAATCGTAGTGGCCAACTTTCCAATATTTACTAACCGCTTTTCATGTGTTTTTGGTTTTAACTTTTTATAAATGTCTATGGTGAAGATGGTAGAGCAAGAATTAAAAACAGAAGCCAATGAACTCATCAGTGCTGCCATTAACCCTCCAGCTACGAGCCCTTTAAGGCCTACAGGCAATAGGGTCTTTACCAAAACCGGGAAAACCTCGTCACTTTTCTCATAGGTTAGCACACCTTGTTGTGATAGGGCAAACGCTATGATTCCTGGAATCAAGAAGATAAAAATTGGCAATAACTTGAGGTAGGCTCCAAATATGGCTCCGCGACGGCCAATCTTGATGTTGTTGGCTGCTAATGTACGCTGCACAATGTATTGATCGGTACACCAATACCAAACCCCAACAATCGTTCCGCCGAACAGCATCCCCGTCCATGGAAAATCAGGGTCCGAAATGGGGCGCCACATATTGAAATGTTCACTCCCCGCTGCAAGACGTAATTCTTCCCAACCTCCAACTTTCTGGAGACCCAAATACGTAATAATCAAAGAACCAATAATTAGGATAACTGTTTGCAAAGTCTCTGTGTAGATTACGGCTTTCATACCGCCAATAACGGTATATGCACCGGTAAAGAGAACAATACCAATAGCGCCGTACCAAAAAGGAATTCCCAAAAGCTCTGAAACTACAATTCCTCCTGCATAAATCGTTACTGACACTTTGGTGATAACATAGCCCACCAAAGAAAAAACAGAAAGGAACCAACGGGACCTGCTGTCAAAACGTTTTTCCAAGAATTCCGGCATGGTAAACACCTTGCTTCTAAAATAAAAAGGTAGAAACAGCCATCCCAAAAGCAACACAATCCACGCATGGAGTTCGTAATGTGCCATTGGCATACCTGATTCGGCACCTGTTCCTGCTAAACCTACTACATGCTCTGAACCAATATTGGATGCAAAAATGGATGCCCCGATTACGAACCAGCCCACATTTCTACCGGCTAGAAAGTAATCCTCAGTGTTCTTGTTTTTTTGAAGTACAACCCAAACTGCAACCCCAATTAAGGCTGCCAAATAAAGACCAAGAACGAACCAATCAGTTGACTCCAATATTGATTCCATACTGCTATATATGCTGATTCAAAATGTTCTCAAAAAGCTCTTGTTTTCCACTTATCTGCTCCGGCTCTCCACTAGTTTTAGTTAAATCATATAAGTCGTTAAGGGAAAGTGCTTCACGAACAAAATCAAGTCCTTTTCCTGAAGTGAAAGATGCGTACCGTTCACTAATTAAATGTTCATAGTTTGAGTTGTTCAAAACGGAATCTGCAACCAACAATCCTCTGGCAAACGTATCCGCACCACCAATATGTGCCAGGAAAATGTCTTCCAAATCAGTAGAATTACGCCTTGTCTTGGCATCAAAATTGACTCCTCCTCCCTGCATACCACCTACCTTGAGAAATACCATCATAGCCTCAGCGGTTTCCTGTATGTTATTTGGGAATTGGTCCGTGTCCCAACCGTTCTGATAATCTCCCCGATTAGCGTCTATGCTTCCCAACATTCCTGCATTAGCTGCAACCTGAAGTTCATGCTGGAAAGTATGTTGTGCCAATGTAGCATGGTTTACTTCAATATTTAGTTTGAAGTCCTTTTCAAGTCCTTGTTCGCGTATGAAGTTGATGGATGTTGCAGCATCAAAATCATATTGGTGTTTGGAAGGTTCCATGGGTTTGGGTTCTATAAAAAAGTTTCCTTGAAAACCTTCCGACCGTGCATAATCCCTAGCCATTCGCATAAAACGACCAATGTTGTCCTGTTCCAATTTCATGTTGGTGTTTAGCAATGACATATAACCTTCGCGTCCTCCCCAAAACACATAATTCTCACCGTTGAGCGCAATAGTTGCGTCCAAAGCTATTTTAAGCTGTCCACCTGCTCGGGCAACCACATCAAAATTGGGATTGGAAGCCGCACCGTTCATATAGCGGGGATTTGAGAATAGGTTGGCCGTACCCCAAAGAAGCTTAACGTTTGATTCCCTCATTTTCTCTTTGAGATATTCAACAATTGCGTGGATTCTTTTTTCGGACTCGGCCAAGGTATCTGCCTCACTCACCAAGTCAAAATCGTGAAAACAGTAATAATCAAAACCCATTTTGGTGATAAACTCAAATGCGGCATCTGCTTTTTCTTTTGCGGCGGTAATCGGGTCCGAATGGGTTGACCAAGGAAAACTTTTTGTGCCAGGTCCAAAAGGATCACCTCCAGTTCCGCAGAGGGTATGCCAATACGCCATGGCAAACTTAAAATGCTCTCGCATGGTTTTACCCGCTACAATTTGTTCCGGGTTATAGAACTTATAAGCAAAGGGATTGTCTGAATCCTTGCCTTCAAATTTAATCTCGCCTATTCCCTTAAAATATTCCTTATTGCCTAGTAGTGCCATAACTTCTTTGTTGGTTATTTTTTCAGTATTAATTCAAGTTCTTGTTTCCAGTTTTGATAAGCCAATCTATAGGGTTCCCTATCTTTAAAGGGCATAAATGTCATTACATGGTCATTGCCCATGAATGAAGAAAATTTATTGAAATCGCCATCTTTTAATGCACATGCCCGCGCGGCGCCTATTGCTCCGGTTGTGTTATAGATTTCAATTTCCTTTTGAATCAATGTGGCAATGGTATTTGCAAAAATCTCTGAACGAAACAGATTATCGTTCCCAGCTCTAATGACCTTGGGAACAATGCCATCTTTTTGCAGGATTTCAAATCCGTAAACAAATGAAAAAGCTATTCCCTCAAGAGCTGACCTACATAGATGACCTTTATGATGTATGTTCAGATTAAGATTGGCAATCCTGGTACCTACATCTTTGTTCAACAGGATACGTTCGGCACCATTTCCGAAGGGTATAAGGCAAACGCCATCGGAACCTATTCTGACTTCAGATGCCAGTTGGTTCATTTCTTCATATGAGGAAACGGATAGATTGTTCAACAACCATCTATATTGGATACCAGCACCATTGATGCAGAGTAGTTTTCCAATGTTTTTCTGTCCTTCGATGCCATAGTTGACATGGGCAAAATTGTTCACCTTGGCACATTCTTTAACGGATAAGTTGTCCGTTACTGCATACATAACACCAGAGGTCCCCCCCGTTGCCGCCACCTCCCCAGGTTTGAAAACGTTTAAGGATAAGGCATTGTTGGGTTGGTCACCAGCTCTATAGAGGATTGGAGTTCCTTCAAGTAAGCCACTGGCCATAGCACCTTCTTTGGATACTTCTGCCTGTTTTCCAAAGGTTGGGACTATCTCCGGTACCATCCTAGTCGGTATTTCAAAATATTCCAATACATCCATTGAGATGTTATCTGATTCAAAATCCCAAAATATACCTTCGCTAAGACCCGATACCGTTGTGTTTATTGTATTTGAAAATCGATAGGCTATGTAATCACCTGGCAGCATAAACTTGAAGACCTTCCCGAAAATTTCAGGTTCATATTCTTTAACCCATGCTAATTTGGATGCCGTGAAGTTTGCTGGAGAATTCAATAGTTGTTTTTCACATTTCCCGATTCCTATGTCCTCAAAAGCTGAATTTCCAATTTCGACAGCCCTGCTATCACACCAGATAATGCTCTTTCGCAGCGATTTTCCTTTGGAATCAACCAATACCAATCCATGCATCTGATACGAAATACCAATGCCCACAATATCTTCCTTTAAAATTTTGTGGTTTTGTTTTATCCTTTTGATACCCTTACAAACACAATCCCACCAATCCTCTGGTATTTGTTCTGCCCATCCTTTTTTTGGTGCATGGATTGACATTTCCTCTTCTGGTTCAAGTACAACACCCAAACTTTTACCGTTATTAACATCAATCACGGCAACCTTTACAGAAGAGCTTCCAACGTCGATACCTAAGTAGTACATTATTTTATTACAATTGTTCTATTTTAAAGATAACGATCTCGTTTAGTTTCGAAATCAATCAGCTAAGATTGGTTTTTAATCATAAAACGAAAATTTTCGTTTTTAAATCCAAATTTTGATATATATAATTGATTATCAATTTTTTAATATAAAATTATACCTAGCGAAAATTTTCGAAAGGGTTTTCGTAATTAGCGAAAAAAATACATCCTTGGTTCTAGGTTTGATAACAGTATCCACTCTAAAATCTTTTTTAAATCTGACCATTATTGGCTTTCATAAAAGCCTGCTTTTTATTGGTTTTTTTGAAAAACCCTAACGTAGTCCACTATTAACGAATCCGGAAAATCTGAAGTTATGGGAGAAACACTTGGTAAATTTCCCCCTACCGAAAGGGCAAAAACAAAGTAAAACTCGTCATTGAAGGGATAAGGTTGTCCTCGACTTGCTGTAGTTTCCGTATCAATCGTATGGTACTCCACATTATTTACCAGCCAAGTTATTTTATCTTCTTCCCAGATTATTGAAAACACATAAAAACTATCATCGTAGGATTCCCCGTTAGGTGCTGAAAAATCACTGGATTCAAAAAACCAATTGGTAGGAAAATCAGTGCCAAAGTGGGCTGTGCCCAAAATATTATTTGGGTCCTCTCCCAAATATTCCATAATATCTATCTCTCCACCACTGGGCCAAAACGCATCAGGGTCTAGTATTGTATAGTCCTTGTTGAACATAAAAAGAGCAACCCATGTACCGGGCGCGGAAGGCATACTGGCTCTTATATCCACCCTACCAAATTGAAATTCAAATTTTTCATCCGAATGAATTCTGGAAGATGTATAATTTTTACCTGATCTAAACTCGTTTAATGCTGTTATGATTAAATTTCCCCGATCTAGATAAATGTTATCTGAACTATTCGTAAAAAACTGCTCCTCATTATTACCCCAATTACACAAGGCAGGACATCCATCTCCTAGGTGAAAATCCCATTTATTCTGATCCAACTGGTTACTATTAAACTCATCAGACCAAGTCAAAGTAAAACCATCGTACTCCATTGGGGATACAAAACCTGAATTAGGAATGCTAATTGGTTCACTGTCACATATACTTGGACAGTTACCGCCACAATCTACTCCGGTCTCATCGCCATTCATGACATCGTCAAAACATGAGGCTTCTAAAACTATTGGTTCATCAGATTGATTTGAGGAACAATTCAAAAGCAAAACCCCACATAATAGAACCAATAAGATTTGAACTCGTTTTTTTTCTTTCACATTCCTTATTTTAAATACTGTTTCACCTAGAAATTCAAGTAGAAAATAAGGAGAAGCCCATTGTAATTCTTCTCCTTATCACTATTGAAACTAACTCGAACTAAACTAAATTTTAATCTATAATCGGAACAAAATCCCGTATAAAGAACTCTCCCTCTTCTACGTGTCCGAAACCTCCAAAACGAAGCGTATAATTATCATAGGTAGTATTATCCGGCAATAGCGTTGTTCCATCCGCAGCTGACAAGGCCGTGGTTCCATCGAACACCACGGTTACCCAAGAATCAAAATCTGCAGAATCAATTGTCACTGGAATCACTGTCCATCTTTGGAAGAAATTACCATCCACATTATCATGTAGAATCAACTCAACTAAGGGTTCCAAGTTTCCGGAGAAATCATTGGACGAAGGTATGTATACGTCTACACTGAACCTATTTACCGTTGAAAAGTCAATGTTTTCAGATTGTGGAACAAATTTAAAGTCTTCAAAACCACCAAATGGTCCATTTTCAGGACGTAAAATACGAGTGACAGCTCCAGTTCCTCCCGCTGGATCAGACACACGGTAGGTAGGTGTTACACCTTGTTCGTTTGTTGGGCGTGGCAACAAGCCAAGTCCAGCTGTATCATCGCCTGTTTCAAAACTATAGTAAAATGGCAGTCCAGCAATAGCAAAAGCATCAGCCCTTGGATTACCATCTGCTATGAACGATGTTACAGCCTCTAAATCCCGAACAAAGAACTCACCTGCTTCGGTATGACCACTTCCGCCAAAGCGTAAGGTGATATTGTCATAAGTCATATTATCCCCTAATAATGTGCCATCATTGGCTGATACCGCAGCGGTACCATCAAACCGTAGGGTGACCCAAGAATCAAAATCCGATTCCTCAACCGTTAAAGGAAGAATAGTCCATCTCTGAAAGAAATTACCATCGATATTATCGTGTAATATTACTTCTACTAAAGGCTCCAGATTGCCTGAGAAATCATTACTTGAAGGTATGTACACATCAAGGGTAAATTTGTTAAATGATGAGAAGTCTATTGGCCCTGCTTGAGGTGCGAATTTAAAGTCTTCAAATCCACCAAAAGGACCATTTTCGGGTCTAAGAATTTGACCAACCTGTCCATCTCCTCCAGCTGGATCATTTACTCCAAGATTAAATGTAACTCCCTGATTTTCTTGAGCCAAAGGAACAAGATTGCGTCCTGATTCGGGATCATTAACTTCAAAAGTGAAGAAATAGGGAGAAATCGAACTCTGACGTAATTCATCTGCTCTAGGGGTTTCCAAACAAACATCTGGGCAAGATCCCCCACAATCTATACCCTCCTCATCTTGGTTAAGGATACCATCAGTACAGGATGGGCATGCAACTCCAGTACTACCTCCACAATCAATACCATCTTCATCCAAGTTTTGGATTCCATCTGAATTCGATGGCAGAACCTCACTTAGTGAATCAAAAAACTTTTCTTGTTCGCAAGAGCTATTAAGGGTGACGATAAGTAGAATAAGTAACCCTACCGTCGTCAATTTTATGTTGTTAACTTTAGTTTTCATTTTTCCTATCCTTTCAGTTTAGACGAATATTTTAATATCCAGGGTTTTGTTCAAGCAATCCTTCCGGATAAGTATCTATTTCTTGCTGTGGTATGGGCAATAATAAATCGCGTGGCGCGGAGAAGTCTGTTTTACCAATAGCCTGTAGCGCTGATTCTATAACGCCTCCACCATCAAGCCTGTCCCATCTTACCAAGTCTGTGAAACGGTTCCAACCTTCTGTAGCCAACTCTCTTCTTCTCTCATCCCGTACACCTTGAACAGTATAGGTCGGGGCTGCAGCATTACCCACACCATATGCCCTATCAAGTACCTGCTGGAAGGATGCTTGACCATTGCCACCACCTCCCATTATGGAAGCCTCAGCATGCATAAGCAGCACATCTGCGTATCGTAATATCTTTTCATTAAGAGGCGACCCCTCGACATTGAGCAGCTCTTGAACTTCCTCAAAGGTTAAGAAGTATTTTTTAGCTCCCGTATTGACCCCAATAGCATAGCCAAAATTGTCTGGTGCAGGATCAAAACCTAAAGCGGCCAAACCGGGTGAATTCAAATTTTGTCCAGGCAATAAAAAGGTGACCTCTTTTCTTTGGTCACTATCATCAAAGAAATCCACCAAGTCTTGTCGTGGTATGAAGTTGTTGAAAGATGGGTATGTCCCGGAAAGAAATGGGAATGACCATCTCCACATGCCAGAACCTTCTTGTTGCTGCCCGGTATTTACAAATCCCCCGGCAAATAATCCATCTTGGTAATTAATCTCAAAGAGCGACTCTGGACCAAACTCAGTTGTTTGTAAAAAATTGTTTCTAAAATCATCTTCCAAACTATACACCCCTTGATTAATCACTTGCTCTGCACTTGCAACAGCATCGGACCACTTCTCTTGATATAAAAAGACCTTGGTGAGTAATCCCAGAGCGGCACCAGATGTAGCTGAGCCTTGAACACGTTCATCCCCACGCTGTGGTAGAACGCCAGCAGCAGCCTGCAAATCGGCCTCAATAAAAGCATAAACCTCTGCTGCTGTAGAACGTGACCTGAAAATTTCTTGCTCCGAAGAAGTTATCGGCTCATCAAATAAAGGTACTCCTCCCCATAAACGAACCAATTCAAAATAATACAGCCCTCTCAAGAAACGAGCTTCCGCTACTATTTGCTGTTGTAGTCCTTCAGTTTCGAAGTTCTCAAAATTTCCAGCCAAGTCAATGGTAAAGTTAGCACGCCCTACTGCCCTATACCATTTACTCCAAAGTGAAGCTACAGAGGGTAATGAAGGTATAATAGTGTTAAATTGATCGTACTGTGCTCCAATAGCCCAAAAACTTGCAGATTGGGAATGTAAATCGTCTGCTCTTACTCCTTGTGAAAGTAAGGGAAAGGTTTGTTGGCCTCCCACTGCCTGCCATTGCAATGGGTCATAAGCAGCGTTCAGGCTAGCTATCACATCGTTTTCAGTATTGAAAGCTGTATCTGCATTGATTTCGGTAACCGGTTCTAAGTCATCTATTTCAGCGCACGAAGCAAACACCATCATGACCGCGGTAAAAACTATTTTATAAATCTTGTTCATCACGAATATTTTTATTTTTTGGTGTATTAAAAATCAAGGTTTAAACCCAGGAGAAACTGTCTTGCTTGAGGAAAAAAGCCCTGGTCAATACCAATGTTTAGTGGTGAGTTTGGATTGTTTTGTCCTATTTCAGGGTCAATTCCATTATAACCTGTCAAAACGAAGAGATTCTGTCCCGAAACATATATTCTAAGGCCTCTCATCCCTATCTGTTCAATAACCTGTTCCGGCAAACTATAACCTATGGAAACATTCTTCATTTTTAAGAAGCTTCCGTCCTGTACATGAAAATCAGAAATCAGTTGTTCCCCGTTAGGTGTTGTGCTTACGGCAATGTTTCTCGGAGCGCCGGGTTCTGTAATATAGGAAGCAGGCCTATTGGTTCCCAAGGCATCATATCGAATCGTGGCATCGAAAATATCGTTACCTAAAGTCCCAGACATAAAAGCAGAAAAATCAAAGTTTTTATAGTTCAATCCAAGCGTGAGTCCTACTGTGGCGTCTGGATTTGGATCTCCTATTATTGTTCTATCGCCTTCATCAGGAGTTAGCTGATTGTTTCCACTATTGTCCAGATCTGCAAATACTAGATTACCTGCAGCGTCCACACCTTCTACAACAAAACCAAAGAAACTAGCAATGGGATCTCCGACCTGTGTTCGTGAAGCAAAATCATTAAACTGAGGACTTAATTGTGCACCAGGAATAAAGGATGTTTCACCTAGGTCCGTCACCTCATTCTTGTTGAAACCAAGATTTGCACCTATATTCCAACCGAATCCGCTCTCATAATTTTCCCTGTAAGAAACCAAGACCTCAAATCCACGGTTCTCAACAGAACCTGTATTCTCTATCGCAGGATTCAATCCCGAAGTAAGCGGAGTAGTTGCTCCCAAAAGAATATCGGAAGTCTCTTTGATATAATAATCCAGAGTAATTCCCAACTTATTGTTCAATGCGTTTATATCAAGACCTACGTTGAACTGGGTAAGTTCTTCCCACCCCAAAACAGGATTGGATAGACTGGTCAAAGCAATACCCGGCTGGCCAGCGTAGCTTGATTGTGTATTTACGGTGGCGGCATAGGCAAATGGTGACCCAGACTGGTCATTTCCACTTATTCCCCAAGCACCACGTAATTTCAGAAGATCAATTCCTTCTACACTGTTCAGAAATTCTTCTTCAGAAATTACCCAGCCTGCGGATACTGCCGGAAACCATCCAACACGATTGTCCGGTCCAAAGCTTGAGGACTTATCCCTGCGCAAAACCGCGCTGAAAAGATATTTTTCCTTGAAATTATAATCGATTTTTCCAAAGAAGGATTCAAGATTTCTAGGAAAGGCAACACCAGGCGTGACGGTTGCATCTGTTATATCTTCTGAAAGTGCAAAATTGACTTCATCAAAGTTGTTAGTTAGAAAAGAACCTGTATCATTGACTATGTCACCTCCTATAAAAGTGGTTTCTACTGCTTCGTAACCGACCAAAACATCCAAGTTATGGGCATCACTAAGCCATTTATCAAAATTGTATTCAAAAGTTCCGCCCCATTGCCGGTTTTCCTGACGGCTCTTGATTTCCGTATAATTAACTCCAGTGGAAGTATCAAACTGTTGCTCAGGTTGTACCAAAAGCGGTGTGAAACTGCGGTTGAGGATAAAGTTGTTAAAGGAGCCATACCATCCTCTAAACTTTAGGTTGTCCACTATATCATAGTTTAACGAAAGATTTAGGTTAGTAGCATCTTGCGTTGCTTGATTGTTACTTATAGCTATGGAAAATAAAGGATTGGTAACCGCACCCAAGCTATTAAGTGGGACCCCATTCGCAACTGGAGTTCCACCATTGATGAAAGGGTTAAAGAAGTTGCCTGCTTCATCAAAAGCAGGATAAATAGGTGGAAGCGCATTGATAAAACTACTGATTCCAACGCCTGCACCACCATTATTTTGAGGAACTGTAAAAAGGTCTGAAAATTGATATTGCGCAGAGGCATCCAAGGTTATCCTATCCGTTAAATCTATACTGATTGAACCTCTGATATTTCTTCTCTTGAATTCCGATTTTCCATCACCACCGAGAATTCCCTCCTGGTCGAAGAATCCTCCTGAAAGCGAATAAGACAAGATTTCCGTGCCTCCAACCACGGAGCCATATACATTTTGGATGGGAGCATCGTCGAAAACCACATCATACCAATCCGTATCTGGTAACAAGGCTCTTTCGGCTTCGGTAAATGCGCCTCTAAATCCAGGAGCAGTATTACCATCTACTGCTGCAACACCCTCATTGTAGTATTGTAGATATTGATCTCTGTTTAATAAATCAGGTTTGTTGAATAAACTCTGAATACCATAAAAGCTATTAATTGACACTTGAGGTTTCATCTTTCTCTTTTGACCCTTAATTGTTTCCACCAGTATAACCCCGTTTCCTCCTCTAGAACCGTAAATAGCTGTAGATGCAGCATCTTTAAGAACGGTTTGGGATGCAATATCGTTTGGGTTCAAAAAACTTAGATTGGGCACCTGAATCCCATCTACTATAAAGAGTGGATTAGAATTATTGGGTGTACCAATTCCACGAACCCTTACCGTCTGAGGAGAACCGGGAGAACCTGAGTTCTGCTGAACAACAACACCAGGGATGGTTCCCTGTAAGGCAGCCTCGGCCTGCGAAATTGGGAGTTGTTTAATTGTTTCTGATTTTACTGTTGCTACAGCAGTGGTAACAAGTCTTTTGTTCTGTGTTTGACCATACCCGACAATGACTACTTCATCTAAAGTTTGGGTATCTGAATCCAAAACTACGGTTAGGAAGGTTTCTCCCTTCAAACTAATTTCTTGCGAAATATAGCCTATATAGCTTACGATTAAAGTAGCATTCGCACTGGATACCTCAATGGTGAAATTACCATCAAAATCTGTCTGCGTCCCATTTTGGGTATCCTTCTCCAAAATCGTAGCACCGGGAAGCGGTCCGCCGACGTCACTTACATTTCCGGTAATCGTCTGAGCATTTAGACCTGACACCATTATGGTCAAAAAAAAGATGACAAGGCCAAAAGATTTTGTAATCATACTTTTAAGTTATTTGATTATTTAAGTGCTAAAATTGTTAGCAACAGGAAGTGATAAAGAGTTCCTATTTAGCTCCTTAAAAGTATTTGATAGGTTTCGCGATTTAAGATATTTTAACAATTAGACGGAGTGTCAACTCATATATAAGTATTATGCGTACGAAAACAAAGAGAAAAGCGTATTTTATTGATTAGCTGATATTTATGTGATATTTTTATGCTTTACGAAAAGTAAACGAAACCGTTTTCGTAAATATTTCCGAAAAAGGTTGTCGTTTTGTCAAAATCGTAATTTTCAATTCAAAAAAATAAACTTTTGGAATAAAAATGAAGCTTATAAAAAGAGATTGATAATTAGAGAGCCTTATTCTGATGATTGATACTCTTTTTAACTTAAAGTTGAATCATTTGTTAGGAACAGAATAGATTAAACAATAAACAAAAGGTTAGTACCATTTGTTACTAGAAATTCTAGTTTAATCATTTAATTGGCTATTACATGAAGTATTCTTCTAAACTGTAATGATTTATCAAAAGTTCTGGATTGCATTATGTTTTCCAAGAAATAAGCAAAAAGAAACCCCTTTAAATAAGGGGTTAATGGGTGTGATCGCGGAAGGATTTGAATCATTACATTAAATGCAACAAAAACATACACTTATTGCGCATTTTAATTTCATTTTTATTCTACTTACATATGTTTTCGTGTAAATGCATATAGGATATTACGAGCAATAGCCGAGCAAATGATTGATGAAGATTTATGGGACTCTGAGTTTGAGGCCTATTCTATAACAAAAGACCTTTATTCTAGGGCCATTGATTCCAATAAAAATGAAATAATAGAAAAAGTAGAATATGAGGAATTAAAAATAGAATACTAAATGAAGGACTACTTGGAAATTGACTTTATTAAGTTTGAAGTATACTTATCTAAGTCATTTTCTTCAATAAACTTCACTTTATCAATACTGTCTAGTAGTTTAAGCGAATGATCATACTCTTTGAACAAGCTAGCATCTTTAGGTTTTCCAAGAAGCAAATCGAACCTATACGTTTGTTTCTCTGCAATACGCTCCAAGTCAACAAACAAGCCATAGTTTTCATGGGCTTTTTTTGCTATATATCTAGGTTCAGATAAATCGAAATTCAACGGCTTGACTAAATTTAAACTACCATTCTTCCAAGCATATTTAAAATTAAATTCAACACCAGTAGAATTTTGAACTTTGTAGTCCCTGTAGAAGTTAGGTTGATTGCTGTCTCCAACTTCGTTGACAAAATTCTTTACTGAATTATAAAATCTCTTTCCCAACTCATATTCCTTGTCTGGTTTAGATTCCGAAGTTTCTTGAAAGTATGATTTTAAAAGATGCTTTAGAATTTTAGACGAATTGTTTTTGTTTTTTAATCCGGTAGTAGCTTGATCGAATTGTAAAGCGCTACTGTCGGTAGGAAGTACAAAATTATCTACAAATTGGTCGAAAGAGTTTTCTATTTCATCAATAAAAAAATCATCAAGTCTCACATTGATAATCTCAATCTTTTGTTCAATCTCTTTTAAATAACTACTAATTACACGTTCAGAGATGTCATCGTAAATAGATTTAATTCTATTTACTTTATTAGGGTATCTGAAATAGAATTGATTTTCATCAAAAAAGAAAACGAGAAGACCTAAGTTTAAACTTTCGCCGATAAATGGCGAATGTCTATACCTAAGAATTGAATATGTATAATCCTTACTTCTCATAAAATTCTATCCTTCAGACAGTTGATTACATAATTACGTTGGTTTTTTAACCATAAAAAATAATCAGAACAGTCCTCTTTTCCGTTATGAATAACGTTAAATTTATCTAAGCGTGCAAAGATATCATCAAATTTCGACAAATTGAACACCTTTAACATCTCTTCAAATTCGTCAAATACTTCGCTTTTTTTTCGTTTATTTTTAAGGATTTTGTAGAAAACATGATTCTTAAAATAGTAAACGTCAAATTTATGTTTGAAGTCTATTGGTTCTACTTTTTCCATGTTATTATAAAAAAAGAGTATCAATTCGTGATCAATAAGTAGAAAGTCGTTATCGTTAACCAGAAGGTTAGGCTTGTTTCTAAAGCCTCCCCTATCTGTATTAAGAAGAATATTGTCAAAAGCAAAAACGGAGCCCATGTCATATTCTCTAAGGGCATAATTTTTTAAGTTCGGATTGAAAATACTCATACCCTCCTCCAATTTACTGCAAAATTTAAAGCCGTTATGAATTGTTTTTATTCTATCCAACGAATAATATTCAGTCAACAAGCTATGGTCAAAATTGATTAATCCATACTCTGGTACAGGAAGACCGAATTCCTTTGCAAGTTCATTCCCAACGATTTCTTTAGCAGTTCTATAAATATTGTTTGGCCCATTATCGTCGAAGAGCTTCAATACATAAATGTCAATATTCCCATCCTCATCAGAAGCCTCAATTAATAATGGTTCAGTACTTGCCCCTTTGACTAATTTCCCCTTAATGCTAACTAAATCAAGTTTCCTCAAATTCTTAACTTAAATCACCTTTAATGTAAGAAATTAAATCAATTCTTTACATAAAACTATAGAACAGAATTTTCAACCTAAGAATCAAAATAATAATAAATACCCTATCAATTTTCTTCTTTTGCCCAGTTCCTGCTCGAAAATTAAATGTTAAGCTAACCTTATAGATTGAAAACCCAATAGAGCAGAAGAATAAAACCAAGAAAACTAAAGCCGTATATCAAGAGCCAAAGATTATCCTCCCACATCTTTTTACTTCCAACATATTTCTGGAACTGCGCATAAGCCGACTTGAAGAGTTTTCGCATTGACATAGAAAGAGTTCAGGGAGCTTAAGAATCGCTTTTAAACAGCTTTCGGCCATATCGGAACATGAGTATGGCAACGGCGCAGAAGAATAGATATAACAACACGAAAAAGATTACCCCTTCCCAATTTTCAGATAATTCCTCTATTTGAAATTCAGAACCTAAAGAAAGGCGAAAAAACACCAACCCAATTCCCCATAGGATGCTCATTACAATTAATGCTCCTCCTACTACTTTTCTTAAAAGGCCCGTTAGCTTCATATTGTTACACCAAGTTAGCTATTTAAAAGGAGCTATTAAATGTTAATTTTGTTTAACGATTTGAAAAAAAGTTCGAATCCTTTCTTCTCCGATTCGAACCCATTCTTTATTAAAACACTAAAAATCAAAATTATAGCAAAAAATAAAGTGCCCATATTAGGCTTTTTGCTCTACATATGCTCCACATCTACTCTATAAAGTATAAACAAAATGCAATCGTAAATTATTTTCATTTTATACTTAATGTACTGAATTACAGTATTTTAACGTGAAAAAACGTAGAGCAAATGTAGAGCAAGATGTAAAAATTTTAATGCTTAAAAGTAAATAAGCCACTGAATATCAGTGGCTTATATTTTGTTTAAGTTTAACAGCTTGTGATCGCGGAAGGATTCGAACCTTCGACCGTCTGCTTAGAAGGCAGATGCTCTATCCAGCTGAGCTACGCGACCAGTATGTAATTAAAAAGCCGAATCTGGCGATTCGGCCTTGTCGGGGTGGCAGGATTCGAACCTGCGACCTCCTGCTCCCAAAGCAGGCGCGATAACCGGGCTACGCTACACCCCGTAATTTATGAGATTAAGCGGAGAGACTGGGACTCGAACCCAGGCGACGGTTACCCGTCGACAGATTAGCAATCTGCTCCGTTACCACTCCGGCACCTCTCCTCACATTTCATGAACGAACATTCTAAAAATGCGGATGCAAATGTACCTTTTCATTCGAAAGATAGCAACTATTTTCTCTTTTTTTTGAGAAGGTTTTTATTCGGGGTATTCTACCCTAAGATGATAAATATTGGTAAGCTTTTGTTTTAAAACCTTTTTGACAACTTCTATCTCTTTTAAAGTGATATTGGCGTTCACAAATTGATCAGCCTGCATCTGGCCCTTCACTATCTTTTCCACAAAGTTGTCGATGATTTGATATGTGGGGTCTTTCAAGCTTTTTGATGCCGCCTCTACTGCATCTGACATCATCAGGATGGCAGTTTCCTTGGAAAAAGGAGTAGGTCCAGGATATCGGAAATCCTTAGGGTCGGTATCGGGCTCCGTTTCCTGCTGTTTTCTAAAAAAATAAAACACGGTAGTTGTACCATGATGCGTTCTCAAGAAATCAATCACTCGATCAGGAAGTTTATTCTTTCTTGCAATCTCTATACCTTCAATGACATGATCAATTATAATTTTTGCACTTTCCTTTGGCGGAAGATCGTCATGAGGATTGATGTTCGTAGTTTGATTCTCTGTAAAATATGTCGGATTGTTCATCTTTCCAATATCATGATACAAGGCCCCTACCCTTGTCAACATCGAGTTGGCACCTATTTCATTGGCAGCAGCTTCTGCTAAATTTGCCACTTGTAAGGAATGGTGAAAAGTTCCAGGTGCTTTATCCGATAACTCCTTTAAAAGCTTTGAGTTGGTATCTGACAATTCCAATAGTGAAACATCTGAGACTAGTCCAAATATCTTTTCATAAATATAAATCAGGGGTTGAGCAAATAGAGTAAGTAAACCGTTGAGCACAAATATGCCAAACAAGGTCCATTCTATCCCCTCCAAGTTACCTTCATGAATGATATGAAAAGCAAAATATCCGATTATGTATATCAATGTGATTTGTCCTACCGAAATAAACAGATTGGCTCTTCGATATAATTCCGAACCTGTTAGAATAGTGACAATTCCTGCGATAATCTGAAGGAACATGTATTCAAAACTATTAGGTACCACAAAACCTAATATCAGCACAGTAAGTACATGTACAAAAAGTCCCAATCGTGCATCAAAAAAGTTCTTGAGAATAAGAGGGAGAATACACAGAGGCACAACATAAACATAACTTTCTTGATTCTTAACCATTAAAGTTGTTGCCAACACCATGAGTAGAATATTGACAAAAATGAATGTTAGCTTGTTGTTGTTTTTAAAAATTTCACTTCGATATTGTTTGATGAAAAGAAAAAGCATCATTAGCACCAAAGCAACTAGAATAGCATATCCCAAGAGGATGTATATAAAATTATCCCCACGCCAAAGCTCCGATTCATATTCTTGTTTCAATGAGTTCAAGACCTTTAAATTCTCATCTTCCACAACTTCTCCTTTTGCTATGATCAGTCGTCCTTCAGAAACTTCGCCACGGGTAAATGAGATTTGCGACATCTCTTCTTCCAAAGCCTTTTCCGTCAGGGTTTTATTGAAGAAAACATTAGGTTCAAGAACACGTCCAATACTCGTTGCAAGAGGAATACCTCTTAAATTTTGATTTCCAATAATCCGTTGCACTTTTTCACGGGCTTCGGAAAGATCTACCAGATTAGCCGCACTAACAGTTATGGCTTCATTATTTTTTATGATAAAAATTGCTTCTGCCATCGGCACATCTTGAAGTATGCCATAGGCGTAAATACTATCGATAACTGAATTGGCCAACCTGCGAACTCGTTGTTCAAACCGACTTCCCTCGCTCTGTTGCTTGAAAATACTGGTCAGCTCCTGCTCCACACTCGCTTTTACTTCATCTGGAACAATGGCATCATAGGTATAATAATCCGTTTTGTTTTCGCGAATAAAGCGCTGTTCCTCTGCAATTTCTGAATCTGTTTTTTTTATGGAAAAGTCAATTGGGGCATATAGATTTTCATACTGCCAAGGCTTGCCTTTTTGGAACTCATATTTAAACTTGCCTTCTCTAGGAAAGAAAAATACAATTAAGGCGACAGAAATTGCATAGAGCACATATTTGTAGGTCAGCGATTGATACTTGTAAGCGTTGTCCAAAGTTGTTCCCATGCGCAGGTAGTAAGTCCCAAAAATAGAAAATATAAATAAAAGCAAGGTCTGCTGAGCTTTACCCTTTGCGTTTAATTTTAGTATTTTGCACACATAAATAAATCATATGAATAAAGTTGTAATTGTTTCCGCCGTAAGAACTCCAATAGGAAGTTTTATGGGGGCCTTATCCAGTGTTCCCGCTCCCAAATTAGGAGCCGTTGCCATAAAAGGAGCGTTGGAAAAAATCGGTTTGAATCCGGAAGATGTCGAGGAGGTTTTGATGGGAAATGTGGTTCAGGCCGGAACTGGGCAAGCACCTGCAAGGCAAGCTGCTATTTTTGCAGGAATTCCAAATACCGTACCCTGTACCACTATCAATAAAGTATGCGCTTCTGGAATGAAAGCCATAATACAGGGAGCCCAATCCATTGCTTTGGGTGAAAATTCTATTGTTGTTGCAGGTGGCATGGAAAACATGAGCTTAATTCCACACTATACGTATATGAGAGGCGGCATGAAATTCGGTCCCGCATCTATGGTCGATGGCATGCAAAAAGATGGCCTTGTTGATGTCTACGATCAAAATGCTATGGGAGTCTGCGCAGATGCTTGTGCCACCGAATATGATTTTACCAGAGAAGATCAAGATGCGTTTGCTATCCAATCATACAAAAGGTCTGCTGAGGCTTGGAGTTCGGGAAAATTTGCTGATGAAGTTATTCCAGTGGAAGTTCCACAGCGGAGAGGAGAACCCATTTTGGTGTCCGAAGATGAGGAATACAAAAATGTAAAGCTTGAAAAGATACCGAATCTACGTCCTGCTTTTTCAAAAGACGGCACCGTAACTGCAGCCAATGCTTCCACCATCAATGATGGAGCCGCCGCTGTTGTGCTCATGAGCGAAGAAAAAGCAAATGCCTTGGGAATTAAACCTCTAGCTTACATAAAATCGTATGCTGACGCTGCCCATGAACCAAAATGGTTTACTACAGCACCAGCAAAGGCTTTACCCAAAGCGTTGGATAGAGCCGGTGTTTCTATGGAAGAAATTGATTTCTTTGAGTTCAATGAGGCTTTTTCCGTGGTCGGTTTGGCCAATATGAAAATTTTAGGACTTGATGATTCTAATGTAAATGTAAATGGTGGCGCCGTTTCTCTAGGACATCCTTTGGGATGCTCTGGTGCCCGAATTACTATTACCTTGTTAAATGTCCTCAAACAGAATAATGGAAAGCTTGGAGCAGCGGCAATCTGTAACGGAGGTGGTGGTGCTTCGGCCCTAGTTCTTGAAAATCTTTAATTTCCAATAAGCCGCATACCCATGCTGTACGGAATTTGTCCGCAAAGTATTGTCGCCATAAGGTCTGCTCCTGATGATGGAAGCGAGATGGTCTCCCAGTTACTCTATGGGGAACATTTTAGAATCTTGGAAGCAAGAAAAAAATGGTCTAGAATACGTATGGCATTTGACAATTGCGAAGGATGGGTTGCTAATCTACAGATTCTTCAAATTGATGAAGATGCTTATTTGAAAATTAATGAGGCGGAGTTTGCCAATTATGCTACCGATGTGATATCGCATGTTTGCCCGAACGGAAATAGCATTATACAGCCTATTGTCCTTGGCTCAGTTCTCATTAACTCCGAATCCTTCACCACAAATTTTGAGGGGGACTCAACTTGCGGAATAAGAGATAAATCTTCTTTAATCGATACCGCATTACTTTACTTAAAAGCTCCTTATTTAAAAGGAGGAAAGACTCCTTTTGGAATTGATTGTTCCGGATTTACACAAATGGTCTACCGCATAAATGGGTATCAACTTTTTCGTGATGCGGAACAGCAGTCCAAACAAGGAGATGCCTTGAGTTTTATAGAAGAAAGTGAGCCTGGTGATTTAGCATTTTTTGATAACAAGGAAAGTATCATTGATCATGTTGGAATTATCCTTAAGGATAACTATGTAATCCATGTTCATGGAGAAGTTCGCATCGATCGTTTAGATCATACAGGGATTTTCAATACGGACAAGAGACAGTATTCCCATCAACTTAGGGTAATAAAGAAAATAATATAATAAAAAAAGCCCCATATATTGGGGCTTTCTTTTAGACCGTTAAGGGATTTCTTATTCTCCCAAAAGTCCTTTGATTCTTTTGAAGTTTTCGGTATCACCCAAAGCTCCATAAATATTCTTCAACTGGCTAAGAACACTCTGGTTATCCGGATTGGTTTTAAGAGCATCCTCCAAAACCTTGGCTCCCTCAATAAAAAGATCATCTTTTGTTTTCTTTAATTCGTCATATCTCGCAATGTCTGCTCTTGAACTTCCTAAACTGTTCATTTCATCAATAAGGCCATTACCTTCATTGACATACGTTGTAGATAGGTTTAACAAGGCATTTATGTACCCAGGATCAATCTCCAGAGTCTTTCTGTAAGCAGATCTTGCATCTTCCAAGTTTCCTTGCTCCATATTGATTACCCCAATGTTATATAGCAAATCGGCATTGTCTGGAGCCATTTCAGAAGCTTGTCCCATTAACTCTTTGAATTTATCCTTGTTGCCCATGGCGTAATGCAAATTGGCCTCACCCAGAACTAGGTTAACATCATTAGGATCTACAGAGCGTGCATCAGTATAAGCAGCCAATGCCTTTTCATTATCACCCAATTGCTGATAAATCAATGCAATGTTCTTAACAATTTCTGGTTTTTTTGATGGAGTTCTCTCTTCTTTTGGATCCTTGTGAGTTCCTGCCTTCACATAAAGATCACGAGTATTCTGGTCCATCTCTTCAACTTCTCCAGTTTCCACGTTCACAGCAGTGTACTTAACACCACTACCTTCATAGCCTATAGTTTTTAACTCATTGTAGTATTCCAATGCTTTGTCGTAGTTCTGTCCACTTACCGCACTACTCGCCGCATAGTACAAGTAAAGGGTATCTTTTGGGCTAAGTGTGTATCCTAGATATAGTTTTTGGGCCGCATCATCAAACTTCTTCTTGTTGTTATCGTCCACCGCAGCATTTATGATATCAGCTGTCATAGTTGACAATTGTTGGGTTGCTACCGTGGTATACTTTTGTTTTCCACTAGCTTCCTCAACAGAAATCGTTTTTTTGTAAGCATCGATGGCGGTTTGAAATGAAGATGCGTCGCCTTTTTTTGCTAAATCATAGTACACATTCCCTTTTACCGTATAATACTGGGCCTGAAGTCTTGGGTCGGCAGAATCAATTAATGAGGCTGCACCTTCCAAAGCCGTTTTTGCAGAAGCTGCATCACCACCTTTAAGTGCCTTTTCAGCTGCTTTGATTTCATTTTTCTGTGAAAAACCGAAAGCAGAAAATCCTATGGCAATCAGTAATAAAACTTTAGTTTTCATTTTAATAAAATATAATTAGTGTTTATTCATTATTAACTATTTCCACGGGGTACTTTTCAAATTCCGTACCATTTTATTCGTTGACCTCGATTTCCCGAATATCGGAATCGTCCACATCATCATCTTCCTTCATCACTTTGGCAACTGCTGCAATTGAATCTGTATCTTTAAGATTGATCAATTTTACACCTTGCGTTGCCCTTCCCATTACCCTTAAATCTTCTACACTCATACGAATGGCTATTCCAGATTTATTGATAATCATGAGGTCATCCAAATCCGAAACATTTTTAATCGCCACAAGTTCGCCCGTTTTTTCGGTAATCGAAATGGTTTTAACACCTTTTCCGCCCCTATTCGTTATCCTGTAGTCATCGATTGTGGAACGTTTACCATATCCGTTTTCAGAAACTACCAGAATATCATCCTCAAAATTATGGACAGACACCATGCCCACTACCTCATCTGAGTCATTGGCCAACGTAATCCCACGAACTCCTGAAGCATTTCTTCCCATAGGCCGGGTCTTGCTTTCCTCAAATCGAATGGCCTTACCTGATTTAAGTCCTAGTAGGATTTGGCTGGTTCCCGTAGTCAATTTAGCTTCCAATAACTCATCTCCCTCGCGAATAGTAATCGCATTGATTCCATTTTGTCTTGGACGGGAATATTGTTCCAAAGAAGTTTTCTTCACCGTACCTTTCTTGGTCGCCATTATTACGTAATGACTGTTTACGTAGTCTTCATCTTTTAAGTCCCTAGTACAAATAAACGCTTTGACCTTATCCTCTTGCTCAATGTTAATCAGGTTCTGGATAGCACGGCCCTTTGATGTTCTACTACCTTCAGGTATCTCAAAAACACGCATCCAGAAACACTTTCCTTTTTGAGTAAAGAACAACATATATTGATGGTTGGTTCCCACAAAAAGGTGCTCTAAAAAGTCTTCATTTCGCGTGGAGGATGCCTTTTGTCCAACGCCTCCCCTATTTTGAGTCTTATATTCTGTAAGAGGCGTTCTTTTTATGTAGCCTGCATGAGAAATGGTAATGACCACCTGCTCATCCGGAATCATATCCTCTATACTTAAGTCACCACCAGCGAAGTTAATTTCAGACCTTCTTTCATCTCCGTACTTCTCTTTGACTTCGACAAGCTCATCTTTAATAATTTGCATTCTGCGTTCCTTTTTTGCAAGAATGTCTTTAAGGTCTTCTATGGTCTTCTTAAGCTCCTCATACTCCTCTCGAAGTTTATCCTGTTCCAGACCTGTCAATTGACGTAGACGCATTTCAACAATCGCCTTTGCCTGAATTTCGGTAAGCTTAAACCGCTCCATTAAGCTATTTCGAGCTTCCTCAACATTTGAAGACCCACGTATAATGGCAATTACTTCATCAATATTGTCGGAAGCAATAATAAGTCCCTCAAGGATATGAGCTCGATCCTCAGCTTTCTTTAATTCATACTTGGTCCTACGAACGACAACCTCATGCCTGTGCTCAACGAAATGATGGATAATCTCCTTCAAATTGAGCAATTTTGGTCTTCCACTGACCAGTGCGATATTATTCACGCTAAAGGAGGACTGAAGTGCAGTGTACTTATAAAGGGTATTAAGTACAATATTGGGAATAGCGTCGCGCTTCAAAATATAAACAATACGCATCCCTTTTCTATCAGATTCGTCACGAATCGTTGAAATCCCCTCAATCTTTTTGTCGTTGATAAGATCGGCCGTCTTTTTGATCATATCGGCTTTATTCACTTGATAGGGAATTTCAGTCACAATGATACACTCACGGCCCTGAACTTCTTCAAAAGTAGCTTTGGCACGCATGACTACACGTCCTCTACCTGTATGAAAGGCTTCCTTGACCCCATCATAGCCGTAGATAATACCGCCTGTTGGAAAATCAGGTGCTTTGATATGGGTCATCAACTCATCAATTTCAATATCAGAGTTATCGATGTAAGCCACAGTTCCATCCACCACTTCAGATAAATTGTGTGGCGGCATGTTAGTTGCCATACCTACCGCAATACCTGAAGCCCCATTTACTAATAAATTCGGGATACGTGTGGGAAGAACGGTGGGCTCTTCCAAAGAATCATCAAAGTTCAATTGATGGTCTACGGTGTCCTTATCAATATCCGCAAGCATCTCATCTGCAATCTTGCGCATACGGGCTTCTGTATATCGCATTGCTGCAGGGCTATCTCCATCAACAGACCCGAAGTTACCTTGCCCATCAATCAACATATAACGTAAGCTCCATTCTTGGGCCATACGTACCATGGTATCATACACCGAGGTATCGCCGTGAGGGTGATATTTACCAAGAACCTCACCCACAATACGTGCAGATTTCTTATGCCCACTTGTGGACCTTACACCTAACTCGTGCATTCCATAAAGTACTCTTCTGTGAACTGGTTTAAGACCGTCCCTGACATCAGGTAAGGCACGTGACACAATGACCGACATTGAGTAGTCAATGTAGGCCGATTTCATTTCATCTTCAATATTGATCGGAATCAACTTTTCTCCTTCCGCCATACTAAAATCCTATTGGTTTTACTGGTTAAAACATCGTGGCAATATACACAAATTCAACCCTTAAACGACTAATGCCACCTAGTTTATTAAAAAAATTATCAACACCATCAGACAACTTTTCAGGTCTTTCTAAATCTATGTTAAAGTGTTAGGAAAAAGCACTTTATTTCGACTTTTAAACCATGTTTGTCGAATATGGGTACGGTATTTGACCTGCGTAAGCATACTTTTATTAATTTTAATTGCTGAAAAGGAAGCCTATGGATGATAATTTTTCCCCTAGAGTAAAAGATGTTATAGCATACAGTAAGGAAGAAGCCCTAAGATTAGGGCATGATTTTATTGGTACGGAACACTTGATGCTGGGTCTTTTACGCGATGGCAATGGCAAAGCCATAAATATATTGGATGCCTTGGATGTTGACTTGGATCACTTGCGCAGAAAAGTTGAAATCCTGAGTCCGGCCAATCCAAATACAGGCACTGTTCAAAAGGATAAGAAGAACCTTCATTTAACGAGACAGGCAGAGCGTGCTTTAAAAACCACATTTTTAGAAGCCAAACTTTTTCAAAGTTCGTCAATAAATACAGCGCATCTTTTACTTTGTATTTTGAGAAATGAAAATGACCCGACTACAAAACTATTGCACAAGTTAAAGGTGGATTACGATAATGTAAAA
The DNA here is from genome assembly GCA_039184805.1 of Bacteroidota bacterium. Lineage (GTDB taxonomy): Bacteria > Bacteroidota > Bacteroidia > Flavobacteriales > Flavobacteriaceae > Flagellimonas. The sequence goes on along the minus strand of JBCDAX010000001.1, from coordinate 54,608 downwards.
GAGCAGTTCAAATCAATGATTACCAGTGAAGATGATTATCTAGACACTCCCAGAGCTGAATCATTTCCAAGTGATCCCGAAGAAACTGGAGATTCCAAAGAAAGTAGCTTTGGTTCAAGTTCCAGCCAAAAAGGCAGTAAAAAATCCAAAACCCCGGTATTGGATAATTTTGGAAGAGACCTGACAAGATTGGCAGAGGAAAATAAGCTGGACCCTGTTGTTGGACGTGAGAAGGAGATAGAACGCGTTTCCCAAATTTTAAGTCGAAGAAAAAAGAACAATCCTTTGTTGATAGGTGAGCCCGGTGTTGGTAAAAGTGCTATAGCCGAAGGACTGGCTTTGCGCATCATAAACAAAAAGGTTTCTCGTATTCTTTATAATAAAAGAGTGGTCACATTGGATTTGGCTTCACTTGTTGCTGGAACCAAATACCGAGGCCAGTTTGAGGAACGTATGAAGGCGGTAATGAACGAGTTGGAAAAAAACGATGACATTATTCTCTTTATTGACGAGATTCACACTATTGTTGGCGCTGGTGGTGCTACAGGAAGTTTGGACGCTTCGAACATGTTTAAGCCAGCCTTGGCTAGAGGTGAAATTCAATGTATAGGTGCTACTACTTTGGATGAGTACCGTCAATATATTGAAAAGGATGGTGCACTGGAGCGTCGTTTCCAAAAAGTAATGGTGGAACCTACCTCTGTTGAGGAAACCATTGAAATTTTGATGAATATTAAAGGTAAGTATGAAGACCATCACAATGTAAATTATACAGATGATGCCATTGTGGCCTGTGTTAAGCTTACCAATAGATATATGACGGACAGGTTTCTTCCGGACAAGGCTATTGACGCCTTGGATGAAGCAGGTTCCAGAGTCCACATTGTAAATATGGATGTTCCAAAGCAAATTTTGGAATTAGAGACCCAATTGGAAGATGTAAGGGAGTTGAAGAACAGTGTGGTCAAAAAGCAGAAGTATGAAGAAGCAGCAAAGCTGAGGGATGATGAGAAGCGCTTGGAGAAGGAACTCATGGCTGCTCAAGAGCGCTGGGAAGCAGAAAGTAAAATGCATCGGGAGACGGTGTCTGATGAAAACGTTGCGGATGTAGTTTCCATGATGAGTGGTATCCCAGTAAATCGAATTGCGCAGACCGAAAGCAATAAGTTGGCGGAATTACCTCAACTCATAAAAGGTTTTGTAATTGGTCAGGATGAAGCTGTTGCCAAAGTGGCGAAGGCCATCCAAAGAAATAGAGCTGGACTGAAAGACCCCAACAAACCTATTGGTTCCTTTATTTTCTTGGGACAAACCGGGGTTGGTAAAACACAGTTGGCCAAAATTTTGGCTAAGGAGCTCTTCGATTCAGAGGATGCACTTATTCGTATCGATATGAGCGAATACATGGAGAAGTTTGCTATTTCAAGATTAGTGGGAGCTCCTCCTGGATATGTTGGTTACGAAGAAGGAGGGCAACTTACCGAAAAAGTAAGAAGAAAGCCTTATTCCGTTATCCTCTTGGATGAGGTTGAAAAAGCGCACCCAGATGTTTTCAATATGTTGCTACAGGTACTAGACGATGGGTATTTAACGGATAGCCTGGGAAGAAAGATTGATTTTAGAAATACGATTATAATCATGACTTCTAATATTGGTGCTCGACAATTGAAAGATTTTGGTCAAGGTGTTGGTTTTGGTACAGCTGCCAAGAAAGCACAAGCGGACAGCCATCAGAAGAGCGTTATCGAAAATGCTTTGAAAAAGGCTTTTGCTCCGGAATTCTTGAATCGTATTGATGATGTAATCGTCTTCAATCCATTGGAAAGAGAACATATCCATCAAATCATCGATATCGAGTTGGACAAATTGTTCATGAGAATCAAGGATATTGGTTACGATTTAAGTCTTTCCGAAAAAGCCAAGGACTATATAGCTGAAAAAGGTTTTGACAAACAGTATGGAGCCAGACCTTTGAAGCGAGCCATCCAAAAGTATATTGAGGATGCCCTTGCTGAAGAGATTGTCAATTCCAAACTGGAAGAAGGCGATAGCATTTTTATGGATTTAGATGAGAAAAAAGAAGAGCTTACCATAAAAATCAAAAAGCCAAAAAAATCACAGGAAACAGAATAGTCTTTCTTAAAGTTTATTGCATTGAAAAGCCGGCGTTTGCCGGCTTTGCTATTAAAATCAAGTACATTTTACCGTACATACGATATTTAGGCTGTTAATCTATATTTTTTCTGGTCTAAAGGCTTTACTGCTATTTTCGTAATGAGACACTATAACACTTGGGAATGAGAATTGCGTACAAAAAGCCCATCGTGGTACGAGAGTATCAGTTGGACATTGGTACCGTGCAGGTATATGATGACTACATGGTATCCACCTTTGATGAAGGGGCCACGCTTACTTTGGAACGAGCCTATCAAATCATCGGTATTTCAGAAATCCATTTTAGGGAAAAAGACTTTGGGTATATCAGCTTACGCAAAAATTCCTATGCTGTCGACCCAACCATCTACAATTACATAAGAGGTCTCGAAAATCTTAAGGCGTTTGCTATTGTTTCCAAGAAGGAAATTGACATGCACAACTTTAAAATCGAAAAGTTGTTCTACAAAAAAAATATGGAATTTTTTATTGAGTATGATAATGCCATTGCTTGGGTAAAGAAACGTCTTAAAAAGAAAAAGAAGAGTAAGTAATACTAAGTTCCAAGCATAAATCAGCTTACCAAAATACACTTCGAGTTGTCATTCTGACCTAACCATTGAATTTTCTTATCTCCTAGTCACTGATTAAGGGCACATTCTATTCCCTTTTAAGCTAGAATTTTCCTTCTCAGTAAGATTTTGTTGTAAAAACAGGCATCCCCACTGTTCTTTTACACAAAAAACAACCATGAACTCAATTCTTAATCTAGTAACTCATCAAATTGGGAAAGAACGAATTAGGAAATTCACTTTCTACGTAATCCCGTTGATATCCTTTTTTGTCTCATTTACATTACTAACCATCTTGGTTTTTTCACGAATTGCAAGTTAACGTATGAGACGGTCGATTCTTTTATTCCTCGTTTTTGTGCTCATGTTATTCATAGCCTCTGTTAGTGAGAATAAAAATAACATTGAAGCACATGCAACAGTAGCTAGCACCGTTCCTTCTGCCATTCAAACCGCTTTTGATAGTCAGCTATGCCCACCAGATAGTATTTCCAATCTTTCTCCTTAGACTAGTGGGTCAAAATGCACTTGGTATTATGAAGTTTGACTGTTCTGCGGAGGTTCTGGCTGTCTAAATAGTTCAATAAATGCCTTTCCTACACCATCTAATATAGTGGAAGCAGTAATGGCTTCGTAACCATGATTTGGCACTTCTACATCCGCTGCAAGTCCATGAAGATAAACCCCAAAAATTGAAGCATTAAGAGGAGGGTATCCTTGTGCCAACAACCCGGTAATCATACCAGCTAACACATCTCCACTTCCCGCTGTGGCCATTCCGGGATTACCTGTAGGATTTACATAACCCTTCTCTCCTGAAATGATAATCGTGTTTGCACCTTTTATTACCACAATACATTCATAGGTCTCCGAAAAGCGCATTGCTTTTTGTAATTTCTCAAAATCATTGGCCCAAACCCCTATCAGCCGTTCCAATTCTTTTGGATGTGGAGTTAAAATTGTCCCTGTAGGCATATCCTTCAGTATTTCAGGGTGTCTCGCTAGTATATTGATTCCGTCCGCATCGATTACCATGGATGATTTGACTTGTTTTATGAATTCTCCAAATGCCGCCACTGTTTTAGCATCAGTACCCAATCCCATACCAATACCAAAAGCATCAGGTTGTATTGGCAAGGAAATTTGAGAAATAAAATCATCTTCCTCGTCGGTGATTACCATAGCCTCCGGCAAAGATGATTGTAAGGGAAGGTAACCGCATTCGGGCACAAAAAAAGTAACCAAGCCACCACCCGACTTTAAACAAGCCTTTCCTGCTAATTGGACGGCACCAATTTTTCCGTAGCTACCACCAATTATTACCGAATGTCCATACGTGCCTTTGTGGGAAAACTTTTCCCTAGGTTTGTATAGGTTTTGTACCATGGGCTTCTCTGTATATTCAAAAGAAGTATCTACCCCGGTCATAAACTCAGAATCCAATCCAATATCCAAAATTTCCCAATGTTCTATATAAACTCCCGTTTCTGGTAAGAAGAAAACTAATTTTGGCGCCTGGAAACTCAACACATAATTAGCATTAATGACTACAGCATCCTTCCAAAGAGGCTGGTCCACAGGCATTCCGGAGGGGATATCTACAGATAAGGTAAATGCTCTGGAATCTTTTAAATGTTGAATCAAGTTTAACACCCAATCGTCAGGACAGCGATTTAGTCCAATCCCAAAAATGGCATCGACAATGATATCGTTTGGTTGAATAATAGGCAAAGTAGTTTCTGGATTTATGAATTCCGGCCAAATCTTCCTATCCTTTAAACGCTCCATGTTCAAAAGAAAATCTTTAGAGCGTTTTTCGCTGTAATTCACCACATATACCTTAATGTTGTAACCATGCTCCATTAAATGTCTTGCAAGAGCAATTCCATCGCCTCCATTGTTTCCAATTCCACAAAAAATTTGAATGGTTACAGGAGCACCTTGGAGTCTTGCGTGTATCCATTCAAAAATTTGAACAGCGGCACGTTCCATTAACGCATCACTTGTTATTTGCTGTTTTTCGATTGTAAATTTATCAGCCTGATAGATTTGAGCCGCAGTTAAAATTTTCATTCAATAAAAAAATCGGGTTAAATATGTGGATTTAGCAAAAATTTACGTTGTATTTGCTGAAGCATTCAAAAGTACTACTTTTACCCTGAAAAATTAGTGTACCTCAATTACATCACGGAATATATAAAATGATACATTCTTTATATTTCTTTACTACAACTACTTCTACTACAACCCCTTTGGGGTAAAGTCTGTATTAATTCCGTCCGTCAATCATTCTATTGTTTTTTCATCCTAAGTAAATTATCATGAAAGTTTTAAAATTTGGAGGTACTTCCGTAGCCAATCCAGAAAATATACATAAAGTCAAATCCATTATCCAAAGTAATGGAGCAACACCTCAGGCGGTCATTGTATCTGCTTTTGGAGGCATAACCGACACCTTATTGGAAACTTCGAAGTTGGCCTCGCAACAAGATTTATTATATAAAAATAAACTTGAGGAAATAGAGAAGAGACATATTTCCACCATTAAAACACTAATTCCTGTAAAAAGTCAAAGTGCTATTCTTAGCAAGGTGAAAAGTGATTTAAACACCTTGGAAACCCTTTTGGAAGGCTCTTATCTTATTGGGGAGGTAACCCCAAAATTATCTGATAAAATCGTAGGATATGGTGAGCTTTTATCAGCCTTTATTATTGCTGAATTCCTTAAATCCGAAGGTTTGAAAGCTGCTTTTAAGGATAGTAGAGAATTGATTATCACAGATGAGTCTTTCGGAAGTGCTAAGGTTGACTTTAAAACTACTCATGCCAACTGCACTTCCTATTTTGAAAAACGAACTGAAGATATCACCATTCTACCTGGTTTTATATCTTCAAGTCATGAGGACAATTCAACCACCTTGGGCAGAGGTGGTTCCGATTATTCTGCAGCCATATTGGCTAGTACACTTCATGCCAACGAATTGGAGATTTGGACGGATGTAAGTGGAATGTACACAGCCAATCCAAGAATGGTTAAACAGTCAAAATGTATAGCCCACTTGAGCTATGAAGAAGCTATGGAACTTTCACATTTTGGTGCCAAAGTACTGTATCCTCCAACCATTCAGCCGGTTTTGGACAAAGAAATCCCCATTGTCATTAAAAACACCTTTTCTCCAAATGACAAGGGTACTCGAGTCTCGAAAAACACAAATGGAAGCCAAAAAACGGTTCGAGGCATAAGCCATGTGGACAATATAAGTTTAATCTCCCTCGAAGGTCCTGGTATGATAGGTATTCCGGGAATCTCCAAACGCTTTTTTGAAACACTTTCTTTGGAGGACATCAGTGTTGTACTTATTACTCAGGCCTCTTCGGAACATTCAATATGCGTTGGGATTTCCAATGCAGATGTGGACAGAGCCAAAAAAGCACTTAATGCCACCTTTGAGTATGAAATGCAGAGCCATAAAATCAAACCCCTACAGATTGAAGAAGATTTGGCGATTGTGGCCTTGGTTGGTGAAAACATGAAAAGTCATCAAGGCTTGAGTGGACAGATGTTCAGCACTTTGGGGAAGAACAATGTGAACATCCGCGCAATAGCGCAAGGCGCTTCTGAACGAAACATATCAGCAGTAATTGGCAAAAAGGATGTCAAAAAAGCGTTGAACTCCCTCCATGAAACCTTTTTTGAGGAAAACATTAAACAACTCAACCTCTTTGTAATGGGGGTCGGTAATGTAGGTTCCCGGTTTATGGAACAAATGCGTTCCCAATCTGAATATTTAAAAGAGGAACTAAAACTTAATCTTAGGGTCATTGGGATAAGCAATTCCAGAACCATGTGTTTTGATGAAGATGGAATTGATTTAGAATCCTGGGAAGGTCAATTATCTAAGGGAGAATCTGCTAATCCTGATAAGTTTTTTGAAAGAGTAAGACAACTCAATTTCAGAAACAGTGTCTTTGTAGACAATACTGCGAACGAAGGTATTGCACAGACCTATCCTAACTATTTAAAGAATAGCATTGCAGTGGTGACTTGTAACAAAATTGCATGTTCTTCAGAATACAGCTATTACCAGGATTTAAAACAACTTGCTAAAAAGTATAGTGCTCCCTTTTTGTTTGAAACCAATGTGGGCGCTGGACTGCCTATTATAGACACCTTAAAACATTTGATTGTTTCCGGAGATAAAATCAAAAAAATTCAAGCGGTCTTGTCTGGTAGTCTCAATTTTGTATTCAACACTTTTGACAGCACCACTACCTTTTATGATGTGGTCAAACAAGCCCAAGAAGAGGGATACACGGAACCTGACCCCACCATTGATTTAAGTGGAATTGATGTGATGCGAAAAATATTGATTCTGGTCCGCGAAAGTGGACATCATCTGAATATTGATGATATTGAGAATAACGGTTTTCTACCCAAAGAGAGTTTGTATGCCAATTCTAACGAAGTGTTTTTTGAAACCTTGAAAAAGTATGAGGATGACTTCCAAAAAATGTATTCAGATGCGCAAAGCAAAGACGCCAAGCTGAAATACGTGGCTCAATTTGATGAAGGTAAGGCCACTGTAGGGCTACAGGAAATTCCCAAAGGACATGATTTTTATAATCTGGAGGGGAGTGACAACATCGTCCTCTTCTTCACGGAACGTTATCCAAACCAGCCACTTATCATAAAGGGGGCTGGAGCTGGGGCTGAAGTTACTGCTTCCGGTATCTTTGCAGATATTATCAGAATCGGAAACTTTTAAAATGGAAGAAATCAAAGTTTTTTGCCCCGCCACTATTGCCAATCTATCCTGTGGTTTTGACGTTCTAGGCGTTGCGCTTGATGCGGTGGGAGACGAAATGATTGTACGCAAGACTTCCGAGGTGGGAATTCGTATTAGCAAGGTGACTGGACAGGATTTACCCCTTCAAACTGAAAAAAACGTAGCAGGTGTAGCAGGTTTGGCTCTGTTGGAAAAAAGTGGGTATACTGGAGGTTTCGATGTAGAAATTCATAAAAAAATAAAACCTGGAAGCGGTATTGGCAGCAGCGCGGCTAGTTCTGCCGGAGCTGTCTGGGCTATGAATAAATTATTGGGCAAACCTTTTTCATCTTCTGAATTGGTAGAGTTTGCTATGCTAGGTGAAAAATTGGCAAGTGGCGTAGCCCATGCTGATAATGTTGCCCCTGCCCTATTTGGTGGATTTACCTTAGTTAGGGGGTATAATCCTTTGGATGTGGTTCCCCTTCCATCACCCAAAGAGTTGTACGCCACTGTAATTCATCCGCAAATAGAGATAAAAACCTCGGATTCTCGAAAAATATTAAAGACTAAAATCACCTTACAAAAAGGTATTAAACAATGGGGCAACCTAGGCGGTCTGGTCGCAGGGCTTTTCAAAAACGATTATGACCTCATCGGAAGGTCTTTGGAAGATCATGTGATAGAACCTATCCGCTCTATTCTTATTCCAGGTTTTGATACCATTAAATCAAAATCTATTGAATCTGGAGCTTTGGGATGTGGAATTTCGGGTTCGGGCCCCTCCATTTTCACCCTAAGTAAAGGCGAGGCAACTGCAAAAAAAGTAGCTGAGTCCATGAGACAGGTATATGAAACCATCGATACTGATTTTGATATTCATGTATCGCCAATCAACACAGAGGGAGTAAAAAAAATGAACTAGGGATGAAATATTTTAGTCTAAATGCCCGAAAATGTAGAGTTTCTTTTAAAGAGGCTGTTGTTCAAGGGATTGCCCCAGATAAGGGCTTATACGTGCCTGAAAAAATAACGCCACTTTCCAATGATTTCTTTCAGCAAATAGAGAAGTTGAGTCATCATGAGATAGCCTTTGAGGCTATCCATCAATTTGTTCAAGAAGATATTCCGGATGATGTGCTAAAAGAGATTTTACAAAACGTATTGGACTTTGATTTTCCAGTCGTTCCTATCGAGGAACATGTATCGACCTTGGAACTTTTTCATGGTCCTACTATGGCATTTAAGGATGTGGGTGCTCGTTTTATGGCCAATTGCTTGGGTTATTTTTCGCAAAACAAGAATTCTGATGTAACTGTATTGGTTGCTACCTCAGGAGATACAGGTGGTGCAGTCGCCAATGGCTTTTTGGGTGTTGAAGGAGTTAAGGTGGTCATTCTCTACCCCAGCGGAAAGGTTAGTGAAATACAGGAAAAGCAATTGACCACACTTGGTCAAAATATTGTGGCCATGGAGGTAGATGGCACTTTTGACGATTGTCAAAAAATGGTCAAGACTGCCTTTTTGGATGCGGACCTCAAGGAAAATCAGAATCTAACCTCAGCCAATAGCATAAACGTGGCCCGCTGGTTACCTCAGTTGTTTTATTTCCTGTTTGCCTATAAAGAGTTGAAATCAAAAAGCAATGACATCGTATTCTCGGTGCCTTCTGGAAATTTTGGAAATATCTGTGCAGGAATGGTGGCCCAAAAACTAGGCATGCCCGTTAACCATTTTATCGCTTCCACTAATGTAAATGATGTAGTACCCAAGTTCATGGATAATGGAGCGTATGCACCCAAACCTTCAATAGCAACAATTTCTAATGCCATGGACGTTGGAGACCCCAGTAACTTTGTTCGTATCCGACATCTCTACGGGAACAGTTTTGAAAAACTCCAGGAAAACCTATCCAGTTATTCCTTTACTGATGACGAGACTCGAAAAGCTATTGCACACCTCTATAAGAATTTTGGGTATGTAGCGGACCCACATGGAGCTGTAGGTTATTTGGGATTAAAGACGTATCAAAAAGAGCATTCAAATACCCATGGTGTGTTTTTGGAGACAGCCCATCCAGTTAAATTTTTGGATGTAGTTAAAGATACTTTAGAAATTGAACCAGCTATTCCTCCACAAATTGAAAAGGTGCTCCATAAAACAAAAAGCTCGATAAGAATTAATTCGTATGAGCAATTAAAATCCTTTCTTCTAAAGGCTTAGCTAATCTCCTTTTTGAATTAACACGATTTTGTTTAAAATAATCCTTTAGATAAGGGAAAAGATGTACTGTGAAATCAATACATTTATCCAATCAAACGTAGTTTATGAAGAATACAGCATTGACTAGTGTGCACGAATCCCTTGGGGCCAAAATGGTACCCTTTGCTGGCTTTAATATGCCGGTTTCTTATGAAGGCGTAAACATTGAACATGAGACCGTAAGAAAGGCAGTCGGAGTGTTTGATGTATCTCACATGGGAGAGTTTTTGATAGAGGGCCCTAAGGCTTTGGAACTCATCCAAAAAGTAACCTCTAATGATGCGGCCAAACTTACCATCGGGAAGGCTCAATACAGTTGTTTTCCAAATGAAACTGGAGGAATTGTAGATGATTTGATTGTCTATCAAATTAAAGAAGAAACCTATTTATTGGTCGTAAATGCATCCAACATTGATAAAGATTGGGCGCATATTGCAAAATATAATGAGGCAATCGGTGCAGAGATGCGGAACCTTTCGGACAACTACTCTTTATTGGCCATACAAGGACCAAAAGCAGTTCAGGCCATGCAATCATTGTCATCTATTGATTTGGCTGAAATTAAGTTCTACAACTTTGTTGTGGGAGATTTTGCTGGGATTGATCATGTTATCATTTCGGCAACTGGCTATACCGGTTCAGGCGGATTTGAAATCTATTGCAAAAACTCCGAAGTAGAACAGGTCTGGAACAAGGTGTTGGAAGCCGGAGCAGCTTTTGGAATCAAGCCTATCGGTTTGGCTGCTAGGGATACACTTCGTTTGGAAATGGGCTACTGTCTTTACGGAAATGATATAGACGACCATACCTCACCTTTGGAAGCTGGATTGGGGTGGATTACCAAATTCACCAAGGATTTTGTGAATTCAGAAGCTTTGGCAGCACAAAAAGAGGCCGGAGTTTCCAAAAGACTGGTTGGTTTTGAACTTACTGAAAGAGGCATCCCCAGGCAAGGATATGATATCGTGGATGTGAACGGCAATACCATTGGAAATGTTACTTCCGGAACCATGTCCCCTTCCCTTGAAAAGGGAATAGGACTCGGGTATGTAGCTAAGGAATTTTCCAAAGCTGACTCCGAAATCTTTATCCAAATTAGAAAGAAGCAAGTTACAGCTACTGTAAAAAAACTTCCATTCTATAAGGGTTGATGCTTGATTTTCAAATCATTTTAGATAACATACATCATCAAGCCCAAACTACTTTGGATAAGGGCAAAATCGCTTCCTACATTCCACAACTAGCCTGTGTGGACCAAACTAAATTTGGCATTGCTCTTTTGGACAAAGATGGGAAACTACATAGCTCTGGCGATACTACAGAAGCATTTTCGGTGCAAAGTATAAGCAAGGTCTTGACCCTTTCCATGGCATTTAATCTTTTGGGAGAAAGTCTATGGAAGCGTGTGGATGTTGAACCCTCGGGAGACCCCTTCAATCATTTGTCTTTGTTGGAACAGGAAAATGGTATCCCAAGAAATCCACTCATCAATGCAGGTGCCGTTGTGATTGCCGATATTTTGGTTTCAAGGCTGGAAAATCCCAAAGAAGAGTTCCTAAGCTACGTACAAGCCATTGCAAACGACTCGTCCATTAAATATGATGAAACGGTAGCTTTATCAGAAAAAGAAACAGGTTTTCGCAATTACGCAGCGGCCAACCTTATCAAATCTTTTGGCAACCTTCAGAATGATGTGGAAACCGTTTTGGATTTTTACTTTCATCAATGTTCCCTAAGCATGTCATGCGAACAGTTGGTGAACACCTTTTATATCTTTGCCAATCGAGGAAAATGTTTACGGAATAATCAACATCTTAATTTGGGTCAAATAAAGCGTATAAACGCCATTATGCTGAGCTGCGGATTTTATGATGAGGCGGGTGAATTTGCCTTTCGAGTAGGGCTGCCTGGAAAAAGTGGTGTTGGTGGAGGCATTGTAGCCGTTTTTCCCGATAACTTCTGCGTAGTTACTTGGTCTCCCGGGCTTAATGAAAAAGGAAACTCCAAACTTGGTCTTCAAGCTTTGGAAAAACTGACTACGGATAGTGGTCTTTCAATTTTTTAGCTATTGGAAAAGAACAAAATTCTGATTCTTGGGGCGAGTGGTTTTATAGGGAACGCTATATATAGGGAACTCCATTCTTATTTTGATACCTATGGCACCTATTTCACCAATAAAAGCTTCAGGGAGAATCAGCAATTCTACAAATACGACTTGGAAGAAGATGATATCTTTAAAGTTCTTGAGAAAATACGTCCAGACTATATTATTTCTGCGCTACGGGGTAATTTCAACTCCCAAGTACAAGCCCATCAACATATATTGGAATATTTGGTAAACCACGACGCCAAATTGTATTTTATATCATCCGCCAATGTGTTCGATGCCTACAGCAAGTACCCTTCGTATGAAATGGATAAAACCCTTTCGCAAAGCATCTATGGTCGCCTTAAAATCAAAATAGAAAATATGATGATGCGTGTGCCAAAAGATAAGGTAGCAATTTTACGAGTTCCCATGGTCTTTGGTAATACATCACCTCGAATTCGGGATATAAAAAATGCTTTGGAACAAAAAGAACCCATTGAGGTATTTCCCAATCTCATCGTAAATGTCACCAATGACGACCGCCTTACCCAACAAATCCATTATTTGATAAACCATGGAAAAACGGGAATCTATCATTTGGGGAGCGTGGATTTGGTACATCATGACGAATTTATCAAAGAGGTCATCAAGCGATTGGGGAATTTCCACCCAATTTTCAAAAGAGTCTACACCACAAACGAAGACCGTTACCTGGCTGCTTTGCCTAAGGAAAATCTCTTACCTAAAAACCTGCGTATTGAGTATCAGGAGATTATAGACCATCATCTTATGGTTGAGTAATTGTTTTGCTAGTAAAAGAGAAATAATCGAAGAGAAGAATGCATTCACCAATACACCAGTTATTACCTCAATACACACTAAAAAATACTATTCCAACAGCTTTCCTGCCAATTGGAAAATATTGATTTCGGCAACTTTTAAATCAAATTTGGAGCGCGCATAATTGTTACGCGAATTGAAAAGATTTATTTGCGCTTGTCGGTATTCCACAGCGGTAATTTGACCTAAACCATACTGTGTTTTCGATTTTTCAAAGTTCAACTCGTTCGTGACCAGGTTATCCTTTTCCGCAGTTAGCGAAAATTGCGCAATAGTATACGTTTCATAGGAATTCAAAACATCAGTTACAAGTTCTTCTTTTGCCTTTACTAACTCAATTTCCCTGTTTCGCTTAGTAATCTTTGCTGTTTTTACCCTGGTAGCATTACCACCATTGAAGATATTCCAGCTAAGATTGAGACCAAGATTAACACCATAAGCTTCGTTTTGCAAAGCAAATGAAGTAGGTGGGTTTTGACTTTCATTCCATCTATATGAACTGGAACCTGATATTTTTGGTAAAAACTGCGCCCTGTTAATTTTTATATCCAATTCGCTCAACAGAATATTTTGGTTGGCCAAAAGCACCTGAATATTACTCTGTTCGGCAGATTCCATGATTTCTTCTTTTTCGATTTCCGGTTTAAAAACGACCAAAGTATCTACCTCAAACTTTGTAGTTACATCTCTACCCAGTAATAAATTCAGGCTGCGTTTTAAGTTTTTCAGGTCTCTCTTGGCCTCAATAAATGAAATGCTATCGTTGTTCAGGTCCACCTGAGCATTAAGCTCCTCCAACTTGGTTCCTTGACCATACTTGAGCTTTCTCCTTGCTCTATCCAATCTGTCCTGCGAATTCGAAACATTGAGCTTAAGGTTTTCAACAACCTGCTTTTGAAAGGCTGTGTTGAAGTACGCATCGTAAATCGATATAATACTATTCTCAATTTGCTGTTTCTCCTGCAGCCTGGCAAGATTCAAGTTTTCTTCATTGTTTTGGTTTGTAAACTTTCTAACCAATCCATCAAAAATTATGTATTCTGCAGTAATTGAGGCATTGTAAGACTCGGTCACGGCCCCATTTACGGAAGTCGAGGTTTCATCCAGAAACAACACATTTTGATTTTCATCGGAATAATTCACCCCACTAGCTGCCGTGACGGTGGGTAAATATCCGCTATTGAGCAGCTCTGTTTGCACTTCGGCCAATTCCGTATTGTTTTTGGCAATCTTGAGGTCATAGTTGTTTTCCAAGGCAATTGCAATGGCCTGGTCTACTTTAAGAGACTCTTGGGCAACTGCCTTGGTGATCAACATACAAGAAAAGAAAACTAACAATCTAAAATTCAACATGATCAACTTTTAATTCCTTAATAGCACGTTCTACCTCTTCCCTTTCTGGCTTAACTCCCGTTGTAAAATATTTGACATAAACTTTCACATAATTCGAAACTGATAAAAGGATGGGGAGAAGAAAAAGGGTAAGTAAGGTAGCAATGGCAATACCATAAGAAATGGAAATAGCCATGGGGATTAGAAATTGAGCTTGAAGACTACGTTCCAACATTAAAGGAGCGAGCCCAGCAATCGTAGTAATGGAGGTTAGGAAAATTGCTCGGAAACGTGCTCGCCCCGTTTGATATAGTGCTTCGTCAAAAGGTAATCCTTCTTTGAGATATGAATTGAACTTGCCTGTGAATACCAGGCCATCATTTACTACAATTCCAATCAAACCGATAATACCGAGATAAGAAAGAATACTCATAGGAAATCCGTGCAGCCAATGTCCCCAGGCCACACCTATCAAACAAAAAGGAATTATAGCCAATAAAATGAGAGGTTGACTGTATGAACGAAACGCAAAAACAATGGTGACATAAATCAAAAAAATGATAACCGGTAAAACTTGTGTCGCCGATTCGGTAATGCGGTCAACTTCACGATTCTGACCCTCTGCACCAATGGCTACGTCTGGATAATCTTCGTCGAGCAAGAGAGGAATTCTTGTGGTCAAATCTTGCATTATCGCAGTAGGACTGGCTTTGGGATTTGCTAAATCCGCCTCTACAGTGACTTCTCGAATACCATCAAGATGATTTATGGCAACCTCTCCCTGTTGAATATTCAAAGTGGCTATTTCCGATAATGGAATGCGTCCATTGGGCGTAGAAACCTGAATATTCTGGATATTCCTAATACTAGAGCGGTCCTTATCGCTATAGCGTACCCATATTTTAATTTCATCCTGACCGCGTTGAATTCGTTGTACTTCTTTTCCAAAAAAAGCACTCCGAACCTGCCCCATGACATTGTTCAAAGTAAGACCAAGAATTTCGGCGTTCTCTTTGAGTTCCAACCGGATTTCCTTCCCTCCTTTTGGACTGGTATCAACAATATCTTTGATATCTTGATTTTTACGCAACTCTGCATACACGATTTCCTTGGCCCGTTCCAGACTTTCCAAATTTTTGGATTGAAGTGATATGGAAATAGGCATTCCACCCACATTCCTTCCGGAATCAAAACTTAATTCTTCAGCCATTGGAATATCCCCAACCGTTTCCCGAATACGATTGGCAATGTCAGAGGAAGAGAGGGTTCGGGATTCACTGGGAGATAAATTGAGCGTTATCGTGGATTGGGAACTACTTGGCCCAAGTTGCCTTAAAGAAGACTGTATATGTGGCCTACCAAGTTCATTATTCCCTAGTTTCTCGTTTACTTTCCAAATGTTTTCCTCGACATATAAGCTTAAAGAGTCCGTAACTCTTTCCCCGGTACCTTCTGGCGTGTTGAGCGTAATGGTAATTTGGTCACTGGCATTACTGGGAAAAAACGTCAGTTTAATCAATCCTGAAGCAAATGCGCCCAGCGTAAGGATAAAAAGGAAAAGCAACACACTAAATGAAATGAATTTGTTCTTTAATGTTAACCTAAGGGCGGGAGAATACAATTTGTCCCTAAGAAATTGAATAAATTGGTCCCCCCACAGATTGAATTTGTAGGTTTTTCCTTTTCCCTTCAAATCTTTAGAATGAGCCAAATGCGCAGGAAGTATAAGTAATGCCTCAATAAGTGAAACGGCAAGGGTAATGGCCACCACTGCAGCAATATCTCCAAAAAATGCCCCTACCTGACCATCCAAAAAGAAGAAAATTGAAAATGCCAAAATGGTTGTGGCAATGGCCGCTAAAATGGGAACCAATACATCCATAGTTCCAAGGACAGCAGCCTTTATGTTGGACTCCCCTTTTTCATGACGCGCATATATGTTTTCAGCAATTACAATTCCATCATCTACCAAAATCCCAATGACCAAAATCATCCCAAAAAGTGACAACATATTTAGCGTAACACCAAAATGAGGTAAGAGAATAAACATCCCAAAAAAGGAAATCGGTAGTCCGAAAGCAACCCAAAAAGCTACCCTTGGCCGAAGGAAAAAGGATAATAGAAGGAGAACCAAAATCATCCCTAGAATTGCATTTTCAAGCAGTAGCGCTATTCTATCCTCAATTACCACGGAAAAATCAGAGGTGATTTCCATGAAGAGATTATCATGGCTATCGTTAAACCCTTTTTGATACTGCCTCGCCTTTTCAGCACTGCCAATAAGGTCTTCCGAATTGGTATTGGTCAACGCAATGGCAATGGCGGTTTTGCCATTGAACTTAATGATATCGGGAGATTCACTGAATGTATTCTTGGTCTCTGCCATATGTCGCAATAGTACCTTACCTCCCGTTTCGTTGTATTTGACCACAATATTTTCGAGCTTTTGCGCATATTTAGCTTTGTTCTCAGCCCGAATAATGTATTCCTCATTATTGGTCTTTACGCTACCTCCGGTTACCAAAATATTGGCATTGGCCACCGCATTGGAAATCTCATCAAATGTCACATCCAAACTGCGCATGCGTTCCTCGGTAACAGAAATTTCTATTTCCTCTTCAGGAAAGCCCGATAAAGTCACCTGTGAAATACCGTCCAT
The DNA here is from genome assembly GCA_039184805.1 of Bacteroidota bacterium. Lineage (GTDB taxonomy): Bacteria > Bacteroidota > Bacteroidia > Flavobacteriales > Flavobacteriaceae > Flagellimonas. Next base: position 37,934 of record JBCDAX010000001.1, on the reverse strand, counting down.
TCGCAGAAAATCATCTTCAATTTCTTGCGCCGTTCTTTTCAAAATGCTAAGGGGAACTTTCTCCCCCACAAGTACAAATGAAATTCCAGGACGCGTTGGCTTAATCGTTTCCACGACAGGCGGTTCCGAACCCAATGGAAAAGAAGGAATCTTATCCACCGCGTTTTTGACCTCGTCCAATACAAGATTAATATCAAAATCCGTGAGCACCTCAATACTTACCGTACCTGTATTCTCCCTTGAGATGGATGTAACACGGTCTATCCCTTCAAGTCCTTTAAGGTTTCTTTCAATTTTTTCCACCACGCCTTCCTCCACTTCTTTTGGCGAAGCTCCAGGAAAAGAAACCTGGACGGAAATTATAGTCGGGTCGGAAAGTGGAAAAATCGATGAATTGAGTTGCTGAAATCCGAAATATCCAAAAATGAGAAACCCGACTATAAAAATATTGACCGCTACGGGATATTTTATGAAGTAAGCTATTACCTTTTTCATTTTGTGACTTTAGAACAACACGTTCATACCAGGATAGGCATTTGCCAATACCTCATCCACTAAAATCGTTTTAGGTGCCAGGCCCCTTACTAAAACACTATCTTGCACATAGTTGACTGGCACCACTTCTTGAAGTTGAAGTATACCTTCTTTCACAACATAGACTTGATTGTTTTCGAAAAGTAAACTGTTGTCAATTTTCACCACGTTTTCTATGACTTCGCCAAAGATGGTTCCCTGTAAATACTGACCTTCTTTAAGTCCTTTGTGGGCGACTTCGACAATTACTGTAATCGTTTGGGTACTTGAACTTATTTTTTCATTTATCCGGCTAATTTTGCCTTGAAACTCTTGCTTGGTATCCAAAGTTTTAAGCTGTACCTCTTTACCTGATCCTATAAAGTTGTTATAAAGCGAGGGAACTTCTAATTTGATTTCAAATATGGAAGGGTCTATAAACTCACCAAGTTTTTGTCCATTACGGACAAGAGTTCCCGTATTTACCAAGGATTCGGTTACCACGCCATTAAAAGGAGCGGACAGGGTGTATTTTGATAATCGTTCTTCTTGGTTTTTGACCGTATAATAGTTCTCGTAGATACCTTTTCCTGTTAAAAAGAACCGTTCAGCTTCAGAATTTGGTTCTGGCAAACTTGCAAGGGCATTGTCTACGCTAAAGTTCTCCAGATAGGACTTCCATTTTACGGAAGCTTGGGGAAAATCAATTTCCATATCCGGCAGCATACCCGTTATTCGATTCAAAAATGCGCTACGCGTTGATAAGAGTTGCGCTCTATATTCGGAGTTGTTTATTTGTAGTAGGGTTTGGTTTTTTCTGAACCTATTTCCTTCCTTAAAATCAGTTGATGTAGCCAATAGTATTCCTTGTACTTCGCTGTAGAGTTCAATCTTTTTTTTCGCAGTAAGCGAACCTGTAACTTCTATCACGAAAGGATATGCTCCTGGCTCTACCAGTTGAGTGGATACCATACGTACTTCTTTTTTATCTTCATTTGGCTTGTCTGAAGCGCTATTTCGCATTAGACCAAAAAGAAGGACTCCAAGAATTATGATACCTAGGCCAATAAGCGCCTTTATCCAAGTTTTCATTTTTCCGACATTTTTTTGCGCATGGTTTTACGAATCTTAGGCTCTAGTTCATCTTCAAACTTTTCCATTTGCTCTTCGGTAAGAATCTGCTCAAGCTCTTCATTCTTTGCTTTCTTTATTTTCTTCATATCCCCCATCTTACCAAACATGGAACCATCCTTGTTCATTAAATCGGCTGTTTTTACGGAGTACCGAGCGTTTAAATCCTCAACCTTAGTAAGTTGTTCTGAGTTAAGGTTTAATTCAGATTTCATTAGGTTGGTTTGATATTCAGCCATTTCTTTGGCGTCCATCTTTTTTTGTCCAAAGGTGGAAAGGGATATGAATAGGGTTGCAACCACTACAATTGATTTGAACATTTTTTTCATTTTATTTCGAATTATTTCTTTCTGGTTTTTCAAGTACAAAGCGTAACCCTAAATTGAAGTATGCTCCGCTTTCAGGATTGAAGTCAAAGATTTCATCGTTTTCATCGTCCAGGATTCTCAGTGTTGGATTGGGCACAAAACCTACTTCCCCTACAAATGCCATATTTTTTGTGAACAAGTATCTGTAAGACAGTCGTGTGTTTATCCCATTAAACTGAAGCTTAGTGTTTTCCAAAGTTCTGTTTCCATCCACTGTAATCTGGTTGGAATTGTTGCCAAAAATGCCTTGTGGCGAGGCTAGAACCGAAATCCTATGTTTTTCATTAAATCTGTAGGTTAATCCAGTTACAGGAACTCCCAAGGAATAACTCCAGCGCTCATTTAACCTTTGACTAAAAGAGACAGCAGGAAAAACGGTGGGCTCTCCAAATTGGGTGCCATAAAAAGCGCCTATTAACAAGTTGGAGCCTTTTATCTCAGTTCCCCATCTCTTGGTGAACCCAAGTATCGCATTCACCACAAAATCTTCTTCGCTTATTCCATTTCCAAAGTTGGAGGCCAGCGTAGTTCCTGCAGAGATAAGAAGGCCCCAGTTTTTTTTCAGGGGCCTTGCATAAAATATCCCTGTGCTGATTGTATGGATTTCTTGATAAGATGAAAGGTCAATAAGGTTAGTCGACTCATCAAAATCAAAATCATAAAATTGATACCCTAAGCGAAAACCCAAAACTCCTTTTTTCATAGGCTTGGCAAAGCTTAAATTCAAACCATAATTCTGAACCCGTGTACCCCCTAAATCCGGCAGAAGTCCATAATTAATTTGTAGAGGTTCGATGTCTTCCACATTACCCCCTGTAAAAGGTAGTTGAGCCTTTAGGGAGAACACACTAATAAACCCAATAAGTACAATCCAACTTCGCATAAAACTAAATTTCATTCACGAAGCTAGAGGTTGGTTGGCCAACTAAAGAATAAGATATACCTACACAAACAATGAAAAGACAAATACCCATATTTTATCTATAAAACCTATGCAGAAAGTTGTATAGTATTTTGAGGAGTTGATAGAAAGAACCTTGGTTCTTTAGTTGATTTTTCGTTGGAGAAACCAAAAATCCTTTAGACTAATGTTGATATTTACAGAATGAATATTTTCTTGAACCAATATGGTATTTGTACTTCCCCGGTCTGTATTAGTATAGGATATATTGATTTGAGAGCCACTATTTCTGGCAAATGGGAACCCCAATCCAAAAGAAATACCCTCACTGGAGATATTCTCCCCACGAATGGATAGGTAACCTGTATCGTAATAATACCCAGCTCTAAACTGTAATCTTCCAATGAATTTGAAACTTGATGGGTTTATGATGTATTCCGCTCCACCAGAAAAGACATTTTGGTCCACAAAATCCCCAATGTTATCCTGCTGTTCAGTAATACTCCACGCTTTAAAACTATGGTCAAGATTTAAAACAAAATGGCCCCAAGGATTGATTCGGATACCATTATTTATTTCTGCAGGCAACCCAAATCTATCCAAAGCCAAGTCCGTTTCAGATTCTACCGGGCTCTCTGTCAAGTCTAATACTTTGCCTACAACCCTATCTTGGGTTCCAGAGAGTTGGGTGGGAAATAAAAATGTACCTCCATAACTAAACCATTTTGCTATATCTGTCTGAATCCCTAAACCAAATTGAACACCACTATAGTTACTTACTTCTTCTACATTTAGACCACTTATACCTGTTTGTACAATCTCCGTTTCTTCAATACTTCCAAACAGATACGAAATTTTGGCACCTAACCTCAATCCTTTGAAAAATGTCCTCCCATAATTCAAGCTAAGGCTATTTAAGGCCCCACTTCCGAAAATATTGCTATTGAATTGAGCAAAAGACCCTTCAATATTACTTTGAATCCCAAGAAGAGAATAACCCACATCGGAATAAGGCAGCACAGCAAGTCCAAAAGTAGATTTTTCATCAATATTGGCTGAAAATGCCAAACTAGAAAAGTTACTGGCCAATCGGTTTTCTTCTGTTGTATTGTTTTGAATAGTGCTCAATTCTCCTAAAAAACCCATATCAAAAATGAAGGAATTCGTGCTTTCCGTTCCAAATGAAGCAGGATTCCTAATATTAATAACATTTGGTTCATGCAAAGCAAAACCGCCACCGCCCAATGAGGCATTTTTACCCACATTGGAACTCGTTTCCACACCCAACCCAAAAAGGGAATACGGAGAGCCTGTTAACCGATTTGTTTGAGAATACGAGCCTAAACCCGTAAAACCAATAACCACTAAGGCCAAAACATTATTCATCTTCATCATAAATCCCATAGATTAATATCAAAGTTGCCCTAAAGTCGTCACTTTCTTCTCCTTCTAGAATAACACGGTCAACGCTTTGTCCAAACTCCGGCGGTAATACGATAAATGCGTCGTCTACAAGGTTTGTTTCATTTAGTTCTCTGTCAACATAAACACCAATTGGGATTTGGTAAATAAGTTCATCAAATTCCTCCTGTTCCTCATTGACCACTCCAAAAACAGGTTGCCCTCCAAAGAAAAGTTGTTCCGTTATCCTGTTGTTTTGGTCAACAAGGAAAATGGCGAGGGAATCCCGAATCGGGAGATTATCATTGTATGTGCTAGGAGGGGGTTTAAGTTGGAGGGTGGCGCTAAGAATTGTACCCTCACCAGGAATATCGAAGAGTTGCTTTATGGTAGGGAACTGGATTCGAGATGCATATCCTGTCCCCGCCTGAATAAAACTCCTGTTATCGGACAAAGGTGAAAGAAGATTAACTTCCTGATCAGTAAGTGTATCTAAGACAGGAATTGAATTTTCATTCAATATCTGGTTGAAAATTTTAGGTTCCGCGATGTCATCCTGAAGAACAAAATCCAAGGTTTCTTCTTCGTCATCAAATTCCTCGGGGACTCTATAAAAAAACCTGATATAACTTCGCTCTGGGCTCGATGAAAAACCAATAATACTAGAATTGTCATCTGTTCCGGGTTGTATACTAATCCCTTGAAACGTCTCCCTAAGTTCCTCCACATTGTTTATTTCGTCATCTCGAATCCCCTCAAATAAAGACGACCCGAAATCAATAGGAAGTTTTATAAATAAAGAGTCCTCATCGACAGGTTCTGGCAGGTAGGGATAAGTTGCTACTGGAATAGAATCAAATGGTATTTCACTGGTATTGTAAAAAACGCCATCACTATTTCGTAAATCATCGGTAAGTAAATGTACATTCAAAATAGATGGCCTTATGGTATCGTTATAGAAGTATTCATCATAGCCCAAAACCAAACCTACACTGTCCAATTCCGCATCTGAAGGAAGTTCATAAAAAAGCGGGGACAACTCTATAAAATTGGACGCCTTTACTTTACCAAAAAAACTATCTGCATATTGGCCTACTAGAATTCGGTTTGCACCAGAGGTAATAACACTGTCAAATCGCATAGTTGAAACTGCTACGGTGAACGTGTCTATCGAGATGACCCTGACATTGGAGTCCGCAAAGTCTTGTCCAACTTCCAAAGTTGGAATTTCTGATGTATCAAAACTACAAGCCAATATCAAGGCGAAAACTCCAAAAGCAATTATGATTTTCCTCATGCGCAGATCTACATTATGGGAAACAAAAGAATTGAAAGGCTCTTTATTATGGGAGTTAATTATACGTAGGTCTCTTTTTTATCTACAAAGCTTTTTTTTCTCCCACTAAACACGAATCCAAGAATTGGTCGATAAATACTTCTGGTTAGTATATAAAAGCTGCCTACATGTATAAAATATTTCGGGTGGGCACATCTCCAGAATAGTTTTGGGAGAAAAGACAATTTGAGTAGAGTTTTATGTGTAATGATTTTGGTCTTTGTTTATAAGGAAATCAAATCGCAGGAGGAAATTGCCTATATGGATTATGCCCTTTGGGCCAACATGCAGAATACCACGGTTTCTGACCTAAGTCTCGGACTTAATCCAAGGGTTAACAATAGCATAAAACTTTGTATAGAATACTTGAAGCGGGATCTCGATTTTTTTGATAGGGACGAGTTGTTTCCATTAACCGAAATAGAGCGTTTCCATCAACTCCAAGTAGGCTTGGAGTATGGGTTGGATTTTGAAAAAGGATTTCGGTTTGAAGGGGCTTTTTCGCCAACCATAGCCTCCTCTTGGACAAGTTCACTATCCGAGGACGATTTTATATGGAATTTTTCCGCTTCGGTATCAAAAACATGGTCCAATAAAAAACAAAGAAAAAGCTGGGTGAAGATAGGGGTGCTTAACGATGTTCTATTCGGTTCGCCACAAATCGTACCGTTGTTCGCCTATGGTTCCCAAATAGGGAATCAGGTTTCCTTGGAAATCGGTTTTCCAGAAAGCATAATGGGATTTCAATTCAACGAAAGAAACAAATTGCTTTTGGAGCATTCATTTACAGGAATGTATACCAATTTATCCAACGGATTGGAAATAGATGGTCTTGGGACGCTTACCGATGGGAAATTCGTCCAAAATGGATCCCAATTGGTTATAAATTATGTTTTTCGACTTCAACCCAGCTTTACCACATTTTCAAAAATTGGCTATCAGTTAGGTGGTGAATTTGAGGTTCAGGATAGCATCGGAAATCAATTATATGACTTTGGACAAGGCTCCTCAATTTTTTTTTCGATGGGAATTATGTACAATTTAAAATAGAAACAATGAAAAGAATGAATTGCTTGACAACAAGAACTAAGATGGGGGTTTTTGTTTTATCTTTTTGTGTATTGGGCTTTTACGGATGTTCTGATGATGATGAAGCAGAAGACTTGGGTAACTGGGTGGACCGTTCCGTGTTGGATGGAACACCTAGAAGTAGCTCTGCCGCATTCAGCATTGGAAACAAAGGCTATATGGGAGTAGGTTATGATGGTGATGATTACCTATCCGATTTTTGGATTTATGATATGGATGGTAACTTTTGGTCTCAGGCGGCCTCTTTTCCTGGTATAGCAAGAAGTTCTGCCAGCGCCTTCACCATTGGTGAACAAGGTTATGTTGGGCTTGGCTTTGATGGGGATAATGAGCTATCTGATTTTTACAGATACGACCCAGCTGCCAACACTTGGGTTCAAATAGCTGACTTTGAGGGAAACCCTAGACGGGGTGCCGTTGCTTTTGGTTCAGATACAAGCGGATACGTAGGAACTGGTTTCGATGGTGATAATGACCGAAAAGATTTTTGGAAGTATGACCCCAACACAGATACATGGGCAGAGATTGTTGGTTTTGGAGGTACAAAACGTCGGGACGCCACCACATTTACTATTGGGAATACCGTCTATCTGGGAACAGGTGTTTCCAATGGGCGAAATCAAACAGATTTCTGGGCATTTGATTTGACCTCAGATTCTTGGACCGCTTTGTTGGATATAGATGATGATGATGATTACACGATAGTCAGAAGTAACGCAGTTGGCTTCTCAATAGGTGATAGAGGATACATCGCGTGCGGGAATGGGGGAACTGGGTCCTTGAGCAGTGTTTGGGAATACAATCCATCAACAGATTTATGGGAAGAGAAAACCAATTATGAAGGGGTGGCGAGAGAAGGATCAATTGGTTTTTCTGATGGAACACGTGCCTTTTTGGCCCTGGGAAGAAATGGTAACCTCTACCTGGATGATAACCGTGAATTCTTTCCATTTGAGGAAGAAGATGAAGACGATTGATATTAAAGAGGAATCTTAATTCGATGAGGAAGCAAGACATCTTACAGTATATTTTAATTTTTGTTTCCATTGGGTTACTTTTCTTTTGGTTTCTTGAAATGGCAATTGGTTTTCCTACCGCAACCTATGATGATGGTTTGGAATTGGTTGTAAGTCAATCCCAAAATAATGAAGGATGGGTATACTCCATTTATCATAAAGACAGACTTTTAATTAAGCAGGAAAACCTTCCTTGGGTACAAGGAAAAAAGAGAATCGCTTCAGAGCAAATTGCAATGGATCTAGGAGAAATTGTTTTGGAGAAACTACGAAATAGAAGGTCTCCTGTTATTCAAAAAGAAGAGCTTACGAAGGTAATGTTATCGCATTCAAAAAAAGATTCCATATTTTGAGTTTATTAAAGTTGATAGCTATGCTAAGGATAAAGGAAATTTATGTGCACATTATCGTATGGATATGTTTCATTTCTTTCCCTGTAGCCTTGAGTTTTTCTCAGTTTGGTGAAGTACATTTGGAGTTTTTACCTCGAATTGTCCTAACACCCTTCTTGACCTATACCAACTATCTTTTTCTGGTACCTGTTTTTCTTTTAAGAAAGAGACTTTGGCAATACATCCTTCTTTCGGTTGCAATTTTGGTCCTATTCAACGTTATCGTCAATGCATATTTTTCTGCTGCACCATTAAGTCGAATATCGGAGTTTACAGGGGTTACCAATGTCAAGCCCTTGAAACGTATGTCGGATGCTATGTTGGCTATAGCTTCCTTTTCCTTTTTTCTTTTGGGCGGAGTCATGGGACTTACCAAAGACATTTACAAAAGGGAGAAACTGAACCGTATTAAAGAAATGAGCCGGAAAGAAACAGAACTTCAATTTCTAAGGGCACAATTGAATCCACATTTCCTATTCAACTCATTGAATAGTATTTATAGTTTGGTAAGGGAAAAGAGTTCAGAAGCGCCTCAAGCAGTTATTACCTTATCGGAACTCATGCGCTACATGTTATATGAAGCGAAAAAAGAGCTAGTTCCCTTGACCAAGGAGATAGATTACATTAAAAACTTTGTACAACTTCAAATACTGCGTTTGTCGGATAGTAAGAATGTAAAATTGAGAATTTCAGGTGAATACGATGATAAGCTGATTGCACCCCTCTTACTTGTCCCATTTGTAGAAAATGCATTTAAATACGGTACCGACTTTCAAGGGGAAACTTATGTGGACATTAATCTAAAAGTTATCTCTGAGACCTTATTCTTCACAATAACCAACAAAATAGGCCCTTATAAAAAAGACTTGGAAAGCTCTGGAATAGGATTGGAAAACATCAAGAACAGATTACAGATTTTATTCCCTGAAGAACACAGTATGCTTATTACCAAGGAGAATGGAAATTATAGTGTTAATCTTGAACTTCAGTTGGCATGATAAAATGTATAATAATTGATGATGAACCTTTGGCCATAGGAGTCTTAAATTCCTATTGCGAAGATTTAGGCGAAATAAACGTGGTAGCTTCTTTTACAAATCCGTTTGAAGCCATTAGCCTTTTATCAAAAGAGAAGATTGACTTGGTGTTTTTGGACATAGAAATGCCACAGATTAATGGGATAGATTTTATAAAATCCATAGATAACAAACCACACTTCATTTTCACAACGGCTTACTCTCAATATGCCGCCCAGGGATTTGATTTAAACGCTGTGGACTATTTGGTAAAGCCCATTCCCTTTGTACGGTTTATCAAGGCCATAAACAGGGTAAAAAAGCTTATGGAATTTGATAACCTTCCTTTAAAAGGAAACGAAAATGTAAGCCCCTCTTCAGGAAACTCTGGAGGTTCCAGCAACTATCTTTTTGTAAAATCAGAATATGAAAGCGTGAAAATCAATATGGAGGATATTAAATACATTCAGGGTTTAAAGGACTATCTTAAGATTCATACTCTCCAGCCCAAACCTATTTTGACCTTGATGAGTTTCAAGGAAATTCAAACAAAACTGCCAAGTGAGCAATTCATGCGTGTACATAAGTCTTTCTTGGTAAACATCAGTAAAATCAGGTCAATACAGCGAAGCAAGATTTTGATTGATGATATACGAATACCTATAGGGGAAAGTTTCAAGGAGAACTTTCTGGATAGATTAGGACTATAAACCTAAGGTTGAATCGTTACTATTCTTTTATTGCGATTGTAGATTCGGTATTCCCAGGAGAAGCAAACCTTATTATTAAAGGGTAAAAAAACAAGGTCTGTGGCGAAACTATAAAAAGCCATCAACCATCCTACGTAGTATTTTGTTATCTTTCCTTCTGTGATGCCGAATTTAATTTCAGTGGTATCAAAACTCGAAGCGCGTAGACAATACAAAACTTTTCCTTGAAAAGACTGTTTGTAAGGCGTAAATAATCTTCAAATCAAAAATGATCAAGTTTTTTCGTAAAATTCGATTAAATCTTCTTTCAGAAAATAAATTTCGGAACTACTTACTCTACGCAATCGGTGAAATTGTTCTTGTGGTCATTGGAATTTTAATTGCGCTACAAATCAGTGATTGGAGCGAAAACAAGAAAAGAAAAGCCGAAGAAAAAAAGCTGCTCATTGCTTTAATCGATGATTTTAGTGAAAACAAAGCCAGGATTGAGGATGCTATAGAAAAGGAAAAGGATATGATAGAAATGAGCAAGTCCCTCATTAACGCAATGCAATCCAGGCAAGAAAATGTAAGCCAAGACTCTGTCCGGTTTTGGGTCGCTTCTGGGGCCAAATCCTGGTGGAAAGCCCAATTTATTACGGGCACCTATGATGCTATAGTGAGTTCTGGAAAAATAGGAATTCTAGAAAATGATGACTTAAAAAGTATACTTTCCCAATTCAATGCGGATATCAATTCAGGATTTGAGGACCATAGTGAATCGATGAGTTATTTGGTAGAGATGAATAAAATTTTCGCGGACATCGCACCATTTCTGATTCATGATGTTCAACGCAGCGCATTGAATTTGACCACCGTAAATGAAAGCTTTGATAGTTCCATTAACAAGTTGGTTGAAAATGGTGAGTATCTCGGTCTTCTGATTTCAAAAACGTGGTTGGAAACCTTACGAGTTGATTATCAACAAAAATTGAAATCTTACGTGGAGCAGATACTTGCCCTTTGTGAAGAGGAACTAAAAAAGGCTTAATACTAAGGGATACTTCAAAAAAAAGCTTTCGCATTTGGATACTTCAAAGACTTTAATCCCATTTCTATATTGACTTTTATCATGTTTATCTACAGGAAGTAACCCTAACTTCATACGAGAAATTAAAAATCAGTTCTCATGAAAAAACGTGTTCCTGTATCCCAGATAATGACAACCGACGTTGTCACCCTAACCACAAAAGACGATTTAGTCAAAGCCGAGGAGACTTTTAAAAAGAATCGAATCCGACATATCCCCATAGTTAGCGGGGATACTATTCTAGGTATATTAAGCTACACCGATTTAATGCGCATTAGTTTTGCGGATGCCATTGACGATTATGAGCAAGATGTGGATACTATGGTCTACAATATGTTCACTATAGAGCAAGTTATGGTCAAAGATGTGGTCAGTGTTCCATCTACCGCAACTATTAAAGAAGTTGCACAATTCTTGACCCAAAAAGAATTCCATGCCCTACCCGTTGTCGATGAAGGGAAGTTAGTTGGCATTGTCACCACAACAGATTTGATTCGTTATCTATTGGAATTATATTAGAAGGATCCGTTTTGTTTTGGCCGAAAAAGTAATGGTCTGGGTAATTTAGTTTGTCCTTTTGCACTTGATTGAGCTAATTGATGTTAATTTGATTAAGATTTAAGCTCCTTTCAATAACTCAATGTCTTATATCCATACTTGTTTTTTAACCCTAGGATTACTGCTAAGTATTCATTTTGGCTCTGCTCAAAATACCGCTAGACTGCAACAAGCTAAGGATAATATTCACTTTGTCGCCGAGTTATCGGAAAAGTCAGCTGTGGAAAATACGATTGAAGTTATTTACAAGCTCCATTTTCCGTTATGGATAGGTTTGAAAAACTTTAAGTTTCTTGATTTACCGGAATACCAGAAGTTTAAAACCGAGGTCCTTCCCATTACAAACTACGACCCAGTGACAGAGGCATATAATCAGAATAAGAGTCGTAATATCATTTTAAAACGATACCTTCTATTCTCGAAATATATAAAACCATCAGATATTGAACCCATTACCATTCAACTTCTTATTGAATTACCTACAGAACAGCTCGATTCCTTGGGGGTTAGGGTGTATGAGCAAGTCCCGATTGAGGTGACATCAAAAACGGAATAGAATATTACTTCTCATAGTAATTTCTACATTCTGGAACTTGGGCTAACCAGCAATTCCTATTGCCCCATTCCTCGGCAGACACAAAATAGATAGAGAAATCAGAAGAGAAAGAGGTCTCACCTAGTTTTATTTCAATGGTAAACGTTCTGGTGAGAGGTTTTGTGACATCATCTGATTGATGATGGAGCCTAAATAAAGGCAGTATAATACCTGAAGCATAACTTTCTATCTCTCCGTTATCATCGTATACAGGTACTTCGTCAGACACAACATAAAGTGAGGAATCTATTTCATAAGGGCTATCATAAAGAAAATAACTCTGGTCTATTTCCGGATTGTAGAGTGAAACTGATATTCCCCCTCTTGCAAGTTCCTGTCCCAAACTATCAATCACATTTGCTGCTAGTTCTATTTTCTGGACCGTATCTAAAACTTGTGATGGAATTCCCACAAACAATTCCGAAACATAATATTGTTCATAGGGCACCCATAAATTTCCTTTTATAACTTCCCCGGTAAACTCTCTTGACAACTCTATCACGTCAACATTCACAGAAAGCGTATCCATTGATATTGAATCCACTTCAACAGTAACAACGGAGTCATATTCCACGTCGTAAATTCTGCGGTATTCGGCGAGCGGGTACTGAGAAATGAAAAATCCTTCGTCTTCATTTTTACTTTGGAGGCTAAAACCAGAGGAACTATACGTAGTAACTCCTCCCTCAAAACCGGATGAGGATGTATCAGAAAATCTAATATTTGAAGTTTGCGTAACAATACCATTCCCAGATTGCCCACTTTCATTACTACAAGAAAATAAAAGAGTAGCTATTAGAATGGTTACTAAAAGTGTGTTGTAAGGAATTTGCAGACTTTTCATGAAATGTACTGTTGGTCTACACCTAAACTAGTTTATTAGTATTAAATTGTTTCATATCTGGGTTTTAACAAACGTGAAAATATAGCTAAGTAAAACCGAATGAACAAAAACCTAGAAATTGAACTGAGAAAACCTATTTGGTTGGCACTTTCTGAATTCTATTTGGACACAGAGCTGGAATCTGCGGATTATGATAGGATTGCCCAGGTTCTAAAAGCTTCAGGTTTAAGTATTGGCCAACTCAAAGAGATTGACCGTTTTGAAGTATTTTCTGTCTTAAAGGCTAACCTTTTAAGCGTTGCCGGTGTCTGGACTGGATTTGATGAAGCATGGCTCTATGCAATATGTACCAAATCCTATTTAAAAAAAGATAAACCTCTACTTAGATTGAAGAATAAAATATATCACCTATTTTTAAGAAAGATGACAAAGGATCATTGGTTTGAAATTAAGAAAAGAATCGAACACAAACCAAAAGACTCTGGTCTAGATTAGTTTTGAAGTCTTTATAAAATCAAATCATCATGCAAAAACTTACACCCTTCCAAATAGAAGAGCAATTAAAAAACTTGAATGGTTGGACCTATGAAAACGGCAGTATCTCAAAAACATTTCAGTTTTCAGATTTTAAAGAGACTTTTGCCGTAATGACCCGAATTGCCTTTGAGGCTGAAAAAGCGAACCATCATCCTGAATGGGCAAATGTATATAACCGACTTACTATCAATTTGAATACCCACGATGCAGGTGGTATAACCCAATATGATTTTGATTTGGCCAAGACCATTGAAGGTATTGTCAACTCGTAAAATGTAATTTTATCTCCATTTGACTAGGGGTCATTTTTTGTTAAATTTGCCGGTATTCAGATTAAAATTCACCCATGGGAAGAGCGTTCGAGTTTAGAAAGGCCCGAAAAATGAAGCGTTGGGCGGCCATGTCCAAAGCATTTACAAGAATTGGAAAAGAAATCGTAATTGCAGTAAAGGAAGGTGGTCCCGACCCAGACTCGAATTCCAAACTACGTGCCGTAATTCAAAACGCCAAGGCGGTAAACATGCCCAAAGACAACATTGAACGTGCTGTTAAAAGAGCTTCCGACAAAAACTTGGGTGATTTCAAGGAAATTCTTTTCGAAGGATATGGTCCACACGGAATAGCCGTGTTAATCGAGACCGCTACGGACAACAATACACGTACCGTCGCCAACATTCGTAGTTACTTCAATAAATGCAATGGCAGTCTGGGAACTTCAGGTTCTGTAGAGTTTATGTTTGACCACACCTGTAATTTCAGAGTAGCCGCAGAAGGGTTGGACCCGGAAGAACTGGAATTGGAAATGATAGATTTTGGAGCGGAAGAAGTGTTTGTGGATGATGATGGTATTCTTATCTACGCTTCCTTTGAAAGCTTTGGGGCAATTCAAAAAGAGCTCGAAAGTCGTGGAATTGAGATTTTATCTTCCGGCTTTGAACGTATTCCCCAAGCTACTAAGGAACTAACGGAAGAACAGGTTGCAGACATTGAAAAGCTTTTGGAAAAAATCGAAGAGGATGATGATGTACAGAACGTCTTTCACAATATGAAAGATATAATAAATAACTGATTATCAATTATTTACATAAAGGTTTAATATTCTGATTTGTACATCATACATTCAATCTTTTTTGAACTTCCATAAATTTTAATATAAAACATAAATGCTTTTTAATCAGATGTTTACAATATTTTAAATTGTAAATTAAATCTCCACTATAGAATTAATGCTATCCAGAAAAGTATCTTTTAACATAAATTGAGGAGAAAATCGAACTAATAACGAACAAATCATTGTAAATGGATAATCTATGATGTTATCATCATTAAATAATTGCTATTCAATTGATTGATTTGAGCAGTGTATGATGTTATTCTGTACATCATACATTAAGTCATCAAAACGATGAATGAGTTCGATGTATACTTATAATTCTAATAAAGGATTTTTCTCAGATGATTAGGCATTTATTAGCCTGGTACATGAGGATTTCATCAAAAATGAAGTTTTGAATTTAATTGACCTATATTTCCTAACACTTCTTGCGATAAAAAATTCAATATCTAGTTTTCATGAATTTTAATATCTAAACTTTTAAACAAGAAGTACATCATTGAAGTAAATGAATCAATTTTTTGATCATCAGTGTTGCCAAAGTTATGTCCAACACCTTTCATGGTTTTAAGCAATATAGGATGATATTTACAGGTATTTTTCTTTTGTAATCTTGCTACGTACTTGTATGCGTGTAAAGGAGGTGTGGTTTCATCCTCATCTCCAATCATTACAAGAGTTGGTGGGTAACACTTGGCTTCAAGGTTATGATAAGGGGAGTACTGATATAGGGCTTCAAACTCTGTATCATTGTTAGGGGAGCCTAGTTCTTCAAGCCACGCTTTAGCTCCGGTAAATTTTGGGAATCTTAACAAATCTAGGGCAGGTCTGTCAATTATAGCCGCTCCATATAGCTCAGGTCTTTGGTTCAATGCCGCTCCAGCCACAACCGCACTTATACTACCTCCGTTTGCGACCAATTTATTTTTAGACACGTACTTTGAATTTATCAACCATTCCGAAGCAGTAATGTAGTCATCGATACCATTCTGCTTATTTATTTTTGTCCCTTCAGTATGCCATTCACTTCCATTTTCTCCTCCTCCTCTGATACCCGGTATAGCATAGACTCCTCCTTGCTCTAGCCAAAGAAGTATTTGTGGTTGATACCAAATAAAAGAAACCCAACCAAATGCGCCATATCCATAAATAAATCCAGGGTTTTGGCCATTCAATTCTGTTGTCTTTTTTCGGGCCACAAACATTGGTATTTCTACCCCACCATTATTGGCAACTGTAACTTTCTCAACAATAAAATCCTTCTGTTGAAGTCCAACAGATCTTTTAAATATCTCAATCCTGCCCGTCTTCAAATCTAGCCTATAAATTGAGCTTGGGTCTATCAAACCTAAAAACTGATAAAAAATTTCATCGTCCTGGGCTTCACCTTTGAAACCTCCCCATATAGATCCTCCTAAGGGTAAAGTTGGATTGAACAGATGCTTACCTTTTTTACTAAAGATTTTAATAAAAGGCTGTCCTCTTTTTGTATATTTCACGACTAGCTTTTCGTTAAAATAACCAAGGGCATTCCCCCCCACTAGGCTGTTAGCAGAAATTACTTCGTCCGTCTCTGGAATAATATCAACTATTGTTTTTTTCCAATTCCTAATTGAAGTTCTAATAATTTTACCATTGGGAGCCGTATAATCCGTATAGAAGAAATAATCATTTTTGTCGTTACCCAAGTAGTTGTAGCTAGCATCCAGATTCTGAAAAATTTCCTTGAATTGATTTTTTGTCCCAATTCGTTTCACAAAAATTCGATTTGTAGTACTGCTGCCTTTTCTAGCATCAATAATGAGAAATTTGTTATCATCACTTACCGAAATTGTATAGTACCACCCCTCTCCAAGAAAATTCTTTTCCAATACCAAAATATCCTCAGTTTGACTTGTACCAACCCTATGAAAAAAAATGTCTGGATAACCCACTTGTGATGTAAGCTTTTCTGTATCATTAGGTACCCTGAACCGGTTATAAAAAAAGCCTTCCTCTTTATACCAAACTGGTCCGCCACCCAAAGAATGAAACCCTAATAATCTTTCCCGCTTTTCTTTTGTATCAACTTCCAACATTTGAACTTCATACCAACGTTGATTTTTCTTTGATAGGTGATAGGTCATCCAGCCACCTTTTTCGCTCATTGTAAACCCAGAGGAGCTACCATTCATGACCAGTCTAAATCCCTCTTCTTTATGTAGCGTTGGGTCTATTAAAAGATTTTCTTTTGAAGAAAATCGTTTCTGAAAGTAGATTTTAGGCAAATCATTGTCTTTTGAATTTTTTGAATAATAATAAATACCATTTCTTAAAGTAGGCGTAGAATATAAATCGAAGTTTACCAATTCCTTTATCCTGCTTTGGATTTTACTTTTGGTTGAAGAGGTTGGAAGGTAACTCTTAAGAAGAGTATCCTGCGCGGCAGACCAAGTTTTTATCTCTGGTGAGTTTAAGTCTTCCATCCATTGGAAAGAGTCATTCACTTTAGTACCATGGTACAAGATGTGACTGTTAACTTCCTTGCTAGCCGGATAAACAATCTGTGTAAATCCTGAAAAAGAGACCTGGAGCATTACAAAAAGAAAAAGTGCTTTCATTTGTTTTTAGATCAAAGGAAAGAGTTCGTGGGATTGCTTTCGACTTTGCGCATCCGCTTGGTCCTAAAATCATAATTTTAACAGTTTTTCAAAATGAATTTTGCAGGTTCATAATTATAAACGACACCGTCATCTTTGAGAATATTTCGTTTTGATTGCTAATTTGGCCCAGGCGGATGCGCTTAGTCGTTTTTTTAGTTGCAAATGGTATTTTTAGAAAATGGATATTATCATAATTGTTGCTGGGTTTTTTGGTGTGTTTATTGGTAGCTATCTAACTTTTAAGGGCAGTTCCGCAAAAGAAAATATTTGGCTGGGAATACTGCTATTGGAATTATCCGTTTTCATGATAGTACCTAGTTTAATTCGATTGTACCCAAATAGATTCATCCATTTTACCGCTACCACATTTCCAATTTTGTTTTTAATTGGTCCAACAACTCTAGCTTACACAAAGAAATTACATAAGGATTACCTGAATTTGGTTGGAATTGTAATACATAGTATGCCTTCATTGATAATTCTATTTTTTATGCTTGATTTCTATATTCAACCCTCTGATGCCAAACTAGCATGGCTTAGTACCATAAAAAATACAGGATTACCCTTAAAGTATCATATCATATGGATTTTAGCCTGTATCCATATCACATTTTATTTTGTATTGGCTTCCAAAGGGATTAGAAAAGTGCAAGTTCTGTTCGAACAAAATTATTCCAATCTAGCTAGGATTAATTTGAAATGGATTTCTTTTTTTGCAATTGCAAATTCCATTTTATGGTCTCTCTACCTCATAATTTACCTTCTGACCCAAATAAACCTAATTAAAGATACATTTGGTATAGTGGATAAATTGTTTGCCCTTGGGCTCGGTATATTTATCTACAGCATTGGATATCATATCCTCGATAAACCTGAGATATTCAGCGATTATGTACCTCAAATCTTAAAAAAGGAGAGTGGGATAAAATATCAAAAGACTGGACTGACCGAATCGATGGCAAAAGAAAAGATGACCTATTTGTTAAGTGTAATGACTGAGAAAAAACCTTATCTGAATCCAGATCTCACTTTGGACGAACTTGCTAAGCTAACAGGGTTGTCACCCAGACATTTAAGTCAAATTATCAATCAGTATTTGAATAAAAAGTTTTATGAATTCATAAATGAATTTAGAATTGATGAATCAAAAAAATTATTGCAAGAAGGAAATCTAAAGATTTTAGGTGTAGCATTTGAATCGGGATTCAAATCAAAGTCTACATTTAATTACGCATTTAAAAAATATGTCGGCGAAACACCTTCTTCGTATTTGAAGGCTTGGTCAAAAAAAGATAAAATGACCTAACTTACCCGTTACCTTAAAGAAATTGAATCCACCTACAGATTCAACATTAAATTACAAAATTTAGTCTAGTTATATTATTCTTTATAGCTCAAACCAAATCCAAATTCAAACAACGGATTTTCACTGTCGTAAGGAACATCAGTCTTTTGCTTGTTAACAGCTTCCATAGATGAAGGTAACTCAAATGGCAATTTGCCTTGGGGAGCACAGTTTCCAAAAAGAACTTCACAAACCGATTTATCACTTGCCCCAAAATCTGCTATAATCGCCCTTGCAGATTTCGTAATGTCTGGAATGACTGCGGGTCTATCCAAATAAATAACGACTATGGTTGGTACCGTTTCTGTTAACTTTAGAATCATTTCCTTTTCCTCCCCTTTAAAATCCAAATCACCATGATGAAACGAAGCTGCCATAAAGTTCTTTGTATCCACAGGGTACCATGGTGTATTAATTCTTACAATCGCTAAATCGGCAGACTCGGGAGTTTCAACCACATCAGAATATTCGGATACAGTTAGGCTATCTATATCTTGAACATACACTTTGTATTTCATTTGTGCCAAGGGTAAAGTAGAGTTATTGTTTTTTAGCAGTGTCATGGCCATTTTTTGAGTTTTTTCAGCCAATTCTTTGGAGGTTTTAGAGCCAAATACCCCACCAACTTTGGTTTCATCCACAAAAGGGTTGTCAAACAAACCCAACTCGAATTTTTGCTTTAGCAGTCGATATACGGATTGGTCGATTCTTTCTTCAGATAGCGTACCGTCGGCCACAAGTTGTAGTATTAATTCTGTTCGACTCTCTCCACCAAATTGATCACAACCAGCATCCATTATTTTCAATACTCTTTCAGCTTCGCTCAAATGCTCAACACCCCAAGCTCTTGCATCCCAAATCACATCAGGTCCAAGCGGTATGTCCGTTATCAATCCCCAATTGGTACAAACCACTCCTTCATATTTGTATTTTTCTCGTAACAATTTTGTAATTATGGTTTTGTTGTAAGCCATTGCCACATTTTCATCAGTTTGATTCATGGGCACTCCATAATAAGGCATTATTGCCGCCGTTTTGCTTTCAAAAGCTGCTTCGAACGGGAGTAAGTGATAGTCAAAGTTATCCCCCGGATAAATCTGGCCTTTTTGAAAAGAAAAATCCGGATCTAAGCCTTCTTTTTGAGGACCTCCACCTGGAAAATGTTTGGTCATGCAGGCTACACCATCGGTTAGACTTTTACCCTGTAAACCCTCAATATAAGCTTTTACCAACTCGGAAGTTAGGTCAGCGTCTTCACTAAAACTTCCATTTATCCTTGGCCAACGCGGTTCAGTGCCCAAATCTATTTGGGGATGAAGCGCTTCCCTTATACCCACAGCTAGATATTCCTCGCGTACAATGTTTGCAAAATCTCTTACTAACCTTTTATCACCAATGGCACCAAATCCCGGCATTTCACAAAACTGGCTAAATCCTTCGGATGAAATTTCCTTTGTATTCATATTAATATGGTTTCTAGGATCGGATGCAATGGTTATCGGAATCCCCAATCGAGTATTCTCCGCAACCTGCTGCACATTATTATACCATTTTGCAAGAACTTTTAGGTCAGAAGGAATATCCCACAAGTTAAAATGTGTCATTTTTTTTGTATCCATATTATCCACTATTGATGGTAAAGTGGCGACAAATCCTTTGAGTCCTTGGTTACCATCTGGTTTGGCGTCATTACTTACGGGCACCCCATTAATAAAAAGCATGCCTGCTTTTTCTTGCAAGTTCATTTGGCCCAACAAATCTTTAACCCTTATCTCAAAGTTTTGATGGATATCCTCATAAGGGTCTAATTTCCCATTCTTGTTCAAATCCCTAAATACCATACGTTCTTTCTCAAGAATCAGTTGGGATTTTTCAAGCACTACATTTGGTAGTTGATATTCTCTGATTTTGGAATCATTACAACCTTTAGATACTGCAAAAACAAATAAAATAAGAATAGTTCTTTTCATATTGAGTTATCAATTCGATGTTCAATTATTATAGAGAATAAGATAAAAAGAGCCTTTAGTTTTGTTAAGAATATATCCCCAATAAAAGATTGTTCTTATTTTAATAAAAGAGGTTGGTTTTTACTTATTTTCCAACAGGGAGACTTGAGAGTGCCCCATCGATTTCATATTCTACATTTTTTAACTCGCGAATGATTATATAATAAGATGACCACATTCTAACAATTTAAAAAGTTAAATAATTATTTAAGTCTTTCGCCGATTAAATAAACACTATGGACCCATTTTTTACTAGACTCGTCCCATCTTTCATTTCTCCACTTAAACGAATCCTTGGTAATATTAGAGAAGACAACTCTTGTTTTTTGACCAGTATCCACCACATCTATAGGTGTCATCCAAATCTCATCTCTGTGTAATTCAGCTCTGTACCTGTGCTCCTTACCAACGTTGGCTATCCATGTAATAGTCCAAGAATTTGTTTCCATATCGTATATCCTCAAATTTAGGGCCTGCGTATCAAACTGTTGGGTGGAATTTGGAGGCATATTCTCTTGGGCCTGATAGAAGTAATCCTGAATAGCAGCACCATCGACTGCATACTTCCATGCCCAATAGGATGGCCAACCCTTGTACCATTGTCCATTTGCTAAAGCATGTGTGGTCATTTTCCATATCCCAATAAATTGCCCAAATTGCCTTAGGCCTTCAGGAGCTCTTTCATTCCTCTTCCCAAAAGGATAAGCTAAGTCTGAATACATGAATTCCTGTATTGGTCCAGGAGCTTCCTTGATTTCTTGAGCCTTACTTGTTAGGCCTAAAAAAAATGAGACTATTAATAGAGTTTTGCTTATTGAATACGTACTAAAGTGCATGAAATTCATTTTTAGATTTAGTCTATGAGATTATGGTAAACAGTATTGTTTCGAATCAATTAGGGTTGTTTCTTAATCTTTTTTTGAAATGTATTCAAATCTTAGTTCAATTAGATATCACCTGCTCCAGAAATCGAAGGATGAAGTAGATAAAACAAACTCAAAAAACCTGAAGTAATAATGTTCGTGAAAAAATTAATTACCTAAAAATCCAAATGGGGCTTAAGTAATTCAGAATACTATCCATAGCCTTTACTAACTTTTGTACTCCTTCGTTGGCAAAAGACAAAACCCTGTTTTCAAATAAGAGAAAACATTCTATTTATTAGGAATAGCTCTCATCTTGTTACCCCTTTTTTCATGAGTCAACTCGGCAAGTCCTAAATATTCCATTAGAGGTGGAATATACATCCCAAATCTTCCTCTAAATCCTTTTCGTAAGCCATACCATCCCCCAACAGGGTTTTCGCTTGAGCGTCCCCAATATTCGATAGTATTTGGTTTTGCATCCTGTTTCTCATCTTTGCTACCCAGCTCCATCCAATCCCCATATTCTAATAACATTTCTTGTAGGTCCCATATGCATTGTATATCGTAATAAAGGCTTGTTTTGCGCACAACACAAGCAATAACCTCAGTATCGTATTTAAAGTCCCGATAAACGAAAAATATTGAACTTCCTGGTGGGGTTTTTAGTTCAAGTGGTTTTTCAGGTGTTCCGAAATTTAAATTTTTCATACCTCTAAGATTTCTCATTTTAACTAATTATTTAGCAAGGCCAAATTCTACTTACATTAGGTTCAACGGGCTGATGTATTACGTCTTTAACGAGGCAATCAATTGGTTTAGCGCAATCTAGAGTTGATACTCTAAACTTAAGTACTATTTGCAGGAAATGACCCCACGTTCAGGGTTATTGAATGTTTTTGACTTAGTAAAGATGTATCATTGACAGAAAACAGCACCATTACATGTCCTCAAGGCGGTAATTTGATAGTGCAAATCCTTTTCTTTATCAATAAAAAATGAAAGCTTTCATATTAATAATCTTTTTAAGTATGTCAACTATTGCAAAAGCTCAATTCGGTAAATCAGTGACCACCAAGAGAACTTTTTCCAGAGAAACTACAATAACCGCTGAAATAAAGGCCGATGCCAACCTTATTTGGAAGGTTTTAACAGATTCAGAAAACTATCCCGAATGGAATTCAACAATAATTTCCTTTAAAGGAAAAATTGCGCCAAATGAGAAAATCATATTAAAATCAACATTGGACGAAAAAAGAGAGTTTAAGTTAAAAGTTAAAGAATACGTACCTAACCATAAGTTGGTTTGGGGAGATGCAAATGGGAAACGTACTTTTTTAATCGAACTAGTTGCCCTAGGGCGTGTTCATTTCACCATGCACGAAAAAATCGGTGGAATTATGTTCCCGTTGTATGCAAAAATGATTCCATCGTTCGACGAAAACTTTGAACAATTTGTGAAAGATTTAAAAACCAAAGTGGAATCTAAAAAGTCAAAAAAAGAAAACTCCCATTCTGTTCTGGAGCACTGAATTACCAACAGTTTATTCAGAGAAAAAATTGCGTGTAAAAGTAAAAGTCATGAGTAAAAAACTAGCGATACTATTTACGTTTCTGCTTTTTTTGGGATGTAGCGAGAATTTGATATTCGATGATACTTTCCCTAAAGATTTAACCACGGAATGGGCTTTAGTTGAAATAAGAATTGAAGAAGACGTTTTTTTAGAGGAATCTAGGGAAGACACAGAATTGATCAAAATTACATTTCAGGATGATGGTATGTTCAAGGGTGAGACCACCAGAAATGCTTTTGGCGGAAAGTATACTATATCAAGTAGAGATTTACTTTTGTTTAGGAATCTTATCACTACGGAAGTGCTGGAAACCACTTTTGGTATGCAATTCTATCGAGTTTTCAACAGAGCTTATGATGGACAGGATTACCCCTTTGAGTTTTCCTTTGGGGAGGGAGAATTGTTTCTAAAATCACTTAACGGTGATGAGATGTTATTTGAGCGAAACTAAACATTTTACTAGATAATACTGTTAGGTTTTTTAATCAAATATTCGTTTTTAAGAGAACCTGACATCTCAAATTTATCAGACCAAAATTTGATTAAGCGATGTTACTGAAAAAAACAAAGTATTAATCCAACTATTTCAAGCATGTCAATATTTGCAACCTTGCTTTTGGGTAAGTCGACAACCACTAAAAGTACTTTTTCTAGGGAAACTAATAATGTCGAAACACTGGCAAAGTCCAAGTAGTTTTAGTTGGTGTTGACTAACTCCCGAGATCACCCCAATTGGAATTCAACCGTAGAATCTATTTCTTGTAAAATAGCTCTAAAAGAAAAAACTATGTTAGGATTTGATATGAATCCTCAAAAGAAATTTAAACAAAAAATCGAAGAATTTGTTCTACAATAAATTTGTTTATGGAGATGGAAACGGAAAACACACTTTTTAATAGAAGGTATTTCGGAAAGCCATTTATGTTTAACGGTACATTAAAAACTGGAGAATCAATGCTCCCCCTGTACTCGACACAAATTCCAACTTTGGATGAAAATTTTGAAAAGTTTAATTGAAAATGGTAGTGTTTTTTATTTTCTGTAGAAAGGTGTGTAAAAGACTATTTTTAGCTTTTGCCCTGTTGTTTTTAGGTTGTTCCGAAGAAAGTCCATGGATTCACAATGATTTTGACCCTTCAAACATAATTGGAGAATGGAGTGTGGTTCGAATAAAACTGAATGGTAGCATTTTTTTAGAAGAGTCGAAAGAAAATAATCCCATCATACGAATAAAATTTCAGGATAGGGCAACATTCACGGGGCAAACCTCTAAGAACTTTTTTAAAGGTACATACCAATCAAAAACAGATTTATTATTGGTCACAGATTTTAGTACAAGTGAAGTTTTGGATACGGATTTTGGGAATAAATTTTACATGGTTTTTGAGGGGGCGTTTAACAATATGACCAATCGACAAGAATTTGAATATATCTTCAGTACCCAGGGATTATTAGTTAAATCTAATGTTGGTGATGAGTTACTATTACGAATAATAGATTGAGATTGAAATAATCAATCTTATGTTAGATTTTTCACATTTAAAGATTACGAAAAAATTCATGCCAAGATTTGATCAGTTTGAGAATCTTATTTCAGAAAAAAATAGTTGACCCTACGATTGGCAAAGAGTATTCCAAGATTCTAAATTCTGTTTCACAAGTCTACAAGAAACATTTTTGGCAGAATCATTTTCCCATAACAAAAAGATATTAGGAAAGTATTTCGGATTGATTAAAGAACTTGAAAAGGAAGTTATCGGTAAAATGGAGGATTTAGCGGATTATACTTGGCCCTCGGAGAAAAAAGTAAGGGTTGATGTTGTTACTTATGCTAATTGGGCTGGAGCTTACACCGTTACAAGGCCAGAGATGAACATTGTAATCTCCACAATTGACGAAAAAAACACCACCACATCGTTTATTGAAACTATTTTTCATGAGGGTACGCATTTGTTATTTCCAATCGATGGGAGTCCATTTAGGGCTGAAATTTATTATAAAAGCAAGGAAATGAAACTTAGGTTTCAGAGACATTTATGGCATGCAAGTCAGTTTTTTTTGTGTGGGAGAATCACTCAAGATAAACTAAAGGCAAAAGGTATTTCGCATAAACTTCTTATGGAAGAACTGAAGATATTTACCGCTTACAATACAACTCATTTTCGTCAAACTCTTGAAAAGTACTATAAAGGCGAGTACGACTTAAAGACTACCGTAAAATATCTTTTAGAGGTTAATATTCACTCAGAAAAATGAACTGTAAGTTGCGATCGGATTTACCCAAACCACCTAACGTTTGTTTTTGATGGGTGCAACTTCTGGAATTGGCACTTCCTTTCCACCCATTTTTTTTACCATTGCCTGCGGCCATATCTAGACAAAACAACAGACCAAAATTAATTTCAACTCAGTAACTAATTTATTAAATATGGATGTAGGAAAAACACATAGAATTTTTCCATTGCTATTAATTGTCATACCATTTTTCATCATCAGTTATTTTAATGAAAACAAGGACAGCAACACAAAAACAGGTGGGGCGCAAAACAGTTTTGAGACGTACTTAAACGAGGAAGAAAAGAAAACAAAAAAAATTCAAGTACTCAACTTTGCCACCTTTCATATGGCTAACACTAATGATTCTTTAAGCATTGAATTCGATGAAACGAATAATAAAAATAGGAAAGAAGCCCGAAGGATTGCTCATATGATTTCTAAGTTTCAACCTACCATAATCTGTGTTGAAGTTCCTTATGAAAGTAACAACGAACTAAACGTTTTATATAGACAATATCTAAAGAATCCAGAAAACAAACCTGGGTATCCAGGAGAAGTAGGGCTAATAGCATTTGAGGTAGGCAGATTGCATAATATAGAAAGACTTTATGCAATAGACCACAAAATGGATTATGACTACAATATTAGCCAACGCATGATTAACTACATAGATTCTACCACATTCAACAATTTTCATTCCAACCCTTTTGCTGATTATCCAGAGCTTAACCCATTCATCCCAAGCCTAAGTTTAAAACAGAAATTGCGCATAATGAACAATCCTAGATTTCTAGATCTTTTAATATTAATAAATGCAGATATGTTGACCTATGTGGGCACAAAAGATGGGTTTGAGGGAGCCGATGAGGCTGCAAAATATTATAAACGGAATCTTAGGATTTTTTCCAATTTGAATAGGATTCCTTTACAACTTACGGATAGGGTTTTTATTCTTTCCGGAGGTAGCCATACCGCATTCTTGAATGAATTCATGAAGCGTAGTCCAAAATATGAAGTGGTGGAAGCACTTAGGTATTTGTAAGTTAAATAATGCTGATAAAAGGTAGATATAGAAGAAGCTTGAAAATACCAGAAAACTTTTTTAAAGACATATCCGCCTGTTATTTGCGGAAATAGGTCAGCAAATCTATTTGTTAAAATGCATATGTTACAATATTCATTCAGTCATACTGAAGTCATTTAAATTCATTCTCTTGGCGGAAATACGACCTACCTCAAGCCACTTTTCAAGTTCTTTTATATAATATTCTATCTTCCATTTAAAAGAATTTTGCTTGAAGTCATAAAATGAAATTCGAAGTTTATTATCTGTTTTATCTTGACCCTTCATTATCATCACACCCTCTTTTTCTGTAGCAACAAAATCGACATGGTCCATAGGATCAAGACTACTTGAAAAGGAGATAGATTTTATTGTCCAATTATTTTGATTTCTATTGTATGCTCTAATTTGGGTTAGCCCTCCCAGAATTCCGTCATTGCTTTTTAGGTAAAGGTCCTGAATGGCATATCCATCCATAATATACTTAAAAGCCCAAAAGGCGGTTTTGGGTTGACTCCAATTTCCTTTTCGATCCATACTTTCGTTCTGTACTCGCCATAAGCCTATTATTTTACCAAATTGGTTTAATCCTTTTGGAGCCCTGTCGTTTTTCTCTCCCCATGGTAGCTTATCATCTGCGTTCGCAAAATTCTTAATAATCTTCTGGAACTTTTTAGGTACAACCTCTTGGGCAAAGGCTGAATTCAAAAGAGACAAAAAAATACAACTTATAGCTAATTTTAACATTTTTAGTTTCATACAAAAACTTTAACGGCCCGAACCCAATATGTTCAATTCAAGACTCTTATTCATGTAATATCATAGTTAACTCTATTCTTTCCATATTATGAAGCTAATTCTGAAAATGAGTCTTTGAAGTTAAAACTTACTGGTTCAAATTAATTCTCATTTACCGTAATTGATACTTTTTTTACTTCATTTCAATTTTTTGTTTATCATTTCTGAATAACTTGGAATAATTATGTGAATAAAGGATTTGCAAATGGCAAAGTTTAAAAGGGTATAAAGCGAATTCTTAGTTGTTTGGTAGTTTCCATAATTACTTATACTCTTTGTTAGATATATTTTACGATACATTCAAATGGGCGAGATTGCAATTGAGAAAATAATCATGGGATCTCTTTTTGGTGCTGGCGCAATACAGGGATTCATATTGGGAGGTATTTTGTTTGTTAAGAAAACAAAAGTTCCTTTACCCAACAGACTTTTGGCTTTCATCAACTTTTGTTTTTCCATTATTCTAATTGGCACTTTTTATGACTTGTTCAACTTGTACCATCAATGGCCGTATCTACTGATATGGCCATCATTATTTTGGTTATTGTTACCCCCCTCCCTGTACTTAAATATAGCAACACTTTTAGGTTATAAGTATAAATTGAAGTTACTCGACTTACTTCACATCTTACCAATACTCATTATGATTTTTCTGTGGAGAGAGGTGTTTTTTTTGTCGGCCACAGAACGCTATTTGTTTTTGGGAAATCCAGATAACTTTTTTAATACTCCAAAAAGATTCTATCTACAAAGAATGTACACGGCTCAAGGATTAATTTACATTAGCTATTCCATTTACTTGATTCGTAGATTCAAAAAAATAAATCTTTGGCGATGGACAATGTTCTCGAATAGACAGATTTCTTTTCTCCTCTATGCTTTTGTGGGCATGTTTGTTTTCGTCCTAATCGTAGATGGTTCGGCTATGTTCAGGGCATCAAGAGATTTGATGCCATATCAACTTTGGTATTCCTTACCCCTAGTAACTTGTGCATTTGTTTATACTATTTCCATTTTAATTTTAAACAACTCAAGTCTGTTCATAAAAGGTGTTTCACTCAGAAAACCAACTTATAAATCCAAAGAGTTACCCCAAACTGAAGTGACATACTATTTAAACGAACTTAGGGAATTGATGGAACAGGAACACATATATTTAAATCCAGAGCTGACCCTATCAGATATTTCATCAAGATTGGGCATAAAGCCTAGACAATTGTCAAAAATACTTAAGGTACACCTGAAGAGTAATTTTTACGATTATGTTAATAATTATAGAATTAACAAAACCAAAGAAATGTTTGCAGAGGGTAAACAAAAAGAATGGAACTTGTTTTCAATCGCTCTGGATTCAGGTTTCAATAGTAAATCTACATTTAATCGAATTTTTAAAAAAAAAACTGGGTATACCCCTTCGGAATACATTTCCACTATTAAAGTATAGAAAAGTTATAAGGTGAATTTATGGTATATATATTCTCATTTAGCTATTGAGCTATTTGCTAGCAGTTTACCGTTTTAGTAATATGGCTTTGACTAATTAATTTAGATGAATTAAAATCGGTTTTAGGTTATAAGGCAAATAAATAAGAAAGTAACCTATTCACGTACAAAAGACGCTAAGAAAATAAAGTCATAGTCTTCCTGGCAAAAACAGCACAATCAATTAAATAATGCCAACCCATAAAGACCTATTTATTGAATATGCCAATTTGGATAAACCTTTTTCTAGTCTGATTTTGCTTTGTTTGTTAGGCAATTGTAAAGGTAGGCTGGCTTGAGGTCTTTACAAAAAAGAGGCATCCGTTAAGCTTTGTTCTCATTTTTTGAATTTTTGAATTAGCTCTTAGAACTTCTTCCACCTACTTTTCTCAATTGCCTCAACCAATAGTGAGAACTATCCACCAATCCCGTTCAGGGCCAAATCTCAGTTACATCAATTAAAACAGGAGGAAAACAATCTAAAAGTCCCCAATTAATGGTAGCACTTACTGAGAATGGGTCATGTTGAAAATCTGAATGCTTTTACTTAGTGCGTAGAACATGGTGTTTCTAGATTATAGGAAACTACCTTCAAAACTTGAGTATGAAAAAGTATCTAAGTTATATGCCTCTTCAAAGACTATATTTTATCCTATTTGGGCTTCTTTTAGGAGTTGCTTGTGATAGTGATGATTCAACTGACGGAGAGGTTATCATAGATAGCCCTTTAGTTGGAAACTGGCAAATTGCCCAGAAAGATGTTGACTTAACCTCCGGACCTTTCGGAGTTTTATTGGCCGGACCAGGAAGTGGCTGGCAAATCAGTTCCAACATTGGAAACTTGAATCTATTTGGATCTCAGTTATCATATACATTTCTATCCGATGGGAAGTATGAAGCCGATTATGAAGCCCGAGCAACCTTTGGTATATTCCAAAGTTATATTGATGTAGTGGAAACTGGCTCTTACTCGGTAAGCGAGGATAGATTGACGCTGAATCCTGACAAATATGAAGGTGAAGGGTATTTTGGGAATCCTTCAGCTTTGGAAGATATTAATGTAGAGGACTTACCTCCAAGAACTTATGATTGGGCCACAGACGGTAAAGTTTTGTTACTACATGGTATCTGTGGTGAGTTTCAAGTAGAAACACAATGTGATGATGGAAGAAGAAATATTTCAGGTTTCGTGAGAGCTTTTAGACAACTCAGTGATTAGCTCCCCTTGAAATGTATTGCGGTCCTATTGACTTCCAATGACACGCATTCGTAAATTAAGAATACGATTTTTAAATCATAAATCTAAATCTACGAGATTATGAAGAGTTTGGTTCCGTATCTAACTTTTAATGGTGATTGCGAGCAGGCCCTTAATTTTTATAAGGAAGTCTTTGAAGGAGAAATAGTATACATCAAAAGGTTTAAAGATTCGCCGATAGAGGCATCTAGTGGGGATTTGGAAAAAGTCTTTGATTCCGAAATCACTTTCGGAGCCCATACAGTAAAGGCATCAGATACTGTACCTCCATTTGAATATAACTCTGGCAACAACATCTCGCTGTTTATTGGACTGCAACTAGAAGAAAAGGTTGTAAAAGCGAAAGTAGACAAGTTATCTCAAGGTGGGACAATGCTTTTTCCCTTCGCAAATGGCTTTGCCATGTTCTTGGATAAATATAATATACAATGGATGATTCATAATGTGGCGTAGCTTTATTAACCTAGCATTCCTTTCATGCTTGATGAGTTTTTGTTTTAAAGGACATGGTCAATCAACAAGGCTATACCACCTTAAAGAGGTTGATTTCATGGTTTCATCAAGCTGGGCAGTTGCAACTAAAAATGACTATGGTATCACTTTTAAGCCAACCATTAGTGAGGACAGGAGGGCGCTACAGGTTAAACTCTTAAATAAGGAAAGCTATTCAAAGTTATATGGACTCTCAGATTTAGAACTTTCAAAAAGCCTGAGCAGTCAATTCAATACCAAATTATCGATAGACAAGAAGGAACAGAGTTTAACCCCGGAAAGAAAGGGCTATAAACTGGTATCAACAAGCCAAATTTCAGTTTCTTTTTGCTTAGGAATTGTTAAGGAAAATAGAGTGCTTGTTATGCTTATGGAAAAGAGGGGCGATTATACAGATAAGGATAGTTATAATATTGTGAAGGAAATCTTTTCCAGTCTTTCATCCAAAAATATATCTTCCAAATCCGTAAGCTACAGAACCGTAAACTCAAATAAAGACAATCGTTCATCAGTTAAGGGGAGGTCGTTAGTTGGCAAATGGATTATTGCCGAAAAAAACGTGGATATGACTTCTGGTCCGTTTGGGGTTTTGGTTGCAGGTTCCGCGAGTAAATGGAAAATTGGAGCGAGTGTAGGTAATGCCAATGCGTGGGGTTCAGAAATGATTTATAACTTTAGGGAGGATGGGAAATATAGTGCCAAATATAAAGCGTTGGCAACTATGAACTTATTTCAAAGTTATATGGACGTCACTGAGCAAGGTTCTTTTTCCATCCAAGGAGATCAACTGATTTTAGCACCTATAAAATATGAGGGTGAAGGTTATTTTGGTCACGCATCCCAGAAAAAGCCGATGTCGGTAACTGGTTTGAAAAAAAGAACCTATTTATGGAAATCGAATGGAACCCAATTACTGCTGTTAGGGCCTTGTGGTGATTTTCAAGTTGAACCACATTGCGGACCTGGGAAAAGGTTTTTAACTGGATTCAATAAATTATAAACTTTACATGTTGGTAAAAGCAAGTTTAACAGAGGTCATAGTTTGTATTGTAATGGGCGCCGGTATCGTTCAAGGCCTTTTACTTGCAATCATACTTTTAGTTAAAAGGACCAAAGTACCCTTGTCAAATACCATGCTTTCACTTCTTAATTTGTCTTTCTCCCTAGTTCTTTGTTTGAATATATATGGCATTTTGCAATTATTTCATTCTTGGCCAGGGCTATTGGTTTGGCCAAGTTTGGTTTATTTGCTTTTACATCCTTTGCTATATGTTCACGTGGCAACATTGCTAGGTTTCAAAAAAAAGCTAAGATGGTCAGATTTGATTCATTTAGTACCGCTTCTTTTAGTTTTATTTCTGTGGTGGGATGTAATTTTTATGCCATCACAGGAACGCTACTTGTTTTTATCCCAACCAGCGAACTTCCTCGGTACCTCAAAAATGATGTACATGCATCATGTTTATCTTGTTCAAGGCCTTATATACACTACGTACACTCTTGTCTTAATTGGTCGTTTTAAACGTTATAACCTCGTAAGATGGACTAAAGTGACCAAAAGTCAAATGTTCTACTTGAAGAATATCTTTATTGGTCTTTTTTTTGTTTTACTTATTGCAGATGGGGCTTGGACCTTTGAAAATCTAAGGACCCTCATACCTTCTCTAGTTTGGCTTGTAATCCCTTTGGTCAATTGCGTCCTAATTTTTAGTGTCTCGATAATTACACTTAATAATTCCAACCTTTTCTACAAAGGCATCGACCTCAAAAAACCCAGTTATAAATCCAAGGAACTACCACAAGCGGAAGCCGTCAAATACTTGGAACAACTAAGAGACTTAATGGAAGGGAACCAAATTTACCTTAATCCTGAACTTACTTTGCATGACATATCAATGAAGTTAAACATCCAACCCAGACAACTATCCAAAATTCTTAAAATACAACTGAATACCAACTTTTATGATTATATAAATGGTTTTAGGGTAAAAAAGGCAAAAGAAATGATTGCGGACGGTAAACACAATGAATGGAGCCTTCTGGCCATTGCCTTGGATTCAGGCTTTAATAGTAAATCTACTTTTAATCGCACTTTTAAAAAGAGCCTTGGGTGTACGCCATCTGAATACATTTCGGAAATGATGACCAAAAAAGCTACCGTCATGCATTCTCGGGGTACAAAGGAAGCTAATGCTTAAATTACTTGGGTTATGTTTGTTCACAAATTAATTTTCACATACCTCACCTTCCGCCATTGTCAAAAGACTAAATCATTGATTCCGTTCAAATTGCCTGCTTTGTGCCGTCTAAGGTCCAAATCCAGATACGAAGATGGAGGTTCCGGAAGACCCAAGAATCCAATTACCTATATGGTGCTAAAAGAACTGGATTCAAAAGAATTATATAAAAACACTGAATTAACCTTAGACCTTTTGTCATATAACATTGGTTGTCCAAAATATAAAATAGTTAAAGCTTTAAAAGTTGATTGGGGACTAACATTTAAAGAATTTGTCAATCAGTTTCGAATTCTTAAAATGACTTCCATTATGACCCAGGAAATAGATCAAGAAGCACTGGAGGAACTAGCCTATAATTCTGGATTCTCCACACCATCTTCATTCTATAATGCTCTTGAAAAACATAATTCTTAAAGAAAAAAGGTTCTTTTGGACTAAGTGGCTAATATTGTTCAATCACTGTTGCCTAAACTGTGTCAATTGACGTAAATAAGTCGATTTAAAACACGTTGATATGGAACTTAGGAGTTAGTTAATATGACTCCCATGTTTTTAAATTTAAAATTTTCAAGAAAGCGTCAACACCTGAAGCACGGTACCATTCGTATTAAATACCGTAAATCTGGACTTACTCTAGAGGAGTCAAACGAAATACAAATGTTGATAGAAAATGCATTCGAAATAGATAGAATATATATGGACGCGGGATTAAACCTTGATGAGCTTGCCAAACTACTAGATAAAAGCAAACATAAAATTTCCGAAGTATTTAGTAAAAAAATGAAATGTACTTTTTATGAAATGCTTAATCAATATAGAATTGAAGAGGCACGAAAGCTACTTTTGAATGGTTCTCAAATCAGTATCAAATCAATAATATATGAAGTTGGCTATTGCAGTAAGGCCAGTTTTTATAAAGAGTTCAAAAAGAAAGTTGGAATGACTCCAAAGGCCTACCGAAAGATGTTTTTGAAAACTCAAGACTTTTAAAATTTAGTCTCTTCGGATTGGGAAAGACCTTTTTCTTGTTTTGCCAATTTCAAACTACTTTTTTGTTCTTTCTATTTGGTTTGTTTGTCTTGCAATTGTAAGGTGAGGCGGTGAGATGCTTTACCAAAAAGAGACAATCCATTAAGCTTTGATCTCATTTTGATTTTTTGAATTAGCCACTTAAAAGTACCTCCCGTCCACCTTTCTCAGTTGCACTAACTCAAACAAAATTTCTAACAAAACTTTAAACTCTATGAAAGTAAAAAATCATTGGATGTGGTCAGTATTTTTGATGTTGCTCACAACGTCAATGCTAGCACAACAAAAAACGATTACCGGTAATGTATCCGACCAATCTGGTCTTCCATTGCCTGGGGTCTCTGTTGTAGTGGTTGGTACTACGTCAGGGACGCAAACCGATTTTGATGGTAATTACAGGGTATCCGTGGCCGAAGGCCAAAGACTTCGTTTCAGCTACCTGGGTCAAAAAACGGTAAATGTGACCATAGGAGCATCCAATACCATCAATGTACAGATGGAAGAAGATGCCGAAGCCTTAGAGGAAGTGGTCGTGGTTGCCTATGGGGAGAAATCCAGAAAGAACGTAATTACGAGTGTTTCAGAAATAGGTAATGAGTCGATTGATAATCTGGTGGTGGATTCTCCCCAGAACATACTTCAGGGTCAAGCAGCCGGTGTTCAGGTTACGAGTAGTTCCGGTCTTGTTGGAGCTGCCCCAGAGGTAAGGATAAGGGGAACGAACTCTCTTGGAGGTAGTTCCAGACCATTGTTCGTTATCGATGGTGTTGTCTTGGGTGATACCTTTAATACACTTGCCCAGGGAACCGGACAGGGAATCAACCCACTTGCAACGATCAACCCGAACGATATCGAGAGCATTTCCGTACTAAAATCTGCCGCTGCTGCAGCATTGTACGGTTCGCGGGGTGGTAACGGTGTGGTCCTTATCACCACCAAAAAGGGAAGAACGGACGGAAGGGTGACCGTTGACATAAATACCAATGTATCCTTTTCCACACTGACAGACTCTCCGGAGCTGTTGAACGCACGTGAGTTCATTGATTTCACAACTTCCATTAGGTCGGTAACAGGGCAAACCTTGTTGACAGATGCTGGTGGAGATGTTGATTTTATAGACCTGGTTACTGGAACAGGTGTTTCAACCAATAGCAACATAAGTGTAAGAGGTGGTAACGAAAAAGCGAGTTATTTCATAGGTGCCACCCGTGAAACACAGGAGGGGGTTCTTCTTGGTAATGCACTTGACCGAACCAGTTTTAGGGCCAATATAGAGGCCAAGGCGACCGATTGGCTCACCGCTGGGATGAACATGAACGTGTCCCAAAACAATTTCGACCGTACACCTGCTGAAAATGCGTTTTCTGCTCCATACACAATTGCTTTATTGCAAAGACCCGACGTTGAGCCATTTGATGATGATGGCAATTTCACAACCGCAGGTAACGTAGGTGGTGGTAACGTAATCGCTCAAGAGCTATTGGAGCAAAATGACCAGAACACGACCAGGATCATCGGTAACGCCTATTTGAACTTTGACCTATCCTCTTTTATAGATGGACTTAGTTTCAAACAGGAACTCGGTATCGATAGAAATCTCGATGATGTTATTGAACGGGAGATTGAGCTGCTAACTCCTGGTGGATTGGCGCGAAACAGGATTTCACAACAGAACAGGGTCATTGTGAACAGCTTGCTATCCTATAATAAGACCTTTGGTGAAAAACACAACCTGAACGTACTTGTCGGATACTCATTTGAAGAGAACGAGTTCAGGATTTTAAGAGCGGATGGTACGGGATTCCTTTCCGATGCCCAACGTAATGTGGAATCTGCCTCCACCTTCCCTACTACGTTTTCCAGTGGTGATGCGACCACTTTGGTGTCATATTTAAGTCGGGTATCTTACGATTACGCCAATGGTAGGTACCTATTGGAAGGTTCCTTGAGACGTGATGGATCTTCAGTTTTCGGGGCGAACAACCAATTTGGTACGTTTTGGTCCGCTGCTGCTGGATGGAACATATCGGAAGAGCCTTTCATGCAGGATGTGACCTGGATCCAGGGACTTAAAATTAACGGTAGTATAGGTTCGACCGGTAATGATAGGATTACCAATGCTACTAACGTGTTGAACTTCTTCCCTTCTTTGGGAACTTTCGGGACCAATAACTATAATGGTCAATCGGGACTCACCCCTCTTACCCTACCGAATCCTGACCTACAGTGGGAAAGCACAACGACCTGGGATATTGGACTCTCGGCAAGTTTTTTCAACCGTAGATTGTCGTTCAATGCTGAATACTACAACAGGACAACTGATGATTTGATTCTTCTTGTTCCTGTTGACCCTACTTTCAATAATGGTATTAACAATGTGTTGCAGAACGTTGGGGAATTGGAAAACAGAGGGGTTGAGCTTTCAATCGATGCGACCATCTTTGATAACCCGGAGGGCTTCAGCTGGACGTCGAACTTCAATATTGCTTACAACGAGAACGAGGTTACCTCTTTGCCGGAAGAGGCAAGTGTGGACGAGCAAGGAAGACCGTTCGTTGAACAAGTAGGTGGCTCTTTAGGAAATTCACCACAAAGAGCTGTGCTCGGAGAATCAGCAAACTCATGGTATGTAATTCCTTATATTGGGGTCAATGCACAGACCGGGGATGCCGAGTGGTTGGGCGCCGATGGCAACCCGACGACGACTCCTACGGCTGCGGACAGAAGGATAGTCGGACAGGGTAACCCTGATTTCGTGGGTGGTTTCTCGAACACTTTTACCTATAAGAACTGGTCGTTGAGCACATTGTTCAACTATTCCATAGGTAATGACCTATTGTTAACATCCAGAGAATTTACGGAAAACCCTGTTGGTGGATTTAACAAGACCACAAGGGTTTTAAACGTATGGCAACAACCTGGTGATCAAGCATTTATCCCAAGCCCCAACAGTTCTACTATCAGCACCTTCAATCAGACTTCATCAGCTCAGATTGCGGATGGTTCATTTGTCAGGTTGAAGAACGTGACCTTGGCATATACTTTACCAAGAGACTTTATCGACAGAACATTCTTGACCAATGTGAGGTTATATGTGACCGGGACCAACCTGTTGACCATCAAAAGTGATGATCTCGACGGATATGATCCGGAAGCATCCAACAGAGCGGACGGAGCTGGTACCCAAGGCCAGGATTTCTTTACCGTGCCACAGGCTTCTACATTTACATTGGGAATGAATGTAACATTCTAGGACTATTAAAAATTAAAATGAATAAGATGAACAAAAATAAATTAAGTGCAATACTGGCCCTTTTCGTACTGGTAATGTCTTCATGTGAAAATAGACTGGAGCTGTTGCCCGAGGACGATATTGCTAATGAGATTGTTTTTTCCGGTGAAGTTACCGCATTGGGGGCAGTTGTCGGGATATACAACAGGGCACAACAGGATGATGTGCTGAACGGGACTTTTCAGTTCATACAGGAGTGGCAATCGGACAACGTGGCCTTTGAGGGTACCTTTTCGTCATTTGAACAGGTAAGTGTTTATGCCACTTTGTCAAACAATACTTCCATATTTGGAATATGGGACGATAATTATGAGGTTGTCGGGGCAGCAAACTTGGTCATAGACAATGTTCCACTTGTAGAAGATGAGGATTTCACGGATGCTGAAAGGACCCAGGCCATTGCCGAGGCAAGGTTCATGAGGGCCCTGGTGTATTTCCAACTGTCCACAGTATTCGGACAGCCATTGCAGGTTGCTCAGGGGCGTTCCAATCTGAGCGTTCCTTTGGTGACAACTTCTGAAATCGGCATTGAACTTCCTAGGGCTACCCTGGGCGAGGTACAGGACTTTGTGGAAGCTGAGCTATTGGCTGTTATACCTCTTTTGGCAGATGGTACCAGAATCATAGCAAATCCAGGAGCTGCAAGGGCATTTTTGGCAAGGTTATATCTATATCAAGAAAGATGGGAAGAAGCGGCAAACATGGCCAATATGGTCATAAGCGACCCATTCTATACCTTGGCACCGGATTATACCTTTTATGATTCACCTGATAATGCTGAGCATGTATTTACTTTGGTCAATGATGCCGTGGATGGACAGGATACTGGGCAAGGATTCTCCGGATTAAGTAATCCTGTTCCAGAAGGACGTGGGGATGTGCCTTTCACACAGAATTTGTTGGATGCTTATGCTGAAGAAGCAGGTGACCTTCGTTTTTCTGAACTCAACCAGGAGGGTCCAGGGGCAATCAGTCCTAAT